>NZ_JAOAOP010000100.1 GCF_030398335.1 Aquibium sp. A9E412
CGCCGCGGCGGAACCGGCCGTGCGCGCGGCCGCGCCGCGACCGACGGTCGAAGTGGCCAGCGTGCAGGAGCCGCAGGCGCCGCGCATCGACGCGCCCGACGCGACGATCGTGCGCATCCAGGCGGGCTTGCGCGCCTTCGGCAATGACGGCATAGCGCTCGACGGCGTCGTCGGCGCGCGCACCGAGGCGGCGATCCGCGAGTTCCAGTCGCTGTTCGGCCTGCCCGTCACCGGCAAGCCGGACGCCGCGGTGCTCGCCAAGATGACCGAGATCGGCCTGACCAACTGACGCGCGGCACCGGCGGGCAACCGGGGGAGCATCTGGCATGCGGGTGACGACCGACCTTTGGGTCTCCGCACTGGTGCGGCGCGTGTTCTCGGCCGGCGGCTACGCCGCGGTGATGCGGCGCGGCGCGAGCGAGGCCGGCGCGGTCTTCATCCTGGTGCGCGGCCGCGACGGGCTTTCCGCCCTCTACGGCCCGGCCGCCCAGACGAGCTACGAGGCGGCCCGGCCGGAAGAGCGGCTGTTCAGCGTGCTGCAGGACGCGGTCGACGACGCGGCGGTCGCCGCCAGGCTGGAGCGCGAAAGCCGTTTCGATCCGGATCTGTGGGTCGTCGAGCTGGAGATCGGCGCCGGCGAGGCGGAGCGGTTCTTCGCCCTCACGACGCCCTGAGGCCGCTGGCGCCGGGCGTCTCGTCCGGCTCGCACCAGCCGGCCACGCAGGCGCGCGCCGCCGCTGCCTCCAGCGCGGCATAGCGCTCGGCGAACAGCCGCACCGCCTCGACGCGGCCGAACTGGCCGGGGAAGATGGCGCACACGACGAGAAACGCCTCCTCCAGCGCCAGGTCGAGCGCCTTCAGGCCGGTCATCAGCTCGGCGTAGCTGTCGCCGCGGGTGAGCGCGCGCGCGGCCGCGAGCGGGATCGCCAGCGCATCGGCGAGCGCGGTGTCGTAGAGCCCCGCCACGCCGGACAGCGCGGCGCGGCGCAGCCGCTCGTAGGCGCGGCGTTGGGTGGCGGGCGGCGAGGCCGGGGGCGGGGCGGGCGCCCTTTCGGCGGCCCGCTCGTGCGGCTGCATCATCGCCCGGAGCCGCGCCCGCACGTCCTCTTCGGCCGAGCGGGCGGATCCGGCGTCCGGCCGGTGGCCTTGCCGGGCGTCCGCGTCCGGACCGGCCGGCGCCGCGGCGGTCTCGGCCTGCGCCAGCAGCGCGGTGACGAGGGCCGCGATCGCCGGGTCGAGCCTGGCGCGGCGGCCGATGGCGCGGGCATGGCCGAGGCCGTGCCGGCCGATCAGGCCGATCAGGTCGACGTCGCTCAGCACCGGCGAGCGCATCAGCATGGGCGCGGCGATCTCGACCGGCTCGTCGCACAGTCGCCGCACCAGCCCCGGCGGCGCGGCCTTGCAGGCCGACAGGGCGGCGGCGGCGAAGCGGCGCGCCTCGACCGGAACGCAGTCGAACAGCGGCAGGGTAAGGTCGTCGAGCTGGGCGATCTCGCGCCGGCTCGGCCGGGTGAGCGAGCAGAAACCGGCGACGGCGGCGCGGAACAGCCGCTCGGCCTTGCCGGCCTCGCCGCCGATGGCGACCTGCCTGAACACTGTCGACGACACCGGGCCGCGCCCCACTCGAACACCCACGCAACGAACTTGGCGTGCCGCGCCGCGCCAAACCGGCGACGCGAACGGCACGCACGCACGGTAACCGCGATCCGTTAGCAAGCTGTTAACCGCGTTGCCGCGCGGCCGGTTAAGCCGCCGTTAACCAAGCCCGGGGCCTACTGGCGGGACAGGAGGCGCTGCACCGAGCTCCGGCCCCAGAGAGGGCGATGCGCAGTCATGGCGACGATACTGTCCTTCACGCCCAGGCGGCGGCCGCGGCCGGCCGCCTCGCGGCCAAGCGGCAAGCCGGCGACGGTGGTGATCTTTCCCGGCGTGCGCTACGAGCGCGGCAAGCAGGCCGACAGGCCGGCCGCGGGGCCGGGCGGCGCGCCGCTGCCGGCGAAGCTTTAGAACCGCTCCGCGTTTCACGGAATCGCAGATCGGCTCCAACGCATTGTGTTCACGCGTTTGCGAACGGCGAACCGGTTTCCGCTTCGCCTGGAAGCGCTTCAGCGCAGGCTGCAGGAGATGGAGTCCAGGAAGCCGTCGACGACGTGCCGCCAGGTGTCGTCCGGCCGGAAGGCGCGCACCACCACCATGCCCTCGCCGACCGGCGCCTCGACGAAGATGGACTCCGCATAGGCGGCCGGCAGCTCGGCGCGCAGCGCCACCAGATCGTCCGGCGTCAGGATGACGAAGTCGGGCTGCGCGTCGTTCGCCGTGCGGTCGCTGAAGCTGTAGATGTTGAGCCCGCGCCGGTCGTAGACCGACATCGACCAGAACGGCACCGCGCCCTCGCCGCGCACATGGACGGGCCCGTCGGCGAGGTCGAAGCGGCAGGCGACCGCCTCGAACAGCGGATCGGCGAGGGCGGGAAGCGGCGCGCCGGCGCCGGCCGACGGCAGCCGGGTGGCGGTGTAGCTGTCGGCCGCCGCGGCGAGCTGGCTCCAGGCGTCGCGCTCGCCGAGCAGCGGCAGCAGGAACAGCACCGCGATGTGCACGATGCCGGCGCCGAACAGGCCGAGCAGCAACGCGTGGAGCAGCCTAGCCATCGCAGCCGGTCCGCAGCACCTGGGGCAGCGCGATGTCGAGCACCTGGCCGCCATTGGCGACCGGCGTGTCGAACAGGGTGAGCACGAGCAGCATCGGCCCGTCGCCGCCCGTCGCCAGCCAGTTGCCGGCGCGCGGCCGGGGTCCCACCGCGAGCGCGAGCGAGCCGTCGGGCCGGCGCAGCACGGCGCGCGAATGGAGCGCCGCGGCGCGCCGGCCGCGCGGCGGCAGCGCCGCCTGGGCGCCGTCGGCGGCATAGAGCGTCCAGAAGCGGGCCGGCGGCAGCGGGCCCTCCAGCACGTAGCTGCAGCGCCGCGAGAGCGGCGCGCCGGCCGAATCCTGCGCCGCGACGAAGGCGATGCCCTCGGCCTGGCCGAGCGCCAGGCCGCCCTCGCGGGCGAAGCGCGCCCGGGCGTAGGGATTGGCGCGCTCGGTGCCGGCGTCGGGATAGGCGGACCACTCGCCGACCGTGACGGCGCCGGCGTCCATGTCGGCCTCCAGCATCAGCCACACGCTGGCCGCCCCGCCGCCGACGGCGATCAGGAGCGTGAGCAGGGTCAGGAAAACCGTCTTGAACATGGCCGGCTGCCGCGGAAGCGTTTCGCTCCCGATACTCCAGGCGGCTTGCGCACGGCAAGGCCGCCGGCCGGCAAGCGCCGCAGCGCGGCCCGCCTCAAAGCGCCGACAGCGTCTCGGGCGCCTGCGAGACGGCGATCGCCGGCGCCTCGCGGAACGCCTCGGCGATGCCGCGCAGCACCTGGGTGGTGCGGCTCGACAGCACGGGCGGACGGAGGTCCTCGGGCAGCGTGCCGTCGCCTTCCGCCCCGTCCGCCTCGGCGACCAGCGCCGGGTCGGCCTCCGGCAGCGGGTTGTCGATGCCGGGGATCGGCTTGAGGTCGATGTTCTGGTGCGCGTAGGTCATCAGCCGGTTCCACACCATGGCCGGCAGCGAGCCGCCGGTCATGCGCCGGGTCGGCCGGTAGTCGTCGTTGCCGAGCCACACGGCGGCCGTGTAGTTGCCGGTGAAGCCGACATACCAGCCGTCGCGGTAGGACTGGGTGGTGCCGGTCTTGCCGGCCGAGCGCAGGCCCTCCAGCGCGGCGCGCCGCCCGGTGCCCCATTCGGGGATCTGCACCAGGATCGAGTTCATCTTGGCGACCGCCTCCGGCGACAGCACCCGGCGCGGCGCCGGCGCGTCGCGGCGCACGTCGTAGACCACCTCGCCGGAATGGGTGAGGAGCTGGGCGATGCCGTGGCGCATGCCGGCCAGGCCGCCATTGGCGAACACGGAAAAGCCGGTCGCCTGGTCCATCACCGTCATGCCGGAGGTGCCGAGCACCATGGTCTTGTGGCCGTTGAGCGGCGATTCCACGCCCATCGCCTCGACCAGCGCCTTGATCGGGCCGACGCCGAGATGCTCCTTGGCCAGCCGCACCGGCACGGTGTTGTAGGACTTGGCCAGCGCGGTGGTCAGGTTGACGCGGCCGGCATAGCCGCGCGTGTAGTTCTTCGGCGCCCAGCCGCCCCACGAGATCGGCCGGTCGGAGATCACCGAATCGGGCGCGAAGCCGTTCTCCATCGCCACGGCGTAGACATAGGGCTTGAAGGAGGAGCCGGTCTGACGCTGCGCGTGGGTGGCGCGGTTGAACTGGCTCTTGCCGTAATCGCGGCCGCCGACGATGGCGCGCACGGCGCCGTTGGTCTCGACGACCACGATGGCGCCTTCCTCGACGCCGTACTGCTGGCCGTGCTGGCGCAGGTGGAACTCGAGCGATTCCTCGGCCGCGCGCTGGATCGCCAGGTCGATGGTGGTGCGCGCGACGAGCGTCTGCGGCGCGCCGCGCGGCACGATGCGCTTGATCTCCTCGAAGGCCCAGTCGAGGAAGTAGTCGGGGCTGTCGCGATCGTCGCGGTCGACCGGGGTGGCCGGGTTGAGGCGGGCCGACAGCACCTGGCCCTCGCTCATGAAGTCGGCCTGCACCAGGTTGGTCAGCACCTCGTTGGCGCGCGCCCTGGCGGCCGGCAGGTTGATGTGCGGCGCGTAGCGCGCCGGCGCCTTGAACAGCCCGGCGATCATCGCCGCCTCGGCCAGCGTCAGCTCGTTGACGCTCTTTTCGAAGTAGAAGTCGGCCGCCGCCGCGATGCCGAAGGTGCCGCCGCCGAGATAGCCGCGGTCGAGATAGAGCTGCAGGATCTCCTTCTTGGTCAGGTTGGTCTCCAGCCAGAGCGCGAGATAGGCCTCCTTGATCTTGCGCTCGAAGGTGCGCTCGTTGGTCAGGAACAGGTTCTTGGCGAGCTGCTGGGTGAGGGTGGAGCCGCCCTGCACGACGGAATTGGCGCGCACGTTCTCGAACATGGCGCGCACCAGGCCGATGGCGTCGATGCCGAAATGCTCGAAGAAGCGGCGGTCCTCCGTCGCCAGCACCGCCTTGACGACGTGGTCGGGCAGCTCGTCGACGGGCACCGAATCGCGGTGGATGATGCCGCGCTGGCCGATCTCCTCGCCGTAGCGGTCGAGGAAGGTGATGGCGAAGGCGTTCTGCGCGCGCCAGTCGCGCGCCGTCTCCTCGAAGGCGGGCAGGGCGAGCGCCAGGAGCAGGATGCAGCCGGCCGTGCCCAGCGTGAAGCCCTCGCTCAGCAGCTCGACGGCGGCGCGGCGCCAGCCATAGACGCGGAAGCGGCGGAAGAAGATGGTGACGTTTTCCCACCACTCGCCGGCCGCGAAACCCGCCTCGTAGAGCGTGGAGTCGATCCAGGCATCAAGCTCGAGCAGCTTGGACGCCTTCGGGCTCCTCGACTTGCGGGGTTCGAACGGGTTGTCCATCGGCGGGTTGTTCTGCTAGCGCGGCTGCCTGTCTCGTGCGTCCGGCCGCATCTCGTGCAGGCCACGCCGGCGATTTCAAGGCGCGGGTTCTGGCGGCCCCGCCTCCTTGTCTCCCATTTCGCCGCCGCTCACAAGATGTTTCGGGCTGCATGGCTAACGTCAGCACCGGCGCCCGGTTCACCGCCGCGCACGCTTTTTGTCGGCTGTGGCGGACGGGCAACGTTGGGGCGGGCTCCAGGCGGACCAGCATCGCCGTTGCGTACATGACGGCGAGGCCGAACCCGAGACCGGCTCGGACCGGCGTAATCTATCGGACGTGAGTTGGGTGTGAGGGTGGTGGAGCCGCACCGCGCGGCGGCCATTGGCTCGCTGTTCGGTGGACCGTGCGCCGCAAAGTCGCCGCTGCGACGTTTTCAAGCGTGTTGGCGCGCATCACCACGCCGCCTTCGCGGCGGGCCTGTTCCCGGTGGAGCGTTGATAGGAAAAAAGTCTTAGTTGTATACTTTACGTACCAGAGGCAAAATGAGCAGTGACTCGGCTGACAGGCCGGCAGCAGGAGGAGAGGGAACAGAGGGCGCCTTACTGATCGACGTGTGCGATCTTAGGAGCGTGCTTTCGCACGAGCTTTCTGTTCTCTTTTCGCAGTTCGGGCACGATCAAGGGTCTGCCGGATATGAGGTTGACTACATAGTTGGGGGTATCGTTGAGCGCGGAACGCTGCTCCGTTCGGACCGTCACGACGCGCCCGCAGATAGCCGGTAAGAAAGCCGAGTTGATTGTAGAATTCCTCGATCTCTTGCGCGAGGCGTTCCAGAGTCCCCAGTTCATAGACAAACTGCTTTTTCCGAAATGCGTCTGGATCACCGCGCCCGGCTGAGAACGCCAAGTAGTCTGCTTGAGCAACCCACACAATGTGGTTCGGGATTGCGACCGATACGCCGTAACAACCATGAGCCAGATCGTTTCGTTCTTTTTCGAGAGAAGAACGTCGTGCCATATGAGCAGTAAACAACTCGAAGTCTAGCTCGTTCAACACGGCTTCAGCGGCGGCGCTGAGTGCATCGTGTTGCGCTCGGCTGCTTCGGAGCGATCCAAAGACCGCAGCGGCAGCGGGAATATTCGTCCCCATTAACTCAGCCAAGAGTCTGGCGCACTGCACCTCGATGTCGGCCCATGCCGTTATTACGCGCCCGACGATCGCGGCAGCCGCCGGTCTGTCTTCGATGTAGCCAACTCCAAATGTCGCTTTTGCGCTCGGGTATGCCTTCCACAGTGGCTTACGCGAGGCGGGGGAAATGGCAATTCGTTCCGGACGCCCGCCGTCTAGATCCTCTGTCGCCTGAACAAGGCTAATGTCGTCTTTCGAATAAAGGTCATCATGGGCACAGCGTAGACATGGGATACTCAATTGTCCGTCGCCGGTCATCCGCACAGGGGACTTGCCTCCTGAGTTGTCGTCAAGGACATAGATTAACTCGCCACATCCCTTGCAATTTACGGCGTAGTACCATGATCCTTTCATGACCGGATCACGCCGATAGAGCCGATATGCCATGCCAGAGAATCCCAAAGACAAAAACCAGGAGAAGGGCGACGAGATCCTCCGACGCCTGTTGAAAACCCCGCCTGATCCGGGCCGCAAGTCTCGCGCAAGCGAGTCAGATCAGGAACAGAAACCGGGCGGCAATCCCGCGAAGAACAACCGCCCGGAAGAAGACAGTTAGGCCGTCTTACTTTTTGATGGTCTCAACGACGTGAGTTTTGGGGTTGTCCTTGGCCGTCTTGACGGTCGTGAACTGCCCATTCCCGGCGTTGCGGCCGATTTTGGTCTTGCTCATGCGGATCACCTCCTTCCTCGGGCTGTAGCCCGCCGCCTATCAGGCGCAGCCGAGAAAGTGGCGAATCGAATCGCAAAACCAGTTAAGATGATGAGGGAGCGCCTACTCGGAGTCGAGTCGGCGCTTCTTTCGTTTTAACAGAAGCTTTCGCGCCGTCTGCTTAGGCGCAACCGGCTTCACCAGTCCGCCGATAGGTGAGACGCTTGTCGCGGGCCATGCGGAGAATGTCTTCGGCGCGTTCTGCATCGCTGATCTTTAGAGCCGCGCGGCGATTGTAGCGGAAATCGAACTCGGCAAGGTAGCGATGCAGGTGCGCT
This sequence comes from Aquibium sp. A9E412, assembly GCF_030398335.1. GTDB lineage: Bacteria > Pseudomonadota > Alphaproteobacteria > Rhizobiales > Rhizobiaceae > A9E412. Next base: position 7,626 of record NZ_JAOAOP010000100.1, read on the forward strand.
TCGCCGCAATGCTGACACACGCCGAACATGCCGCGCTTGAAGACGGAGAACACCCTTTCGATTGTGTTGGTGTGCACCACCACGTCGCCTTCGCGGCGGGCGTATTCCTTTGCCGAATGCTTCACGGTGCGGTGCGTCGCATACTCGGTGCCAGTGTCTGTGTAGAGGCGGGACTCGTCGGTGTAGAGTGTGGTGTCGCGCGAGACGTTGCGCGCCAGTGCCTCGCGAACGGACGCCTTGGTGGCGTTGTTGACATGGAAGGTGCGCACCGGCCGCCGCGCTCGACAAGTCCGACTATGATGCGCTTGTTCGCACCGCCAGCCTTGCCTGATTTGGTAGGCGCGGGCTTGCGGCCACGGGAGTAGGCGCGGGGCGTCTCGCGCTTACCATGATACATCTCGTCGGCCTCGACGGTCTTGCCGTTGCCGCCGAGCGGGCCGGAGGACTTCACGTCCTCTTTCATCGCCTCGCGGATGCGGTGGGCCATGAACTATGCGGTCTTGTAGGTGACGCCGAGCATACGGTGCAACTGGTGGGCGGACATGCCTTTTTTGGACGAGGCCATCAGGTGCGAGGCCAGCACCCATTTGTTGAGCGGGATATGTGAACGCTCGAACACGGTGCCGACCGTGACGGAGAACGGCTTGCGGCAGTCCTTGCACTTGTAGACGCCGGGACGCGTGGACTTGCCTTCCAGCTTCGTGATGCGGTCGGGGTGATTGTTGCGGCAATGCGGGCAGACCGGACCGTGCGGCCAGTGGATGGCTTCCAGGTGCTCGCGAGCCTTGTTGGCGTCCTGATAAATCTCGTTGGTGATGGTGAACATGGCCGTCTCTCCTTGCGTCACTTATCGCGAAGCGAGCGTGGTACGTTAAGTATATAATTAGGAAAAAAGTCCTTGACGGCGTGACGGGGCTTTGCTAGGGTTCGGGCATCGTCGGATTGTTGCGCCGGCGGGGCGCAGGGGGCCGGGGCGCGCCATCGTGGATGGCTGAGGGCTCGGCGGCTGTGCGCCGCGCGCATGTGTTTTCGCGCCGCCTTTCGGGGCGGCGTTTTCGTGTCCGTCGCTGGGTCCGTGCCGTTTCTGCCGTCTGCCGTCTGCCGTCTGCGGGCGGCGTCTGCGCGTCCGGCGGCGCATGCGATTCAGTTTCCAGCTTAGCCCAGTCCAGCCCGGAGAACGGCCATGGCCAGACGTTCGGCACCGACGCGCTCGGCCGACGGCGGCAGCGTGCGCGCCGGCGACGGCGCGGCATCGCCCGGTGCGGCGGGCGGCGGCCGGCGGGCGCCGCGTGGCCGGGCGGCCGGTGCGGCGGGCGGAACGCGGACGCGGCTTTCGCGGCTGGCGGCGGGGACGCCCG
>NZ_JAOAOP010000101.1 GCF_030398335.1 Aquibium sp. A9E412
CCAGCAGGATCGCAGACCGGCCCTTTTGCATGGTGCCGCCGGACGGGGGCGGCCCGGCGGGATCAAGGGCGCGAGCCGGCCGCGCTTCCCGAGACGGTTTCCGACGCGGCGTTCGGCGCCGCGATCCGCGCCGCCATCGCGGTCAGCCGCGCGGCAGGCAGGCGCTGACGCAGCGCTCCCGCTTCAGGCCAGGCGTGGGTCGCGGGCGCCGCCGTCCGTTAAAGCGCTTCCGGGCGAAGTGGAAACCGGTGCGCCGTCCGCAAACGCGTCGAAACGATAACCTGGAGCCGATCTGCGATTCCGCGAAAGGCAGATCGATTCTAGAAGCGGTAGCCGAAGCGGATGCCGGCCGCCTCCGCGCCGCCATTGCGGTCGCACAGATTGGCGTTGGAGAAATGGTCGGCGTAGAGCTGCACGGTGGCGTTGTCGGTGATGTCGAAGCCGACGCTCGCGCCGAGCTGGAACAGCACGCGGCAGCCGAGAGGCTTGTAGGTGGTCGGCGCGATCAGGTCCTTCGCCGTGTGGATGGCACCGCCGAGGCTGCCCGACAGGTAGAAGCGGTCGGTCAGGTAGGCGTCCCAGGTCAGGCCGGCATAGAAGAAATGCACCGGATCGTCGGCGACCGCCGCGTCAAAGCCGATATGCGGGCGCGGCGCGCCGATCGGCGCCAGGAAGCCGGGCGAGGGGAACAGCAGCTCGCCGTTGAACACCACGCCGTCGAACTGGTTGGGGCCGAACACGCCGGTGTCGTAGGACATGACGCCGAACTTGGCCTCGAAGCGGTCGGAATTCTTTGCGAACTGGATGCGGTCGCCGAAAAGATACATGCTTTCGGCCGCGGCAGGCGGCGCGAGGCAGACAAGAGCGACCGCCGCGGCAGCGGCTCTTGCGATGGCGGACCTGAGCATGTGTATGTCCCCGGGAAGAATTTCGTATCCTGACTTGCAAGGCGGCGCGTCGCCTGTCAAGCAACTGCCGCATCGGCGGCCGGCGCTTCATCACGCATTGTTGCGGCGTGACAACAAGGCCCGCCGTCCCCCGGCGCAACGAGGCATGACCAACGCATGAGTCCGCAATCCGGCAAACCGCCGTCCCAGCGCCAGCTCCGCGTCGGCGAGCAGGCGCGCCATGCGCTGGCCGAGGTGCTGCAGCGCGGCGAGGTGCGCGACCCGCAGATCGAGGGCACGGTGATCTCGGTCTCCGAGGTGCGCATGTCGCCCGACCTCAAGGTGGCGACCGCCTATGTCGCGCCGCTGGGCGCGGCCGACGACGCCGCGGTGGTCGCCGCACTCAACCGCAACGCGCGCTTCATCCGCGGCCGCGTCACGCCGGCGCTGCGCCAGCTCAAATACATGCCGGCCTTCCGCTTCCGCCTCGACACCAGCTACGAGAACTTCGCGCGCATCGACCGCATCCTGAAATCGCCGGAGGTGGCGCGCGATCTCGACCGCGACGACGATCAGGAGAACGACACGTGACGCTCCGCCCGCAGTCCGCCGCGCCCGCCGGAGACGCCCGCTGATGGCCCGCCGCGGCAAGCGCAAGGGCCGCCCGATCTCCGGCTGGGTGGTGCTCGACAAGCCGGCCGGTCTCGGCTCGACGGAGGCCGTCGCCCGCGTCAAGCGGCTCTATGCCGCCGACAAGGCGGGCCATGCCGGCACGCTCGACCCGCTCGCCTCCGGCATGCTGCCGATCGCGCTCGGCGAGGCGACCAAGACGGTGCCCTACGTGATGGAGGGCGCCAAGGTCTACCGCTTCACGGTCGCCTGGGGCGAGGAGCGCACCACCGACGACCTGGAGGGGCAGGTGGCGCAGGTCTCCGACGCGCGGCCCGACGCGGCGGCGATCCGCGCCGTCCTGCCGCGCTACACCGGGCTCATCATGCAGCGCCCGCCGCAGTATTCCGCCGTCAAGGTCGGCGGCGAGCGCGCCTACGACCTGGCGCGCGGCGGCGAGACGGTGGAGATCGCCGAGCGCGAGATCGAGATCGGCCGGCTCGACCTGGTGGCCCAGCCCGACGCCGGCCACGCCGAGTTCGAGATCGAGTGCGGCAAGGGCACCTATGTGCGCGCGCTCGCCCGCGACATCGGTCGCGACCTCGGCTGCTACGGTCATGTCAGCGCGTTGCGCCGCACCGAGGTCTATCCCTTCGCCGCCGAGGAGATGGTGACGCTCGCCGCGCTCGAGGCGGCCGCGCCCGAGCCCGGCGGCGAGGCCGGGGCGGAGCGCTTCGCCGCGCTCGACGCGCTGCTTGTCGAGACCGCGGCCGCGCTCGACGGCCTGCCGGAGATCGCCGTCAACGACGCGGCGGCCGCGCGCATCCGGCTCGGCAACCCGGTCATCCTGCGCGGCCGCGACGCGCCGCTCGAGGCGCCCGAGGCCTGGGCGAGCACGCGCGGCCGGCTGGTGGCGATCGGCGCCGTCGAGGCGGGCATGTTCAAGCCCAAGCGCGTGTTCACGACCTAGGGACCGGCCCGTTGAGCGACAGGCGAGCGACAGAAGCGAAGGACCGCGACGCCCGCCGCGCCGACCCGGCCGGGCACGGCCGCTCGCGCCTCGTCCACCGTCGCCGCACCCCGGTGGGCACGCCGCCCGGCACGCTGCTGCCGGACGTCGGCGCCGCGCCGAGCGCCATCCGCATGACCGAGATCGCCGAGCGGCACGCCACCGTCACCGAGAACGCGAGCGTCGAGGACGTGGCCGGGGCGATGAAGGCCGGCCACCGGCTGTGGGTCGACGTGGTGGGCCTCGCCGATCTCGACATGCTGAGCGCGCTCGGCGCGCTGTTCTCGATCGACGCGCTGGCGCTCGAGGACATCGTCAACACGCACCAGCGGCCCAAGGTCGACCTCTACGAGGCCCATGCGCTGATCGTCGTGCACATGTTCGACGGCGTGCGGGTGGCGTCCAAGGAACAGTTCTCCATCCTGTTCGACCGCCACCACGTGCTCACCTTCCAGGAGCGCCCCGGCGACTGCCTCGACCCGGTGCGCCGCCGGCTGGCCGCCACGCACGGCCGCATCCGCGCGCGCGGCTCGGCCTATCTCGTCTACGCGCTGCTCGACACCGTGGTCGACGCCTACTTCCCGCTGCTCGAGGCGATCGGCGACCGGCTGGAGGAGATCGACCGCGTCATCGCCGACGACCCGCATCCCGGCGTCGTCACCGACCTGCACGACCTCAAGCGCGAGCTGCTGGTCGTCAAGCGCGCGCTGTGGCCGTCGCGCGAGATGCTGTCGGCGCTGACGCGCGGCGATCTCGGGCTGATCCCGCGCGACGTGCACAACTACCTGCGCGACATCTACGACCACGCGGTGCAGCTCATCGACATGGTGGAAACCTACCGCGAGCTGGCGACCAGCCTGCTCGAGCTCTATCTGTCGAGCGTTTCCACGCGTATGAACGAGGTCATGAAGGTGCTCACCATCGTCGCCACGATCTTCATACCGCTGACGTTTCTGGCAGGCATCTGGGGCATGAATTTCGAGCGCGCGGCCTCGCCGTGGAACATGCCGGAGCTGGCCGCGTATTACGGGTATCCGTTCGCGCTCGGCACGATGGTGGCCACGGCGCTCGGCCTGATTGTCTATTTCCGGTGGAAGAGGTGGCTTTGACGCGGCAGGACGAGGCGGCTTCCGCCACCGGCGATGCAGCGCGCGACCGGCGGCCGCCGGGACGGCGGCGCTGGGCGGGCCTCGACGGGCCGCGCCCGATCGGCGTGTTCCTGTTCCTGCTGATCGCGGTGACGATCATCCCGGCGATCTCGGTCTCCGTCGTGCTGCTCATCCGCCACAACGAGGCGCAGCGCGAGGTCGTCACCACGCTGGCCGAGGCGACGGCCGCCTCGATCGCCGAGGCGGTCGACCGCGAGCTCGTCAGCATGGTCACGACGCTGCGCATCTTCTCGAGCTCGCCGGTCTTCCTGGAGGGCGACCTGCGGCAGTTCCATCGCCGCGCCACGGCCGCCCTGGAGGGCACCGGCACCCATTTCATCGTGCTCGACGAGAACTTCGACCAGCTGATGAACACGCGCGTGCCCTTCGGCACGCCGCTCGGCGCCACCTCCGACCCGGCCTCCGCCCGTCGTGCGCTGGAGACCCGGTCGACGGTGATCTCCGACGTCTTCTTCGGCAAGACGGCCAGCAAGTGGGTGTTCAACGCCATCCTGCCGCACGTTCCGGCCGGCGAGCCGCCGCGCGTGATGATCCTGACGCGCGATGCCGAGACGATGTCGCAGGCGCTCGCCGAACAGACGCTGCGCGGCGGCTGGAACGCCTCGATCGTCGACGGCGCCGGCACGGTGATCGCCTCGTCCTTCATCTCGTCGGACATCGGCAAGCCGTTCTTCCTCGACATCGGCGACGGCTCCGGCACGATGCGCGGCCGCCGCGGACCGGAGGTCAGGCCGGAATCCTACGAGGCGATCGTCGAGCAGTCCGGCTTCAGCAACTGGCGCGTGGTGCTGTGGGCGCCGACGGCGATGGTCGAGGAGCCGATGCGCCGCTCGCTGCGCACGCTGGTCGTCGGCGGGCTGCTGGTCATCGCCATCGGCGCGTCGGCCGCCTGGCTGCTCGGCCGCCACATCGCCAAGCCGGTGCGCCGCCTGGCGCGCGACGCCCGCCGGCTGGGCGCCGGCGAGCCGGTCGAGGCGGTCGGCTATCCGATCGCCGAGATCTCCACCGTCTCGGCCGCGCTCGCCGACGCGGCGGCCGACCGGCGCAAGGCGGAGAACGATATCCGCCTGCTGATGCGCGAGGTGGCGCACCGGGCGAAGAACCAGCTCACCGTCGTCGCCTCGATCGCCAAGCAGTCGGCGCGCAACGCGCGCAGCTTCGCCGCCTTCCAGGACACCTTCCAGAAGCGGCTTTACGGCCTCGCCCGCTCGACCGACCTGCTGATCGCCGGCGGCGCGGCCGGCGTCGAACTGCGCGACCTGCTGGAGGCGCAGATCGAGCCGTTCCGCCCCGACCGGCCGAAGCGGCTGCGCATCGAGGGGCCGCACTTCCGGCTGTCGAGCCAGGCGGCGCAGACCATCGGCCTGGCGATCCACGAGCTGGCCACCAACGCCTCGAAATACGGCGCCTTCGCCGTCGCCGAAGGCCGGCTCGACGTCACCTGGACGGTGGCCGACGAGAAGCTGACGATCGTCTGGCGCGAGACGGTGCAGCGGCTGCGCCGCCGACCGGCCAAGCGCGGCTTCGGCACCGAGATCATCGAGCGCATGCTGGGTGGCACGCTGGAGGCCGAGATCACCCGCACCTTCCACCGCGACGGGCTGGAATGCGTCATGCGCATGCCGGTGGCGCGCATCGTGCCGGGCGATCCCGACCAGGTCTCGCGGCTGATGCAGGGCTAGCCGCCGCGCCGCGCCGCGGCGGCCGCGCCGGCGGCGGATTTTGGCTGGCAATCCGTCGCGCATTGCCTTATATGCGCCGCAGCACCGCGTCATGTGACGCCCTGCAAAGGCCCCGGCTGGACGACATCCCGGCTGCGGGCGTCCCAGATCCCCAGACCAAGAAGGAAGCACGATGTCGATTACCGCCGAGCGCAAGCAGGAACTGCTGAAGGAATACGGGACGGCCAAGGGCGACACCGGTTCGCCGGAGGTCCAGGTGGCCATCCTGACCGAGCGCATCAAGAACCTGACCGAGCACTTCAAGGACCACAAGAAGGACAACCACTCCCGACGTGGCCTCCTGAAGCTCGTCTCGCAGCGCCGTCGCCTGCTCGACTACGTCAAGAGCAAGGACGACGAGCGTTACCGGACGCTGATCGGCAGGCTCGGACTGCGTCGCTAGACGGCTGGCCGGCGGCGGCTCGCGCTGCCGCCGGCCGCTCGCGCGGCGGCGCTGCGGCGCCGCCCACGGCTTCGCCGCATGATGCGCCCGGAGCCGGCAAGTCGGACAGGTCATGGGGCAGGATTGCAGGATGCTTGCCGCCGGCGCGCGCCGGCCGACCCGCAAGCCTCCCGTTGTCTTGCCCATGGCTCGTCCCGAAACGAAGCCAGGGCCGGAACGCCCGGCATGAATGCGTTCATCCCGTTCCGGCCAGACAAGGACAGGACATGTTCAAGCATCACAAGGTAGAGATCGAGTGGGGCGGCCGTCCGCTGACCCTGGAGACCGGCAAGATCGCCCGTCAGGCCGACGGCGCCGTGCTCGCCACCTACGGCGAGACCATCGTGCTCGCCACGGTCGTGTCGGCCAGGGAGCCCAAGCCCGGGCTCGACTTCTTCCCGCTGACCGTCAACTATCAGGAAAAGACCTTCGCCGCCGGCAAGATCCCCGGCGGCTATTTCAAGCGCGAAGGCCGCCCGACCGAGAAGGAGACGCTGGTCTCGCGCCTGATCGACCGGCCGATCCGTCCGCTGTTCGCCGACGGCTACAAGAACGAGACCCAGGTCATCGCCACCGTGCTGCAGCATGACCTGGAGAACGACCCCGACGTCGTCGCCATGGTCGCCGCCTCCGCCGCGCTGACGCTGTCGGGCGTGCCCTTCATGGGGCCGATCGGCGCGGCGCGCGTCGGCTACATCGCCGACGAGTACGTGCTCAACCCGCATGTCGACGAGATGATGGAATCGAAGCTCGATCTCGTCGTCGCCGGCACCTCCGACGCGGTGCTGATGGTGGAATCGGAGGCCCAGCAGCTTTCCGAGGACGTCATGCTGGGCGCGGTGATGTTCGGTCACAACGCCTTCCAGCCGGTGATCGACGCCATCATCAAGCTCGCCGAGGTCGCCGCCAAGGAGCCGCGCGAGCACGTCGCGCCGGACCTGTCGGCGCTCGAGAACGAGATGCTGCAGATCGTCGAGAGCGACCTGCGCGAGGCCTACAAGATCACCGACAAGCAGCAGCGCTACGCCGCGACCGACGCCGCCAAGGCCAAGGTCAAGGCGCACTTCCTGCCCGAGGACGCCGAGGAGACCGCCTGGTCGCCCGAGCAGGTGTCGGCCGCCTTCAAGAGCCTGCAGGCCAAGATCGTGCGCTGGAACATCCTCGACACGGGCAGCCGCATCGACGGCCGCGACCTGAAGACCGTGCGCCCGATCGTCGCCGATGCCGGCGTCTTCCCGCGCACGCATGGCTCGGCCCTGTTCACCCGCGGCGAGACCCAGGCCCTCGTGGTCGCCACGCTCGGCACCGGCGAGGACGAGCAGTATGTCGACGCGCTGACCGGCACCTACAAGGAAACCTTCCTGCTGCACTACAACTTCCCGCCCTATTCGGTGGGCGAGACGGGCCGCATGGGCTCGCCCGGCCGGCGCGAGATCGGCCACGGCAAGCTCGCCTGGCGGGCCATCCACCCGGTGCTGCCGGGCGCCGACCAGTTCCCCTACACGCTGCGCGTGGTCTCCGAGATCACCGAATCGAACGGCTCGTCGTCGATGGCGACCGTGTGCGGCACCTCGCTGGCGCTGATGGATGCCGGCGTGCCGCTGGCCAAGCCGGTCGCCGGCATCGCCATGGGCCTCATCAAGGAGGACGACCGCCACGCGGTGCTGTCCGACATCCTCGGCGACGAGGACCATCTCGGCGACATGGACTTCAAGGTCGCCGGCACGCCCGACGGCGTCACCTCGCTGCAGATGGACATCAAGATCGCCGGCATCACCGAGGAGATCATGCGCGTCGCGCTCGACCAGGCCAAGGACGGGCGGCTGCACATCCTCGGCGAGATGTCCAAGGCGCTGGCCGAAAGCCGCGGCGAGCTCGGCGAGTTCGCGCCGCGCATCGAGGTCATGCACATCCCGAGCGACAAGATCCGCGACGTCATCGGCGCCGGCGGCAAGGTGATCCGCGAGATCGTCGAGAAGACCGGCGCCAAGATCGACATCCAGGACGACGGCACGGTGAAGATCGCCTCGTCGAGCGCCAAGGAGATCGACGCGGCGCGGCAGTGGATCCACACCATCGTGGCCGAGCCCGAGGTCGGCGTGATCTACCGCGGCACCGTCGTCAAGACGGCCGACTTCGGCGCCTTCGTCAACTTCTTCGGCCCGCGCGACGGCCTGGTGCACATCTCGCAGCTCGCGCCGGAGCGGGTGCAGAAGACGACCGACGTGGTCAAGGAAGGCGATCAGGTCTATGTCAAGCTGATGGGCTTCGACGAGCGCGGCAAGGTCCGCCTGTCGATGAAGGTCGTCGACCAGGAGACCGGCGAGGAGATCGCCCGCGAAGGCAAGAAGGAAGAGGCCGGCGCCTGACGCCGGCCCG
>NZ_JAOAOP010000102.1 GCF_030398335.1 Aquibium sp. A9E412
CGTGAGCGACGTCGCGCTCCGTCGCCGGCCGCGCGGGCCTCGCGCCCACCGGCGCAATGCAATCGGCGCGCGCTTCACAGCCCTGCCGCAATTGTGCAGTATGACAGGCTGCGGCCGCAGGATGGCCGCGCGCGGGCGAGGCGACGGCCGGGAGGTTGGATGATGGCGCGTCGCCGGGACCCGCGAGCGGGAGACACGGCCATGGGCAGTTTCGTCAATCCGAACGCGGGCATCTACGATCCCGACGAGCTCGAGCGGCTGCATGGCGCGATCGAGGCGGTGTGCACGGAACTCGGCATCGAGGCGGCCGACGCGGTGCGCCGCGAGGCGGTGGCCGGCCGCGTGCTGCACGCCTGGTCGCGCGGCGGCCGCCTGCCGCTCAACCTGATCGAGGCCGGGCTGGAAGGCGCCTGAAGCGCGCCGCCCGCCACGCCGGTCAGCGCGCACCGCGTCGCCCTGCCACCCCCCTCATGCGCGGCCGAAGCCGCTGCCGAAGCGTCCGCCGCGCCGGCCGCAACCCGGCCGGGCCATCGGCACGGCGAGCTCGTCCGCCGTCTTCCTCTGCGCCTCCGCGCCGCGTCGAGCGCGCCGGCCACGCCGGACGGGGCGTCGCGCCGGGCAAACCGCGCGGCCGGGCGCTTCCTGGCGTAGCGCCAGGCGCTCGCGCCAATGCCGCGCAGCGGCCGTCCTCCCGGCTTTCCCGCAGCGCGCGCATCATCCGGTTGCGGCGTTCGGCGCCGACCGCACGGCCACGAACGAAGCCTGCCAGGCCGGCCGCTGCGCCTCGCCGCGGTCGAACCCGGCCGCGAGACGGGCGCGCCGGCCGTCGATGCGCTCCACCATGCCGGCCCGATCGCCGGCCCGCCATGCCGCCGCTATCGCCCCGGCCGCCCGTCACCGCACCCAGCCGCCACGCTGGCGAGACGGCGGGCACGCCGGCGAGCGGTCATCGGTCTGCCTCGCGTGGCGCGCGCGGCGTGCTGGCGACGGCCTCATCGTTGCCGGCGCCACGCGCGTCGTTGACGCGGAGCGGCCGGCCGCCGCGCCCGGTCGGTCGGAACCCGTGGCGCCGGCCCGGCGTTTGCGCTACAAAGGAGGTGTGAGCCATGCGCACACGAACATCGATCGCCGGCGTGCTCTACCTGCCGGTCAACGCGGTGCTGTTCGGCACCGGCGCCATCGCGGTTCTGTCCTTTCCCTCGCTGCAGGAGCAGTGGAAATACCTGATCCCGGCCGTCGTCGTGGCGAGCTTCGTGCTGGCCGCGCCGATCGCCTGGTGGATCGCGCCGCGCCTGCGCGTGCGGCACTGGAACCGGCGCCGCCGCGAGCGGCTGGCCGCGCGCGGCGCCTGAGCGCGGCGGCGCGCGTCCCGCCCCGCGCGGTCCGACCCGCCGCCTCCGCGCCGCGCCTCGCCGACCCGCCGGGTCCGCCCGGCACCCGCACGAAGCCGCGCGCGCGAACCAAGCCCAGGACCGAGCGGCCGAAGCTGCACAAGGTCATTCTCGTCAATGACGACTTCACGCCGCGCGAGTTCGTCGTCACGGTGCTGAAGGGCGAGTTCCGCCTGACCGACGACCAGGCCTACCGGGTGATGATCACCGCCCACCGCCGCGGCACCTGCGTGGTCGCGGTCTTCCCCAGGGACGTCGCCGAGACCAAGGCGACCCGCGCCACCGACGCCGGCCGCGCCCAGGGCTTCCCGCTGCTGTTCACCACCGAACCCGAAGAGTGACCGCCGCCCGCCCTCCCCGCGCGGGGGAGATGCCGGTGCGAGCGGCAGTCGACGCCTGTCCGGCTCGTCGCCCGGATACCCACCGCGCCACTCCGGTCGCCGGCAAGCGCAACAAGACCTGGCGGTTCCGTCATGCCCGCCGACGAACCGGACACGAACGGATTCGCCGCTCTTCGCGCCCGCGTTCAGGCGGCCTCGGGGGGCTGGTAGACGGGGGTGGCGATGCCTTCCATGCGCGCCTTGATCTGCAGCGCGACATATTTCGAGTAGAAGCGCGACAGCGCCAGGTTGCCGCCGTGGAACCACAGCGCCTCGTGCGCGGTCGGTTTCCACATGTTGCGCAGCTCGCCCTGCCAGGGGCCGGGATCGTTGCGCACGCCCGAGCCGAGGCCCCAGCACGGGCCGATGCGGTCGGCCGCCTCGCGCGAGACGATGCCGGCCACCGTCTCGTGCATCGAGTGGTAGCCGGTGCACGCCACCACCATGTCGGCGGCGAGCTCCGAGCCGTCCGTCAGGCGCACGCCGTCGCGCGTCAGCCGCTCGACGCCGACGCCGCTCCTGACCGCGATCTTGCCGTCGATGATCAGGTCGCTGGCGCCGACGTCGATGTAGTAGCCCGAGCCGGTGCGGTAGGCCTTCATCATCAGGCCGCTGTCGTCCTCGCCGAAGTCGAGCGCGAAGCCGGCCGCCGCCAGCCTGTCGTAGAAGGCGGCGTCGCGGGCGCGGATCTCGGCATAGAGCCGGCGCTGCGCGTCGGGCAGCAGCGCGAAGGGCATCGAGGCGACCATCATGTCGGCCACCTCGGTGGTGATGCCGCGCCGCAGCGCGGCCTCCGAATAGATCTCGAAGCCGAGCTCCATCAGCGTGTCGGAGCGCACCACCGTGGTCGGCGAGCGCTGCACCATGGTCACCGCGGCGCCGGCCTCCCACAGGTCGACGCTGACGTCGTGGCCCGAGCTCGCCGCGCCGATGACGACGCAGCGCTTGCCGCGGTAGCGCGCGCCGTCGGCATAGTCGGCCGAGTGCAGCAGCTCGCCGGCGAAGTCCTCCGCCCCGGGCAGCGCCAGCCGCTTCGGCGGGCCGTAGGCGCCGGTGGCGAAGACCAGCTGCTTCGGCCGCACGGTCAGCGTCTCGCCGCCGCGCTCGAGCGTCACCGTCCAGGTCTTGTCGGCCGCGTCGTAGCTGGCGCTGCGGCAGGTGGTGCCCGTCCAGTAGTCGAGCTCCATCAGCGAGACGTAGGCCTCGAGCCAGTCGCCCATCTTGTCCTTGGGCGTGAAGACCGGCCAGTGCTCGGGGAACGGGATGTAGGGCATGTGGTCGTACCACACCGGGTCGTGCAGCACGAGCGAGCGGTAGCGGTTGCGCCAGGAATCGCCGGCGCGCGCGTTCTTCTCGACGATCAGCGTCGGCACGCCGGCGAGCTTGAGCCGCGCGCCGAGCGCGATGCCGCCCTGGCCGCCGCCGATCACCAGGCAGTAGGGCTGCGTGGTGCGGCCGAGCGCGGCGCTCTCGCGCCGGCGGCGCTCCGTCCAGGTCTCGCGGTCGGGATCGGCGCCGTGCCGCACGCCCGTCGCGCGGCGCTCGCCGACCGGCTCCTCGTGGCCCTTGAGCGCCTGCATGGCGGTGAACAGCGTCCAGCAGCGCCCGCCCTTCAGCCGCATCATGCCGCGGCCGCGCGCCACCGCCGTCTCGAAGGTGAACCAGGCGGCGACGGCGCCATCCTCCGTGCCGGCCTCGCCGTCGAGCGCGAAGCCGTGCGGCCGGGTGGCGGCGAGCGTGGCGGCGAGCATGTCGGCGACCGCCGCCCGGCCTTCCACGGTCTTGATGGTCCAGGTGAAGGTCAGCAGGTCGCGCCAGTAGCACTCGTCGGCGAACAGCGCGGCGACCCGCCCGGGCTCGCCCGTCTCGAGCGCTGCCGCGAAATCGGCGAGCCAGCCTTCGGCCTGCTTGGTCGGTGCGATGTCGAGCATGTCCGGGTTGTCCTTTCTGGGGCGGCGCAAGCGCGCCTTGCGCCATGCGTGCCGGCGCGCGTTCAGTCGCCGAGCGGTTCCATCTGCGGGCCACTGCCACGGTGGGTGAGCACGTTGTACTTGATGCGGCGCAGCGTCTCGCGCGCCGATTCGTCGAGCCGGTAGCCGGCCGCCACCGACATCAGGTCGATGATCGCCAGGAAGGCGAAGCGCGAGGCGGTCGGCTTCAGCGTGTCGGGATATTCCGGCACCGCCACGGTCAGGCCGACGTCGCACACCCGCGCCAGCTCCGAGTTCGGCGCGGTGATGCCGAGCGCCCTGGCGCGGTAGTGCTTGGCCAGCTCCACCGCCTCGATCACCTCGCGCGTGCGCCCGGTGGCCGACAGCGCGATCACCAGGTCGTTGGGCTTCAGCGTCGAGGCGGTCATGCGCATGACATAGGGGTCGGAGTGCGCGCTCACCGCCACGCCGTAGCGGAACAGCCGGTACTGCGTCTCCTGCGCCAGCGCCGACGAGCTGCCGCCGAGCCCGAACACCGCGACCTGGCGGGCCCGCGCGATCAGCTCGGCCGCCCGCGCGACCGCCGCCGGGTCGAGCTGACGCTCGGCCTCCTCGAGCGCGCGCCGCGCCTCGCCGAACACCGCCCCCCAGAACGGCATCTCCGTCTCGCCGCCCTTGCGCGGCGGCTTCGTCAGATAGAGCGCGCCGACCACCAGGCTCTGCGCCAGCTTGAGCTTGAAGTCGCGCACCCCCTCGCAGCCGATGGCGCGGCAGAACCGCGTCACCGTCGGCTCGCTGACCGCCGCGCGCCGCGCCAGCGCGGCGTTGGAGGCGTCGACGGCGAAGCGCACGTCGTCGAGCACAACGTCGGCGACCCGCCGCTCGGCCGGCCGCAGGTCCCCGTAGCTGTCCTTCACCTGCGAGATGATGTCGGGGATGCGCTTGGGCTGCGCGGTGCGGGCGCCGTCGCCGGCGGCCGTCTCCTCGGCTGCGGGTGCGGCGGCGCCTTCGGCTTCGATCGTCATCACCCGCGTCCGCTTCCCCCGTTGGCCGATGCTGCGCGCCGCCGCCCGGACCGCCGGTCCCGCTGCGCTTTTCACGATGCCGGGCTCGCCGTCGGCGACGCCGGCGCGGTCGCCAGTATGTAGGAAAGTCACATGCTTTTCAACCGAGGCAAAGCGACGGATTTAAAAGGGTTTTTCCAGAAATTCCGAGATCGGGTCTGCCATGGTCCGCGGGGCCGCTTGACAGAAAAGTAGGATAGTTACAGACTGCTTGGAGGGCGTCGCGAGAAACGCCCGTCAGGCATTTCGGGGCCTTCCACAGAGGGGCGCATGAACGCGGTCGACGGCACAACTCCCAAGCTCGTGGTGCAGGACGCGACGAAGGTCTACGCCACCGCGTCCGGCGACCTTAAGGCGCTCGACCGCTGCTCGCTGCACGTCAACGCCAACGAGATCGTCTCGATCGTCGGCCCGTCCGGCTGCGGCAAGACCACGCTGCTGTGGAGCATGTCGGGCCTGCACGGCCTGACGAGCGGCCAGGTGACGCTCGACGGCCGGCGCATCGACGGCCCGCATCCCGACATCGGCATTGTCTTCCAGGAGGCGAACCTGCTGCCGTGGCGCGACCTCGACGCCAACATCCGCTTCCCCTTCGAGATCAAGGGGCAGAAGCCCGACCGCGCCTGGATCGACCATCTGCTGCACCGCGTCGGGCTGGACGGCTTCGGCGGCAAGTTCCCGCGCGAGCTGTCGGGCGGCATGCAGCAGCGCGCGGCGATCGTGCGTGCGCTGTCGCTCAAGCCGCAGGTGCTTTTGATGGACGAGCCGTTCGGCGCGCTCGACACCTTCACCCGCGAGGACATGAACCGGCTGGTCGAGGAGATCTGGCTCGACAGCCCGACGACCATCGTCTTCATCACCCACAGCATCGAGGAGGCGATCTTCCTGTCCGACCGCGTCGTGGTGCTGAGCGGCCGGCCGGGGCGGGTGGCGAGCGTCTATCCGGTGCCCTTCGCGCGGCCGCGCTCGCTTGAGATCATGGCGACCAAGGAGGTGTTCGACCTCACCAACGCCATCAAGATGGAGATCGTCGGCAAGCGGACCAGCCTGAAGTCCGCGCCGGCCGAACCCGAACGCGTCGATTGAGGTCCGGAGGCAAAGCGGTGGCCAACAGCTCCGACACCATCCCCCAGTTCCGCAAGAGCGGCGGCGGCGACGGACAGTCCGTCAGCCTGACCAACCTGTCGGCGTTCTCCGGCGGCATCGGCGTCAAGTCGATGGCCGAGGTGCTGGCGATCCTCGCCGTCGCGGTGGTCATCGTCGGCGGCGTCGAAGCCTCGCTGCGGCTGTTCGAGGTGCCGCACTACATCATGCCGCCGCCGAGCGCCATCTTCCGGGCGCTCGTCACCGAGTTCCCGCTGATCGCGCCGCATCTCGGCCACACGCTGGTCGAGCTGTTCGCCGGCTTCGCCATCGGCGCCTCGGTCGGCCTGGTGCTGGCGGCCGTCGTCACCCAGTTCCCCTTCGCGGAAAAGGTGATCGCGCCCTACATCCTGCTGCTCGTCACCACGCCGATGCTGGCGCTGGTGCCGCTGCTCATCCTGCGCTTCGGCTTCGGCTACGAGCCGCGCATCATCGCCGTGGCGCTCGCCTCCGGGCCGATGGTGATGATCAACTCGGCGACCGGCTTCCGCCGCGTCGACAGCGCCAAGATCGCGCTCGCCCGCTCCTATGGCGCCAGCACGCTGCAGATCTTCTGGAAGATCCGCGCGCCGATGGCGCTGCCGATGATCCTGGTCGGGCTGATGATCGGCGCCATCTTCGGCCTGCTGACGGCGGTCGGCGCGGAGATGGTGGGCGGCGGCTTCGGGCTGGGCAACCGGCTGACCACCTATTCCTCGATGATCCAGATGCCGCAGTTCTTCGCCGTCGTGCTGATCCTGTCGATCCTCGGCATCCTGATCTACACGACGTTCTTCCTGATCGGCAAGAAATGGGCGAGCTGGGAGACCTGACCGCGGCGCGGGCGGCGCGCGCCGGCAGGTGCTGCAATCGACGACGACCACAGAGGGAAAAGTGCCATGAGTGACAAGACCATCGGACAGTTCGGCCGGGCGCCCGTCAGCCGCCGCTATTTCCTGCAGGTCACCGGCGCCGGCGTGGTGACGGCGAGCGCGCTCGGCGTGCCGGGCATGGTGCGCGGCGCGCGCGCCGAGCCCTACGACACCTTCACCTGGATCTCGCCGCGCGGCACGCTCGAGGTGCTCGACGACTACCCCTACTGGGTCGCCAGGAAGATGGGCTATTTCGGCGAGCTCGACACCGAGATGCAGCCCGGCCCCTCGGACGGCACGGCGACCGTCAAGTTCGTCGACGTCGGCCAGGCCGACATGGGCTTTCCGTCGCCCGGCATCTTCGCCTTCGCCATCGACAACGGCATGGACCTGATGTCGGTGTGGCACATGGGCGCGCGCGACACCTTCGGCTTCGCCTTCCGCAAGGGCGAGGGCGTCCGCGACCTGAAGGAGCTCGAGGGCAAGACCATCCTGCTCGGCTCGGCCGCCTGGCAGTCGATCACCGACCCGCTGCTCGCCGCCCAGGGCGTCGACGTGTCGAAGATCAACTATGTCGAGGCCGGCTGGCCGACCTGGGGCACCGCGCTCGCCGCCGGCCAGGGCGACGCCGCGCTGTCGTGGGAAGGGCTGCGCGCCGAGTGGATCTCGACCGGGCTCGACTTCGAGTACTGGCTCGGCGTGCTGCACTCCAACTTCCCGGCCAACACCTTCGTGGTGCGCCGCGCCGATGTGGAGGATCCGGAAAAGCGCGCCTTCCTCGAGGAGTATCTGCGCGGCTGGGCCAAGGGCATGGAGTTCGCCTATCACAACCCGCGCGCGGCCGTGGAGATGGTGTTCGAGGAGTTCCCGACGCTGGCCAGCAATCTCGGCCCCGAGGTCGGCACCATGTCGATCATGCAGCAGATCAACGTCTTCCGCGGCGACATGGAAAAGCGCGGCGGCTGGGGCTGGCACGACATGGAGAGCTGGCAGTCCTTCTTCGACACGATCCACGAGATGGGCCAGATCTCCGAGCCGATCGAGGCCGAGAACGTGCTGACCAACGCGCTGGTCGAGCCGGCCAACAACTTCGACAAGGCGGCCGTCAAGGCCGACGCCGAAGGCTACGAGCTGTCGGAGGAGATGCAGGCGGTCGACCTCGCCGCCATCGAGAGCTCGATGTTCGACGCGGCCGTCGAGTAGCCGCGACCTTCGGGGCCGCGGCCCCGGCCGGC
>NZ_JAOAOP010000103.1 GCF_030398335.1 Aquibium sp. A9E412
CTGCGTTTCACGGAATCGCAGATCGGCTCTAACGCATTGTTTTCACGCGTTTCCGAACGGCGAACCGGTTTCCACTTCGCCTGGAAACGCTATAGGCCACATCGCGCCCCGCAAGCCGCGCGACCGGTCTTCAGCCCGCCAGCGCCGCGTCGACGCGCTGGCGGATCTCGGCCAGGGTGAAGGGCTTGTTGACGACGCCGACGATGGCGCCCTCGAGCTCCGCGGCGCGCTCGCGCTGCTCGGCATAGCCGGTCATCAGCAGGATGCGCAGGCCGGGAAACGCGCGTCGCGCCGCGCGCGCCATCTCGATGCCGTCCATCACCGGCATGCGGATGTCGGACAGGACCAGGTCGTAGCCGCCGGCCGCCGTCTCGATGCGCTCCATCGCCTCGCCGCCGTCGGCCGCCTGGTCGACGTCGTGGCCGCTGGCGGCGAGCGCGCGGGCGGTGAAGGCGCGCACCGAATCGTCGTCCTCAACGATCAGCAGTCTGGCCATGTGCGATCCGTCTTCGTTGCCGGCGCCCGCCCGTCAGGCGTCGCCCGTGACGATGCCGACGAAGGGCAGCTCGCGGAAGGCGTGGGCGACGTCCATGCCGTAGCCGACCACGAAGTGGTCGGGGCACTCGAAGCCGACGAAATCGGCCTCGACGGCGGCCTGCCGGCGGCTGTGCTTGTCGAGCAGCACGACCACCGACACCGAGCGCGCGCCGCGCGACAGCATCAGGTCGCGCGTGTATTTCAGCGTCTTGCCGGATTCAAGGATGTCGTCGATCAGGATCAGATCGCGCCCGGCGACGGCGTTGTCGATGTCGCGCAGCACGCGGATCTCGCCGCTCGTCTGGCCGGCGCCGTAGCTCGAGATCATGATGAACTCGACCTCCGGCGAAATGCCCGCGTCGTGCATGGCGCGGATCAGGTCGGCGGCGAAGATGAAGGAGCCCTTGAGGACCGAGATCACCAGCAGGTCGTGATAGTCGCGCGCGGCGATCTCCTTGGCGAGCTCGAGATTGCGCTGGGCGATCGCCGAGGCGGAGTAGAGAACTTCGATCTGCTTGCCGCGCACAACCGGCATCACCGCCCCTTTTTCGCAAAACTGACCGAGACCGATTTCACACCCTCGCCGGCGACTTGCAAGCGGCTGGAAAAGGGGAAGCGGCCGCCCGGCGCCAGGCGGTGGCCGTTTGTCCCCAGGAAATAGCGCGTCGTGCGGCCGTCATGGCCGAGCACCTCGATCGACAGGTCGGGCAGGGCGCGGGCGCTGCCGCCCTCGTTGACCGCCGCACCGTCGACCAGCAGCAGCGCGCGCCCGGCGTGGCGTTCGACGCGCGTCTCAAGCTCGGCGATGGCAAGGCCGCGCGCCGGTGCGGCGCGCTCGACCGCCGGGCCGACCAGCGCGTGGCCGCCCGACATCCAGAAGGCGATCGCCACCGCCGACAGGCCGGCGGCCCAGAAGGCGGGACCGCCGCGCCGGCCGCGCCGTTCCGGCGGCGCGCCGGCAGCACTGCCGCCGCGGTCGCGGCGCAGCGTCTCCAGGCCGCGCGGCGGCGCGGCCGGGCCGGCTGCGGATGCGTGGACCGGTGCTGCGGGGCGGTCGGGCGAGCCGGGGGCCAGCGTCTCGTATTCGGCGTCGACCACGTCGGCGCGGTCTTGCGCCGCGCGCGCGGTCCCGGCCGCGCCGCCGGTCATGATTTCGCCGGAAACCGGTCGTGTGTCGCGGCTGTCGCTCATCGGCCGGGCGGTTCCTTTCGCCGTTCGCCTTTTCGGGCTAAGGCAAAATGGTTAAGGCTTCGCCACCGGCGGCGGCCGGGGCGCCGGTCTTGACGAACGGTTAACCACGATGGCCGCAGGATCGCACCGCCCGCCGCGGGCCGCACAGCCGCACTCAGGCAGGTTTATTTCCGACGTGATACGCTTCGAGAATGTGGGACTGCGCTACGGGATGGGGCCGGAGGTCCTGCGCGACATCTCGTTCCACCTGCCGGCGCGCTCCTTCCAGTTCCTCAGCGGTCCGTCGGGCGCCGGCAAGACGACGCTGCTGCGCCTCCTGTTCCTGTCGCTCAGGCCGACGCGCGGGCTGATCACCGTGTTCGGCAAGGACCGCGCCAGCATCACCCGGCGCGAGCTGCCGGTGCTGCGCCGGCGCATCGGCGTGGTGTTCCAGGACTTCCGCCTGCTCGACCACATGACGACCTACGAGAACGTGGCGCTGCCGCTCCGGGTGCGCGGCCGCGAGGAGGCGAGCTACCGCGACGACGTGACGGAGCTGCTCAAGTGGGTCGGCCTCGGCGACCGCATGCACGTGCTGCCGCCGGTGCTGTCGGGCGGCGAGAAGCAGCGCGTGGCGATCGCCCGGGCGCTGATCGAGCAGCCGCAGATCCTGCTCGCCGACGAGCCGACGGGCAATGTCGACCCACCGCTGGCGCGCCGGCTGCTGCGCCTGTTCATCGAGCTCAACCGGCTGGGCACAGCGGTGGTGATCGCCACGCACGACGTCGGCCTGATGGAGCAGGTCGACGCGCGCCGCATGATCCTCAACGAGGGGAGGCTCGAGGTCTATGACTGAGGCCGCGCCCGCCACCGCGCGCCCCAAGCCCGGGCCGGTGACGGCCCTGCGCGGCCGGGCCGGCCAGCGCCGGCGGCCGGCGCCGATCGTGCCGCCCGGCAGCATCGCCGCGCGCACGATGATCCTGGTCATCGCCATCATGACGTTCCTGTCCTGCCTGACGCTCGGCGCCGTCACGCTGGTGCGCGACACGGCGACGACCTGGCAGACGCAGATCGCGCGCGAGGCGACGATCCAGATCAAGCCGGGCGACGGCTTCGACATGGACGGCGCGCTCGCCGACGCGCAGCGCATCGCCGCCGGCTTTTCCGGCGTGCGCAACGTGACGATCGTCGACCGCGCGGCGACGGCGCGGCTGCTCGAGCCGTGGCTCGGCAGCGGCTTCGACCTCGACGAGCTGCCGGTGCCGCGGCTGGTCATCGTGACCATCGATCCCCAGGCGCCGCCGGACTTCGCCACGATGCGCGCGCAGATCGAGGCGGCGGTGCCCAACGCCAGCCTCGACGACCACCGCACCTGGGTCGACCGGCTGGTGGCCATGGCGCGCACCACCGTCACCTTCGGCGTCGCGGTGCTGGCGCTGATGCTGTCGGCCACGGCGCTGACGGTGATCTTCGCCACCCGCGGCGCGATGGCCGGCAACGGCCATGTGATCGAGGTGCTGCACTTCATCGGCGCGGAGGCGCGCTTCATCGCCGCCCAGTTCCGCCGCCACTTCCTGCTCGCCGGCATGAAGGGCGGGGCGGCCGGCGGCGCCGGCGCGGTGATCGTGTTCGTCGCCTTCTCCTGGTGGTCGTCGCGCAACCTGGCGACGCCGGAAGCCGACCAGGCGACGGCGCTGTTCGGCAACTTCGCGATCGGCGCGGCCGGCTATGTCGGGGTGCTGATGGTGGTGCTGGTGATCGCCGCGCTGACGGCGGCGACCTCGCATCTGACCGTGCTCGCCCATCTGCGCGACCTCGACATGCGCCAGGCGGACGACATCTGAGCCGCGCGTGTCTTCACGAATCGCGTTTTGCTGTAACCTATTGTGTCGAAGCGGCGCTGCGTCGACGAGACATCGCCGCATTTGGGCACTAACGGCAGAGTCATGAGGGCGTATTCGAGGCAGGTGGACTCGCCTTTGCGGCCGGGCCAGGACGGGCCGCGCAGCGCCGGCATCTTCAACCGGCTGCGCCTGCCGCTGGCTGCCGCGCTGGCGGCGGCATCGCTGTTCCTGTCGGGATTCGCCCTGTTCGCCGGGCATGTGAGCCGGCTGGCCGCGCCCGCGGAGCTGCGCCAGGCCGACGCCATCATCGTCTTGACCGGCGGCCATTCGCGGCTCGACGTGGCGGTCGACCTGCTGCGCGACGGCAAGGGGCGGCGGCTGCTCATCAGCGGCGTCAACCCGATCGCCGGGGCCGACGACCTGCGGCGGGCGACCGGCGGCGACGCCGGCCTGTTCGCCTGCTGCGTCGACATCGACCACGCCGCCACCGACACGGTGGGCAACGCCACCGAGAGCGCCAAGTGGGTGAGCGCCAACGCCTTCGGCAGCGTCATCCTGGTGACCAACAACTACCACATGCCGCGCAGCCTGATGGAGATGCGGCGCTACCTGCCGAGCGCCGAGCTGCAGCCCTATCCGGTGGTCAACCGGCGGCTCGACAACGGCGCCTGGCTGGCCAAGCCCGACGCGGTGCGCGTGATGTTCGTCGAATACGCCAAGTTTCTCGCCGCGCTGGCGCGCGGCGTCTTCGCCGCCGATGCGCCGCCGGGGGCGGTGACGGTGGTGCGCGCGGCCGAGCCGGCGGCCGAGTGAGGCGCCGGACGGTTTGCCTTTTCGGCGGCCTGGTGTAACCAACGGGCCGTTCCGTCTCGCAAGGCCGCGCCCATGCTCGCCGTCCGCTCCTTCGCCTTCAACGTGCTGTTCTATGTCAACCTGATCGCCCAGATGATCGTCTGGACGCCGCTCTACTTCGTGCTGCCGCGCAAGAAGGCGTGGTTCGTGCCCAAGGTGTGGGCGGCCTCCAGCCTGTGGCTGCAGAAGGTGGTGGCCGGCACGCGCAGCGAGATCACGGGACTGGAGAACCTGCCCGACGGGCCGTGCATCATCGCGCCCAAGCACCAGTCATTCTGGGACGCCATCGCCTTCCTGCCGAGCATCCCCGACGCGCTCTACATCCTCAAGCGCGAGCTGATGTGGATCCCGGTGTTCGGCTGGTACGTCGCCAAGATGCGGATGATCCCGATCGACCGCGGCAGCCGCTCCAAGGCGCTGAGAAAGGCGGTGGCGGTGGCGCGCGAGCGCATGCGCGACAATCGCCAGCTCATCATCTATCCCGAGGGGACGCGGCGGCCGCCCGGCGCCGAGCCGGCCTACAAGTACGGCATCGTCGAGCTCTACATGCAGCTCGGCGTGCCGGTCGTGCCGGTGGCGCATGCCGCCGGTCTGTACTGGCCGCGGCGGCGCTTCCTGCGCTTTCCCGGCACGATCCACGCCCGCTTCCTGCCGGCCATCGAGCCGGGGCTCGACCGCGAGACGTTCCAGACGCGGCTGATCTCGGAGACCGAGGCGGCCTGCGACGCGCTGCTGGTCGCCGCCGCGCGCTCGCCCAACCCGCCGCCGCTGCCGCCGACCGCGCGGCGGCGGCTCGCCGAGCTCGGCGTCGCCGTGCCGGACAAGGCGGCCGCGGCCTGAGGCCGCACGGGCGTCAGCCGGGGGCGGCGCCGGGGCCAGGCGCGATGCGCGCGGCGACCGCCTCGAGCCAGGGATCGCGGATGCCGAGCGCGCGCAGATGTGCCACCGTGTTGACCACGTACTCCTCGTTCGGACCCGACTGGCCGACGGCGCCGCTGACGCGGCCGACCGCCTGCTCGACGTCGAGCCGGCCGGCATACTGGTCGTGCGCCCGGTCGACGACGTAGCCGACCGCCGCCACCATGGCGCCGTCCTCCAGGCGCAGCGTCAGGCTGCGCTCGCGGTAGACGTTGGTCACCAATTCGCGGGCGCGCAGATAGGCGAGCGCCTCCTCGCGCAGCCCGCCCGGCACGCGGAAGGCGAGGCCGAGGCAGGAGCCGCCGCGGTCGAGCCCGAGCACCAGGCCCGGCCGCTCCGGCGTGCCGCGGTGGACGTGCGAGTGGACGCACAGCGCGCGGCGGAAGCCGTGCAGCCGCGCCTTGCGGGTCTCGGTGTGGGCGAAGCCCGGCCGCCACATCAGCGATCCGTAGCCAAAGACCCAAAAATCGTCCATATCGCCATGCCTGTTCGGGTCGGCGCCGCGGCCGCGGCGGCCTGTTCGGATCGGCGCCGCGGCGCCGGGCGCCCGGCAGGACGCGTGTCGCCTGCCGGAAAAGATCACGCGAAAACAGCGAGTTCGCTCATGCTGCCGATTTCGTCCGCGAGGCTCCGAGCTTCAAGCAGAGGCGTGCGATGACGTCAAGCCGACGGGGCTCGCGCTACAGCCGGCGCATCGTGGGACTGACCGGCGCGGTGCTGGTCGCCGTGCTCGTCTTCACCGCCGGCTGGTACTACGTTGCCGGGCGGCTCGAACGCACCGTCGAGGCGGCGCTGGCCGATCTCGGCGGCGATGCCCGGGCGGCGTGCCGCGATGCGCAGGTGCGCGGCTTCCCCTTCCGCATCGGCGTATTCTGCGACGGCGTCTCCTACGAAAACCCGGCACGCGCGGTGGCGGCGGAGGCCGGCGCGCTGCGCACGGCCGCGCAGATCTACCAGCCCACGCGGGTGGTCGCCGAGCTCGACGGGCCGGCGCGACTGGCGCTGCCCGGCCTGCCGCCGCTCGCCGTCGGCTGGCAGAGCCTGCGCGCCAGCGCCCGGCTGGCGCGGCCGCTGCCCGAACGCCTCTCGCTGGCCGGCAGCGCGCTGACGGTCGCGACGGCCGGCGACGGCGCGCGGCTTGCCGGCGCGGCGGGCGGCGAGCTGCATGCGCGGCCGGCCGGCGCCGATCTCGACCTTGCCGTGCGGCTCGACGGGCTGGCGCTCGCCGGCGGCGTGCTCGATGCCGCGCTGCCGCCGCTCGACGCCACGGCGACGCTGCGGGTGGCCGACGGGGCGGCCGATGCCGCCGCCCTGGCCGGCGGCCTGCCGGGAAGCCTGCGCGGCCGTTCGGCCGTCATCGAGGCGCTGACGGTGCGCACGGCCGACGCGGGCGCAGGCGACGCCGCGGCGACGGGGCTGACGCTGTCGGGGCCGGTGTCGCTGTCGCCCGAGGGGCTGCTCGACGCCGAGCTCAGCGTCACCGTCGACAACCCGCAGGCGCTGGCCGCGCTGCTGGCGCGCGCCCTGCCGGCGCAGCGCCAGGCGATCGAGACCGCCCTGTCGGGCATCGCGGCGCTGGGCGAGACGCCGCGCATCCCGGTGCGGATCGCGCGCGGCGAGGTCATCGTCGGGTTCTTCACCGTCGGCCGCATCCCGCCGCTTTGAGCGCTCGGGCGCGGCGGTCCGGCAAAGCAAAAGGGCGGCACGGGGCCGCCCTTTCCGTTCGAGACTGCGGCGGACCTCAGAAGTCCATGCCGCCCGGCATCGCCGGCGCGGCCTGCTCCTTCTTCGGCTTCTCGGCGACCATCGCCTCGGTGGTGACCAGCAGGCCGGCGACCGACGCGGCGTCCTCCAGCGCGGTGCGCACCACCTTGGCCGGGTCGATGACGCCCATCTTGAACAGGTCGCCATACTCGCCCGTCTGGGCGTTCCAGCCATGCCCGAAGGTGGCGTTCTCGCGCAGCTTGCCGACCACGATCGAGCCCTCGGCACCGGCGTTCTCGGCGATCTGGCGCACCGGCGCCTCGATGGCGCGGCGGATGATGTCGATGCCCACCTGCTGGTCGGCATTGGCACCCTTCAGCCCGTCGAGCGCGGCCGCCGCACGCAGCAGCGCGGTGCCGCCGCCGGGCAGGATGCCCTCCTCGACCGCTGCGCGGGTGGCGTGCAGCGCGTCGTCGACGCGGTCCTTGCGCTCCTTCACCTCGATCTCGGTGGCGCCGCCGACGCGGATCACCGCGACGCCGCCGGCCAGCTTGGCCAGCCGCTCCTGCAGCTTCTCGCGGTCGTAGTCGGAGGTCGTCT
>NZ_JAOAOP010000104.1 GCF_030398335.1 Aquibium sp. A9E412
GGAGGACGAGCGCGGCCGGCGGCCGCCGGACGATCCCGGCGTCGAGCCGCGCGCGCCGGAAGACAGGGCGCCGGGACGCTTCCGGCTGTTTTGACCGCCGGGCGCCGGCGCACGGGCGGCGCCGTGCCGGCCGGCGCCGCGGCCTTGCGGCGAGATCAACGGGACAAGGCATGTTCGACCGCATCCTCACCTTTCTGAAAGACCTGCCGGGCGCCGACGGGCGGACCGACGGCTCGCTGACGCCGGAGGACGACCCGCGCGTCGCCGCGGCGGCGCTGCTGTTCCACGTCATCGATGCCGACGGCGTGCGCGACCCGCAGGAGACGGCGCGCCTCAAGGAGGGGCTGTCGCGCGTCTATGGCGTGTCCGGCACCGAGCTCGACCGGCTGGTCGCCGCCGGCGAGGAGGCCGACCAGGACGCCGTCGACCTCTATGCCTTCACCAGCGTGCTCAAGCGCCATCTCGACGCCGATGCGCGGGCCGAGTTCATCGGCCTGATGTGGGAGATGGTCTATGCCGACGGCGAGCTGCACGAGCTGGAGGACAACATCGTGTGGCGGGTCGCCGAGCTGATCGGCGTCGACAGCCGGCAGCGCGTGCTGCTGCGCCAGCGCGTGCTCGAGCGCGCGGGACGAGGCGGCGGGGACCGCTGACGCGAGGATGTCGGAGGACGCGCCGCGCAAGGTCCTGATCGTCCTGCACCAGGAGCTTTCGAGCCCCGGGCGGGTGGGCCAGCTGCTGGAGGCGCGCGGCTTCGCGCTCGACATCCGCCGCCCGCCGCTCGGCGACGCCCTGCCCGACACGCTGGCCGGGCACGCCGGGGCGGTTGTGTTCGGCGGGCCGATGAGCGCCAACGATCACGACGAGTTCGTGCGCCGCGAGACCGAATGGATGTCGGTGCCGCTGATGGAGGACAAGCCGCTGCTCGGCATCTGCCTCGGCGCGCAGATGCTGGTCAATCACCTGGGCGGCCAGGTGCACGGCCACGACGACGGGCTCGTC
Source organism: Aquibium sp. A9E412 (assembly GCF_030398335.1). Taxonomy (GTDB): domain Bacteria; phylum Pseudomonadota; class Alphaproteobacteria; order Rhizobiales; family Rhizobiaceae; genus A9E412. The sequence goes on from NZ_JAOAOP010000104.1 coordinate 1,003, forward strand.
GAGATCGGCTGGTACCCGCTCAAGGCGACCGAGGCCGGCCGCCACCTGATGCACTGGCCGGAGATGGTCTACCAGTTCCACCGCGAAGGCTTCTCGCTGCCGCGCGACGCCGTGCTGCTGGCGACGGCGGACGCCTATCCCAACCAGGCCTTCCGCTATGGCGACAACGCCTGGGGCATCCAGTTCCATGCCGAGCTGACGCGCGCCATGATGCAGCGCTGGGTGGTGCGCGGCGCGCACCGCTTCGTGCTGCCGGGCGCGCAGCAGGGCCGCGACCATCTCGGCGGGCGGCTGATCTGGGACCGCCACCTCAAGGCCTGGCTGGAGGAGTTCCTGGCGCTCGTCTTCGGCACGCCGGACGGGCGCGGCGGCGAGCGCGGCTGAGCCGGCGGACCGCAGCCGTGACGGCGTTCTTGGCCATCTCCGCGCGAACCGGTTTCCACTTCGCCTGCAAACGCTTCAATGCGCGCGCGACAGCTCGCGGGTGGCCGCCTCGAGCCCGGCCAGGGTGAGCGGGTACATGCGCTCGGCGAACAGCTCGCGGATCATGCCGATCGAATGGGTGTAGTCCCAATGGCGCCGCGGCGTCGGGTTGAGCCACACGGCATGCGGCCACTGCGCCGTCACCCGCTGCAACCACAGCGCGCCGGGCTCCTCGTTCCAATGCTCGACCGCGCCGCCGGCATAGGCGATCTCGTAGGGGCTCATCGCGGCGTCGCCGACGAAGATCACCTTGTAGTCGGGGCCGTATTTGTGCAGCACGTCCCAGGTCGGCACGACCTCGGAATGGCGCCGCCGGTTGTCCTTCCACACGCCCTCGTAGAGGCAGTTGTGGAAGTAGAAGTACTCGAGCTGGCGGAACTCCGCGCGGGCGGCGGAAAACAGCTCCTCGACCACCTTGACGTGGTCGTCCATCGAGCCGCCGACGTCGAAGAACATCAGCAGCTTGACGGCGTTGCGCCGCTCCGGCCGCGTCTTGACGTCGAGATAGCCGTGCTCGGCGGTCGAGCGGATGGTGCCGGCGAGGTCGAACTCCTCCTCCGCCCCCTCGCGCACCCAGCGGCGCAGCCGCTTCATCGCCAGCTTGATGTTGCGCGTGCCGAGCTCGACGGAATCGTCGAAATTGCGGAACTCGCGCTTGTCCCACACCTTGACGGCGCGGCGGTGGCGGCTCTCGTGCTGGCCGATGCGCACGCCTTCGGGATTGTAGCCATAGGCGCCGAACGGCGAGGTGCCCGCCGTGCCGATCCATTTCGAGCCGCCCTGGTGGCGGCCCTTCTGCGCCTCGAGCCGCTGCTTGAGCGTCTCCATCAGCTTGTCGAAGCCGCCCATCGCCTCGACGAGCTTCTTCTCGTCCTCGCTGAGGTGCTTTTCGGCGAGCCGGCGCAGCCACTCCTCGGGCAGCGCCTGCGGGTCGACCGGCGCCTCGCCCGACACCGCCTCGACGCCGCGGAAGGCATGCGCGAAGACCTGGTCGAAACGGTCGATGTGGCGCTCGTCCTTCACCAGCGCGGCGCGGGCGAGGTAGTAGAAGCCCTCCACGTCATAGGTGACCAGATCGGCGTCGAGCCCCTCGAGCAGCGTCAGGTACTCGCGCAGCGAGACCGGCACGCGCGCGGCTTTCAGCTCGAGGAAGAAGGGTATGAACATGGGCCGGAAAGGTAGTGCGCGGCGGCCGCCTTGTCAGCCCGAAATGGGCTTGCGCGCAGGCCGCGGCAGGGCGCGGCCTCGCCCGGTGCGCGGCGCGGTCGCGCGGCCCGCCCCGTCCGTCGGGCGGACCGCGATCACACCGTGCCTCAGGAGGTCGCTTCCTCGGCCGGCGCCGCCTCGCTGGCGGACGCCTCGGCCGCGGCGGCCTTGGCCTCCTCCTCGGCCTGGCGGGCGGCGGCCAGGCGCTCCTGCGCCTTCTTGCCGGGCTCGCCCTTCTGCGGGTTGGCGCGCGCCGGGCGTTTGGCCAGGCCGGCGGCGTCGAGGAAGCGCAGCACGCGGTCGGTCGGCTGGGCGCCGTGCTCGAGCCAGTGCTTGATGCGCTCCTCGTTGAGCGTCACGCGCTCGGCGTCCTTGGCCAGCATCGGGTTCCAGGCGCCGAGCTGCTCGATGAAGCGGCCGTCGCGCGGCGCGCGTACGTCGGCGACGACGATGTGGTAGTAGGGCCGCTTCTTGGAGCCCGCGCGGGCCAGACGGATCTTCAGTGCCATGTCATTCTCCTGATTGGTCTTCGTTGTGGCGTTCGGCCGCCGCTGCGGCCGGTTCGGCGATGCCCGCGCCGACGGTCCTGCCGCCATTGCCGCGGGCGATCATCTCGTGGTGGCGGATCACCTCGCGGATGATGAAGTTGAGGAACTTCTCCGCGAAGTCGGGATCGAGGTTGGCCTCGTCGGCGAGCCGGCGCAGACGCGCGATCTGCTCCTTCTCGCGGGCCGGGTCGGCCGGCGGCAGGCCGTGCTCGGCCTTGAGCAGGCCGACGTCCTGGGTGCAGCGGAAGCGCTCGGCCAGCATGTGCACCAGAGCGGCGTCGATGTTGTCGATCGAGGCACGCAACTGACCGAGCCGGCGCACGGCCGCCGCGCGGGCGGTGTCGGGAGCGGCGCTCATTTCTTCCTCGGCAGGCCGGGCAGGCCGTTCGGGCCGGGCAGTCCGCCGCCGGGCAGGCCCGGCAGGCCGCCGCCGCCCTTGCCGAGGCCGGCGGCCTCGGCCTGCTTCTGCAGCGCCTCGAGCTGCTTGGGGTCCATCTTCGACAGGTCGGGCATGCCGCCGGCCATGCCGGGCATGCCGCCGAGCCCCATCTTCTGCGCCATGCCGCCCATCAGGCCGCGCATGGCGCCGCCGCCCTTGCCCTTGCCGCCCATCGCCTTCATGGCGTCGGCCATCTGGCGGTGCATCTTCAGAAGCTTGTTGATCTGCGCGGCGTCGGTGCCGGAGCCGGCGGCGATGCGCTTCTTGCGGCTGTGCTTGAGCAGGTCGGGGTGGGAGCGCTCCTTCGGCGTCATCGACTGGATGATGGCGATCTGCCGGGCGAAGGTCTTGTCGTCGAGGCCGGCGGCGGCCATCTGGTCCTTCATCTTGCCCATGCCGGGCATCAGGCCCATGATCCCGCCCATGCCGCCCATCTTCTGCATCTGGCGCAGCTGGTCGGCGAGATCGTTCAGGTCGAACTTGCCGGCCTGCATCTTCTTGGCCATCGCCGCCGCCTTCTCGGCGTCGATGGTCTCGGCGGCCTTCTCGACCAGGCTGACGATGTCGCCCATGCCGAGGATGCGGTCGGCGATGCGCTTGGGATGGAACTCCTCGAGCGCGTCCATCTTCTCGCCGGTGCCGATCAGCTTGATCGGCTTGCCGGTCACCGCGCGCATCGACAGCGCCGCGCCGCCGCGGCCGTCGCCGTCCATGCGGGTCAGCACCAGCCCGGTGATGCCGACGCGCTCGTCGAAGCTCTTGGCGAGGTTGACCGCATCCTGACCGGTCAGCGAATCGGCGACCAGCAGGATCTCGTGCGGCTCGGCCGTGCGCCGGATGTCGGCCATCTCCGCCATCAGCGGCTCGTCGATGTGGGTGCGGCCGGCGGTGTCGAGGATGACGACGTCGTGGCCGCCGAGACGGCCGGCCTGCACGGCGCGCCTGGCGATGTCGACCGGCGACTGGCCCGGCACGATCGGCAGCGTGGCGACGCCGGTCTGCTCGCCGATCTGCTTGAGCTGCTCCTGGGCGGCCGGCCGGCGCGTGTCGAGTGAGACCATCAGGACCTTCTTGCCCTGGCGCTCGACGAGCCGCTTGCCGATCTTGCCGGTCGTCGTCGTCTTGCCCGAGCCCTGCAGGCCGACCATCATCAGCACCACGGGCGCCGGCGCGTTGAGGTCGATCGTCTCGCCCTCGGCGCCGAGCATCTCGACGAGCTCGTCGTGGACGATCTTGACGACCATCTGGCCGGGCTTGATCGACTTGAGAACCGTGGCGCCGACGGCCTTCTCGCGCACGCGGTCGGTGAAGCCGCGCACCACCTCGAGCGCGACGTCGGCCTCGATCAGCGCCCGGCGCACCTCGCGCAGCGCGGCGGAGACGTCGGCCTCCGACAGCGAGCCGCGCCCGGTCAGCCCGTTGAGGATCGCGCCAAGCCGGTCCTGCAGGTTCTCGAACATCTGCCTTCCTCGTGTCTGCGGTCTTGTCTGCCGCAGAGGTAGTGGCTTTGCGCCGGCATCCCAACCCCGCCGCCGGTCTCGCCGCAACGGCGAACGGCACCCGGGGGCGCATCGCGCTGCCGGGTGTTGACCTCCGGGATCGTCTTGTCGCGTCCCGGTCGGCGGCTCGGAGTTGGCACTCGTCGCTGGTTGTGCGGCGTTTGAGCGGAAAACGCCGCCGGAGTCAAGCTTCGCGGTCCGCCTCCGGCTGGGCGCCGGCGGCCCGGCCGGCGAGCAGCGCGTGCACGAACCGCAGCTTGCCGGCAGCGGCCGGCGAGATGACGAAGGGGTAGAGGTCCGCCAGGCCCATGCAGCGGTTGAGCGCGTTGACCGTCTCGCCGAGCGCCAGCCAGCGGCTGAGCGCGGCCTCGAAGCCGCCGGAGCCCTCCGCCTCGACCACGGTGTCGAGATGGGCGAAGGGCAGGCCGAGCGCCTCGGCCATCTCCAGCGTGTCGGCGATGTGCAGATAGTGCGCCCAGCTCTCGGCCCAGTCTTCCCACGGGTGGCTGGCGGCGTAGGCGGAGATGTGGCGCTCCTGCCAGTCGACGGGCGGGCCGGCCTCGTAGTGGCGCCGCAGCGCCGCGGCATAGTCGGCGCGCTCGTCGCCGAACAGGGCGCGGAAGCGCGCCAGCCGGGCGGAATCGTCGCGCACCAGCCGCTCCCAGTAGTAATGGCCGAGCTCGTGGCGGAAGTGGCCGAGCAGCGTGCGGTAGGGCTCGCCCATCGCGGTGCGCATGCGCTCGCGCTCGACCGAGTCGGCTTCCGCGACATTGAGGGTGATCAGCCCGGCGTGGTGGCCGGTCAGCACCCGGCCGCCCTGCGGCGGATCGGCGAGGAGATCGAAGGCCAGGCCGATCTCGGCATCCGGGTGCGCCTTGCCGGCGACATCGAGACCGAAGGCGATGAGCGCGTAGACCGCCCGCCGCTTGGCCGCCTCGACGCGCGCCCAGCGGGCCGCGTTGCCGGGCACGGCGAGGTCGGGGATGGTGCGGTTGAGCCGGCAGGCCGCGCACAGGCCGCCCGCCTCGGCCGCCCAGTTGCAGGCGGCGGCCTCGCGGTTGGCGCAGCCGGCCGTCTCGTCGAGCGGCGCGAAGCGGGCCTCGCGCGGCAGGCAGGCGACCGCCGTGCCGCAGGCGAGGCAGCGCGAGTTCTCGAAATAGAGCCGCGCGCCGCAGCGCGGGCAGGAGAAGAGCTTCATCGGCGTCGTGGCGTCGTCGGGCGCGGGAACGGTAACCGTCCGGCAACGTTGCCCCTGCCGGGGAGTTCCCTTTTTCGCGCGGACCGGTAACATCGCGGTAATGCCGGGGGGCTACCAAGAATCGTTTTCACCCGGCAGAACGGCACGGGACGGCAGGCGGCGGTGCAGCAGCGTCGGCCAGCAGAGCGCAAGCACGGAGAGGGCCATGGGAGCTCGCATCAAAGGCATCCTGATCGTCACGGCGACGCTGTTCGTCGGCCTCGCAACGACCGCCGGCGCGCAGGCGGCGCAGTGCGGCAACAACGCCTCGGGCTTCGAGCGCTGGAAGGCGCAGTTCACGCAGCAGGCGGCCGCCCGCGGCGTCGGCCAGCGGGCGCTCGATGCGCTGCAGCGCACCAGCTACAACCGCCAGACCATCGCCGCCGACCGCGGCCAGAAGAGCTTCAAGCTGTCGCTGTCGCAGTTCATGCAGAAGCGCGGCGCCGATGCCATCGTGCGGCGCGGCAAGTCGATGAAGCAGCGCCATGCGAGCCTCCTCAACAGCATCGAGCGGCGCTACGGCGTGCCGCCCGGCCCGCTGCTGGCGATCTGGGGCATGGAGACCGGCTTCGGCGGCTTCATGGGCAACCAGAACATCCTGTCGTCGATCGCCACCGTCTCCTATGACTGCCGGCGCTCCGACTTCTTCACGCCGCATCTCTACGGCGCGCTGACGATGATCGACCGCGGCATGCTCAGCCCGTCGGCCGTCGGCGCCGCGCACGGCGAGATCGGCCACACCCAGTTCCTGCCCGGCAACGCGCTGAAATACGGCGTCGACGGCGACGGCAACGGCCGCGTCGATCTGATCCGCTCGCCGGCCGACGCGCTCGCCTCGACGGCCAACTTCCTGCGCGCGCACGGCTGGCGGCCGGGTGCCGGCTACCAGCCCGGCCAGGCCAACTTCCGCGCCCTGCAGGGCTGGAACGCAGCCAGCGTCTACCAGCAGGCGATCGCCATCATCGGCCGGGACATCGACGGCTAAGGCGACGGAATACCGCTTCGCCGCCCGCAAACGCGCTGACGAAAACGCGTTGGCGCCGATCCGTGATGCCGGGAGAGGCGGGCCGCGCTATAGCGTTTCCAGGCGAAGTGGAAACCGGTTCGCCGTTCGGAAACGCGTGAAAACAATGCGTTAGAGCCGATCTGCGATTCCGTGAAACGCAG
>NZ_JAOAOP010000105.1 GCF_030398335.1 Aquibium sp. A9E412
TAGCAGTTCTGGTCGGTGCCGTTCAGCACGTTGGCCGCGCGCACCGCCTCCATCTCCTGCGGCCGGCAGGGATTCATGATCGCCGAGGTCATGCCGGCGCCGATCACCATGGGAATGAAGCCGGCGTTGATGCCGTGCCGGTGCGGCAGGCCGAACGAGATGTTGGACAGGCCGCAGGTCGTGTTGACCTTGAGCTCGTCGCGCAGCCGGCGCAGCAGGGCGAAGACCTGCAGGCCGGCCGTGCCCATGGCGCCGATCGGCATGACCAGCGGGTCGACGACGATGTCGTGCGCCGGGATGCCGTAGTCGGCGGCGCGCTCGACGATCTTCTTGGCCACGGCGAAGCGCACGTCGGGGTCCTCGGAGATGCCGGTCTCGTCGTTGGAGATCGCCACCACCGGCACGTCGTACTTCTTGACCAGCGGCAGGATGGCGGCGAGCTTCTCCTCCTCGCCGGTGACCGAGTTGATCAGCGGCCGGCCCTTGGCCACCTTGAGCGCGGCCTCGATGGCCGGCGTCACCGACGAATCGATCGACAGCGGCACGTCGACCAGCCCCTGGACGATCTCCAGCGTCTGCACCAGGAGGTCGGGCTCGGTCGCGTTGGGGTCGACCGCCGTCACGCCGGCATTGACGTCGAGCATGGTGGCGCCGGCGGCGACCTGGTCGAGCGCGTCCTTCTTCACCGTGTCGAAGTTGCCCGCGACCATCTCGGCGGCGAGCTTCTTGCGGCCGGTCGGGTTGATGCGCTCGCCGATCACGCAGAAGGGCTGGTCGAAGCCGATCACGACTTCCTTGGTCGCCGAGGCGACGATGGTGCGGGTCATGCGGTGTCTCCAATCGGATATAAAGACTTGTTTATATCGTTATTTCGTTCGTTTCAACCGGGGCCGGCCGTTCACCGCGTGACCTCGCGCAGCACCTCGGAGGGCTTCTCGCCCGGCGCCTCGGCGAGGATGTGCTCGAGCCGCTCGGCGACCAGCGCGTCGTCGGGCCGCGGCTCGCGCTTCCAGGGCCGGCGGCCCTTCAGCACGCCGGATTCGTGCACGATCTCGGCGACGTACTCCTCCTGCCGGTAGGCCATCACGTGGATGCCGGCGATGCCGTCGATCTCCTTGACCTCGTTGATGATGTCGATGGCGAGCCGCTTGCCTTCCGCCTTCTGGTCGGCGGCGCCCTCGAGCCGGGCGACCACGTGGTCGGGGATGTGGATGCCGGGCACGTTGCTGCGGATCCAGCGCGCCGTCCTGGCCGAGGCGAGCGGGCCGACGCCGCACAGGATGAAGCACTTCTCGTGCAGCCCCATGTCGCGCACCCGGGCCATGTAGTCGCGCAGCATCGGCACGTCGAAGCAGTACTGGCTCTGCACGAACTGGGCGCCGGCGGCGATCTTCTTGGCCAGCCGGAAGGGCCGGAAATCGTAGGGCGGCGCGAAGGGGTTGATGGCGGCGCCGAGGAAGACGGCCGGCGGCGTCGTCAGCTTGCGGCCGGACAGCAGCCGGGCCTCCTCGCGCATCGTCTGGATGGTCTCCAGCAGCGACATGCAGTCGAGGTCGAAGACCGGCTTGGCGCCCGGCTGGTCGCCCGCCTGCACGCCGTCGCCGGTCAGGCACAGCATGTTGCCGACGCCCATCGCCGCCGCGCCCAGAACGTCGCCCTGGATGGCGATGCGGTTCCGGTCGCGGCACGAGATCTGCATGATCGTGGCGTAGCCCATGCGCGTCAGCAGGGCGCAGATGCCGACCGACGACATGTGGCAGTTGGCGCCCGAGGCGTCGACGGCGTTGATGCCGTCGACCCAGCCGTCGAACACCGCGGCGCGCTCGTAGACGTCCTCCGGGTCGGCGCTGTCGGGCGGGTTGAGCTCGGCGGTCACGGCGAACTCGCCGCGCCTCAAGACGCGCTCCAGCCGGCCGCGCGAGGAGTGGCCGGGCAGCGGGTCGAGCGGCAGGTGCGGCCCGCCGGGGTGAACGTCGATCTGCGGCGGCCGGTCGGCGCTCATGGGGCGGCATCCTTGGCTTTCGCGGCGGCGGCACGGTCGGCGGCGGCGGTGGCGGTGACGCGCAGCCAGGCGGAGGTCTCGCGCAGCGACTGGTCGACCGGCTTCTGCACGTCGAGGATCGCGTCGCCGCCGCGCATCAGCCGCGAGCCCTCCCACGCCTTGACCCACACGCACGGCATGTCGGGCTCGACCTCGCAGTTGCCGTTGGCGCGCACGCCGCCGCACGGCCCGTTGCGAAGCTGCTTGGGGCAGTTCATCGGGCACGACATGCCGGTCGACGACAGCACGCACTGGCCGCACATGCGGCAGTCGAACATCAGGCCCTTGACGCGACGCTCGACGAACTTGACCGGCGCCTCGACGCGGCGGTAGCCGAGCGCGTTCCACAGCGGATGCAGCATCAGGAACAGGTCGGCGAAGCGGCCGTAGAGCCGCTCCAGGAAGCGGGCGTGGCGCACCGACCACAGCCGCGCGGCATAGCGCCGCTGGACGCGGCGCGCCGGCGACACGTCGGCCGGCTTGTAGGCGATGCGGCCGGCCGCCGCGCGCACGCGCATCGCCTGGGTGACGATCGGGGTCTCAGGGTCCGGCATGTCCACCTGCCTTGACCAGCGCCTTCAGCCGCTGGTCGTCGAACTGTGCGTCGAGTGTCGCGAGGGCCTGCTCGGCCTCCGCCTCCAGGTCGTCGCCGACCGGCTGCGGCTCGCCGCGCCGCCACTCGGCCAGATAGGCGTCGGTGTCGCGCGCGCCGACGCGCATGGCGCACATGTCGATCGCCTCGGTGAAGCGCAGCGGCAGCTCGCGCTTGGCGGTGCGCCGTCCCTTGCGCACGATCACCTGGGCGGGGATGTCGCGCCAGTAGAGGATGATGAGGTCGGCCATCGATGGTCTCCCGATGTTGGAGGCGAGCATTGCCGCAGCCACGAGGGTGCCGCTTGTTATGCGACGACGTCGGCGCATTCAAAAGCGACGCGGATGAAACGGCGCCCGTCATGCGCCACTCGCCGGCCGCATGACAAGCGTCTAGACTGCCGGCGAAGGCATGGAGGAGGGGCGATGCGCTGGATCGGGCTGGCGCTGGCACGGGCCGCGTTGGTCGGCCTGCTCGCCTATGTCGCGGCCGAGCGGGTGGCGGCCGGCGCGGTGGTGGCGGGCGCGGCGTTCGCGCTGGCCGCCGTGCTCTTCATGCTGTTCAGCGGCAACAATCCGGAATTCGCCTACCGCAAGCTGTCCGGCGCGTTCGCCTATGCCGCGCTCGGCCTGTTCGGCGTCTCGGCCTCGGGCGTGGTGCGCGCCGACTGGGGCGCGGACCAGAGCGCCGGCTGGCTGCAGCTTCTTTACCGCCTCGACGAGGCCTCGCCGCTCGTCATCACGCTCGCCGTGCTCGGCTCGCTCGCCTTTGCGGTGATCGACACGACGCTCGCCCGGCCGGCCCGCGACCGGCGGGCCGACACGCCGGCGGGCGGCGTCGCCCATGCCATCCAGGAGGTCGTGGTGAGTCGCGACGGGGACGGCACCTACCGCGCCCGCGGCCAGGCCTCGGTCGTCAACCGCAGCGGGGCGGCGGTCCACCTGACCGGCGCGCGGCTGCGCCGCGGCTATCTCGGCCGCGGCGTCGGCTCGGGGCTTTACACGCCGCGCGGCCAGACCGACCTGCCGGTCGCCGGCGGGGTGCTGGCGGTGGCGCCGGACGGCGAGGCGGTCGCCGTTGTCCTGCGCTTCGCGTTGGCCGACCGGCCGCGCGAGGCGCTGCTGGCGCTCGGCTGGCGCTGGCCGGTGGCGCTCTACGACGCGGTGCGCGGCAAGGCGGTGCTGACCCTCCGCGCCCAGGAGCCGGCGGCGCGCGGACGCCAGATCGTCGAATTGCGTCACCGGCAGCCGGCGGTCACTCGCTGAGCCGGATGCGGTCGACCGCCAGAAGGTCCGGCGGGCGGACATGGTAGGTCATCAGGTGCGGGCCGATCCGGACGCCGAAGCGCTGGAAGCCGTTCGGCGTCGGCTTGAGGCGCACGGCGCCGGACGGCTTGCTGCCGGCGGTGTGGGCGGCGGCGATGGCGTCGAGCTTGTCGAACACCTGCGCCTCGCTCCAGCCCTCGTCGACCAGCAGGTTCTTCATCCGCAACAACAACAGGTCGGTGCCGCCGATCGGTGCGATGCGATAGCTCACCGGGCCGGCCTTTCGTGCACGGCCGGCGGGCGCGGTCGCCCGGGCGGGTTGGCCGGACCCGGCAACGCGGCCTAGCCCGTCATCGTCTGGCGGTCGTGCGCCGGCGCGGCGGCCGCCGCCTCCTCCTCCTCGTCGCCGTGCAGGGCGCGCATGCGCTTGACGATCTCCGCGCGCAGCACGTCGCGCGACACCGCTTCGCTCTCGCCGCCGCTCGCCGCCTCGACCGAGATGTCGACGATGGTCTCCTCGAGGCGGTGCAGAAACGGGTCGATCGCGGCCGCGAGCGCCCTGGCGCGGTCGCCCGCGTCGCGCGCCACGGCGCGGCGCAGCGCGGCACCGAGCGCGTTCAGCTCGCGCTCCGTCTCGGGGCCGGGCCGGTGCAGCAGCTCGGCGAAATGGTCCGGGTCGTCCGGCTCGGCCAGATGGGCGTCCTGCGCGTCGGCGGCCGCGGCCATCGCGCGCAAGGCCTGCGCGTCGCTCCTGTGCAGCGCGACCAGGTCGGCGATCGGCACCATCGCGGCGACCGGCCGGCCGTGCTTCGTCAGGACCGCGCGCACCGAGCGGTAGGCGACGTCGTCGGCGAGCGGGCCGATGCCCGAGCGCGCCTCCGAGACCGGCAGGGTCTCGTAGGTCGCCAGGATGTCGGCCAGCTCCGCGCTGTCCGTCGGGGCGTGTCGGGGCATTGCTGTCGCTCCTCGCTTCGCCTGATTTTTGTACAAAATGGCAATTTGTACAAAAATGTCAAGGCGACGGCGCGGCTCAGCCGGCGAACAGCGCTGCGGCGAGCACGCCGGCCGCCCCCACCACCACGCCCATCACGGCGAGCGAGAGGAGGCCGCAGACCACCGCTGCGGCGAGCAGCAGGCCGTCGCGCTCCGACAGCGCCAGGCCGACCAGCGCGCAGGAGAAGGCGGGAAACCAGTTGCCGAGCGGCACCGGCAGGGTGACGGCGACGGCGAGCACCAGGGCGATGCCGCCGATCACCCGGTCGGCGTGGTCGCGCGCGAAGGGCCAGTAGCGCGGCCGCACCAGCCGCTCGACCCATTCGAGCCGCGGCACGGCCCGCTCGCTCAACTGGCGGAAGCGGTCGCGGGCGATCGTGCGGCGCAGCACGAAGCCGGGCAGCCACACCGTGCGGTTGCCGAGCACCATCTGCAGCGCCACGAGCACCAGCGGCAGGCCGAGCACCAGCGTGCTGCCGGGCGGCAGCGGCAGCATGTTGACGGCGGAGAACACGACGAGCAGGGCGGCGAAGCTGCGGTCGCCCATCGCCTGGCGGATCTCGGCCACGCTGACCGGTCCGTCCGCCGTGCGCGCCAGCTCGGCGACGATGCGCGACAGCCGTCGCGGCGGCGGGGGCGGCGGCGTTGCGGCCGCGCCCACGGCATCGATTTCCGTCAGTCCCGGTTTCATCGCGGTGCGGCCACGTTCCCCGCCCGGCCGTGTCGGCGGCGGGCCGTCCACCATAGCCGCGACACCGTTAAGCCTTCGTGACGGCCGGGCCGGCGCTGCGGCGGCGTGCAGGGGCGGCAGGGGCGAGGCGAGGGGCATGGCGGTCGATCCGGTGAGGCGACCAGCCATAGCGGCGATTCCGGCGGTTTCGTGGTCGTGCGGCGGGTGCGGCGCCTCAGCGCGCGGCGGCGCGCCCCAGCGCCGGCGTCAGGTCGCCGTAGCCGGTGCGCCGCTTCTCGTAGGCCAGCCCCAGCATGCGCGCGGCGTCCTCGGCCACCCGGTCGAGCGCGGGATCGTCGGTCTGCGCCAGGTAGACCACCTTCTCGTAGTTGCCGAACAGGTCGGCGGCGAGCTCGGGATGGCGGTCGAGGCCGAGCGGCCGCACGAAGAAGGCGTCGAACTGGCGGCACAGGAAATCGGTCATGTAGAAGACCGTCACGTCGTCCTCGGCGCGCGCGCGGAAGGCGTCCATGCCCTGGTAGAAGGCGAAGCAGTGCGGCCCCTCGATGCGCTCGACGCCGTGCCGCGCGCACAGCGCGTCGAGGCCGCCGCCGGTGCCGCAGTCGGCATAGCCGATGAAGATGCGGCCGTAGCCGGCCGCGCGCGCCTCGGCGAGCGCCGTCTCGAGCGCCGGCACGATGCGGTCGGGGTGGAAGTGATACTCGGCCGGCAGGCAGGTCAGCTCGAGATGCTCGAGCCCGAGCGCCGCCTTCACCGCGAGGATCTCGCGGGCGATCATGCCGCAGCCGATGACGAGAACCCGTTCGGCCGGCGGCACGGCCGGTGTGGCGCGCATGGCGGTCTCCCGTTCGCGCGGCGGCGCCGGGCGCCGCCGGCTCACGCGTGCACGTTGTGCTTGCGCTTGACCAGCTCCTTGGCGGTCTCGACCGCCACCGCGGCGTCGCGGCAGTAGGCGTCGGCGCCGACCGCCTTGCCGAACTCCTCGTTGAGCGGCGCGCCGCCGACCAGCACGATGTAGTCGTCGCGGATGCCCTTTTCCTTCATCGTGTCGATGACGACCTTCATGTAGGGCATGGTCGTGGTCAGAAGCGCCGACATGCCGATGATGTCGGGCTGGTGCTCCTCGATGGCGGCGAGGTAGTTCTCGACCGGGTTGTTGATGCCCAGGTCGACGACGTCGAAGCCGGCGCCCTCCATCATCATGCCGACGAGGTTCTTGCCGATGTCGTGGATGTCGCCCTTCACCGTGCCGATCACCATCTTGCCCTGCTTGGGCGCGCCGGTCTCGGCGAGCAGCGGGCGCAGGATCGTCATGCCGGCCTTCATGGCGTTGGCCGACAGGAGCACCTCGGGCACGAACAGGATGCCGTCGCGGAAGTCCTCGCCGACGATGCGCATGCCCTCGACCAGCGCCTCGGTCAGCACCTCGTAGGGCGCCCAGCCGCGGTCGAGCAGGATCTGCGTGCCCTCGAGGATCTCGTCCTTGAGGCCGTCGTAGAGGTCGTCGTGCATCTGCTGGACGAGTTCTTCGTCGGACAGCTCGGAGAGGATGATCTCGTCGTCGGACATGTCTGGCTCCTGATGGCCCCTACCAACGCTGGCGCCTGCAGCGGGCGATCCCCACCACATAGTCTGCCGTGGCGCCCGTTCATAACCGATTTGCGACTTCATGCGCAACGAAAGCGACCGGCGCGCCAAAGCCGGGCCCGGCGATGGCGGCCGCGGCCGTCCAGCGCAACGCCGGGCCCCCGGCCGCGGGGGCGGCCGGTGCGGGAAGACGCGCCGCGGCGGCGGCCCGGCCCCGTGTCCGGCCCCTTGTCCGGCCCCTTGTCTGGCCCGTGTCTGGCCCGTGTCTGGCCCGTGTCTGGAATGCGACACGGTCTGGCGTTGGCGGACCGTTCAGGTGCCGTCGCTTGGCTAGGATCGCGCGAACGAAACGGCTTGCAAGGGGCCGGCGTCCGGCCGGGTCGACGTCATGAACCAGGAGCTGCCCAACGA
>NZ_JAOAOP010000106.1 GCF_030398335.1 Aquibium sp. A9E412
GCCGCGCCCCGCCTCGCGCTGCGCGACGCGGCCTGCCGATTTCCCCCGTGCGCGACGCCGTTGCCCGGCCGCCGGCTTCCCGGCATGATCGCGCGGTGACGAGCGGCCGGCCGCATCCGTCCTTCGTCCGATGACGGGCGCAAGATCCACGCGCGGCAAGCCGGAGAGAACGTCCATGACACCGCTGGCAGGCATCCGCCGATTTGCGCAGCTCGCGGCCATGCTCGGCCTGGCCGCGCTGGTGATCCTTTCGGTCATGATGATGCTCGACATCGCCGGCCGCGAGCTGTTCGGCACGCCGATCACCGGCTTCAGCGACATCTCCGACCTGATCATCGTGATCGCGGCGGCGGCGTGCTTTCCCGCCTCGCTGGCCACCAACCAGCACGTCGCGGTGCGCTTCGCCGGCCTGTCGCACTGGCGCGTCGGCGCGCTGCTCGACCTGCTGGGCCATCTCGTCATGCTCGCCGTCTTCGTGCTGATCGCCTGGCAGCTTTCGATCTACACGCTCGACGTCTTCCGGTCGGGCCAGACGACCTGGCTGATCTACATTCCCGTGTGGCCGGTGTGGACGCTGACGACGGCGCTGTTCGTCCTGTGCGTGCCGGTGCAGATCGCCTCGGTGGTCGCGGCGCTGCGCGCGCTGCGCGCGCCGGCCGCCTCCGCCGCCTCCGAACGCCAGGGAGACGGCGTATGAGCTCCATCGAAGTCGGCCTGATCGGGCTCGCCTGCCTGATCGGCGCCATCCTGCTGCACGTGCCGGTCGGCATCGCCATGGCGGCGGTCGGCGCCGTCGGCTACCTGGTGCTGACCGGCAATCCGTCCGGCATGGTCTCGCTGTTCGGCACCGAGACGGTCAACATGCTGACGAGCCACGACTTCGCGGTCGTGATGTTCTTCCTGCTGATGGGCGGATTCGCCGGCGCGGCCGGCATCTCGGCCGACATCTACCGGGTCGCCAACACCTGGATCGGCCATTTCCGCGGCGGCCTGTCGATGGCCACCATCCTCGGCTGCGCCGGCTTCGGCGCCATCGCCGGCTCGTCGATCGCGACCGCCGCGACGATGGCCAAGATCGCGCTGCCGGAGATGGAGAAGCGCGGCTACGCGCTGTCGCTGTGCACCGGCACGCTGGCCGCCGGCGGCACGCTCGGCTCGCTGATCCCGCCGTCGATCATCATGGTCATCTACGCCGTGCAGGTCGAGCAGTTCGTCATCGACCTGTTCCTGGCGGCGATCATCCCCGGCATCCTGTCGGTCGTCCTGTTCGTGCTCGCGATCCGGGTGCAGCTCGTCTTCTCGCCGCATCTGGCCGGCGCCGGCGAGCGCATCCGCTGGGGCGAGCGCGTGCGCGAGACGCGCCGCGCCTGGGCGCCGATCGGCATCATCGTCGTCGTGATGGGCGGCATCTATTCCGGCTTCTTCACCGTCAATGAGGGCGCCGCCGTCGGCCTGGTGCTGACGCTCGTCTTCGCGCTGGCGCGCAAGGCGCTGACGCGGGCCACCTTCGCCGAGACGCTGTTCAGTTCGGCCGGCTCGATCGCCATGCTCTACATGATCGTGATCGGCGCCAACATCTTCGGCTACTTCCTCACCCTGTCGCACATGCCCAGCGAGGTGGCGGCCTGGGTGCAGAGCCTCGACGTGCCGCCGCTCGTCATCATCTTCATCATCATCGCCATGTACGTGGTGCTGGGCTGCGTGTTCGACGCGCTCGCCGGCATGGTGCTGACGCTGCCCTTCGTGGTGCCGATCGTCAGCGGCCTCGGCTACGACCTGGTGTGGTGGGGCATCGTCAACGTCATGGTCATCGAGATCGGCATGATCACGCCGCCCGTCGGCATCAACGTCTTCGTCATCAAGGGGCTGCGCCAGGACATCCCGCTCGGCACGATCTTCCGCGGCATCGCGCCGTTCCTGATCGCCAACGTGATCGCGCTGCTGCTCGTCGTCCTGTTCCCGCAGCTCGCCACCTGGCTGCCGGAGCTGCTGCGCTAGCGCCACGGCGGGGCGATCGCCGCCGCCCGCGCGAGAAACTGGAGTTTGCAATGCCTTCGACCAAGCCCTTCGCCGGGGTGACCGTGCTCGACTTCAGCCGGGTCCTGGCCGGCCCGTTCTGCACCGCCATGCTGGCCGACCTCGGCGCCGAGATCGTCAAGGTCGAGCCGCCGACCGGCGACGACCAGCGCGCCATGGGCGCCTTCACCGGCGACATCAGCGTCAGCTTCGAGCTGATCAACCGCAACAAGCGCAGCATCCGGCTCGACCTGAAGAGCGAAGAGGGCCGCGAGGTGGCGCGCCGGCTGGCGGCGCGCGCCGACGTGGTGGTGGAGAACTTCCGGCCGGGCGTCGCGCGCAAGCTCGGCATCGACTACCAGGCGCTGCGCGCGGTGCGCGACGACCTGATCTACTGCTCGATCTCCGGCTTCGGCCAGGACGGACCGCTGGCCCGCGCGCCGAGCTACGACGTCATCGCCCAGGCGCTGTCGGGCCTGATGAGCGTCACCGGCGAGCCGGATGGCGAGCCGATGATCGTCGGCGATTCGGTCGGCGACACCGTGTCGGGCCTCTATGCCGCCTTCGCCATCGCCGCCGCGCTCTACCGCCGTGCGACGACGGGCGAGGGCGCCTGCCTCGACGTCGCGATGTTCGATTCGCTGTTCTCGCTGCTGCCGACGGCGCTCGCCCAACTCCAGGTGACCGGCGCCGCGCCGACGCGGCACGGCAACCAGCATCCGCTGTCCGCACCGTTCGGCGCGTTCGCCGCCGATGGCGGGACGATCATCATCGCCATTGCCAACAACCCGCTGTTCGCCCGCTTCGCCGCCACCATCGGCCGGCCGGAGCTCGCCGACGATCCGCGCTTCGCCTCCGACCGCGAGCGCCGCGTCAACCGCGACGCGCTGCGTGCCGAGATCGAGCGCTGGTCGCGCGCGCTGGCGCCGCAGGCCGCCGTCGGCCGCCTCGCCGAGGCCGGCATCCCGGCCTCCGTCGTGTGGGACGTCGCCGAGGCGGCCGGCAGCGCCCATGCCGGCCACCGCCGCCTGATGACCGAGGTCGCGCACGAGCGGCTCGGCGCGCTCCGGCTGCCCGAGCAGCCCGTCCACATCGCCGGGCTGCAGCGCGGCGAGCTGCGCCCGGCGCCCGAGCTCGGCGCGCACGGCGCGGCGATCCTCGAGGACATGCTCGACATGGATGCCGGCGAGATCGAGCGGCTGCGCGCGGCCGGCGTCATCTGACACAGCACAGCGGAACCCCGTCATGACCATGATCTTCTCCGACGCGGACAAGGCCTTCGCCGCCGACGTCCGCGACTACCTCGCCGCCAACCTGCCCGAGGAGCTGGCGCGCAAGGTGCGCTACAACCAGCGGCTGACGCGCGACGACTACACCGGCTGGCAGGACGTCCTGGCGGCGCGCAACTGGTACGCGGTCGGCTGGCCGGCCGAAGCCGGCGGGCCGGGCCTGACGCAGACGCAGCGCTATCTCTTCGAGCGCGCCTATGGCGCGCTGCCGTGCCCGCATCCCTGCCAGTTCGGCATCGCCATGGCCGGCCCGGTGATCTTCACCTTCGGCAACGAGGAGCAGAAGGAGCGCTTCCTGCCGGGCATCCGCGAGAACCGCGACTTCTGGTGCCAGGGCTATTCCGAGCCGGGCGCGGGCTCCGACCTCGCCGCGCTGAAGACAACGGCGGTGCGCGAGGGCGACCACTACCGCGTCAACGGCCAGAAGATCTGGACGACCTGGGCGAACTGGGCCGACTGGATGTTCTGCCTGGTCAAGACCGATCTCCAGGTGAAGCCGCAGCGCGGCATCTCCTTCCTGCTGATCGACATGCGCTCGCCCGGCATCACGGTGCGGCCGATCAGGACGATCGACGGCGACCACGAGTTCAACGAGGTCTTCCTCAACGACGTCATGGTGCCGGTGGAAAACCGCATCGGCGAGGAGGGGCAGGGCTGGACCTACGCCAAGTTCCTGCTCGAGTTCGAACGCTTCTCGATGTCGGGCGCGGCGCGCTCGCGCCGCGTCCTGTCGGAGATCCGCGCCGATGCCGAGGCGCTCGGCCGGACCGGCGACGCGCGTCTGGCCGAGCGGCTGACCGGCCTGGAGATCGAGCTCCTGGCGCTCGAGCACATGGAGCTGCGCCTTCTGGCGCGCAGCGTCGGCGGCGAGAACCCGGGTCCCGAGGCCTCGAAGCTGAAGATCCGCGGCACCGAGATCGCCCAGGCGCTGTCGCGGCTGCGGGTCGACCTGCACGCCGAGGACTGCCTGGTGCATTCCGACGCCTTTCTCGACGCGCTGGAACCCTCGTCCAACCCGGCCGCCGGCGGCGCGGTCGCGACCTACCTCAACCAGCGCAAGCTGACGATCTGGGGCGGCTCGAACGAGGTGCAGCGCATGATCCTCGCCAAGCAGATCCTCGAACTCGGGTGAGTTTCCATGAGCCATCTTGACGACGAAATCCACATGCTCGCCGAAACGGTCGACCGCTACGTCGCCGACCGGGCGGGCGGCCGCGCGAGCGGCGGCGACGCCTGGACCGAGCTCGCCGATCTCGGCTGGCTGCTGCTGCCCTATCCCGAGGCGGCGGGCGGGCTGGGGCTCGGCGCGGCCGGCGTGTCGGCCGTCATGCAGGGCCACGGACGCGGCCTGCTTCCCACGCCCTACCTGCCGTTCATCGTGATGGCCGGCGGCGCGCTGGCGCGCTGCCCGCGGGCGGCCGACGCGCTGGCGGCGGTGATGGCCGGCGAGCGGCGCGTGGCCGCCGGCTTCGCCGTCGGGCGCCCGGCCGCGATCACGGCCGAGCCGGACGGCGCGGGCTGGCGGCTCGGCGGCACGCAGCCGCACGTGCTGGCCGTCGACGAGGCCGACGCGGTGCTGGTCGCCGCGCGGCCCGGCGCGGAGGGCGGCACGGGGCTGTTCCTGGTCGGGCTCGACCTGCCGGGCGTGACGGTCGAGACCTATCCGCTGCCCGACGGCCGCAGGGCCGGCCGGGTGATCCTTAACGGCGTCGCGCTGCCGGCGGCGGACCGGCTCGACGACGGCGACGCGGCGGCGCTGCTCGGCGACGTCGAGACGGCGACGCTGCTCGCCGCGGCGGCGGAGAACCTCGGCGCCATGCAGGTGCTCTACGAGGAGACGCTCGCCTACGCCAAGCTGCGCAAGCAGTTCGGCCGGCCGATCGGCTCGTTCCAGAGCCTGCAGTTCCGGCTGGTCGACATGTGGATCAAGCTCGACGAGGTGCGCTCGCTGGTCGCCTCGGCGGCGGCGGCCGGCGACGGACCGGAGGCGGCGCAGCTCGCCGTGGCGGCCTGGATCCAGTCGCTATGGTCGGGCCGGTCGATCGGCGAGGAAGCGATCCAGCTCCACGGCGCCATCGGCATGACCGAGGAGCACGCGGCCGGCCGCTACGTGAAGCGCATCCTCGTCAACGAGCTTCTGTTCGGCGCGCCGGAGCGGCACTTCGCGCGCTATCGCTCCACGATGCAGGGGTGACGCTGGCCGAAGCGAGATGGCGCTTGAGCGTGTCGACCAGGGCGCGCTCGATCTCCGTCAGGCTGCGCGAGGTGGAGAAGATGATCGACAGCCGGCGGTGGATGGCCGGATCGGCGATCGCGTTGACCTGAAAGGAGCCGTCGGCGACGAAGGGCTGCACCGTCGCCTCCGGCATCACCGTGGCGACCGGCATGCGGCGCACCATGCCGAGCACCACGGCGAGCGAATCGACCTCCATGCGCGGGGTGACGGTCACCCCGGCTTCCGCGGCCGCCCGGTTGAGGAGCTGCCGCAGGCCGAAGATCTCGCTCGGCAGCACCAGCGGCAGGGCGGCGACCCGCGCCAGCGCCACCTCGCCGGGTGCCAGCAGTCCGCCGCCCGCCCGCGAGACGACGACCAGCCGGTCCTTGCTGTCGAGGTCGAGCTGCAGCGAGCGCGACACGCGCGCCTCGACCAGGCCGAGGCTGATGCGGCCCGTCTCGACCCAGCGGTGCAGCACCGCCGCCGCGCCCTCCACGACGCGCAGCCGCACGTCGGGATAGGCTGCGCTCCACTCCTCCAGCGCACCGGTGATCGCCTCGACCAGCGCGCCGCGGTGGTTGAGCAGCGGCACCACGCCGACGGTCAGCCGGCGGCCCTGCTCGGAGGCCCGGCGGCGCGCCTCGACCGTCACGTCGCTCAGCAGTTCGACCGTTTCCTCGACCAGCGGCACGATCGTCTCGGCCACCGCGGTCGGCTTCAGGCCGGTGCGGCGGCGCTCGAAGAGCGGCTCGCCGACCACCGTCTCGAGCTTGCGCAGCTGGTTTGACAGGGCCGGCTGGACGACGTGCAGCTTGCGCGCGGCGGCCGTCATGTTGAGCTGGTCGTAGAGCGTCAGGACGTAGCGCATCTGGCGCAGCGTGATGTGCGGATCGTAGAGCACGGGGCGGTCGGGCTCGGCGAGCACGCGCTTGAGGTGGCGCACATAGGCGGCGCCGAGCGCGCTGCCGTCCGCGATGCGCGCGGCGACCGGGCTGACCAGCGCCGCCGGCAGGCTGACATGGTCAAGCTGCAGGCGCGACAGCCCGCCGGCCACCAGGCTGCGCGGGGCGAGAAGCGCGAACGGCCTGGCGTCGCGCGACAGGGTGGGGAAGGTGCCGACGTCCTCCTCGATGACCGCCGGCTCCGGCAGGCCGTGCCGGGCGCAATAGGCGCGGGCATGGCGCGTCTGGGCCGGCAGCAGCGGCGGCAGCAGCAGGCGCAGCCGCGCCAGATCGGCGAAGGCGATGACGCGGCCCGGCTCGAGACTGCGGTCGAAATTGGTGATGGCGATCCAGTCGTCCTCGAACAGCCGGTCGCGCGGCGCGATCCGCTCGGCGTCCTCGGCATATTCGAGCACCACATGCTCGACCGGCTCGCTGTCGACCGGAACCGGCAGCGCGTCGTCCTCCTCCTCGCCCTCCGGCCAGCTGGTGCGAAAGCGCACGCGCGCCAAAGCGTGCGGGTGGGTGCGGCGCAGCGCCCGCACGGCCAGGCTCGTCGCCCGCGACAGACGGCCGAGCATGAACTGCAGCGGCGTGGTCACCTCGAGCCGCGTGAAGCGCCGCGCGTCGCGCGCCGGCATGCCGCCCTCCAGCGCCTCGATGCGCTGCAGCGCCACCTCGACGCGCTGGTAGAGCCAGCGCGCCGCCTCGCTCGGATAGTGGCCGAGCGGGCCGCGCTGGAACAGCTTGATGCCGAGCTCCTCCTCGAGAAGCCGCAGGTTCTCGCTGAGCGCGGAGGCGGAGATGCCGGCATGGGCGGCGGCCTCGGCG
>NZ_JAOAOP010000107.1 GCF_030398335.1 Aquibium sp. A9E412
CGGCGGCCTCAGTAGAGGCCGCCGGAGCCGGTGTTGATGGCGCGGTTGGCCTGCGGCGAGAGCTGCTCGGCGCGCTCGCCGCCCTCGAAGTCGTCCATGCCGATCACCCAGTAGGTGTCGGAGGGACCGGTGCCCGGCTTGAAGGCTTCCATGATGACGCCGGGCTGGCCGGCCTCCGCGCGCATGCCGGTCTTGCGGTCGATCGGGATCAGCTTCATGCCCTCCGGCACGCGGAAGTCGACCGGCCGCGTGTCCTTGAGCGCCGCACCCATGAACTCCTTGAAGATCGGCGCCGCCAGGCCGCCGCCCGTCGAGCCGCGCCCCATCGGCCGCGGCTGGTCGAAGCCCATGAACACGCCGACGACGAGGTCGGGCGTGTAGCCGACGAACCAGGCGTCCTTCTCCTCGTTGGTGGTGCCGGTCTTGCCGGCGATCGGGCGCTCGAGCTCGGCCACGGTGGTCGCCGTGCCGCGGGTGACCACGCCCTCCATCATCGAGGTGATCTGGTAGGCGGTCATCGGGTCGAGCACCTGGTCGCGATGGTCGATCAGCTCCGGCTCGGACTGGCCGCGCCATTCCTCCGCGTTGCAGCCCTGGCACTGGCGCTGGTCGTGCCGGAAGATCGTCTTGCCGTAGCGGTCCTGGATGCGGTCGATCAGCGAGGGCTGGATCTGCTTGCCGCCATTGGCCATCACCGAATAGGCCGAGACCATGCGCATCACGGTCGTCTCGCCCGAGCCGAGCGACATCGCCAGCACCGGCAGCATCTTGTCGTAGACGCCGAAGCGCTCGGCATACTCGGCCACCAGCGGCATGCCCATGTCGCGCGCCAAGCGCACCGTCATCAGGTTGCGCGAGCGCTCGATGCCGGCGCGCAGCGTCGAGGGCCCGGCGAACTTGCCGCCGTAGTTCTTCGGCTCCCACACCTCGTTGCCGACCTGGATGGAGATCGGCGCGTCGAGCACCACGGAGGCCGGCGTGTAGCCGTTGTCGAGCGCGGCGGCGTAGATGAACGGCTTGAACGCCGAGCCCGGCTGCCGGTAGGCCTGCGTGGCGCGGTTGAACTGCGATTCGGCGTAGGAGAAGCCGCCCACCATGGCCAGCACGCGGCCGGTGTGCGGGTCCATGGCGACCAGCGCGCCCTCGATCTCGGGCACCTGGCGCAGCATCCAGCCGCTCTCGTCGGCCTTCTGCTCGACATAGACCACGTCGCCCGGCGCGAGCACCTCGCCCGGCCGGTCGGCCTTCACGCGCCGGCCGTCGACGACGTGGCGCAGCGCCCATTCCATGTCGGCGACGGCGACCGTCACCGTGCGGCGCTCCTCCGACAGGTCGCCCGAGACCTCGCGGCCGGGACGCAGGCCGACGGTGATGCCCTCCGCCGTCGTCTCCAGAACCACCGCCAGGCGCCATTCCGGCACGTCGCTCAGCCGGTCGACCTCGCCGAGCGGCGCGCCCCAGTCGCCCGACACGTCGATCTCGGTGACCGGGCCGCGGAAGCCGCGCAGCGTGTCGTAGCGCATCAGGCCGTTGTGCAGCGCCTTGCGCGCCAGCTTCTGCATGTGCGGGTCGAGCGTGGTGCGCACCGACAGCCCGCCCTCGTAGAGCGCGTTCTCGCCGTAGCGCGCGATGATCTCGCGGCGCACCTCCTCGGTGAAGTACTCGCCGGCGAACAGATAGCCGCCGCGCTGCCGCGGATTGACGTTGAGCGGCTCGGCCTTGGCCTTCTCGCCCTCCTCGAGCGTCACGTAGCCGTTGGCGACCATCTGGTCGATCACCCAGTTGCGCCGCTCGAGCGCGCGCTCGGTGTCGCGGAAGGGATGATAGTTGGACGGCGCCTTGGGCAGCGCCGCCAGATAGGCCGCCTCGGAGGTCGTCAGCTCGTTGACCGACTTGTCGTAGTAGGTCAGCGCCGCGCCGGCGATGCCGTAGGCGCCGAGGCCGAGATAGATCTCGTTGAGATAGAGCTCGAAGATGCGATCCTTGGAGTAGGCCTGCTCGATGCGGAAGGCCAGGATCATCTCCTTGATCTTGCGCTGGATCGTCTGCTCGGAGGTGAGCAGGAAGTTCTTCGCCACCTGCTGGGTGATCGTCGAGGCGCCGACCGGCCGGCGGCCGCTGCCCAGATTGCGCACATTGGTGACCACGGCGCGCGCCAGGCCCGTCACGTCGATGCCGGGATGGCTGTAGAAGTTCTTGTCCTCGGCCGACATGAAGGCTGCCTTGACGCGGTCGGGCACCGCCTGGATGGGCAGATAGAGCCGCCGCTCGTTGGCGAACTCGGCCATCAGCGCGCCGTCGGCGGCGTGCACCCGGGTCGTCACGGCCGGCTCGTACTGCGCCAGCACCTCGTAATCGGGCAGGTCCTCGGCCAGGTCGCCGACATAGATCGCCACGCCGGCCGCCACGACCAGCGCCAGCACCACGCCGATGCCGAAGAAATATCCAATCAGACGTAGCATGCCCGCTCCAGTTCCCCGAGATGACCGTCACCCTGGCCCGGCGCCGCGCGCGGCCGGCACGGTCCGTGATCGACTCGGCCTTCCATGACCCCGCCATGTGGACAAAATGCGGCGGCGCGGCCCCGGGGATACGGCCTTTCCGGATGATAGCCCAGCCTGTTGCGCGGCTGCAACGCCGGGCGCGGCCGCCTCACCCCCCGGCCCCGGCCTTGACGGCGGCGAAGCCGGCGATTGCGTCGGTGATCGCCGTCACCGCGTCGGCGCGCCATTCCGCGCTGCGCAGCTGCTTCTCGTCGTCGGGGTTCGACAGATAGCCGAGCTCGAGCAGGACCGACGGCACGTCGGGCGCGCGCAGCACGCGGAAGCCGGCAAAGCGGTGCGGGTTCTTGATGAGATCGACGCTGTCGGACAGCTCGCCGAGCAGCGTGCGGGCGAATCGGATGGAGAAGGCGTGCGTCTCGCGGCGGATCAGGTCGACGAGGATGTCGGCCACCTCGTCCTTCTCCTCCTCCACCTGGATGCCGGCGAGCGCGTCGGACAGGTTCTCGCGCGCCGCGGTCGCCGCGGCCTCGGCGTCGGAGGCACGGTCGGCGACGGTGTAGACGGTCGCGCCGCGCACGTTGCGCAGGCGGATCGCGTCGGCGTGCACGGAGATGAACAGGTCGGCGTCGTGCTCGCGGGCGATGCGCACGCGCTCGTCGAGGCGCAGGAACTCGTCGCTCTCGCGCGTCATCACCACGTTGTAGCGGCCGTCGGCCTCCAGCGCGCGGCGCAGCTCCAGCGCGAAGGCGAGCGTGATCGTCTTCTCCTGCGTGCCGGCATAGCCCTCCGCGCCGCCGTCGATGCCGCCATGGCCAGGGTCGATGACCACCGTGAAGCCGGGCGCCGCCGCGCCGGCGTGCGCGTCGCCGCCGTCGGCCAGGCCGCTGCCGGCGCGCAGGGCGGCGTCGAAGCCGGCCTGCGAGGTCGCCGCCAGGTCGACGATCATGCGATAGCCCTCCGAGGTCTCGTTCTTCAGCACCTCGAGCCGCTCGACGGCGAACGGCCCGACGGCCGACAGGATGAGCCGCGAGCGGCCGGGCGTCGGATCGCCGTAGCGCACGCCCGACACCAGGCCGCGCGGCGCCAGCGCCGCGCTGTCGAGGGCAAAGCGCGTCTCCGCAAGGTCGATGACGACGCGGTGCGGGTCGCGCAGCAGGAACGAGCGCGGCTCGGGCGCCCGGTCGAAGCGCAGCACGATGCGCGTGTGGGTGGCGTCGCCGGCCATCTTGAAGCCGTGCGCGCGCAGCGGCTCGCCGGCGCCGGGCGCGACGTCGCCGGCCGTCGCCGCCGCCGCGAACAGCGCCAGCCAGCCCAGCAAGGCCGCGAGCGCGGCCGCCAGGCGCGCCCCGCCCGCGGGCCGGGCCCGAGGCAGCCTCGATTGGCCAACGATTGCCGACATGCCGCGCATCCCCTGCCCATAGCGGCGTATGGTTAACCGAGCGTTGCCGCATGCCGCGCG
The DNA here is from genome assembly GCF_030398335.1 of Aquibium sp. A9E412. Lineage (GTDB taxonomy): Bacteria > Pseudomonadota > Alphaproteobacteria > Rhizobiales > Rhizobiaceae > A9E412. Next base: position 3,964 of record NZ_JAOAOP010000107.1, read on the forward strand.
CGCCCGGTCCCGTCAAGCCACGCCCGAAATCGGGGTTGCCATGACGTGTGGCAAATCATAAAAGCGGCCTTGGCCCATCGCAATGGCGTCCGTGTCTTTGTCCAGACGCCGTGCAGCGATCGCAAGCGGACTGCGAGCCCGGTTGAGGTGAAGGTGCGGTTCAGCCCGCGGTGGCCCGAGAGAATTTCTTCAAGGTGTTTCCGGCGACGCGAAACCCTTAGCGTGAGGAAAGCGGCCGGGACGCAGGTCCCGTGCCGGCTCTGTTTCAGAGCGAGTAACTGGTCCGGACGTCCGGACCGCGGTAGAAACCGTTCCGCCAGGCACACAATGGCATCAAGCGCGACCCGCAAAGCAACGTTCAGCCTCCGCGCCTCACCGGCAGCGGCCGGGCTGGCCGGCGTCTCGCTGCCGCGGCCGGCGGACACCCAATTATCCGGCAGCGAGCCGCCGGGCGCGTCGCGGGGCAGCTTTGCCCGCCCTATACGGTCGCCCGCTGCCGGGGAGACCACACATAATGCCCAACAAGATGCTGATCGACGCCTCCCACCCGGAGGAAACGCGCGTCGTGGTGACGCGCGGTAACCGTATCGAAGAGTTCGATTTCGAATCGCAAGACAAGAAACAGCTTCGAGGCAACATCTACCTGGCGCGGGTGACGCGCGTCGAGCCTTCGCTGCAGGCCGCCTTCGTCGAGTATGGCGGCAACCGTCACGGCTTCCTGGCCTTCAGCGAGATCCACCCCGACTACTACCAGATCCCCGTCGCCGACCGGCAGGCGCTGCTGCGTGCGGAGGCCGAGGAGCAGCGCGCCGAGGACGACGAGGCCGACGAGGCCGAGGACGGCGGCGGCCGCTCGCGCCGGCGCGGCCGCGGCAAGGGCCGCCGCGGCAAGGCGGCGCAGCGCGACGAGCAGGCCGCAACGGCGCAGGCCGCCGAGACGGACGGCCAGGCGATCGCCGAGGCGCTGCCCGAGGCGGCCGATCTCGACGAAAGCGACGCCGGCACGGGCGATTCGGACGGCAATGGCGACGGCAACGGCGAGTCCGGTTCCGGCGACATCGAGATCGACACCGTCGGCGCCGAGGACGCGCTCGACGAGGCGCAGACCCGGCGCAAGCCGGTGCGCCGCAACTACAAGATCCAGGAGGTCATCAAGCGTCGCCAGATCCTGCTCGTCCAGGTCGTCAAGGAGGAGCGCGGCAACAAGGGCGCGGCGCTGACCACCTACCTGTCGCTCGCCGGCCGCTACTCGGTGCTGATGCCCAACACCGCGCGCGGCGGCGGCATCTCGCGCAAGATCACCAACCCGCAGGACCGCAAGCGGCTCAAGGAGGTGGTGCGCGAGCTCGAGGTGCCGGACGGCATGGGCGTTATCCTGCGCACCGCCGGCGAAAGCCGCACCAAGGCGGAGATCCGGCGCGACTACGAATACCTGATGCGCATGTGGGAGAACGTGCGCAGCCTGACGCTGGAATCGACCGCGCCGGCTCTCGTCTACGAGGAAGGCAGCCTGATCAAGCGCTCGGTGCGCGACCTCTACAACAAGGACATCGGCGAGATCCTCGTCGCCGGCGAGGACGGCTACCGCGAGGCCAAGAGCTTCATGCGCATGCTGATGCCGAGCCACGCCAAGGTCGTGCAGCCCTATCGCGACACGATCCCGATCTTCGCGCGCAACGGCATCGAGGCGCAGCTCGACAAGATGCTGCAGCCGCAGGTGACGCTGAAGTCGGGCGGCTACGTCATCATCAACCAGACCGAGGCGCTGGTCGCCATCGACGTCAACTCCGGCCGCTCCACCAAGGAGCACTCGATCGAGGACACCGCGCTCCAGACCAATCTGGAGGCGGCCGAGGAGGTGGCGCGCCAGCTCAGGCTGCGCGATCTCGCCGGACTGATCGTCATCGACTTCATCGACATGGAGGAGAACCGCAACAACCGGGCGGTGGAAAAGCGCCTCAAGGAGTGCCTCAAGCACGACCGCGCGCGCATCCAGGTCGGCCGCATCTCGCATTTCGGCCTGCTGGAGATGTCGCGCCAGCGCATCCGCGCCAGCGTGCTGGAAAGCACGATGCAGCCCTGCCCGCACTGCGGCGGCACCGGCCACGTGCGCTCCGAATCCTCCGTCGCGCTGCTCGTCGTGCGGGCGATCGAGGAGTTCCTGCTCAAGGAATCGCGGCACGACATCACCGTGCGCACGCCGAGCTCGACGGCGCTCTACGTGCTCAACCACAAGCGCGAGAACCTGGTCGACCTGGAGGCGCGCTTCGGCGTGACGATCACGGTCGAGGCCGACGACGGCGTCGGCACGCAGCACTACGCGATCGTCAAGGGGCCGCTGTCGGACCGGCCGGGCACCATCGACCAGGCGGCCGTGCAGACGGCCTGGGCGGCCGAGGACGAGGCTGACGACGAGGCGGCGGCGGCCGCCGCCGCCGAGGAGGAGCGCGAGGCGGCCGAGGGCGGCGAGGAGGCCGGCGACGGCAGCCGCGAGCGCAAGAAGCGCCGCCGGCGGCGGCGCCGCGGCGGCCGCGGACGCGACCAGGCCGGCGACGAGGCGCAGCAGAGCGCCGGCGAGCGTGACGACGACGAGCCGGCCGGCGACGGCGACGAGCAGGCCGCCGAGCGCGCCGAGACCGACGACGACGGCGACCGCAAGAAGCGCCGCCGCGGCAAGCGCGGCGGCCGCCGCAACCGCCGCGACGACGAGGGCGCGCCGGCCGACGAGGCGGCGGTGAGCGCCGCAGCGGACGACGGCGAGGCCGAGATGCCGGCCGACCGGCCGGCCGAGGACGAGCCGGTCGAGGCGGCCGCGCAGGAGGCGGGTGCGCCCGCCGCAGCGGCGCCCGATGCACCGGAAGCCGAGGCGGCCGATGCACCGGTGGCAGAGCCGCCAGAGGCGGCCGAAGCACCGGCTGCCGAGCCCGCGCCGGAGGCCCCCGCCAAGCCCAAGCGGCGCAGCCGCCGCACCGCCAAGCGCGACGCCGAGGCCGCGCCGGCCGAAGGCGAGCCCGCGGCCGCCGCCCCCGCGGCTGCCGAGACGGTGGCCGAACCGGCGCCGGC
>NZ_JAOAOP010000108.1 GCF_030398335.1 Aquibium sp. A9E412
GACGCGCCGGCGGCCGGCGAACCGGTCGCAACCTCGCTTGCGATCGCCATGACAGCAAAGGGCCCGGCGCCATGCGCCGGGCCCTTTTCGTCTCGCGCCGGTCCGCGCTTCACCGGATCGCAGAGCGGCTGCGACCTCTCGTCTTGCCGCGTTCGCGGCCGGCGAAGCGGTCGCAACCTTGCCCGGGAGCGCGCCCGCCGCCGGCGGGCCGGCGGCTACTCGTAGCGCACCGGCCGCTCCGGGATCAGGCCCTGCGGCGCGTAGCGCAGCACCAGCGTGATCGTCAGGCCGATGACGAAGACGCGCATCTGCAGGGCGCGCGTGGCGAGGTCGGCGGGCGCCTCCCAGCCGAACAACCGGTCGCCCCACACCGCCGCCTGCTCGAACAGGAACAGGGCGGCCGGCTCCGAGATCGTCCAGATGAGATAGACGAACAGCGCGCCGAAGATGGTGCCGAGATTGTTGCCGGCGCCGCCGAGGATGACCATCACCCAGATCAGGAAGGTGTGGTTGAGCGGCAGGAAGCTCGCCGGATCGAAGATGCCGGTGAAGGTGATGAAGGCGCCGCCGCCGATGCCGATGATGACGTTGCCGAGGACGAACATCTCGAGCCGGCGGCGGTTGATGTCCTTGCCCATGGCGGCGGCAGCCGTCTCGTTGTCGCGGATGGCGCGCATCATGCGCCCCCAGGGCGAGGCCCAGGCGCGCTGCAGCAGCACGTAGATGACGACGATCATCACCGCGGTGACGCTGAGATAGGCGGCGCGCGCGGCGACGAAGCCGAGATCGGCGGCCGTCGGCACCGGCCAGGGCAGCGGCGAGACGGTCAGCGTGCCGCGCGTCAGCCAGTCGGCGTTCTTCAGGTAGGCCTTGACGATCTCGGCGATGCCGAGCGTGGCGATCGCCATGTAGTCGGCGCGCAGGCCGAGCGTGACGCGGCCCATCGCCCAGCCGAGCATGCCGGCGAGCACGCCGCCGAACAGCCAGCCGAGCCAGGCCGGCAGGCCGAAGCCGCCGATGAAGCCGGCCTCGCTCTCGATCAGCGCGGCGGTGTCGCCGATCGCGCCCTCGACGACGACCAGCGCGACGACGCCGACGATCACCGTCAGGACGGTGCGCAGCCGGCGCGGCAGGCCGAGCCGGTCGCTGCGGCTCGCCGCGAAGGTGGCGCCGATGCCGAGCGCCAGGAGCAGGATCGTCCAGCCGAGCTGGGCCGGGCCCTCGGAGGCCCAGAAGGCATCGTTGACGGGGAAGGAGACGAGCACCGTGGCATAGGCGGCGAGCGCGATGAAGCCCATCACGCCGACGTTGAACAGCCCGGCATAGCCCCACTGGATGGTGAGCCCCAGGGCGACGATCGCCAGGCAGCTCGCCTCGACCAGCATGCGCATGCCGAAGGGCGCGCCGAGCCACAGGAAGACGAGCAGGATGAGGACGCCGAGCCCGGCGAACAGCAGCGCCTCGCGTCCGGCCGGCGGGCTCATTTGATGAGCCTGCCGCGGAAGATGCCGGTCGGGCGCCAGACGAGCACCGCGATCAGGATGAAGAAGGGAACCACGATCTTGTACTCCGTCGGCACCAGCGCGAGCTGGTTGGGGATCTCGATCCACTCCGGCAGGACGGGCCGCAGCGGGCGCAGCAGGATCGACCAGTTGAACACCGCCAGCGTCTCGGTGAAGCCGACGAGCAGGCCGCCGGCGACCGCGCCGTAGGGCTGGCCGATGCCGCCGACGATGGCGGCGGCGAAGATCGGCAGCAGGATGTTGAAGCTGAGGTCGGGCTTCAGCGTCACGTCGAGGGCGAGCAGCGTGCCGCCGGCGGCGGCCAGCGCGCCGGCGATGATCCAGGTGGTGCGCACCACCTGCTCGATGGAGATGCCCGACACGCGGGCCAGGTCGGCGTTGTCAGAGACCGCGCGCATCGCCTTGCCGAGCCGCGAGCGGGTCAGGAAGAGGTGCAGCGCGACGATCGCCACGGCGGTGAAGCCGAACAGCAGGAGCTGCGGCTCGGTGACGACGATGTTGGCGTTGCCGACCGGCAGGCGGTAGATGTCCTTGACGCCGACATAGAGCTGCCGGGTGCCGGTGCCGGCGAACAGCCGGATGACGCCCTGCATCATCAGCATGACGCCGACCGAGGCCATGACGATGACCACCGGCCGCACGTTGGCGACCCGCAGCGGGCGGTAGAACCAGCGGTCGAGGACGACGGCGAGGCCGGCCGTCAGCAGCATGGCGACCGGCAGCAGCACGAAGGCCGTCGGCAGGCCGACCAGCGCGCCGGCGCCCGGCGCCAACAGCATCAGCAGCAGCGCGATGAAGGCGCCCGACGTCATCATGTCGCCATGCGCGAAATGCGCGAAGCGCAGGATGCCGAAGACGAGCGTCACGCCGACGGCGCCGAGCGCGTAGATCGAGCCGATGATCAGCCCGGCGATCACCGCCTTGTTGATGAAGAAGACGAACTCGTTGATCGGCAGGGCGGCAAGCAGGCCGGCTTCGGTCATGGTCTCACTCTCCCCCGCCCAGAAAGCTGCGCGCGACTTCGGGATCGGCCAGAAGCTCCGCGCCGGTGCCGGTGAATCGGTTCTGGCCGCCGGCCAGCACGAAGCCGCGGTCGGCCAGCGCGAGCGCCTGGCGCGCGTTCTGCTCGACCATCAGGATGCCGGTGCCGGCCTTGTTGATGGCGACGATGCGCTCGAAGATCTCGCCCATGTAGCGCGGCGACAGGCCAGCCGTCGGCTCGTCGAGCAGCAAGAGCTTGGGCTCGGTCATCAGCGCGCGTCCGATCGCCACCATCTGGCGCTGGCCGCCCGACAGCTCGCCCGCCGGCTGGCGGCGCTTCTCCTTGAGCGGCGGGAAGAAGCCGTAGACCTGGTCGATCAGGTGGCCGAAGGAATCGCGCCGCACATAGGCGCCCATCTCGAGGTTCTCGTGCACCGACATGGTCGGGAACACGTTGAACTCCTGCGGCACGAAGGACAGGCCGAGCCGGACCAGCTTCTCGGGCGCCATGTTGGTGATGTCGGTGCCGTCGAAGCGGATCGTGCCGGCCGACACGGTGAGCAGGCCGAACAGCGCCTTGAGCGTGGTCGACTTGCCGGCGCCGTTGGGGCCGACGACGACGCCGATCTCGTGCGCCTCGATCTCGATGTTCACGCCGTTGAGGATGTTGGCGCCGCCGTAGCCGGCCGTCACGCCGGCCATCGCGAGCAGGCTCATGGGCGGGCCTCCGTCGACATGCCGCCGCCGAAATAGGCCTCGACGACCTCCGGGTTCTGGCGGATCTCCTCCATCGGCCCCTCGACCATCACGCTGCCGGCGGCCATCACGATGACCGGGTCGCACAGCCGCGCGATCAGGTCCATGTCGTGCTCGATGACGAAGAAGGTGAGGCCCTCCTCGCGGTTGAGCCGCTCGACCGCCTGGGCGAGCTCGTTGAGCAGCGTGCGGTTGACGCCGGCGGCGATCTCGTCGAGCAGCACCACCTTGGGGTGGCCCATCATCACGCGGCCGAGCTCGAGCAGCTTCTTCTGGCCGCCGGACAAATTGCCGGCCAGCTCGTTGCGCATCGGCGTCAGCCGCAGCATGGCCAGCACCTCCTCGGCGCGGGCGCGCGTCTCGGCCTCCTCGGCGAGCACCCGGCCGCGCCGGAAGCAGGCGTTGAAGATGCTCTCGCCGGCCTGCTCCGAGGGCACGGTGAGCAGGTTCTCGAGCGCCGTCATGCGGGTGAATTCCTGGGCGATCTGGAAGGTGCGCATCAGCCCGCGATCGAACAGCGCATGCGCCGGCAGGCCGGTGACGTCCTCGCCGTCGAGCAGGATGCGGCCCGAGGTGGGGGCGAAGGCGCCGGCCACCATGTTGAACAGCGTCGTCTTGCCGGCGCCGTTCGGGCCGATCAGACCGGTGATGGAGCCGGTCTCGACATGCAGCGAGCAGTCGTCGACCGCCAGCACATTGCCGAAACGCTTGGTCACGTTCTGGACGTCGATCATTTTCGGCATGGTGACTGCCGCTCACTCCCCCTTCGGACGGACGCTCTTTGGCCGGCGTACGTTTGTTTCGTCCCTGGCGCGTGATAGCCGGCCGCAAGGCCGGTTGACAAGCGCGGTTGCGGCCGATGTCCACCGGCCATCGCCGGCGGCCGGCGCGCGGCGGCCGCGTCAGACGTGCAGGGCGTGGCCGAGCGCGCGCATCGCCGCCTCGGCAAACGCCTCGCCGAGCGTGGGGTGGGCGTGCACGGTGGCGGCGACGTCCTCGAGCCGGGCGCCCATCTCGAGCGCCAGCGAGAAGGCGGCGGCGAGCTCCGACACGCCGCGGCCGACCGCCTGGATGCCGAGCACCAGATGGTTGTCGGCGCGCGCCACGACGCGCACGAAGCCGTCCTCGGCCGACAGCGTCATCGCCCGGCCGTTGGCCTGGAAGGGAAAGCTCGCCGTCCTGATCTCGCGGCCGGTGGCGCGCGCGGCCTCCGGCGACAGGCCGACGGTGACGATCTCGGGGTCGGTGAAGCAGACGGCCGGGATCGCCGCCTTGTCGAACACCCGGTCGTGGCCGGCGACGATCTCGGCCACCATCTCGCCCTGCGCCATGGCGCGGTGGGCGAGCATCGGCTCGCCGGTCACGTCGCCGATGGCGTAGACGCCGCGCATCGAGGTGCGGCAGCGCTCGTCGATGCGCAGGAACGGGCCGTCCATGTCGAGGTCGATCTCCTCGAGCCCCCAGCCTTCCAGCGCGGCGCGCCGGCCGGCGGCGACCAGCACCTTGTCGGCGGCGACCGAGGTTGCCCCGCCGTCGTCGCTCTCGAGCAAGAGCTCGCCGTCGCGAAAGCCCTTCACCGCGGTGCCGGTCAGCAGCCGCACGCCGAGCGCCTCGAGCCGCGCGGCGACCGGCCGGACGAGCTCGGCGTCGTAGGCCGGCAGGATGCGCGGCGCGACGTCGACGACGGTGACCGCCGCGCCGAGCTTGGCGAAGGCGGTGCCGAGCTCGAGGCCGATATAGCCGGCGCCGACGACCGCCAGCCGGCCGGGCAGGGCGGTGAGCGCCAGCGCCGCGGTCGAGGTGACGACGTCGCCGCCGAAGGGCAGGTCGGCCAGCGCCACCGGGGCGGAACCGGTGGCGATCACCACCTCATCGGCGCGGATCACCTGCGGCCCGGTCTCGGTGTCGACCTCGACGGTCTTGCCGTCGCGGAAGCGGGCGTGGCCGGTGACGGTCTTGACCCGCGCCTTCTTCAGCAGGCCGGCGACGCCGAGCGTGAGGCGGTCGACGATGCCGTCCTTCCAGGCCACGGTGCGGGCGAGGTCGATCGCCGGCTCGGCCACGGTGATGCCCGTCGGCGCGCCGCCGGCGGCCATGGCGCGCACGGCGGCGAACTCGTCGGCGGCGTGGATCAGCGCCTTGGAGGGGATGCAGCCGACGGTCAGGCAGGTGCCGCCGAGCCGCGCCTTCTCGACGATCACCGTGTCGAGGCCGAGCTGGCCGGCGCGGATGGCGCAGACATAGCCGCCGGGGCCGCCGCCGATCACCAGGAGCTTGCAGGAGATCTCCTTCATGGCCTCAGCCCTCCAGGAAGATGGTGGCCGGGGTCTCGAGCAGCGCCTTGATGCGCTGGACGAAGACCGCCGCGTCCCAGCCGTCGATGATGCGGTGGTCAAAGCTCGACGACAGGTTCATCATCCTGCGCGGCACGAAGCCGCCATCCTGCCAGACCGGCCGGGTGACGATCTTGTTGACGCCGACGATGGCGACCTCGGGATGGTTGATGACCGGCGTCGTGACGATGCCGCCGAGCGGGCCGAGCGAGGTGACGGTGATGGTCGAGCCCGAAAGCTCCTCGCGCGTGGCGGTGCCGGCGCGGGCGGCCTCGGCCAGCCGGTTGACCTCGGCCGCGCAGTCCCACAGGTCGCGCGCCTCGACGTGGCGCACCACCGGCACCATCAGCCCGGAGGCGGTCTGCGCGGCCATGCCGATGTGCACGCCGCCATGGCGGTGGACGATGTTGGCCTCGTCGTCGTAGCGGGCGTTGAGATGCGGGTGCTCGGCGATGGCGCGCACCATGGCGAGCATCAGGAAGGGCATGACGGTGAGGCGCGGCCGGTCCGGCCGCTCCCCGGCGTTGAGGCGCGCGCGCAGCTCCTCCAGCGCCGTGACGTCGACCTCCTCGACATAGGTGATGTGCGGGATGCGCGCGGCGGCCAGCGCCATGCGCTCGGCGATGCGGCGGCGCAGGCCGCGCACCGGCACCTCCTCGACGGATGTGTCCGGCAGCCGCGCCCGGCCAGCGCCGGCCGGCGCGCCGCCGCTCTTCAGGAAGGCGTCGAGATCGTCGTGCGTGATGCGGCCGGCCGGACCGCTGCCCGGCATGCGGCGCAGGTCGACGCCGGCCTCGCGGGCGCGCAGCCGCACC
>NZ_JAOAOP010000109.1 GCF_030398335.1 Aquibium sp. A9E412
CGCGACCGGTTTCCGCCCGAGGCGACCCGGCCACCGCCGGGCGCCGCATCGCGGGGGCCCGCCCCGCGCACGGCCGCCACGGACAACGGCGTGAAGCCGCGACGAAGGACGCACGGCGAATGAACCAGCACCCCAAGCTCGACGACCCCCTCGTGCTGTTCATGCCCTCGGGCAAGCGCGGCCGCTTTCCCGTCGGCACGCCGATCCTCGACGCCGCGCGCCAGCTCGGCGTCTATGTCGAGAGCGTGTGCGGCGGCCGCGCCACCTGCGGCCGCTGCCAGGTGGAGATCCAGCAGGGCCATTTCGCCAAGCACAAGATCGTCTCGGCGCCCGACCACGTCTCGCCGGTCGGACCGAAGGAGGCGCGCTACGCCGAGAAGCGCACCCTGCCGGAAGGCCGCCGCCTGTCCTGCTCGGCCACCATCCAGGGCGACCTGGTGGTCGACGTGCCGCAGGACACCGTGATCAACGCCCAGGTCGTGCGCAAGGACGCCGACGACAAGGTGATCGAGCGCCGGCCGGCGCTCAACCTGTGCTATGTCGAGGTCGAGGAGCCCGACATGCACAAGCCGCTCGGCGACCTCGACCGGCTCAAGGCGGCGCTGATGCGCGAGTGGGGCTACGGCCGGCTGGAGGCCGACGCGCATCTGCTGCCCGTCGTCCAGTCCATTCTGCGCGAGGGCGAGTGGGCCGTCACGGCGGCCATCCACCAGGACGGCGAGGACGACGTGCCGCGCATCGTGGCGCTGTGGCCCGGCCTCAAGAACGAGGCCTACGGGCTGGCCTGCGACATCGGCTCGACGACCATCGCCATGCATCTGGTGTCGCTGCTGTCGGGCCGCGTCGCCGCCTCGGCCGGCGCGTCGAACCCGCAGATCCGCTTCGGCGAGGACCTGATGAGCCGGGTCTCCTACGTGATGATGAACCCGGAAGGCCGCGACGCCATGACCCGGGCGGTGCGCGAGGCGGTCTCCAAGCTGGTCGACAAGGTGTGCGCGGACGGCCAGGCCGAGCGAGCCGACGTGCTCGACGCCGTGTTCGTCGCCAATCCGATCATGCACCACCTGTTCCTCGGCATCGATCCGACCGAGCTCGGCGGCGCGCCCTTCGCGCTCGCCGTGTCGGGCGCCGTCAAGGCGCGCGCGGACGACCTGGCGCTCGACCTCAACCCCGGCGCGCGGCTCTACCTGCTGCCGTGCATCGCCGGCCATGTCGGCGCCGACGCCGCCGCCGTGACGCTGTCGGAAGGGCCGCACCGGCAGGACGAGATGATGCTGATCGTCGACGTCGGCACCAATGCCGAGATCGTGCTCGGCAACCGCAGCCGCGTCGTCGCCGCCTCCTCGCCGACCGGCCCGGCCTTCGAGGGCGCCGAGATCTCGGCCGGCCAGCGCGCCGCGCCGGGCGCCATCGAGCGCGTGCGCATCGACCCCGAGACGCTGGAGCCGCGCTTCCGGGTGATCGGCACCGAGCCGTGGTCGCACGAGCCGGGCTTCGCCGAGGCGCTCGGGCCCACCGGCGTCACCGGCATCTGCGGGTCGGGCATCATCGAGGTGATCGCCGAGATGTATCTCGCCGGCATCATCTCCGAGGACGGCGTCATCGACGGCGCGCTGGCCGCCCGCAACCCGCGCGTGGTGGCCGCCGGCCGCACCTTCTCCTACGTGCTGAGCGAGGCCGCGCCGCGCCTCACCATCACCCAGAACGACGTGCGCGCCATCCAGCTCGCCAAGGCCGCGCTTTATGCCGGCATCCGGCTCCTGATGGAAAAGCAGGGCGTGACGGCGGTCGACACCATCCGCTTCGCCGGCGCCTTCGGCTCCTTCATCGACCCGAAATACGCCATGGTGCTCGGCCTGATCCCCGACTGCGAGCTCGACAAGGTCTCCGCCATCGGCAACGCGGCCGGCACCGGGGCGCGCATGGCGCTGCTCAACCGCGACTACCGGCGCGAGATCGAGCAGACGGTGCGCCGCATCGAGAAGATCGAGACGGCGCTGGAATCGCGCTTCCAGGAGCATTTCGTCAACGCCATGGCGCTGCCCAACAAGGTCGACCCCTTCCCGCGGCTCGCCGCCCGGGTGCCGCTGCCCGCGCGCCGGACCCCGGCGACGGCCGACGCGGCCGACGGCGCACCGCGCCGGCGCTCGCGCGCCGAACGCGCCGCCCGCCGCAACCGGAGCTGACACGGCGGCCGCCCGGCTGCAACGCGGCGGAGCCGTCCTGCACCTGGCCGAAGGACAGCGCGGCTCCTGCCGGTCTTGCCCGACGCGTCGTGCGGACGGCGAACCGGGTTCCGTTTCGCCTGCAAACGCTCTTTATGACGCGTTGTGCGGACGGCGAACCGGGTCCCGTTTCGCCTGCAAACGCTTTATAGCTGTGGCCTGACCGGACCGCGCCATGCCGAGCTTCAAGAGCCACCTCGTCGCCTTCGTCCTCAAGGCGACCCGCAAGAAGGCGTTCGCCTCGCCGGAGAACCTGCACGCCTGGATCGCCCGCGCCCGCACGCGCCAGGACCACCGCCCGCCCGCCGCCGTGGCGCGCCGGCTGGCCGTCACCGAGCAGCGCGTCGCCGCCATGCCGGTCTTCCGGGTGCGCCGGCGCGGCGGCGCGGCCGGCGGGCCGGCCATCGTCTACCTGCACGGCGGCGCCTACTGCTTCGAGATCACGCCGCATCACTGGCGCCTGATCGCCGAGCTGGCCGAGCGCCTCGACGCCACGCTCACCGTGCCGATCTATCCGCTCGCCCCCGAACACAGCTTCGAGGCGATCTTCGCGCCGATGCGCGCGCTCTACCGCCGGCTGGTCGAGGAGGAACCGGCCGACCGGCTGATCCTGATGGGCGATTCGGCCGGCGGCAACATGGCGCTGGTGCTGACCATGATGGCCGCCGAGGCCGGCCTGCCGGCGCCCGGGCGCCAGGTGCTGATCTCGCCCGGCCTCGACATGTCGCTCGCCAACCCGGCGATCCGCCGCATGGCCGACCGCGACCCCTGGCTCGACATCCCCGGCGGGCTGGAGGCCGTGGCGCTCTACGCGCCGGCGCTGGCGCGCACCGACTGGCGCGTCAGCCCGCTCTACGGCGACCTGTCGGTGCTGCCGAGGACGCTGGTGCTCTCGGGCACGCGCGACGTCCTGAGCCCCGACACGGTGCTGTTCGCCGAGCGCGCGGCGGCCGCCGGGGTCGACGTCGAGCTGGTGCTCGAGCCGGACATGATCCATGTCTGGCCGCTGATCGACATGCCGGAGGCGCGCCATGCCCGCGACCGCATCGTCGCCTTCTGCCGCGCGCGATAGCGCGTTGCCAAGCGAATCGGAAACCGGTCCAGCGCCGGAAAGTCCGTAAAATCAATATGTTGGAGCCGTTTTATGATTCAGTGCGACGCAGAACGGCGGCAAGATGCCATGCGTTCTGGCAGAATCCGGCATGTGCATCATCGGTTTGCCGTCGCTTCGCGTCAGGCGGGGGCGCGCGGCGCGGCGACGATGATGGCCGCGCCGACCAGGCAGATGCTCGCGCCGACGACGTCCCAGCGGTCGGGCCGCACGCCCTCGACCAGCCACAGCCAGGCGAGCGAGCTGGCGATGTAGACACCGCCATAGGCCGCATAGGCGCGGCCGGCCGCGCCGACCTCGGCGAGCGTCAGGAGCCAGGCGAAGACGGCGAGCGAGACGAGCCCCGGCAGCAGCCACCAGGCCGGCTTGTCGAGCCGCAGCCAGGCCCAGAACGCGAAGCAGCCGGCGATCTCGGCGATCGCCGCGCCGAGATAGGCGGCGGCTGTCGGCATCGGCTCCCCTCCTGCGTGCGGGCCGGATGAGGCCCGAGTCGCACCGCCCTGGCAAGCGCCGCCGCGCCGGCGGCCCGCCGGCTCACGCGCGCGCCACCTTGTCGCGCATCGCCTTGGTGACCGACTGGCGCCACGCGGCCGCCTCGGCCCACGGGTCGGCCTCGCCGACCCGGCGCGCCGCCTCGGCGAGGCCGAAGGTGTTGGCCGCCTCCAGCGTCTCGAGCTCGTCCCAGGAGACCGGCATCGCCACCGGCGCGCCGGGCCGCGCGCGCGTCGAATAGGGCGCGATCGCGGTGGCGCCGCGCTCGTTGCGCAGCCGGTCGAGGAAGATGCGGCCGCTGCGCTTGGCCTTCGCGGCCTTGGCGACGTAGCGCCCGCTGTCCTCCTCGGCCAGGCCGTAGGCGAAGTCGCGCGCGAACTGCTTGACCTGCGGCCACTCCGCGCGCCGCTCGAGCGGCGCGACGACATGGATGCCCTTGCCGCCGGTGACCAGCGCCACCGTCTCCAGCCCGAGCGCGGCAAGCCGCGCGCGCAGGTCGAAGGCGGCCGCGCGCACGTCCTTGAAGGTGATACTCTCGTCCGGGTCGAGGTCGAAGACCAGCCGGTCGGGCCGCTCCAGCCGGTCGATGCGCGAGCCCCAGATGTGGAACTCCAGCGTGCCCATCTGCACCGCGGCGACGAGCCCGGCCAGATCCTCGGCGAACAGATAGCTGTCGCGCTTGCCGTCGGCCTCGGCGATCTCCATGCGCTTCAGCGCCTCCGGAAACCCCTTGTGGCCGTGACGCTGGAAGAAGCACGATTTCGAGCGCCCCTGCGGGCAGCGCACCAGGCTGACCAGGCGGTTCTCGACGAGCGGCATCATGCGCTCCGCGACGCGCTCGTAATGCGCCGCGAGATCGGCCTTGGTCACCCCCTGGCCGGCGAACAGCACCTTGTCGGGGCTCGACAGGCGGATGCCGGCGAAGCTGTCGCGCGCCTCGCCCTGCGCTTGCGTCTCGGCCACGGTCTCCTCCTCGGCCCGCTCCAGCGTCACGGCGCGCGCCGCCTTGTCCTCGCGCAGGCCCTTGAACACGCCGTGGCGCACCATGCCGTCGGCGGTGAATTCGGTGAACTCGATCTCGGCCACCAGGTCGGGCGTCACGAAGCGCGCGCCGCGCGCGATAGCCCGCGGCAGGTCGGCGAAGGGCGAGGTCTTGCGCGCGCGGCTGCGGAACCTGTCGGCCAGCGCGTCGAGCGCATCGCCGTCGAAGCCGCTGCCCACCCGGCCGCGATAGACCAGCCTGTCGCCCTCGTAGGCGCCGAGCAGGATCGAGGAGAAGGCGCGGCCCTTCTTGTCGGACGGCGACCAGCCGCCGATGACCAGCTCCTGGCGCTTCGAGCACTTGACCTTGAGCCAGGCGCGCGAGCGGCCGGAGCGGTAGGGCGCGTCGGCGCGCTTGGCGACGATGCCCTCGTGGCCGGCCGCGCAGACCTTCTCGTGCACGGCCGCCGCGCCGCCCAGCACATGGGCGGAGTAGACGAGCGGCGCGCTGCCTTCGCCGATCAGCGCCTCGAGCCGCCCTTTGCGCTCGACCAGCGGCCGGTCGCGCAGGTCCTCGCCGTCCTCCTCCAGAAGGTCGAAGACGAAGCAGGTGAGCGCGCCGCCCGTCTTCAGCGCCTGCTGCAGCGCGGAGAAGTCGGTGCGCCCGCCGGCCCCGAAGGCGACGATCTCGCCGTCGATCAGCGTGCCGTCGGTGGCGAGCCCGGCGGCGGCCTCGGCGACCGCCGGGAAGCGGTCGGTCCAGTCCTTGCCGTTGCGCGTGTAGACGCGCGCCCGGCCGCCGGCCACCGCGATCAGTGCGCGGTAGCCGTCATACTTCATCTCCGACAGCCAGGCCTCGCCCTCCGGCGCGGCATCGACCAGGGTGGCGAGCTGCGGCTCGCGCCAGCGCGGCATCGCCGTCTTGGCGCCGGGCCGGCGCCGGCGTGGCGCAGCCGGCGCCTTGCCGGCGGCCTTCGACGTCTTCGGCGTCTTCGGCGTCTGCCGCCCGGCCGCACCGTCGCCGGCCGCGCCCGACCACTGCACGTCCGACGTGGCGATCTGGCGCATCGTGCGGCCGCTCGCCACGCTCTTGGCATGCTTGTTGAGCACGTCGCCGCGGCGCAAGGCCGCCCCGTCGTCGTTCTTGACGAGCAGCCAGTTCTCGCGGCTCTCGCCCTTGCGGCGGCGCATGCGCACCAGCGACCACTTGCCCGACAGCCGCTCGCCGTGCAGCGTGAAGGTGAGCTTGCCCTCGGCCAGCCCCTCCTGCGGGTCGGTCTCCGGCTCCCAGGTGCCGCGGTCCCACAGCATCACCGTGCCGCCGCCATACTCCTTCTGCGGGATCGTGCCCTCGAACCCGCCATAGGCGAGCGGGTGGTCCTCGGTGCGCACGGCGAGCCGCTTTTCCGACGGGTCGAGGCTCGGCCCCCTGGTCACCGCCCAGCTCTTCAGCACGCCGTCCCACTCGAGCCGGAAATCGTAGTGCAGCCGCGAGGCGTCGTGCTTCTGCACGACGAAGGCGAGCCCCGCGCCGGCGGCCG
>NZ_JAOAOP010000010.1 GCF_030398335.1 Aquibium sp. A9E412
CACGCGCTCGAAGCCGCCGCGCAGGCGCGCGCCGAGCGGCTTGCGCGCCGGCGCTTCGGCGGCGGGCTCGCCGGCCGGGATGTCGCCGCCCGGCGCATCGGCATGCGGATCGGATGCGGCGCGGCGGCGCGCGCGGGCGAGACGATGGCGCGCCACCGCATCCTCCGGCGGCGCCGGCGCGGCCTCGAGCAGCGAGCGCGACGACGGCTGTGCCGGCCGGCCGTGCGCCGCAGGCACCGCATCTAGCAGCGAACGGCCGCGCTCGCTCCGGTCTTGGCTGTCGGAATCGTGCATCGCGTCGCCAGCTCTCGCATACGTGGAACCCCGCGCCGATCGGCGCAGGCGGGTCTTAAGGCAAGCTAAAGGGACGTGGAAAACAAAGCGTTAACGCGCAACCGCAAACGCGCGCTGCGGTTGTGCGGCCGCCGGACGCTCGCGCGGCGGCCGTTCCCACGGAACCCGCCATTAAGCTTTGCCCGCTAGGCTCCCGCCGACGCCGAAAGGAGCGGATGATGGGCAGCCCGGCGCGCATTCTGCGCACACTGGTCAGCGGCGAGCGGGCGGCCATGCAGGCCTACCTGCAGGCGATCAGCGGCTCGGCCGGCCGGCTGGTGTTTTCGCTGGTCTACTTCGTCGTGCTCGCCAACACCCTGTCGATCGCCGAGTTCGGCCTGTTCGCCACCGCCTCGGCGGCCGGCGTCATGCTGTCGCGCCTGCTCGGCTTCGGCTTCATCGCCACGCTCTACCGGGTGGCGACCGTCAAGCCGCGGCTGCTCGGCACCTACACCGCCGGCTTCCTGATGTGGTCGGCGCTGTCGCTGCCGGCGCTGGCGCTCGCCGGCCTCGCCACGCACGCCATCTTCTTTGCCGGCGAACTGAGCCTCGGCATCTTCGCCGCGGTCGTCGCGGCCGAGACGCTCCTGTGGCGGCCGGCGGAGGCGGTGGTGATCGTCAACAACGGGCTCAACCGGTTCGGCCGCGGTGCCGTGCTCGTCATCCTCGGCACCATGGCGCGCGCGCTGGCGGCCGTCGTCTTCGCGCTCCAGGCGGGCGGCGACCTGTCGACCTGGACGATGTTCTATCTGGCCGCCAACGGCGCGACGCTGGCGGTCGCCGTGACGGTGTTCTACCCGCGCGGCCGGCTCCGGCTCAGGCCGGCGCTCTACTGGCGACGGATGGCCGACGCGGCCTATGTCGCCGGCGCCGAGATGCTGTTCTACCTGCAGATGGAGCTCGACAAGCTCCTGGTGCTGGCGCTCGGCGGCCCCAAGCTCGCCGGCCTCTACGCCATCATCATGCGGCTCGTCGACCTGACCGCGATCCCCATCCGCACCTTCTCGATGCTGCTCGTGCAGCGCATGATGCGGGCGCCGGACCTGCTGTCGCGCCTCGGCCTGCGCGTCGGCATCGAGGGCACGATCTTCGCCGTCTCCACGCTGGCGCTGCTGGCGCTCGCCGCGGTGCTGGCGGTGCGGCCGACGCTGCTCGGCGGCAACGTGGCGCAGGCCGCGCCGCTGCTCATCCTGGCGCTGTTCGTGCCGGGGCTGCGCAACCTGGTCGAGTATCAGGCCGAGCTTCTGTTCGCGCGCGGCCAGACCGGGCTGCGCGCCATCAACCTGGCGCTGCTCGGCGCGGCCAAGGCGCTGCTGCTCGTCCACCTGCTCGGCGCGGTGCACGAGACGCAGGCGCTGGTCGTCGCGCTCAACGGGCTGTTCGCCGTGCTCTATCTCGCCTCGGCCGTGCTCACCTACACGGCGCTGCGCCGGCCGGCGCCGCGCCCGGTGTAGCGCCCCGGCGGCCGCTCAGGCAGCGTCCGGCCGCGGTGTGCTGTCGCCGTCGCCGTCGAAGCTCACGCTCACGCCGTGCGCGATGGCCGCCTCGGCGACCAGGTCGGCAAGCTCGCGATCGGACAGCGCGCAATCCGGCAGCACCATGCGCAGCGCGCGCACGGCCTGCGACGTCGAGATCACTTGCTGTCGTCTGGCGCGTGTCATCACGTACTGGCGCGCGGCGCTCGCAGCGCCCCGCGAAACATGAAGCGGTTGCATGGCGGGCTCCTCGTCCGGCACGTTGCCGAACCGGAACTATCGACAACCTGGCGTCGAAACGCCAGCTTCTGTCCGCTCGGGAACAATGGCTTGCCGGTCTCGGGAATGCCGTCATTCGCAGCCGAGAATGCGCCGGTAGTGCGCCTCGGGCACGCCGTAGAAGACGCCGGCCACCTCCTCCAGGCTGGCGCGGTCGACGACCACCACCTCGCCACGGCGCGAGCGGATGGCACCGCGACCCTCCAGCAGGTGCAGCGCCACCGTCACGCCCGGCCGACGCACGCCGAGCATGGTGGCGAGGAACTCGTGCGTCAGCTCGAGGCGCATCGTGTCGACGCGGTCGTGCACCATCAGAAGCCAGCGCGCCAGGCGCTGCTCGACGCGGGCGCGCGCGTTGGTCAGCGCGGTGTGGGCGGTCTGGATGAAGAAGCTCTGCACGTAGCAAAGCAGCACGCCGCGCGCCACCGGATCGCTGTCGACCACGCGCCGCAGCGCATCGCAGGGGACGCGCCACGCCGCGCCCTCGATCTGGACCAGCGCCTCGTTGACCGAGCGGTCGTCGCCGAGCACCGCGGGAACCCCGGCCAGCCCTTCGCGGCCGACCACGCCGATCTCGACGTTCTTCACGCCGGCGGCGCGGGTGATCATCGAGATCACGCCGTCCTCGGGAAAATAGACATGCTCGAGCGGCGTGTCGGGCGCTTCCAGCACCATGCCCGAATGCAGCGCGACGAGCTCGAGATCGGCTTTCCGCACGCCGGCATCCGTCGCAGAGAGCTTCGCGAGAAGCCTGTTCCGGTAGCCGTCCGCACCCGCCATCGCTGTCCCCCATGCCGACGGCAGCGCCCGACCGTCGCCCCCATCGCAACGGTCCATGCTGCCGCAGACGCTGTAGTGCGCCAATTCGGCCCGGAATGCCATCGCGATGCCGGCTAATGTACGCGCACGAACAGTGTGCGACGGGCCGTGCCGGCGCCGCGGCCTCAGCTCTCGGCGACGAGGCGCTCGATCGCGGCGAGGTCGCTGCCGACGAAGGACTGGATGCCGACAGCCACCTGGCCCGGCGCCATGCCCGCGGCGAAGGCGCGGATGCCCTCGCCCGACAGCGCCGGCCCCGACCAGTAGACGCGGCAGAAGCCGTCGGGGTCGGGGAAGTGGCCCTCGCCGCCGCGCACCTCGTCGACATAGCGGCCGTAGATCATGCACTCGGAATAGCGGCGGGTCGATGCGACGGCCGCCACCCAGTGGCGCCCGGCGCGCGCCTCGATGTGGCGCAGCATGGCGAGGACCGCGTCGCGGCGCCAGGCGATCAGCGTGGCGATGTAGTCGTGCGTCGTCGTGCGGTCGGCGGGCAGGCCGAGCAGGCGACCGGCGCTGCGCGCCCAGGCCGGATGCTCGCCGCTCTGCGGCAGGGCGCCGTCGCGGCGGTAGAGCCGCAACGCCCCGTCGCGCCAGAAGCGGGCGCAGTCGAACGGCTTGAGGAAGACGACGTCGGAATCGAGATAGACCAGCGTCGGCTCGTCCAGCGCCTCGGCGACGGCGAGCCGGCGAAGCTGCTGCACGTGCCAGCCGCGCAGCGGCATGGTGCGCCGGCTGACCCAGATGCGCCGGCGGAACAGGTCGCTCGGGTCGGGCACGCAGTGCAGCCAGGCCGGCAGCAGGTCGCGCTCGTCGACCACCACGCGGTTCGGCCCCTCGAGCGCGCGGAAGCGGGCGACGTCGTGGCCGGCGACCAGCAGATAGTGCGTCGTGGCGCCGCTGACGTGCCGGTCGACCGAGCGGCACAACAGCCGGCAGCGCTCGAAGTCGGCGGCGTAGCTCGGCGTCACCAGGGCGGCCGGCGGCGCGCCGGCGGCGGCCTGCGGCGCGGCGGCGCCGAGCGTCTCGGGCGGCACGCGGCGGTTCACCGGTCCGCCCCGCGGCGCCGCGCCAGGACGCCGAGCACGCGGGCGAGGAACAGCGGGTTGCCGAGCACGTAGCGCCGCCACAGCCGGCGCGGCTCGAGCAGCAGCCGGTAGAGCCACTCGATGCGCAGCCGCCGCATCCAGCCCGGCGCGCGGCTCACCGCGCCGCTGAGGAAATCGAGCAGCGCGCCCACCGCGATCGGCATGGTGCAGTGGTCGGCCGTCAGGTTCTCCGCGATCCACATCTCCTGGCGCGGCACGCCCATCGCCACCAGCAGGATGTCCGGCCGGATCTCGGCGATGCGCGCGACGATCGCCGGCTCCTCGTCGGCCGTGAAATAGCCGTCGTGGATCACCTCGAAGCGGTGCTGCGGCGCCTGCGCGGCGAGCACGGCGGCGGCGCGCTCGGCATTGGCCCGCCGGGCGCCGAGCAGGCCGACCCGCAGCGGCCGCGTCTCGGCGCGCAGCAGCGCCGGTACCAGGTCGGTGCCGTTCAGATTGGCCGGAAACGGCCGGCCGTAGAGCAGCCTGGCGGCGATGTCGACGCCGATGCCGTCGGGCAGCACCAGGAAATCGGCCAGCGCCTCGCGGAACGCCGCATCGGCGCAGGCGATGTTGGCATTGTGCGCGTTGAGGAAGCTCACCTTGGTGAAGCGGCGTTCGGCAAGGCGCCGGCGCAGCAGCGCGATGCCGTCGTCCCAGGCGAGCGCGGCAACCTCCGAGCCGAGAATCTCGCGACGCGGGAAGGCATCGGCGGGAGCGGCGGCCTGCAGCATCACGCGGCCCTGCCCGGTGCCGCCGCGAAGCCGAGCCGGCGCAGGCCGGCGGCCATCGCCGCGTCGAGCGCCTGCCGCTGGGCGCGGTGGAAGGCGGCGCCGTCGACGTCGTGCGGCGCGGCGGCGGCGGCCTGCAGCGCCCGGGCGAAGGCGGCCGGATCGTCGGTCACCGTGCAGTTGCCGGGCACGCGGGCGATGCCGCGCACCGAGCGTGTGGTGGCGACGCTCGGCAGGCCCTGCTCGAAGGTCTCGATGGTCTTGAGCTGGACGCCGGTGCCGGCGCGGCTGACCAGCGGCACGACGCGGCCCGAGCGCACGAAGGCGGCGGCGTCCTCGACGCGGCCGACGAGCCGCACGTTCGGCGCCGGCGCGCGCAGCCCCGCCGGCACGCGGCCGGCGACCGCGACGGTGAAGCCGGGATCGAGCAGCGGCACCACGGCGTCGAAGAACCATTCGAGGCCGATGCGGTTGGGCTGCCAGGTCCAGGTGCCGATCAGCGCGGCATCGAACTGCGTGCGGCGCGGCGTCCCGCGGCCGGGCGCCGTCTCGCGGGTGACGAGCGGCAGCGTCGCCGCGCGGCTCTCGTCCAGGCCGAGCGTCTGGCGGTCGTCCTCCGACAGGGTGAAGACGAAGCCGGCCTCGCGGCACAGCCGCCGCTCGAGGGCGGCGAGCAGCCGCGCCTCGCGGCGGAACAGCAGCCGCTCGAGCGGGCTCGACGCGGCAGCCGCGTTCTCGGCCGCCGAGCGGTGCTCGACATTGTGCGCCACGTAGAGCGCGGGCCGGTCGGCGAACAGCGGGCCGAAGGCGCCGGCCATGTGCACGCCGTTGAGCACGTAGCCGTCATAGGGCTCGAGGGCGGCGAGCGCATCGCGCAGGGCGGCCGCCGGCAGCGCGCGCAGCTTGGCACAGGAAACCGGCAGCCGGCCGGCGAGCGCGGCGGCCAGCCAGCGCAGCTTGGTGGCGGGGTCGGCGGTCTCGTTGCGCACGTCGAGGCGGCCGATCACGACCGCGTCGCCCAGGTCGGCGGCCGCCGATTCGGGCCAGGCGAAGCCGACGACGCTGACGCGCACCCCGGCACGACGCAGACCGGCCAGGATCGCCGCGTTGGCGATCTCGTAGCCGGTGGTCGGTGCGCCGTCGGGCACGATCGAGGTGGCGAAAACCAGGTGCATGCGCTCTCTTCCGGCACGAAGCCTGAGGCAACACCTGCTAAATGTTCATTACGTAACGCCTTACGCGACCGCACGCGGGGCAAAAAACGCCGCGTCACGGCCGCTCGATGGCGATGTGCTTAACGCTTCGCTAAGCCGACGGCACGCATTCGAGGCAATCGGGCAACCGGCCGCAACGCGGACGGCCGCTGCGCGGCTCAATGGTTGCGCAGCGCGTCGATCAGCTCGTCCTTGTCCATCTTGGAGCGGCCCTCGATGCCGATCTCGCGGGCCCGGTGCTGCAGCTCGTCGACCGTCCAGTCCTCGTAGGCCGGCGCCTCGCCGCCCTTCTTGGACGGCTGGTCGCCGCGCGCGCGGGCATTGGCGATGCGCGCCGCCTTCTCCTTGCTCATGCCGTCGTCGCGCAGCTCCTCGTAGAGCTTGTCGTCCTTGATCTGCGCTCCGTGGTTCTTGGCCATGGCTGCCTCCTGTCGAACGATGGCTGCAGGCAGAACCCGCGGGGCGCCGGCGCGGTTCCCTGCCGCGGCCGCCGCGGCGCGGTGATTAACGCATCCTTAAACGCGGCGGGCGCACATGGAGGGCAGGACCGTCCCAAGCAACCGGGTCCCGCAACGTGACCATGCTGCCCACCCAGAGCGCGGTGTCGCTCGTCGCCCGCTCGCCCGACCTCGATGCGCAGGCCGTGGCGTGCGTCGTCACCGTGCCAACCTTCCGCCGGCCGGAGCACCTCGTGGCGACGCTGCGCTCGCTCGCCGCGCAGCGCACGGCGCGGCGCTTCGCCGTGATCGTGATGGAGAACGACGCCGAGGGGCGCGCCGGCGCGGCGGCCGCCGCGCCGCTGTTCTCGGACGGCACGCTGGCTGGCCTGGTGATCGTCGCGCACGAGCGCGGCAACTGCTGCGCCTACAATGCCGGCTGGGAGACCGCGCTGCTGACGTTCCCCGCCTTCGACCACCTGCTGGTGATCGACGACGACGAGATCGCCACGCCCGACTGGCTGGAGACGATGTGCCGGACGAGCGAGACGCTCGGCGCCGCCATCGTCGGCGGCCCGCAGGTGCCGCGCTTCGCCGCCGGCACGTCGCCGGGCTGGGCCGAGCATCCGGTGTTCGCGCCGCCCTATCGCGAGACCGGCCGCGTGGCGCGGCTGTTTTCCTCCGGCAACCTGTTGATCGGCCGGCCCGTGCTGCAGGCGATGGCGCCGCCGTTTCTCGACCTGCGCTTCAACTTCATGGGCGGCGGCGATTCCGACTTCCTGGCGCGCGCGGCCGACCGCGGCTTCACGCTCGCCTGGTGCGCCGAGGCGCCGGTCGAGGAGACGATCCCGGCCGGCCGGCTCGAGGCCGGCTGGATCCGCAAGCGCGGCCTGCGCAACGGGGTGATCTCGGCACTGGTCGAGCGCAAGCGGCGCGGCGGCCAGACCTTCGGCCGCGCCGTCGTCGTGGCGCGCAGCCTGGCGCTCTTGGCGCTGGCGCCGTGGCGCGGCCTCAAGCACTACCGGCGCAGCGGCCTGGTCTCGGCGGCGATCGACCCCTTCCGGTTCGGCTTCGGACGGCTGCTCGCCGAGTTCGGATACGCCAATGAGCAATACCGCCAGCCCGACGGCGGCTGAGCGCCTCGTCGCGCAGCTGCCGCTCGCCGGCATCGCGACGACGCTCGCCGCGCTGATGCTGACCGTCATCATGATCACCTTCCGCCCCTTCCAGCCGGGCGGGGCGGAGCTTTCCGGCGAGGGCGGCGACATCGTCAACCAGCTCGGCTTCGGCACGCTCGGCATCGCCGCCATCGCCGGGCTCGGCGCGCTGGCCGACCGGCGCACGATGAGCGCCCTGGTCAGCCCGTGGTGGCTGCTGCTGCTCGCCTTTCTCGCCCTTTCGGTGCTCAACGCGCTCGACCCGGCCGCGGCCATGCGCACGGCCTCCTTCACGCTGATCGGCATCCTGACCATGGCGGCCGTGCTGGCGCTGCCGCGCGACGCGGAGGCCTTCTCCACGGTGCTGGCGGTCGCCGGCTTTACCATCGTCGGGCTGAGCTATGCCGGACTGGTGCTGTTTCCCGACGTCGCCGTGCATGGCGGCGACGGGCTCGAGCCGCAGCACGCCGGCTTCTGGCGCGGCGCCTTCACGCACAAGAACATCGCCGGCCCGGTGATGGCGAGCCTGTCCTTCGCCGGCCTCTATCTGTGGCGGCGCGGCCGGCGCGGCGGCCTGCTGCTGTTTCTCGCCGCGATGGTCTTCATGGCCAACACCGGCTCCAAGACGACGGCCGGCACGGTGCCGCTCGCCATGCTGCTGGTCGTGCTGCCGGGCCTCGTCGGCATGCGCGCGGCCGTGCCGCTGCTGCTCGCCTTCGGGCTCGCCGGCGCGGCGATCGGCACCGTCGGCATCGTGCTGATCGAGCCGGTCGGCGACATCGCCGCGCGCATCGCGCCCGATCTCACCTATACCGGCCGCCTGTCGCTGTGGGAGTTCCTGCGCGAGATGATCGCCGAGCGGCCCTGGTTCGGCTACGGCTATGCCAGCTTCTGGGGCACCGAGACGGTCTACATGACCGACCAGCCCTTCGACCGCGCCTGGGACATCCGCGGCATCGTGCACGGCCACAACAGCTATCTCGACCTGGCCGCCTATATGGGCCTGCCGGCGCTCGCCGTGGCGCTCGTCACCCTCGTCGCCGTGCCGATGCTCGACTATCTGCGCGTGCCGCGGCTGAAGGAGAACGTGCTGATGGCCGACTTCTTCATGATGATCCTAGTCTTCACGCTGCTCAACGCGTTCCTCGAGAGCTTCTTCTTCCGGCGCGCCGACCCGGTGTGGCTGTTCCTGGTGATGGCCGTGCTCGGCCTGCGCCTGGTGGCGCGGCTGCCGATCAAGAGCCGCGCCTGAGGAAGGCCGGCCGGCGGCTGTTGCAATGGCGCGCGCCAGCGTCCATTGCTGCGCCCGGGTCTCGATGCGCCGGGCCTTTCTGCACGTCCCCCGACCGCAGTCCGGCTGCCGCGCATCGTCCTGGCGCGTTGTTGGGCGAACGGGTTCGCGCCGCGCCGGGAAACGCAATTGGGAGCGTTGCAATGGGCAGGAAAGTCATCCTCGTGGGCTGCGGCAACATGGGCCACGCGATGCTGAAGGGCTGGCTCGACGGCGCGCTGGCACCCGCCGACGTCGCGGTGGTGGAGCCGACCGAGGCGCTGCGCACGCGCGCGGCCGGGCTCGGCGTGACCGCGGTCGCATCGGCCGACGCGCTGCCGGCCGGCGGCGACGTCGTCGTCTTCGCCGTCAAGCCGCAGGCGATCGGTGAGGTGGCGCCGGCCTATCGCGCGCATGTCGCAGCCGGCGCGACGGTGGTCAGCGTGGCGGCCGGCATCGGCGTCGCCACCTTCGAGGAGCTGCTCGGCCGCCAGGCGCCGGTCATCCGCTGCATGCCGAACACGCCGGCGGCGATCGGCAAGGGCATGATGGTGCTGTTCGCCAACCGGCATGTCGACGGCGACACCTTCGGCTTCGTCGAGGCGCTGATGGCGCGCAGCGGCGCGGTGGCGACGATCGACAACGAGGCGCTGATGGACGCGGTGACGGCGGTCTCCGGCTCCGGCCCGGCCTATGTCTTCCACTTCATCGAATGCCTGACGGAGGCCGGCACGCAGGCCGGCCTGCCGCGCGAGACCGCCGCCCAGCTCGCCATGCAGACCGTCTACGGCGCCGCCTGCCTGGCCAGGGAAAGCGGCGAGGCGCCCGGCCGGCTGCGCGAGCAGGTGACCAGCCCGAACGGCACGACCGCGGCCGCGCTCGCCGTGCTGATGGGCGAGAACCGGCTCCTCGAGCTCGTCGACGAGGCCGTCGCGGCGGCCAAGAAGCGCTCGGTCGAGCTCGGCAAGAGCTGAGCGGTTCCAGGCGAAGCGGACGCCGGTCCGCCGTCCGCGACCGCGGTCTGGACGGCCGCGCCCGGCCTCAGCCCTTCGCGGCCACGCCCGCCTCGTCGAAGCTCGCCATGCCGGAAAAGCAGGCGAGCGCGCCGCGCACCACCGGCACGGCGAGGCAGGCGCCGGAGCCCTCGCCGAGCCGCATGCCGAGATCGAGCAGCGGTTCGAGCCCGAGCCGGCCGAGCAGCCGCCGGTGGCCGGCCTCGGCCGAGACGTGGCCGGCCTGCGCATGCGCCAGGCCGTCCGGCGCGAGGCGGGCGAGCGGCGCGACGGCGGCCGTCGTCACGTAGCCGTCGAGCAGCAGCGGAATGCGGTGATGGCGCGCCGCCAGCGCGGCGCCGAGCATGGCGGCGAGCTCGCGGCCGCCGAGCCGCATGGCGGCGGCGAGCGGATCGGCGACCGTGTCCGCGTGGCGGGCGAGCCCGACGCGCACGGCGGCCGCCTTGCGCTTGAGCCCGTCGGCGTCGACGCCGGTTCCCGGGCCGACCCAGTCCTCCGCCGGACCGCCGAACAGCGCCGCCGCGAGCGCGGCGGCGACGGTGGTGTTGCCGATGCCCATCTCGCCGAGACAGACGAGGTCGAGGCCCGGCGTCACGGCGTTCCAGCCGGCGGCGACCGCGGCCAGGAACGCCGGCTCGTCCATCGCCGGGCCGCGCGTGAAGTCGCCGGTCGGCCGCTCGACCTCGAGCGCGACGACCGACAGCCGCGCCCCGGCGAGGCGGGCGAGCTGGTTGATCGCCGCGCCGCCGGCGTCGAAATTCGCCACCATCTGCGCCGTCACCTCGGGCGGGAAGGCCGAGACGCCGCGCCGGGCGACGCCGTGCGAGCCGGCGAAGACGAGCACGTCGACGGCCTCGAGGCGCGGCGCGGCACGGCCCTGCCAGGCGGCGAGCCAGGCGACCAGCGCCTCGAGCCGGCCAAGGCTGCGCGGCGGCTTGGTCAGCGTGTCCTGACGCGCCCACACGGCGGCGGCCGCCGTCGCGTCGGCCGCCGGCAGGGCGCGGCAGGCATCGGCCAGATCGGCGAGCGTGGCGAAGGCTGTCATCGCGGTCTCCGTGGCGGGTCGCGGTTCAGGTGAAGGCGGCGACGGCGGCGAGAAGCACGAGCGCCTCGCCGCCCTGCTCGAGCGCGCCGAGGCAGTCGCCGGTGTGGCCGCCGATCTGGCGCCGGCACAGGCGGGCGAACAGCCAGCCGGCAAGGCCGAGCGCGGCGGCGGTCGCCAGCGCCGCGCCGAGACCGAGGGGAAGCAGCGCCAGGCCGCCGAGCGCGGCCGCGGTGAGCGCGGCGCCGCGCGGCACGGCGCCGAGGCCGGTCGACAGGCCGTCGCGGCGGGCCGGCGGCACGGCGCGCAGGAAGGCCGGCATGGCGGCGCGGGCGGCCATGTGGGCGGCGAGCAACGCCGCCGTCACCGCGGCCGCGCCGGCCGCGGCGAGCGCGGCAAGCGCGGCCGCGCGCATCAGCACCGACAGAATCAGCGCCAGCACGCCGTAGCTGCCGATGCGGCTGTCGCGCATGATGGCCAGCTTGTCGGCCGGCGTCGCGCCGCCGCCGAAGCCGTCGGCGACATCGGCCAGGCCGTCCTCGTGCAGCGCGCCGCTGGCGAGCATCGTGGCGGCGAGCGCGGCGAGCGCGGCCGGCCAGGCACCGAGGCCGAGCCGGGTGGCAGCCAGCCAGGCGAGCGTGCCGGCGAGGCCGACCGCCGCGCCGGCGAGCGGCGCGGCCCATTGCGCCGCCGCGAAGCCGCCCGGCGGCAGGGCGCGCGCGGCGACCGGCAGCCGGGTGTAGAAGCCGAGGCAGGCGACGAGTTCGGCCATGCGGTCGCGCTCGCGCATCGTCTAGCCCCGCGCGATGGCGTGGAAGAAGGTGCCGCTGACGCGCCCGCGGCGGCCGCCGGACGGGCCGAGCGGACGGCCCTGGCCGTCGGCCAGCTCGGCCAGCGGCGCGTCGTCGCCGGCGTCGAGCACGCGGGCGTAATGGAACTCGTGGCCGCGCACGGTGGCGCCGCGCGGCCCGAGCACGCCGTCGGCGGACAGCGTCGCGGCGCGGTAGCCGAGATTCATGCGCCGCCGGGCGAAGCTGGTGCGGTGGCCGAGCAGACCGGCCATCGCATGGGTGGTGCCGTCGGCGTCCTCGAGGCTCTCGCCGAGCACCATGAAGCCGCCGCACTCGCCATGCACCGGCCGCGTCTCGGCGAAGCGGCGCAGCCCGGCGCGAAAGCGCGCCGCGCCGGCCAGCCGGCCGGCATGCAGCTCGGGATAGCCGCCGGGCAGCCAGCAGGCGTCGCAGTCGTCGGGCGGCGGCTCGTCGGCGAGCGGCGAGAAGGCGACGAGCTCGGCGCCGCTGCGGCGCCAGTGGCGGGCGACATGCGGATAGACGAAGCTGAAGGCGGCGTCGCTGGCCAGCGCGATGCGCTGGCCGGGCGGCGGCAAGGCGGCGGCGGCGGCGTCCGGCGCGGCGTCGAGACCGGCGAGCGGCCGGGCGAGCGCCAGCACGGCATCGAGGTCGAGGGCGTCCTCCATGACGTCGGCGAGCCGCTCGACATGGGCGGCGAGATCGGGGTGCTCGCCGGCTTGCACGAGACCGAGATGGCGCTCCGGCAGGCTCAACGTCGGATCGCGCAGCACGCCGCCGACCACCGGCAGGCCGAGCGCGGCGATCGCCGCGCCGGCGAGCGCGCGGTGGCGTTCGCTGCCCAGCCGGTTGAGCACCGCACCGCCGATCGTCACCGCGCGGTCATAGGCCATGAAGCCCCTGGCGACGGCGGCCGCGGTCTGCGACTGGCCCGACACGTCGAGGACCAAGAGCACAGGCAGGCCGAAGCGGCGGGCCAGGTCGGCGGCCGACCCCGAGCGGCCCGGCGTGCCGGGAATGCCGTCGAACAGGCCCATGGCGCTCTCGGCAACCACGAGGTCGGCGCCGGCCGCCGCGTCGGCGAGCAGGCGCGCGACGAGCGCCGGCGGCATCGCCCAGCTGTCGAGATTGACGCCCGGCCGGCCGGTGGCGGCGGCATGGAAGCCGGGATCGATGTAGTCGGGCCCCGACTTGACGCCGGCGACCGCCACGCCGCGGCGCACCAGCGCGCGCATCAGGCCGATGGTGACGCTGGTCTTGCCGGCGCCCGAGCGCGGCGCGCCGACGATCAGGCCGCGCGGCGCGTTCACGGCGCACCGTCCGCGACCGTCGAGCCGGCGAGCTCGTCGCGCATCGCCACGATGTCGCCCACCATGACCAGCGCGGGCGCCGTCAGCCCGGCCTCGGCCGCCGCGCCGGCGAGCGTCGCGAGCGTGGCGACGACGACGCGCTGGTCGGGCGTCGTCGCGGCGGCGATGGCGGCGGCCGGCGTGGCGGCGGCGAGGCCGCCGGCGATCAGCCGCTCGGCGATGCCCGGCAGATTCTTCAGCCCCATATAGACGATGATCGGCTGGCCGGTGGCGGCGAGCGCGGCCCAGTCGAGGTCATCGTCGGCGCCGACGGCGTGGCCGGTCGCCAGCACCACCGCCTTGTTGATGCCGCGCATGGTGGCCGGGATGCCGGCCGCCGCGCCGGCGGCGAAGGCCGAGCTGACGCCCGGCAGCACGCGGAAGGGAATGCCGGCGGCGGCCAGCGCGCGCGCCTCCTCGCCGCCGCGGCCGAAGACGTAGGGATCGCCGCCCTTGAGCCGCACGACGCGGCGGCCGGCGCGGGCGAGCGCGATCAGCCGGGCGGTGATGTCGGCCTGGGTGGCCGACGGCTTGCCGCCGCGCTTGCCGGCGAAGACGCGCTCGGCGCCCTCGGCCATGTCGAGCACGGCGGCGTCGACCAGCGCGTCGTAGACCACCACCTCGGCCTGGGCGAGCGCGTCGGCGACGTCGAGGGTCAGGCAGCCGGGGTCGCCGGGGCCGGCGCCGGCGAGCCAGACATGGCCGGGCTCGAGCCGGGCGCGCGGGCGCCGGCGGCGGATCGGCTTGGCGGGACCTTTCATGCGCTCGACCTCGACCGACTCGCGGCGCGGCCGCGCTTCCGCGCGCGGCCTTCCGGCGGCAGCGGGGCGCCCGTTGCGTCGCGTTGCGCTCGCATCGTTGCTGGCGAAAAACCGGCACCCGCTTGCGCGCGTGATGCGCTATAGCTGGCGCGATGAGCGAGGAGGCCCCCCATCTGCGGCGCGGCTGGACGACCGGCGCCTGCGCGGCGGCCGCCGCCAAGGCGGCCTGCCGGGCGCTGCTTTACGGCCGCTTCCCCGATCCGGTGACGATCACCCTGCCGGGCGGCCAGGCGCCGGCCTTCGCGCTGGCGACCAGCCGCAGCGGCGACGGCGCGGCGACGGCCGGCATCGTCAAGGACGCCGGCGACGACCCCGACGTCACGCATGGCGCGCTCGTCGAAAGCACGGTGCGGCGCGGGGCGCCGGGCAGCGGCATCACCTTTCGCGCCGGCCCCGGCGTCGGCACGGTGACGCGCGCCGGCCTGCCGGTCCCGCCCGGCGAGCCGGCGATCAACCCGATGCCGCGGCAGATGATCGCGCAGGCGCTGGCCGACGTCGCGCCGGGCGGCGACTTCGAGGTCACCGTGGCGGTCGCCGACGGCGAAAGGCTGGCGGAGCGCACGCTCAACCCGCGGCTCGGCATCCTCGGCGGGCTGTCGATCCTCGGCACCACGGGCATCGTGATCCCGTTTTCCTGCGCGGCGTGGATCCACTCGATCCATCGCGGCATCGACGTGGCGCGCGCCGCCGGGCTCGACCATGTCGCCGGCGCCACCGGCGCGACCTCGGAGGCGGCGGCCGCCCGCCATCACGGCCTGCCGGAGATGGCGCTGATCGACATGGGCGACTTCGCCGGCGGCATGCTGAAATATCTGCGCGGCCACCCGCTGCCGCGCGTCACGGTGGCCGGCGGCGTGGCCAAGATGACCAAGCTCGGGCAAGGCATGCTCGACCTGCACTCCAAGCGCGGCCGCGCCGATCTCGCCGCGCTCGCCGCGCTGGCCGAGGCGGCCGGCGGCAGCCCGGCGCTGGCCGCCGCGATCGGCGCGGCGAACACGGTGGCCGAGGCCTTCGCGCATGCCGAGGCGGAGGGCCTGGCGCTCGGCGACGCGGTGGCGGCCGGCGCCTGGCGCACGGCGGCCGGCGTTCTGGCCGGCAGCGACATCCGCCTCGAGGTGCTGGTGTTCGACCGCACCGGACGGCTGCGGGGCGAAGCGCCGTTCGCTCATGTGCCCGGCTCCGCGCGGCCGCGGAAGCGGCGCTGATAGCCGGCATCGTAAAGCGCGCTCTCGGCAAAGCCCTCGGCGGCCAGGGTCGGCCCGACGAAGATGATCGCGGTGCGCTCGATCGGCTCGGCTGCGAGCCGGTCGGCGATGTCGGCGAGCGTGCCGCGCACCACGCGCTCGTCGTCCCACGAGGCGCGCGCCACCACTGCAACCGGACAGGCCGCGCCATAGAGCGGCACGAGGTCGGCCGCCACGCGCTCGATGGCGTGGATCGCCAGATGGATGGCGAGCGTGGCGCCGGTGGCGCCGAAGCCGGCCAGCGTCTCGCCGGGCGGCATCTTCGAGGCGCGGCCCGAAATGCGGGTCAGCACCAGGCTTTGCGCCACCTCCGGCAGGGTGAGCTCGCGGCCGAGCGCGGCGGCGGCGGCGGCGAAAGCCGGCACGCCCGGCGTCAGCGTGTAGCCGATGCCGCGGCGCTGCAGGCGGCGGATCTGCTCGGCCACCGCACTCCACACCGACAGATCGCCCGAATGCAGCCGCGCCACGTCGTGGCCGGCCGCGTCGGCGGCGGCGAACTCGGCCTCGATCTCGTCGAGCGACAGCGGCGCGGTGTCGACGATGCGCGCGCCGGGCGGGCAGTGCGCGAGCAGCGCCTTCGGCACCAGCGAGCCGGCGTAGAGGCAGACCGGCGCACGCGCGATCAGGTCGCGGCCGCGCAGCGTGATGAGATCGGCCGCGCCGGGGCCGGCGCCGATGAAATGAACCGTCATGGCTCCTCCGTGGTGGCGAGCGCGCAGGTCACCGGCCCTTCGGCGTGGCGCGGGCCGATGAGGCGGCCGCGCGGTCCGGCCGCCGCCAATGCGGCGGCCTCCGACAGGCTGGGCACACCGGTCGCCGCCAGCGCGCGCGGCGAATGCGTCAGCGTGCGCGCGGCCGCGCGCTGCAGGTCGGCGGCGGCGACGGCGGCGAGGCGCAGGCCGAGCGCGGCGGCGGCGCCGGCAAGGCCGGGCTCGGCCGCCTTGGCCGCCGAGCTGGCGAGAAGGCCCACATCGCCGGGCGCCAGGCCATGGCCGCGCGTGGCGGCCGACACGGCGGCCAGCACCGCCGCGACACTCGCGCCGCGGCGGGCGCCGATGCCGGCGACGATCATGGCTTCACCCAGGCCCACTGGGTGACCGGCATCGCCGGGCGCCAGCCGGTCAGCCCGCCGACCGGGGCCGCGCGCGCCAGCGACAACCGCACCAGGCGGCCGCCGAGCGCGGCCTGCCGGCGGGCGAGCTCGGCCTCCATGGTGAGCGTCACGGCATTGGCGACCAGCCGGCCGCCGGGCGCCAGCGCGGCGAGCGCCGCATCGAGCAGGCCGGGCTGCGTGCCGCCGCCGCCGACGAACACGGCATCGGGCGCGGCGAGGCCGGCAAGCGCGTCCGGCGCCCGGCCCTCGACCACGGCGAGATCGGGCACGCCGAGCGCGGCGGCGTTGGCGCGGATGCGGGCGGCGCGCTCGGGCACCGCCTCGATGGCGGTTGCCGCAAGCGAAGGATGGCGCAGCATCCACTCGATGGCGACGGAGCCGGCGCCGGCGCCGATGTCCCACAGATGCTCGCCACGGCGCGGCGCCAGGGCGGCCAGCGTGAGGGCGCGGATCTCACGCTTGGTGAGCTGGCCGTCATGCGCGAACAGCGCGTCGTCGAGACCGGGCGCGAGCGGCAGCACGCGCGCTTGCGGCCCGGCCGCGACCCGGATCGCCACCAGGTTGAGCGGATCGACCGCGGCGAGCGAGAACGCCACGGCCGTCGTCTCGCGGATGCGCTCGCGCGGGCCGCCCAGCGCCTCCAGAACGGTGAGACGCGAGGCGCCGAAGCCGGTGTCGCACAGGAGCCGGGCGAGCGCCGCCGGGCCGTCGCCGTCCGACGTCAGCGCCAGGATGCGGGCGCCGGGATGCAGCAGCGGCAGAAGCCGCGCCGGGGCGCGGCCGTGCAGCGATACGGTCTCGGTCTCGGCCAACGGCCAGGCAAGCCGCGCGGCGGCGAGCGCGAAGGCCGAGGGTGCCGGCACGACGCGCATCTCGTCCGCCGGCACATGGCGCGCCAGCGTGGCGCCGACGCCGTGGCAGAAGGGATCGCCGGAGGCGAGCACGCAGACCGGCCGGCCGCGCAGCGCCAGCACCGCGGCCATGCCGGCGTCGAAGGGGCGCGGCCAGGGCCGCGCGGTGCCGGCGATCAGGGCGCCGGCGAGCTCGAGATGGCGGGCGCCGCCGAACACCGTCTCGGCCGCGCCGACCAGGCGGCGCGCCTCGGCGCCGAGGCCGGCCGCGCCGTCCTCGCCGATGCCGACGATGGACAGCCACGGTGCCGCCGGTGCAATCTCCGCGCGCGAGTCAGGGAGCATGGCCATCAACCGGATTTTGATCCTCGGCGGTACGCTCGAGGCGCGGCTCCTGGCCGCGCGGCTTGCCGCACGTCCCGATACGGCGGTGACGCTGTCGCTGGCCGGGCGCACGCGCCGGCCCGTGCGCCAGCCGGTGCCGGTGATCTCCGGCGGCTTCGGCGGCGCCGCCGGCCTGGAAAAACACCTCCGGCGCACGGGCACGCGGCTGATGATCGACGCCACCCACCCCTATGCCGCGCGCATGTCGGCGAACGCGGCGGCCGCCGCCGCGGCCAGCGGTATCGGCTTCTTCCAGCTCGTGCGGCCGGCCTGGCAGCCGGTCGCCGGCGACCGCTGGCAGACGGCGGCCGACGGCGCGGCGGCCGCGGCCGCGCTCGGCGCGGCGCCGCGGCGCGTCTTCCTGACGCTCGGCCGGCAGGAGCTCGCGCCCTTCCTCGCGGCGCCGCAGCACCGCTACTTGATCCGC
The DNA here is from genome assembly GCF_030398335.1 of Aquibium sp. A9E412. GTDB lineage: Bacteria > Pseudomonadota > Alphaproteobacteria > Rhizobiales > Rhizobiaceae > A9E412. The sequence goes on from NZ_JAOAOP010000010.1 coordinate 17,858, forward strand.
AGCGTCGACCCGGTGGAGCCGCCGCTGGCGGTGCCCGAGGCGCGCTATCTGCTCGGCCGCGGCCCGTTCGACGAGGCGGCCGAGCGGGCGCTGCTCGAGGGCGAGGGAATCGAGGCGATCGTCGCCAAGAATTCCGGCGGCACGGCGAGCTACGGCAAGATCGCGGCCGCGCGCGCGCTCGCCATCCCGGTGATCCTGATCGACCGGCCGGCGCTGCCGGATGCGGTGCGCGCGGCAAGCCTCGAGGAGGCGGAGGCGATGGCCGCTCATGCACTCGCCTCCCCGCCTGCCGCAGCATTGTCGGCACCGGCTGCGGCAAAGCGCGGCGTGTAGACCAGCGGCTGGCCGTCTGGCCGGTCGACCAAGCGGGTATGCGGCGAGCCGACGATGATGCAGGTCGCCATGTCGGCGAGCGCCGGATCGGCCTCGGCGAGCCGGCGGATGGCGATGCGCTCGTCGAGCCGGCCGGCGGCGCGGCCGAACACCACCGGGGTGCTGGCCGGCAGCACCGCGGCGAGCCGCTCGAAGGCGCGGCCGAGCTGCCACGGCCGGGCGCGGCTGATCGGGTTGTAGAGCGCGATGACGAAGCCGGCGCCGGCGGCCGCCGTCAGCCGGCGCTCGACGAGCGGCCACGGCTTGAGGTTGTCCGACAGCGAGATGGCGCAGAAATCGTGACCGAGCGGCGCGCCGACGCGGGCCGCCACGGCGAGCATGGCGGTGACGCCGGGCAGCACCGCGATGTCGAGCGCGCGCCAGGCGTCCGGCCCGCGCTCGACCGCCTCGCAGACGGCCGCCGCCATGGCGAACACGCCGGGGTCGCCGCCCGACACCAGACAGGCGCGGCGGCCGGCGGCGGCCGCCGCCAGCGCCGCCTCGGCGCGCGACAGCTCCTCGCGGTTGTCCGACGGCTGCCGGCGCTGGCCGGGGCCGAGCGTCAGCCGGTCGAGATAGGGCTTGTAGCCGAACAGGAGCTCCGCCTCGGCGACCGCCGCAGCGGCCTCCGGCGTGACCTGGCCGGTCGCGCCCGGCCCCAGCCCGACGATCATCAGCCGGCCGCTCACGGCCGCCCGCTCCAGCCCGGCACCAACACGATGGAGAAATAGGGCGCGGGCTCGTCGCCGCGCTCGGCCAGCGGCACGATGCGCGCTTCGGCCATGGTGGCGCGCTCGACATAGACCGCGCCGGCAAGCCGGCCGGCCGTCGCCAGCGCGCGGCGGATGCGGGCCAGGTTGCGGCCGACCTTCATGACCACGGCGGCCTCGCAGGCGGCGAGCCGGCGCACCAGCTCGGCCTCGGCCATCGTGCCGGGCAGGATGGCGGTCACGTCGTCGCCCTGGGCGAGCGGCAGGCCGGCGGCCGACCAGGCGCCCGACATGGCGGTGACGCCGGGCACCACCTCGGCGGCGAAGCGCGGCGCCAGCCGCAGGTGCAGATGCATGTAGGAGCCGTAGAAGAACGGGTCGCCCTCGCTGAGGACGGCGACGTCGCGGCCGGCCTCCAGATGCGCCGCCACGGCCGCCGCCGCGGCGTCGAAGAAGCCGGCGATGGCGCTGCGGTAGCGCGCGTCGTGCCGGTCGATCTCGGTGGTCACCGGATAGTGCAGCGGCAGCTCGGCGGCGCCGGCGCCGATGCGCCCCTCGACGATGCGGCGGGCGTTGCCGGTGCGCCCGGCCTTGGCGAAATGCGCGACGACGGGCGCCTCGGCCAGCACGCGCAGCGCCTTGAGCGTCAGCAGCTCGGGATCGCCCGGACCGGTGCCGACGCCGATCAGCCGCCCCTGCGCCGCACTCACAGGCCGGCCCTCGCCAGCGCGTTGACGGCAGCCGCCGTCATGGCCGAGCCGCCGAGCCGGCCGTCGACGACGGCCCACGGGATGCCGAGCGCCGAGCGGCTGAGCGCCTCCTTCGATTCGGCCGCACCGACGAAGCCGACCGGCATGCCGACGATCGCGGCCGGGCGCGGCGCGCCGTCCTCGAGCATCTCCAGGAGATGGAACAGCGCCGTCGGCGCGTTGCCGATCGCCACCAGCGCGCCCGACAGCCGCTCGCCCCACAGATGCATGGCGGCGGCCGAGCGCGTGTTGCCGATCTCACGGGCGAGCGCGGCGGTGCGCGGATCGCGCAGCGTGCACACCACCTCGTTGTCGGCCGGCAGCCGCGCACGGGTGATGCCGTTGGCCACCATCGCGGCGTCGCACAGGATCGGCGCGCCGGCCTCGAGCGCGGCGCGGGCGGCGGCGACGAAGCCCGGCGCGAAGCGGATGTGGCGCGCCGCCTCGACCTGGCCGCAGGCATGGATCATGCGCACGGCGATGCCGGCCTCCGCCTCGTCGAAGCGCGCCAGGTCGGCCTCCGCGCGGATGATGGCGAAGGAGCGCTCGTAGATGGCGTTGCCGTCGCGGATGTAGTCGTAGGCGGTCATCGGCGGTCCTCGAAAGCGGCGGCCAGGCGGTCGGTACCGAGCCGGGCGAGACAGGCGGCCGCGCTCTCGCCGCCGCGTCGCTCGCGGCCGCACAGCGCGGCCAGACGGGCAAGGGCATCGGGCGCGGCGGCCACCGGCACGGCGGCGACCGGCGGATCACCGGCACGGCCGGCGACGACCAGCGCGGCGGCGCCGTTACGGCCAACCAGCGCCAGACCGGCCGCCGCGGGCCGCGCGCAGCCCTTGGCGCAGCCCGAAAGATGCAGCACCGCCGAGCCGTCGAGCAGCGCCGGCGCTTGCGCCGCGAGCCGGGCGGCGAGGTCGCGCGTGGCAAGACCGGCCGAGGCGCAGGCGGGCGCGCCGGGGCAGGCCTCGACGGCGCGGCGCGGATCGCCGGCCGCGGTGACGAGACCGAGCGCCCCGGCAGCGGCGGCGAGCGCCGTGCAGGCCTCAGCCGGCCCAACCGCCAGCAGCGCGCGGCCCGGCGCCAGGCGGAAACCCTCGATGCCGCAGCCCGATGCGCGCTCGGCAAGCCGCACCAGCGTGGCCGCCGCGACGCTGCCGAAGGCGAGCCCGAGGCCGAGCGCCTGGCGCCCGGCGGCGAGCGCGAAGCGGCCGACCGGTTCAGCCTCGGCGGCGGCCGGCGGCCGATCCGCCGCGGCGAGAAAGGGGGCGAGCGCAACGCACGCCGCGCCGGCGTCGAGGTCGCGGCCGCGCGCCGTCGGGCCGGCCGCGGCCAACAAGCGCAGCAGCGCGACGAGGGCGGCCGGCGCGTCGTTGCGGCGCACGGCGCCGAGGGCGCGCGCGGTAGCGGCATCGCCGCCGAGCGCGACATGCCAGAGCGGGCCGGACGCGGCCGCCGTGCCCGGCAGGGCGGCGAGCCGGATGTCGGCGGAAAGCCCGGCCAGGCCGAGCCGACCGCCGCCGTCAACGGTGACGGCGAGCTTCGGCGCAAGGCCGCCGGCGAGGCCGGAGCGTGCGATCGCCGCACGCAGCGCGGCGGCGAGCGGCCGCGCGTCCGCCGTCTCCGTCGGGTCAAGGCCGGCGAGCGGCGCGGTCTCGACCGTCGGGGCGGGCGCCAGGTCGAGGCCAAGCGCGGCAACCTCGGCGGCAAGCCGCGGCGCGCTCCCGGCACTCAGGCCGCGAAGCTGCAGGCTGCCGCGCGCCGTCACCTCCATCATACCGTTGCCGTGGCGGTCGGCCAGCGCCGCCAACCGGCCGAGCGCGGCCGGCACCAGCGCGCCGTCGAGCGGCCGCAACCGCACCAGAAGGCCATCGCCGGTCGGCATCGGCCGGTCGAGCGCCGGGCAGGCGCCGCGTGCGAGAAAGGCCGCACTCATACCGTCAGCTCCGCGCGCGCCGCGGCGAGGAAGGCCTCGATCTCGCCGTCGACAGCGTTGCGGCGCGGATGCCACAGGCCGCGGCGGCGCGCGGCGGCGAAGCGCTCGGCAATGGCGCAGGCCGCCGCCGGGCTCTCGCGCAGCAGGAAGGCGCGCACCCGCGGATCGCCGAGATAGGCCTCTGCCACCGCCTCGATCAGCGCCGGGGCGACCGCGTGCGTGGTCTCGGCGAAGCCGACCAGGCGGTCGACGGTCTCGGCGAACTCGGCGGCGCCGCGCGGCCCGTGCCGCATCTGGCCGGCGATGAAGCGCGGGTTGACGGCGCGCGCGCGCACCACCCGCGCCACCGCCTCGGCCAGCGAGCGGGCGCGCGGGCGGGCGGGATCGGTGGTGTCGAGCGCGACCAGGTCGGCCTTGCCGCCGAGCGCGGCGACGGCGGCGGCGAAGCCGCCGACGAAGGCGACGTCGGCCGAGCCCTCGAGGAGGTCGCGGCCGGGATCGTCGCCGGCATGGATCAGGAGGCCGGCCTCGGCGACGCGCGCGGCGAAGGCGCCGGGCAGCGCCCGGCCGCCGCCGTCGGCGCCGCCATAGGCGTGGCTGGCGGCGTCGAGATAGGCGCGGCCGAGCTCGGCGCGGTCGTGCCACGCGCCGTCGGCCAGAAGCTCCTCAATGCCGGCGCCATAGGTGCCGGGCGCCGAGCCGAAGATGCGCGGCGGCACGCCGTCGCCGGCGCCGGCCGCCGCCTCGGCGAGCGGGTTGTCGCCGGGCGCCTCGCGGCGCGCGGCAACGGCGCCGACCGCCGCGTCGAGGAGCGCGATCTGCGCGGGAAACATGTCGCGGAACAGGCCCGACAGGCGGAAGGTGACGTCGACGCGCGGCCGCCCGAGCTGCGCGGCCGGCTGCACCTCGATGCCGGTGACGCGGCCGGTCGCGGCATCCCAGACCGGACGGCAGCCCATCAGCGCCAGGCCCTGGGCGATCTCCTCGCCGCCGGTGCGCAGGCTGGCGCTGCCCCACAGGTCGATGACCAAGGCGCGCGGCCACTCGCCATGCTCCTGGGCGTAGCGGCGCAGCACCTCGTCGGCCGCCTGGCGGCCGAGCTCGAAGGCGGTCGGCGTCGGCATGGTGCGCGGGTCGGCGGTGAACAGGTTGCGCCCGGTCGGCAGCACGTCTGTGCGCCCGCGCGCCGGCGCGCCGGAGGGGCCCGGCACGACGTGCCGCCCGTCGAGGGCGGCCAGCAGCGCGGCGCGTTCGGCCGTCGCGCTCGCGCGGCGCAGCGCATCGTCGTCGCCGTCCGCGATCCGGCCGTAGACGTGCTGGCCGTCCTTGACGGCGAAATCCTTCAGGTCGCACAGCCAGGCGTCGATGCGCCGCAGCGCCTCGTCCGGCTCGACGTCGTCGCCGACGCCGGCATCGGCGGCCAGCCCGGTCTCGGCGGCGGTGTCGACGATCAGCCGGGCGAGCCGGTCGCGGCGGCGCCGGTCGAGCCCGTCGGCCTGGGCGTACTCGTCGACGAGCTGCTCGAGGCGCTGCTGGTCGGCGTCGAGCCCGGCGGCGGTGAGCGGCGGCGGCAGATGGCCGAGCGTGACGGCGGCGATGCGCCGCTTGGCATGCGCGGCCTCGCCCGGATTGGAGACGATGAAGGGATAGACGACCGGCAGCCGGCCGGTGACGATCTCGGGAAAGCAGGCCGCACTCAGCGCCACGGTCTTGCCCGGCAGCCATTCGAGCGTGCCGTGCGCGCCGACATGGACAATGGCGTGGCAGCCCAGCGCGTGGCGCAGCCACAGGCCGAAGGCGACCAGCGCGTGGCGCGGCGGCCGCTCGGGATCGTGATAGTCGGCGCGCCGGTCGGCGGCGCGGCCGCGCTCGGGCGCCAGCGCCACGGTGACATTGCCGAAGGTCGCGGCGCGGAAGGCGAAGGCGCCGTCGGCGAGATCGGCGTCGTCGTCGGGCGCGCCCCATGCCGCGGCGAGCCGCGCCGCCGCCTCCGCCGGCAGGCCGGCGGCCGCGCGGCGGTAGTCGGCAAGGTCGAAGCGGGCCTCGGCCCGGGCCAGCCGGTCGAGCAGCCCGCGCGCCGTCGCCGGCACGTCCGCGACCCGGTAGCCGGCCGCCGCCAGGTCGGCCAGGATGGCGCGCACGCTTTCGGGCACGTCGAGGCCGACGGCATAGCCGGTGCGGCCGGGCGCATTGGGATAGTCGGGCAGCAGCACGGCGATGCGGCGCTCGGCCGGCGGCGTCGCCCGCAGCCGCAGATGCAGCGCGACGCGCTCGGCCACCGCCTCGACGCGGTCGGGCTCCGGCCGGTTGACGAGGCCGCCGAAGCCGAGCGCCGCATCGGCCTCGCGCGCGTCCTTGAAGGCGACGGCGCCGGCCTGGATGCGGCCGTCCAGCTCGGGCAGCACGACGTGCATGGCGAGGTCGGCCGGCGCCAGGCCGCGCTCGTTCTCTGCCCATGCGTCGCGCCGCGTGGTCGCCACGACCGCCTGGAAGACCGGCACGCCGGCGCGGTCGAACAGCGTTTCGGCGCCCGGCTCCGCCCCGGCGGTGAAGGCGGTCGTCGCGACGATGGCGGCCGGTCGTGCGGCTCCCAGCGCCGCTTCGACGAAGGCGCGCGAGCGGGCCTCCTTGAGGCTCGCCACGAAGACCGGCAGCGGCGCCAGGCCGCGCTCGGCGAGCGCGGCGGCGAGCGCGTCGACCGGCGCCACGTCGGCGGCGAGCAGCATCGAGCGGTAGAACAGGACCGGCACCACCGGCGCCCCGGGCGCCAGCGCGGCGAGCGCGGCCTCGCGCCCGACGATGCCGCGGGCCGGATCGTAGAAGCCGGCGCGCGGCAGCGGCCGCGCCTCGGCGACCGGCAGCGCCCGCCCGGCAAGGACCGACAGCCGGTCGACCAGAACGCGCATGTTGCCCGGCCCGCCCTCGCGGAAACAGGCGAGCAGCGCCGCGCGCTCGCCGGCCGGCAGCGTCGAGGCGGCGGCGAGCCGCTCGTCGGCCTCGCGGCACTCGCCCGGCAGCAGCACCAGCGCGATGCCGCGCGCCTGCGCCAGCGCGGCCAGCCGGTCGCAGCCGTAGCGCCACCAGTCGTAGCCGCCGAGCACGCGCACCAGGATGACGCGCGCATGGGCGGCCACCGACTCGAGCCACAGATCGACCGACATGGGGTGGCGCAGGTCGCGCAGGCTGGCGAGGCGCATCGTCGGCCGCTGCGGCCCGGCCGCCGCGCGCCAGGCGGCGGCGATGCCGGCCAGGTCGCTGTCGGTGAAGGACAGCGCCACCATCTCGGCCGGGCTCTGGCCGAGGTCGACCGGCTCGACAAGATCGTCGAGCGAGGCGGAGCTGGTGGCAAGGATGTGCATGGCGTCAGCCGGCCAGCGCCGCCTCGATCCGCGCGCGGTCGAGACCCTTCTCGCCGATCACGACGAGGCGGCCGCGACGCGGCTCGTCCGGCGCCCAGGCGCGGTCGAAATAGTGGTTGACGCGCGGACCGACCGCCTGGACCAGAAGCCGCATCGGCTTGCCGGGCACGTCGGCGAAGCCCTTGACGCGCAGCACGTTCTGCGCCTCCGCGACGGCCGCCACGCGGGCGGCCAGCGCCGCCGGATCGTCGACCGGCGGCACCGCGACGACGAAGCTGTCGAAGTCGTCGTGGTCGTGCTCGGCCGCATCGTCGTGATGCGTGCGGCGGCCGTCGATGTGGTCCTCCACGGCCAGCCCGAGGCCGAGCAGCACCGAGGGGTCGACGCGGCCCCGCGGCGCCGGCACGACGCGCACGCCGCGCGGCAGGTGCGCATCGACGCGCGCCCGCGCCCGCTCGACGCCGGCGGCGTCGAGCAGGTCGGCCTTGGTCATCACCACCAGGTCGGCACAGGCGAGCTGATCGTCGAACACCTCCTCGACCGGGTCGTCATGGTCGAGCGCCTCGTCGGCCAGGCGCTGGGCGTGCAGCGCGCCGAGATCGGAGGCGACGCGGCCATCGGCGAGCGCCGCCCCGTCGACCACGGCGACGACGCCGTCAACGGTGACGCGGCTCCTGACGGTCGGCCACTGGAAGGCCTGCACCAGCGGCTTGGGTAGCGCCAGGCCGGAGGTCTCGATCAGGATGTGGTCGACGCGCGGCCGGCGCGCCAGGATGGCGTCGAGCGCCGGCACGAAGTCGTCGGCCACCGTGCAGCACAGGCAGCCATTGGCCAATTCGACGACGTTCTCCTCCGGACACGTGTCGATGCCGCAGCCCTTGAGGATGTCGCCGTCGATGCCGACGTCGCCGAACTCGTTGACGATGACGGCGAGCCGGCGGCCGCCGGCATTCTCCAGGACGTGGCGCACCAGCGTCGTCTTGCCGGCGCCGAGGAAGCCGGTGACAACCGTGCAGGGTACGCGGTCGAGGGTGGCGATCATGAGCTGCCTTCCGAAAAACCGAGGGGCGGGATGCGGGCGACGAGCCCGCGCTTGAGGGGCTCGGGGCGGCCGCGCCAGGGCAGCAGCCCGTTGTCGGACGCGGCATGGAGGCTGGCGCCGTCGACCAGCGCGGCGGCGTCCGCGACGTCGAGCCCGCCGAAGACGTAGCTCCAGCCGCCCGGCCGGGCGATCGCCGCGCTCAGCCGGCGCTTGCAGTTGCCGAGGCACGAGACGGTGGTCACCGCGACGCCGCTGCCGGCGGCCGCGCGCGCGGCCGCCTCGGCGAGCAGCCGGCCGGGCCGCGGCTCGGCGTCGTCGCCCTCGGCGTTGCGGCATCTGCGGCAGACATAGAGCGTGACGGCGTCAGGCCGCGCCTGCGCGCGGTCCTCGCCCCGAGGCTGGTTGTGATCGACGTTCAAGCGTGCCGCGCTCCCCGGCGCATGGACTTGCCAATTCCGACGGGGTGCACGCGATCCGGGCGCGCCGAACGTGCGGCCGCGGATCGTCGATAGACGGCCTCCGGGGCACCCCGCCCGGCGGCCGGCATGGCAGTGTCGACGGCAGGTCTCCTGGCTCGCGGGTCACCGCCTGGCGCCGCCTTCCCGGGCATGCCCCGTTGCGGGGTGACCCAGTGGCCTCTGGCGCAGGCTCGTCGCTCACAGTTGCGGGGACAGCTGCGGCGTTGGGCAAGGCCCGCACCGCATTCCCTCTTAGCCTTCCCCGTTGCCGGAGAAGGACCGTCAGGCGCGAAGCCTATGCCGCGTCGTCGCCGGCTGTCAATCGGGCCGATTGGGTTTGCGGAGCGGCGGGTTCTTCTCCTATAGTCGCCGCGTCGTCGGTTCCCGAAAGGGACCAGAGGGAATGCGGTAAGGCGCGATGCGCCGAAGCCGCGGCTGCCCCCGCAACTGTGTGCGGTGAGCCCGTTTCCCCTCGACGCCACTGGTGCGCAAGCGCCGGGAAGGCGGGAGGCGGGCAGCGATCCGTGAGCCAGGAGACCTGCCGGCGACCGAACGCAACGCCATCACCCCTCGGGCGGAGGGGGAAAGGACCCGATCATGACCACTGCCACATCCACCCTCGGTGCGGGCGCATCGCGTGCCTCGCGCGCCGTGCAGCTCGGCGCGGCCGGCCTGCTCGGGCTGTTCGTCGTCGGCTTCGCCGGCTTCGCGCAGTCCGACGTCGTGCACAACGCGGCGCACGACTACCGCCATTCGATGGCCTTTCCCTGCCACTGAGGGAGAGCCTTCATCATGACCCTGTTTCGCAACGTCGTGTTCGTCGCGGCGCTGGCCGGGCTCGTCGCCGGGCTGGCGATGGCGGCCATGCAGACCTTCGTCACCGTGCCGCTGATCCTCGAGGCGGAGACCTATGAAGGCGGCGCCGCAGAGGCCGCGCACGGCTATGACGGCGCGGCGGCCGGCCACGGCCATGGTGACGGCGCCTGGGCGCCGGCCGACGGCGGCGAGCGCCTCGCCTTCACGGCCCTCGCCAGCGTCGTCACCGCGACCGGCTTCGCGCTCGTCCTGCTCGTCGCCTCGGAGCTCGCCGGCGGGCTCGCCGGCTGGCGCCAGGGGCTGTTCTGGGGGCTTGCCGGCTTCGCCGTCTTCACCCTGGCGCCGGGCCTCGGCCTGCCGCCGGAGCTGCCCGGCATGCCGGCGGCCGCGCTGCCGGCACGGCAGGGCTGGTGGATCGCCACCGCGGCGGCGACCGCGGCCGGGCTGGCGCTGATCGCCTTGCGCGGCTCCGTGGCGATGGCCGTGCTCGGCGTGGCGCTGATCGTGGCGCCGCACGTCGTCGGCGCGCCGCAGCCCGACAGCCACGCCACCGCCGTGCCGGACGCGCTGCACCGGCGCTTCGTCGTCGCCGCCTCGCTCACCAGCCTGGTGTTCTGGCTGGTGCTGGGGGCTGCGGCCGGCGCGCTGCGCGGCCGCTTCGCCCGGGCGGCGGAGCCCGGCGCGACCCTTGGCTGAGGCCGGCCGGCTGACGCTGCTCCTCGGCGGCGCGCGCTCGGGCAAGAGCGCGCATGCCGAGCGGCTGGTCGCGGCGCATCCCGGCCGGTGGCGCTACATCGCCACCGGCCAGGCGCACGACGCGGAGATGGCCGACCGCATCGCGGAGCACCGCGCCCGCCGCGGCGCCGGCTGGCACACGGTCGAGGCGCCGCTCGACCTGGCCGCGGCGCTGGCCGAAGCACCGCCCGGCGAGGCGGTGCTCGTCGACTGCCTGACGCTGTGGCTGTCGAACCATCTGATCGCCGGCAGCGACCTCGCGGCCGAGTGCGACCGGCTGGCCGCCGCGCTCGCCGCCCCCATCGGCCCCTGGTACGCGGTGTCGAACGAGGTCGGCCTCGGCATCGTGCCCGACAACGCGCTGTCGCGGCGCTTTCGCGACGCCGCCGGTCGGCTGCACCAGCAGGTGGCGAGGACCGCCGATTCGGTGCTGTTCATGGTCGCCGGCCTGCCCATGACGGTGAAATGAGATGACCGAGATCGACGACGACGCCCGTGCCCGCCACCGCAGCAAGATGGCCAGGCGCAAGGCCGTGCAGGACGCGGAGGTCGCCGAGAAGACCATTGAGAAGGGCCTGCTGATCGTCAACACCGGCCCCGGCAAGGGCAAGACGACGGCTGCCTTCGGCCTGGCGCTGCGCATGCTCGGCCACGGCCGCCGCGTCGGCGTCGTGCAGTTCATCAAGGGCGCCTGGCACACCGGCGAGAAGGAGGCCTTCGCCGTCTTCGGCGACCGCGTGGCCTGGCACACCATGGGCGAGGGCTTCACCTGGGAGACGCAGGACCTGGAGCGCGACCGCGCGGCGGCCGCACGCGCCTGGGACCGGGCGCAGGCGCTGATGGCCGACCCGCGCATCGCCCTCGTCGTGCTCGACGAGCTCAACATCGCGCTGCGCTACGGCTATCTCGACCTCGACGCGGTGGTCGCCGCGCTCGTCGCGCGGCGGCCGGGGCTGCACGTCGTCGTCACCGGCCGCAACGCCAAGCCGGCGCTCGTCGAGGCGGCCGACCTGGTGAGCGAGATCGGTGCGGCCAAGCACCATTTCGCCGCCGGCGTGAAGGCGCAGCAGGGCATCGAGTTCTAGGTCATGCGGCGGAAACCGCGCGCGCTGATGATCCAGGGCACCGGTTCCGACGTCGGCAAGTCGCTGCTCGTCGCCGGGCTGGCGCGCGCCTTCGCCGACCGCGGCCTGGCCGTGCGGCCGTTCAAGCCGCAGAACATGTCGAACAACGCCGCGGTGACCGCCGACGGCGGCGAGATCGGCCGTGCCCAGGCGCTGCAGGCGCGCGCCGCGCGCGTGCCGGCCTGTGTCGACATGAACCCGGTGCTGCTCAAGCCGCAGAGCGAGACCGGCGCGCAGATCGTCGTGCAGGGCCGCGTCGTCGGCACCGCCCGGGCGGCCGAGTACCAGGCACGCAAGCCAGACCTGATGCCCCCCGTGCTCGACAGCTTCGCGCGGATCGGCCGCGACGCGGATCTGGTCATCGTCGAGGGCGCCGGCAGCGCGGCCGAGGTCAACCTGCGCGCCGCCGACATCGCCAATATGGGCTTCGCCCGGGCGACGGACACGCCGGTCGTGCTCGTCGGCGACATCGACCGCGGCGGCGTGATCGCCAGCCTGGTCGGCACCCGGACGGTTCTCGACCCGGCCGACGCGGCGCTCGTCAGGGGCTTCGTCGTCAACAAGTTCCGCGGCGACCCGGCGCTGTTCGCCGACGGCATGACGCGCATCGCGGCGCTGACCGGCTGGCGCGCCATCGGCCTGCTGCCCTTCCTGCCCGACGTCGCGCGGCTGCCGGCCGAGGACGCGCTGGCGCTCGCCCGGCCGGATGCGCAGAAGCCCGGCGCCCGCGTGAGGATCGCCGTGCCGGTGCTGCCGCACATCGCCAATTTCGACGATCTCGACCCGCTCGACGCCGAGCCCGACGTCCGGGTCGAGCGCGTGCGGCCGGGGCGCGCCCTGCCGGGCGACGCCGACCTTGTGCTGCTGCCGGGATCGAAGGCGACGATCGCCGACCTGGCGGCGCTGCGCGCGGCCGGCTTCGACATCGACATCACCGCGCATGTGCGGCGCGGCGGCCGCGTGCTCGGGCTGTGCGGCGGCTACCAGATGCTCGGCCGCTCGATCGCCGATCCCGACGGCATCGAGGGGCCGCCGGGGCGCGTCGAGGGGCTCGGCCTGCTTTCGGTCGACACGCGGCTGACCGGCGCCAAGCGGCTGGTCGCGGTGCGCGGCACGAGCCATGACGGCGTCGCCCTGAGCGGCTACGAGATGCATGTCGGCGACACGCGCGGGCCGGACGCGGCGCGCCCCTTCGCCCGGCTCGCCGACGGCGCCGCCGACGGCGCGGTGTCGGCCGACGGGCTGGTGGCCGGGACCTATGTGCACGGCCTGTTCGCCGACGACCGCCAGCGCGCGGCCTGGATCGCGAGGCTGGGCGGCGCGGCCGGCGGGCTCGACCACGAGGCCGGCGTCGAGGCAGCGCTCGACGCGCTGGCCGCGCATGTCGCCGCGCATCTCGACCTCGACGGCCTGCTCGCCCTCACGCAAGGGCCGCCGCGATGAGCGCGAACAGGCCGACCAGCAGCCAGCCGGCGAGACGGCACAGATGAAGCGCGCGGCGGATGTCGGCGGCATCGGCCCGGCGCCGGCCGCCCACGCCCATCACGGCGTCCTCGACCGGCATGCCGTGGTAGCTGCGCGGCCCGGCGAGCGCCAGGCCGAGCGCGCCGGCCATGGCGGCCTCCGGCCAGCCGGCATTGGGCGAGCGGTGGCGGCCGGCGTCGCGCCGCACCGCCTGCCACGCCGCGTCGGCGTCGCCGTCCCGGGCGAGCCGGGCGGCGGCGACGAGAAGCAGCGCCGACAGCCGCGAGGCCGGCAGGTTGGCGAGATCGTCGAGCCGCGCGGCGGCCCAGCCGAAGGCGGCGTGGCGCGGCGTGCGGTGGCCGATCATGCTGTCGGCGGTGTTGAGCGCCTTGTAGGCGGCGCCGCCGGCGAGCCCGCCGAGGCCGAGCCACAGCGCCGGCGCGACGACGCCGTCGGAGAAGTTCTCGGCCAGGCTCTCGATGGCGGCGCGCGCCACGCCGGCCTCGTCGAGCGCCTCGGGGTCGCGGCCGACGATCGCGGCCACGGCGCGGCGCCCGGCGGCAAGCCCGCCGGTCTCGAGCGCGGCGGCGACGGCCTCGACATGCGCGTAGAGGCTGCGCTGGGCGAGCAGGCTGGAGCCGGCGAGAGCGGCGCCGGCGAGGCCGAGGGCGGCCGGCAGCGCGGCGAAGAGGGCGGCGAGGACGAGGCCGCCGGCCATGGCGGCGGCGAGCAGCAGCGCCAGCGCGACCGCGCCCATCGCGCGGCGCCGGCCGGGCGTGTCGGCCGCGCGGTTGAGGCCGCCGTCGAGCGCGGCGAGCAGCCGGCCCATCCAGGTGACCGGATGGCCGATCGCGCCGAACAGCGCCGGCGGGTAGCCGACGAGGCGTTCAACGAGCAGCGAGAGGAAGGCGAGCGGGAAGGCCATGGCGCGAACTGACTGCAACGATGCCCGGCCGGTGACCGATCACGGCGGCGATCTCGGCCGGGCCGCGCGCGACTTCGCCGCCGCGCCGCGCCCCTTCCTCGACCTGTCGACGGGCATCAACCCGCATTCCTATCCGCATTCGCCGCTCGCCGCCAGCGCGCTGACGCGGCTGCCGGACGCGGAGGCGACGCAGCGCCTGGCGGCGACGGCGGCGGCCCTCTACGGCGCCCCCTCGCCGGCCCATGTGGCGGCCGCGCCGGGCACGCAGATCCTGCTGCCGCAGGTCGCCCGGCTGGTGCGGCCCGGCCGCGCCGTCATCCTCGGCCCGACCTATGCCGAGCACCGCCGCGCCGCCGCGCTCGCCGGTCACGCGGTGGTCGAGACCGACGACCCGCAGGCGCTGGCGACGGCCGACCTCGCCGTCGTCGTCAACCCGAACAATCCGGACGGCCGGCTATTGCCGCGCGGCCGGCTGATGGCGATCGCCGAGGCGGTGGCGAGGCGCGGCGGCCTCCTCGTCGTCGACGAGGCGTTCATGGACGTCGCGCCCGCCGCGGCGAGCCTGGCCGGGGCGCTCGACGCGGCGCCGGTCGTCGTCTTGCGCTCGTTCGGCAAGTTCTTCGGCCTGGCCGGCGTGCGGCTCGGCTTCGCGCTCGCCGCACCGGCGCGCGCCGGCCGGCTGGCGGACGAGCTCGGCCCGTGGGCGGTGTCGGGCGCCGCACTCGCCATCGGCGGCGAGGCGCTCGCCGACCGGGCCTGGCAGGCGGCGATGCGGCGGCGGCTCGCCACGGAGGCGGCGGCGCTCGACGCCCGGCTTCGCGCGCACGGCCTCGCGGTCGCCGGCGGCACCAGCCTCTACCGCTTCGTGGCGACGCCGCAGGCGGCCCGGCTGCACGCCCATCTCGGCCGCCGCGGCATCCTGCTGCGCGCCTTCGAACGGCTGCCGGGGGCGCTGCGCATCGGCCTGCCGGGCTCGGCGGCCGGGCTGGCGCGGCTCGATGCCGGCCTTGCCGGATGGCGCGGCGCGGCGCCGGCGGCCCGGGGGGATGCGCGATGATCCATGTCTGCCCGCTGTCGCGGCTCGACGAGACGGTGCGCCGCAGCGGCGCCGGGCACCTGATCTCGCTGACGACCGCAGGCATGGCGGTGCCGCGGCCAGAGGTTATTGCGCCTGCCGACCACCTGGCGCTCACCATGCACGACATCGCCGAGGCGCGCGACGGCATGACGGCGCCGGCGCAGGCGCATGTCGACCGGCTGCTCGGCTTCGCGCGCGGCTGGGACCGGCGGCGGCCGGTGGTGGTGCACTGCTATGCCGGCATCAGCCGCTCGCCGGCGGCCGCCTACATCCTCGCCGCCGCACTGGCGCCGCAGTGCTGCGAACGCGACCTGGCCGAGACGCTGCGCCGACTGGCGCCGTCGGCCACGCCCAACGCACGGCTCGTTGCGCTCGCCGACGAAAGGCTCGGCCGCGGCGGCCGCATGATGGCGGCGATCGCGGCCATCGGCCGCGGCTGCGACGCCTATGAGGGGACGCCGTTCCGGCTCGCGCCGGCCGAGGCCTGAGACGGGGCGGCTCAGCGCGGATCGGGCAGCCGCGCCGGCCGCTCGGGCTGCTCGGCCGCCTCGGTCGGCTGCTCGGTGAAACCCTCCAGGTCCGACAGCTCCTCCACGTCGCGCTCGATCTCCAGCGGGCTCGTCACATAGGCCGTCACCAGCTCGGCGACCGAGCGCAGCGCATGGGTGTGGATGCGCTCGTAGCCGTGCGAGGCGTCGACGCCGAAGGCGATCAGCGCCGTGCGGATGTCGTGGCCGGCCTCGATGGCGGAGGCGGAGTCGGAGCGGTAGTAGCGGAAGACGTCCTTCTGGTAGCGGATGTCCTCGTCGCGGCACAGGTCGACCAGCTTCTTGGTCAGGTGGTAGTCGAACGGTCCCGCCTGGTCGGCCATGGCGACGGTGACGCCGAACTCCGAGGAGTTCTGGCCGGGCGCCGAGGTGCCGTTGTCGATGGTCACCATGGAGGCGATCTCCGGCGTGACGATCGAGGCCGCGCCGACGCCGACCTCCTCGGCGATGGTGAACAGCCAGTAGGTGTCGACCGGGGTGACCGCCTTCTCGCGGCGCATCGCCTGCAGCGCGGCGAGCGCGATGGCGACGCCGGCCTTGTCGTCGAGGTGGCGGGCGTTGATGAAGCCGTTGTCGAGGAACTCGGGCTGCGGGTCGACCGCCACGAAGTCGCCGATCTCGATGCCCAGCGCGCGCGTGTCGGCGCGGTTCCAGGTGATCGCGTCGATGCGCACCTCGACATGCTCCCAGCCGACGTCCATCTCGTCGACGGCGTCGTTGAAGGTGTGGCCGGAGGCCTTGAGCGGCAGGATGGTGCCGCGGTAGCTGCCCTTCTCGGTGTAGATCGTCACCCGCGCGCCCTCGGCGAAGCGAGCCGACCAGTGGCCGACCGGCACCAGCTCGAGGCGGCCGTTGTCGCGGACGTTCTTGACCTGGGCGCCGAGCGTGTCGAGATGCGCGATGATGGCGCGGGCGGCCTCGCGCCGCTCGCCGCGCCACACCGCGCGGATCGCGCCGCGGCGCGTCAGCTCCGGCTCCAGCCCGAGCCGCTCCAGCTCCTGCGTGCAGTGCCGCACGATCGTGTCGGTGTAGCCGGTCGGGCTGTCGATCGAAAGCAGCGCGCGAAGCTGCTCGCGCAGATAGTCGACGTCGATTCTGAGTCTGCTCACTTTCCCCCTCGCGGTGCCAGCGCGCGCGCCGCCGACTGCTGGCCCGAACGCGGGAACAGCAGGTCGACGAAGCGCTCTGCGGTCGGCTGCGGCTCGTGGTTGGCCAGGCCCGGCCGCTCGTTCGCCTCGATGAAGACGTAGTCCGGCTCGCGCGGCGAGCGCACCATCAGGTCGATGCCGACGACCGGGATGTCGATCGCCCGGGCGGCCGCGCAGGCCGCCTCGATCAGCCGCGCGTGGGTGACCTCGGTGACGTCGTGGATCGAGCCGCCGGTGTGCAGGTTGGCCGTCTTGCGCACCACCACCTCCTCGTTGGCCGGCGGCACGTCGTCGAGCGCCCAGCCGGCCGCCGACAGGCAGCGCCGCGTCTCGTCGTCGACGGGAATGCGGCTCTCGCCGCCGGTCGCCGCGGCGCGCCGGCGCGACAGGTGGGCGATCAGCTCCTCGATCGTGCCGCGGCCGTCGCCGACGACGCGCGGCGGGCGGCGCACGGCGGCCGCCACCACGCGATAGTCGATCACCACCAGGCGCAGATCCTCGCCCTCGAAGCAGGCTTCCAGCAGCACGCGGTCGGAGATGCGGCGCGCCTCGGCGATCGCCGCCTCGACCTCGTCGACCGTCTCGAGGCCGACCGAGACGCCGCGGCCCTGCTCGCCGCGCGCCGGCTTGACGACGACGCGGCCGTGCTTGTCGAGGAAGCCGGCGAGCGCGGCCCGGTCGTCGCCCGCCTCGAGCTGCTCGGGCACCGCGATGCCGGCGCGCTCGACCATGCGGCGGGTCACCGCCTTGTCGTCGCAGATCGACATGGCAACGGCCGAGGTGAGCTCCGACAGGCTCTCGCGGCAGTGGATCGAGCGGCCGCCGAAGGACAGGCGGAAGAAGCCGCCCTCCGCGTCGGTGACGTCGACGGCGACGCCGCGCCGGTGCGCCTCGTCGACGATGATGCGGGCATAAGGGTTGAGCCGGTCGTAGTCCTGCGGCGGATGGGTGAACAGCTTCTCGTTGATCGGGTTCTTGCGCTTGACCGCGAACACCGGCACCCGGTGGAAGCCGATCTTCTCGTAGAGCGCGATCGCCTGGCGGTTGTCGTGCAGCACCGACAGGTCGAGATAGGAGGCGCCGCGCGCCTTGAAGTGCTCGGCCAGCCGGCGCACCAGCAGTTCGCCGACGCCGGGGTGGCTGCACTGCGGATCGACGGCCAGGCACCACAGGGAGGTGCCGTTCTCGGGATCGTTGAAGACGCGCCGGTGGTCGACGCCGGTGACGGTGCCGACGATGTCGCCCGTCGCGTCGTCCTCGGCGACGAAATAGGTGATGGCGCGGCTGTCGCGCTTCGACCAGAAGAAGTCGGGCCGCACGGTCACCATGCCGCGCTGGGCGTAGATGGCGTTGACCGCCTCGGCGTCGGCCTCGGAGGTCAGCCGGCGGATGAAGAAGCCGCGCGGCTGGCGCCGGCTCGGCCGGTAGGTGGCGAGATCGAGCCGGTAGGTGTGCGAGGGATCGAGGAACAGCTCCTGCGGGGCGAGCGACAGCAGCACGTGCGGGTCGCGGATGTAGAAGGCGATGTCGCGGCGCTGCGGTCCCTCCTCGTGCAGCGCCTCGGCGATCGAGACGTTGTCCTCGAAGGTCTGGGCGAACAGCAGCCGCCCCCAGCCGAGATCGAGCGACACCGCCTTCGGCTGCTCGCTGTCGGGGCGCTCGTGCGGCGCGCCGATGGTCGGCTTCATGGATTCGCTGCGCAGGCGCTGCAGGCGATGGCGGATCGCCCTGTCGCCGCGGCCCTTGGCGCGCGCGCCGGCGTCGTCGTGTCGTGCCATGGCCGTAGCCCTTTCGTGCTCAGATCCCGTGCGTCTGCAGCCACATCTCCAGCAGCCCCACCTGCCACAGCTCCGAGCCGCGCAGCGGGGTGATGTGGTCGGCGGGCGCGGCGAACAGCCGGTCGAGATAGTCCTGCCGGAACAGGCCGCGCTCGCGCGCCGGCGCCGAGGACAGCGCATCGCGCACCATGTCGAGATACGGCCCGCCGACATATTTGAGCTGCGGCACGGGGAAGTAGCCCTTCTTGCGGTCGATCACCTCGTGCGGCACCACCAGGCGGGCGGCCTCCTTGAGCACGCCCTTGCCGCCCTGCTTGAGCTTTTCCTCCGGCGGGATGCGGGCGGCGAGCTCGACCAGCTCGTGATCGAGGAACGGCACGCGCGCCTCCAGCCCCCAGGCCATCGTCATGTTGTCGACGCGCTTGACCGGGTCGTCGACCAGCATGACGGTGGAATCGAGCCGCAGCGCGGCATCCACCGGCGTGTCGGCACCCGGCCGGTGCAGGCGCTCGGCGACCAGCTCGCGGCTGACGTCGCGGTCGGCGATCCACGCGTCGGCGAGCTGCGTCTTCAGCGTCTCGTGCGACCGGTCGAAGAAGACGCGGGCATAGTCGGACACCACGTCGTTCGAGCTCATCAGCGGCGGATACCAGTGGTAGCCGCCGAACACCTCGTCGGCGCCCTGCCCCGACTGCACCACCTTGATGTGCTTGGAGACCTCCTTCGACAGGAGATAGAAGCCGACATTGTCGTAGGAGACCATCGGCTCCGACATCGCCGCGAAGGTGCCCGGCAGCGCATCCATGAGCTGGTCGGAGGGCACGAAGATCTTGTGGTGATCGGTGCCGAAGCGCTTGGCGACCAGGTCGGAATAGTCGAACTCGTCGCCCTTCTCGCCGTGCGCCTCCTCGAAGCCGACGGAGAAGGTCATCAGGCCGCTCTGGCCGGCCTCGGCCAGAAGCCCGACGATGAGGCTGGAATCGACGCCGCCCGACAGCAGCACGCCGACCGGCACGTCGGCGACCATGCGCCGCTTGACGGCGAGCCGCAACGCGTCGAGCACGCGGTCACGCCACTCGTCGGGCGACAGCGCGGCGAGCGCCGGATCGCGCGCGAAGGGCGGGTCCCAGTAGACCGTGTCGCGCTGGCGGCCGTCGGCCTCGATGATGCGGATGGTCGCCGGCGGCAGCTTGCGCACGCCCTTCAGGATGGTGCGCGGCGGCGGCACCACGGCGTGGAAGGTCATGTAGGTGTGCAGCGCCTCACGGTCGATCCCGGTGTCGACGCCGCCGGCCTTGACCAGTGCCGGCAGCGACGAGGCGAAACGGATCGCCTGCGGCGTCTCGGCGAGATAGAGCGGCTTGATGCCGAAGCGGTCGCGCGCCATCACCACGCGGCCGGACTCGCGCTCCTGCAGCACGAAGGCGAACATGCCGTGCAGCCGGCCGAGCGCCTGCTCGCCCCAGGCGTGCCACGCCTTGAGGATGACCTCGGTGTCGCCGGTCGAGAAGAAGCGGTAGCCCTTCTCCTCCAGCTCGGCGCGCAGCTCGGGATAGTTGTAGATGCAGCCGTTGAAGGCGATGGTCAGGCCGAGCTCGGAATCGACCATCGGCTGGCGCGATTTTTCCGACAGGTCGATGATCTTGAGCCGCCGGTGGCCGAAGGCGGCCGGGCCGTGCAGCACGGCGCCCGCGCCGTCCGGTCCGCGCGGCGCCATCGCATCCATCATCGCCGCCAGCACCGCCGGCGAAGGCTGGCTGCCGTCGAACCTCACTTCTCCGCAGATTCCGCACATCGAAAGCGGCAGCCCCTCCTTTGTCGATCCTTTTTCGTCGATCCCGTTCGCCGGCCGGCACGAAACGCGATTTGCGTGTTGCGCGGCCACGCAAACTAGTTATAGTTCTAATGTTTTGATGTCAAATCTTTCATGGTCGTCATGAGTGCACGGGACGACAACGCCAGGCAGGACGATCCGTTCCCGCAGGACGAGCTGCGCGCGGTGGAAAAGGCGATCCGCCGCATCGTGCGCGCCAGCGACCTGCAGTCGCGCACGCTGGTCAAGACCGTCGGGCTGACGGCGCCGCAGCTCTTCATCCTGCGCGCCATCGCCGCGCTCGGCGAGGTGACGACGACGGCGCTGTCGGCGCATGCCGACCTCAGCCCGGCGACGGTGGTCACCGTGCTCGACAATCTCGAGGAGCGCGGCCTGATCGACCGCTACCGCTCGCTGAGCGACCGGCGCGTGGTGCACACCCGGTTGACGGCGCGCGGCCGCGCCGTCGTGGCGCGCGCGCCGGAGGCGCTGGGCGACCCGTTCGCCGGGCGCTTCTTCCTGCTGCCGGCGGCGCGCCGGCGGCAGATCGTCGAGGCGGCGCGCCAGCTCGCCGACATGATGGCGCGCGAGGCGCCGGCGGCGGAGACCGCCGCGCTTCCCGCCCGTCCGGACGAGGCCGCTCCGGCGCTGCCGCGCACGCGCCGCTGAGCCTGCGTCCTTCGCGTTCCGCGCGAAAAAAATGCCGCCGGCCGGCCGCGCCCTTGCGGTGGATCAAATCGCGCGCGGCCGCTTTGTGGTCCGCTCGCCGAAAGGGTGCGGCCGGCGGCCCGCCGGCGTGGACTTCGGGCCGGCCCGCACCCATGTGCATGCGCGGAAAGGCGGATTGGACGACATGAACTACCAGCGGTTCTTCGACGAGGCGATCGACCAGCTCCACGCGGAGCGGCGCTACCGGGTGTTCGCCGACCTCGAGCGCATCGCCGGCGCGTTTCCGCGCGCCATCTGGCGGGCCGACGGCACGGCGAAGGAGATCGTCGTGTGGTGCTCCAACGACTATCTCGGCATGGGTCAGCATCCCGACGTCGTCGCCGCGATGCGCAACACCGCCTCGCGCATGGGCTCGGGCGCCGGCGGCACGCGCAACATCTCGGGCACCAACCATCCGCTGGTCGAGCTGGAACTCGAGCTCGCCGACCTGCACGGCAAGGAGGCCGCGCTCGTCTTCACCTCCGGCTTCGTGTCCAACGAGGCGTCGATCTCGACCATCGCGCGGCTCCTGCCCGACTGCCTGGTGCTGTCGGACGAGCTCAACCATGCCTCGATGATCGAGGGGGTGCGGCGCTCGGGCGCGGAGAAGAAGATCTTCCGCCACAACGACATGGCGCATCTGGAAAGCCTGCTCAGGGCGGCCGGCCGCGAGCGCGCCAAGCTGATCGTCTTCGAGTCCGTCTACTCGATGGACGGCGACATCGCGCCGATCGCCGCGATCGCCGACCTGGCCGAGCGCTACAACGCGATGACCTACATCGACGAGGTGCACGCCGTCGGCATGTACGGCGAGCGCGGCGGCGGCATCACCGAGCGCGAGGGGCTGGCCGAGCGCATCGACGTGATCGAGGGCACGCTCGCCAAGGCGTTCGGCACGCTGGGCGGCTACATCGCCGGCGCGCGCTCGGTGGTCGATGCGGTGCGCTCCTACGCGCCGGGCTTCATCTTCACCACGGCGCTGCCGCCGGCGATCGCCGGTGCCGCGACCGCCTCGATCCGCCACCTGAAGCGCTCGCAGGCCGAACGCCGCAAGCACCAGCGCCAGGCGCAGCGCACCAAGGACGTGCTCGACGAAGCCGGCCTGCCGGTGATGCTGTCGCAGACGCACATCGTGCCGCTGCTGGTCGGCGATCCCGAGCTGTGCAAGCGCGCCAGCGACCGGCTGCTCACCGTGCACGGCATCTACATCCAGCCGATCAACTATCCGACCGTGCCGCGCGGCACGGAGCGGCTGCGCATCACGCCGACGCCGTTCCACGGCGACGCGCTGATCAACGGCCTGCGCGACGCGCTGATGGAGACGTGGCAGACGCTCGGCATCCCCTTCCAGGGCAGCGAGGCGCCGCCGGTGGTGCGCTCCGACCGCGTGGTGCCGCTGATCGTCGCCAAATCGGGCGGCTGAGGCCGCACCGCGAAGCGCGCGACCCTTCACGTCTCGGGCGGAGCGAAGCCCGTCGCCTCGGCGGATTCGTCCAGCCAGTCGGCCGCCAGGCTGAGCGAGGCGTAGAGCACGTAGCGGCCCGCGGCGTTGCGCACCTTCACCGTGAACACGCGGCGCATGTTGTCCGGCAGTTCCTCGCTCGCCACCTCCGGCAGCACCGAGACCGCGGCGCCGAGCAGCGCGTCGCGGCTGTCGCAGCGCAGGCCGACGGCGTCGTGCGTCTCGCGCCGGCCGTCGTTGATGTCGAAATAGAAGCGTGGCATCAGCCACCTCGCATCGCCGGTCGTGCCCGCAGGGCCGGCGCTATCGGGGGCCGCACCGGCCGCGCGGCCGTTCGTCGGCCACCGGCGGCTCGTCGGGCAGGACGCGCAGGTGAAGGTAGTTCGCCGTGAAGCCGGCGTAGCGGCTCAGCCGGTCGAGATCGGGCACGGTGACAACGCGCCCCTGGAATTCGACGAGACCGTCCTCGCGCAGCTTCTGCAGGCTGCGGTTGAGATGGACCGTCGAGATGCCGAGCGTGTCGGCCAGCTCGTCCTGCGTCAGCGGAAAGGCGAAGCTGTTCCCGTCGGTGCACCCGACGGTGCGCATGCGCACGTAGAGCTCGCAGAACAGGTGCGCGATCTGCTGGTTGGTCTTGCGCCGGCCCATGTTGACGAGCCATTCGCGCAGCACCGCCTCGTCGACCAGCGTCGCCCACCAGAGCGCCCGGGTGACCGTCGGATAGCGCTCGGTCAGACGCTCGATGGTCGGCCGCGCGATGCGGACGATCTCGCATTCCGACACGGTGGCGATCGAATGGTCCATGCGGCCCAGGATGGCGACGTGCAGGTCGCAGAAGTCGCCGGGCACGAGCAGCGCCATGATCGAGCGCGAGCCGTCGTCGAGCGTCTTGTAGCGGCAGGCGTAGCCGCTCACCACCAGATGCACGTGCTCGGGCTCTTCGCCCTCGATGATCAGGTCGGTCCGCGGTGCGACGATCCGGCGGTCGCGCTCGACAGCCGCGAGCCGTTCGCAGTCCTCGCGCGACAGGCGCGCGCCGTGCGACAGCTTGCGGACAAGCGGGCTCGGTCGGTGCATGGTTTGCAGCCTCGGTCTCCCTTCCCTGCTGCGCCCGGCCGACCCTAGACCATCGGCGGTCACGACTCCAGCGGCGCCGCGAACCCGTTGCCGCCCGCCTCGAGGTCGAAGCTGATGCTGCAACCGCGCAGCAAGGCGCGCCGGGCGATCGGCTCGACCAGCTCGGCGTCGGTCAGTTCGCAGGCGGGAAGCTCGCTGCGGACGCGGCGCACGGCCGCCCGCATCGACAGCAGATCGCCGGGTCTGCGCTGCATGACCACCCGCTCGATGATCTGCTCGGTGGTCGCCTTGGTCCTGAGCTGGTGCATCGCCGCCTCCTCCATCCGGCGACGCTAGGCCGGAACGGAGACATCCGCATTAACCTTTGTGGCGTGCGGACCCGGAGCCGATCTGCGTCTCGCGGCATCGCAGATCGGCTCCGGGCCGTTGTCTCGACGCGCTTGCGGACGGCGAACCGGTTTCCGCGTCGCCTGGAAACGGTCTAGCCGTCTCCGAGCCACGCGGCGAGGCGGTGCGCGGCGGCCTCGAGCTGGTCGATGCGGCGGTTGAAGCACAGCCGGAAGCAGGCCTCGCCGCCGGGGCCGAAGGCGGTGCCGGGCGCCAGGCCGACGCCGGTCTCGTCGACGATGCGCAGCGCGGCAGCGCGCGTGTCGGCCACCCCGTCGATCGAGAAGAACAGGTAGAAGGCGCCGGCCGGCGGCGCCAGCCGCACGCGCCCCGTCGCCTGGAGGATGGCGCAGACGCGGTCGCGGCCCTCGCCCGCCCGCGCCACCTGCGCGTCGACGAAGCCGTCGCCCTCGTCGAGCGCGGCGACCGCGCCGCGCTGCATGAAGGCGGCGACGCCCGAGGTGGCGTACTGCACCAGGTTCTCGAACACCTGCTGCAGGGCCGGATGGACCTCCAGCCAGCCGACGCGCCAGCCGGTCATCGCCCAGTTCTTGGAGAAGCTGTTGACGTGGAGGATGCGGTCGTCGTCGTCAGCGATGTCGTGAAAGGAGGCGGCGCGCGGCGCGTCGTAGACGAAGCGGCTGTAGATCTCGTCGGCGATGATCCACAGGCCGTGCCGGCGGGCGAGCGTCAGGATCGCCGCGAGCGTGGCGCGGTCGGCGGTCCAGCCGGTCGGGTTGGACGGCGTGTTGACGAACAGCGCCCGCGTGCGCGGCGTGATCGCCGCGGCGAGGCGGTCGGGATCGAGCCGCCAGCCGGCCGCGCCGCGCTCCAGGCCGACCGCGACGGGCCGGCCGCCGGCAATGGCGAAGGCGGCCGGGAAGTTCGGCCAGGCCGGCGACAGGTAGACGATCTCGTCGCCGGCGCCGGCCACCGCCTCGAGCGCCAGGCGGATCGCCTGCATGCCGCCGCCGGTGACGATGAAACGCTCGGGCACGAACGGCCGGCCGAAGTGGCGGGCGTGGTAGTCGGCGAGCGCGCGGCGCAGCTCCGGCACGCCGCGCTGCCAGGTGTAGAAGGTCTCGCCGGCCTCGAGCGCCCGGCTCGCCGCGCGCACGATGAAGGCCGGCGTCGGGCTGTCGCCCTCGCCGACCCACAGCGGAATCAGCCCGTCGCGGCCGCGGGCGTGGTTGACCACCGCCACGATGCCGCTTTCGGGCGCGGCGCGCGCCTCTGCCCGCAGCGCCGCCAGAAGCCGCGCGCCCGGCGCCTCGCTCATGCCGCGCCGGGGCGGGTGGCCAGCAGGTCGCGGATCTCCGTCAGCAGCTTGACGTCGGCCGGCGGCGCCGGCGGCTCGGTCGGCGCCTCGGTCTTCTCCTGCACCACGCGGCGGCGCAGATTGTTCACCGCGCGCACCATAAGGAAGATGATCCAGGCGAGGATCAGGAAGTTGAGCAGCACCGTGAGGAAGCTGCCATAGGCGAGCACGGCACCCTGCTCGCGCGCCGCCTCGAGCGTCGTCGCCGTCACCTCCGGCGCCAGCGCCACGAAGTAGTTGGAAAAATCGAGGCCACCGAAGATGGCGCCGACGATCGGCATGATGATGTCGTCGACCAGCGACGTCACGATCAGCCCGAAGGCGCCGCCGATGATGACGCCGACGGCCAGGTCCATGACGTTGCCGCGCGCGACGAACTCCTGGAATTCCTTGAGCATGCTGAGTTTCCCTCCGACGGACGACCGGCGGCCGCGCCCTGCGGCGCGCCGCGCCCGACCGGCACCTTAGCAGAGACGCCGGCCCGGCAAATCGCCTTTCGCGTCGCCGCCGGACCGCCTCCTCGCCGGCGCCGTCTTCGCCCAAAGAAGCATTGGACACCCCCCGCCGGCTGTGCTTGCCTCGCGGTGAACGGCGGCCGGCGCATGGCCGGCCCGCGCGTTCTGTCGCGGGTCCGCGCGCTGCCGGAGCCGCCAGCGGAGGGTCCGGCGTCGTGCAGGGCTGGAGCATCGCGATTCTGGCCATCGCCTATGTGACGATGCTGTTCGCCATCGCCAGCATCGGCGACCGGCGCGCCGCCCGCGGCCACGCCGCGCGCACCCGGCCGCTGATCTACGCGCTCAGCCTGGCGATCTACTGCACCTCCTGGACCTTCTTCGGCTCGGTCGGGCTCGCCTCGGAGCGCGGCTTCGAGTTCCTGGCGATCTACATCGGCCCGGTGCTCGTCTTCGTCTTCGCCCGGCCGATGCTCAGGCGCATCGTGCGGCTGGCGAAATCGGAGAAGATCACCTCGATCGCCGACTTCCTGGCGGCGCGCTACGGCAAGAGCTTCGCCGTCGCCTCGATCGCCACGCTGATCGCCACCTTCGGCACGATCCCCTACATCGCGCTGCAGCTCAAGGCGATCTCCGATTCCGTCAGCCTGATGGTCGAGCACTACAGCGGCGCGGCCTCGACCACCGGGCTGGCGATCGGCGACATCTCGCTGGTCGTGGCGATGCTTCTGGCGCTGTTCGCCGTGCTGTTCGGCACGCGCCACGCCGACGCCACGGAGCACCAGGACGGCCTGGTGCTGGCGGTGGCGGTGGAATCGATCGTCAAGCTCGCCGCCTTCCTGGCGACCGGCATCGCGGTCAGCTTCTTCCTGTTCGGCAGCCCGCTCGACCTGGTGCGCACGGTCGCCGCCAGCGAGGCCGTGCAGCAGGCCTTCAACCACTCGACCTCGCTCGCCACCTGGGTGGTGCTGACGACGCTGAGCGCCTTCGCCATCATCATGCTGCCGCGGCAGTTCTACGTCACCATCGTGGAGAACCGCGGCGAGGACGAGCTGAAGACCGCCTCGACGCTGTTCCCGCTCTATCTCGTGCTCATCAACCTGTTCGTCGTGCCGATCGCCTTCGCCGGACTGGCCTTCGTCGGCCCGCGCACCAACGCCGACCTCTACGTGCTTTCGGTGCCGCTGTTCCAGGGCCACGACCTGCTCGCCATCCTGGCCTTCGTCGGCGGCCTGTCGGCGGCCACCGCCATGGTGATCGTGGCCAGCGTGGCGCTGTCGATCATGATCTCCAACGACCTGGTGATCCCGCTGTTCGTGCGCCGGCTGCTGCGGCCCGACAGCCGCGAGAAGGAGGACTGGTCGAACGTCATCCTCAACATCCGCCGGGCGGCGATCTTCCTGATCCTGTTCGCCGCCTTCCTCTACTACCGCGAGACGACCAACAACACGCGGCTGGCGGCGATCGGGCTGATCTCGTTCGCCGCCATCGCCCAGTTCGCGCCCGCCTTCTTCGGCGGCCTGGTGTGGCGCGGGGCGAACGGCCGCGGCGCGGTGCTCGGCATGTGCGCGGGCTTCGTCTTGTGGGGCTACACGCTTCTGTTCCCGTCGCTGGCGCCGGCCGACACCGGCATCATCGCCGACGGGCCGTTCGGGCTCGCCGCGCTGCGCCCGCAGGCGCTGTTCGGCACCGTGGCCGAGCCGTTCAACCACGGCGTGCTGTGGAGCCTGGCGCTCAACACGCTGTTCTTCGTGTTCGGCTCGCTGTCACGCGCCGCCCGGCCGCTGGAGCGCATCCAGGCGGCGATCTTCGTGCCGCGTGACGCCGGGCCGATCCCCAATCTCAGGCGCTTCCGCACCGCGGTGACGGTGGACGACCTGAAGGAGGCGATCTCGCGCTATCTCGGCGCCGAGCGCACCGAGCGCTCCTTCGTCACCTTCGAGAAGACGCACGGCCGGCCGCTCGACGGCAAGGAGCAGGCCGGCATGGCGGTGATCCGCTACTCCGAGCAGCTCTTGGCGAGCGCCGTCGGCTCGTCGTCGGCGCGGCTCATCCTGTCGCTGCTGTTCCAGCGCAACGATTCGTCCTCGCGCGATGCCATGCGCCTGCTCGACGACGCCTCGGAGGCGCTGCAGCACAACCGCGACCTGCTGCAGACGGCGCTCGACCAGATGGAGCAGGGCATCACCGTCTTCGACAAGGACTTCCGGCTGATCTGCTGGAACCGGCAGTACCGGGCGCTGTTCGACCTGCCCGACGAGATGGGCCAGGTGGGCGTGTCGCTCGACCACATCGTCGAGCACCTGATCGCGCGCGGCGACCTGCCGCGCGAGGCCGACGTGACCACGCTCGACCGGCTGACGAGCTTCGGCTCGCCGTGGCAGATCGAGCTGCACACCTCCGGCCGCATCATCGAGCTGCGCTCCAACCCGATGCCCGACGGCGGCATCGTGGCGACCTACACCGACATCACCCAGCGGGTGGCGGCCGACATGGCGCTCAAGCGCGTCAACGAGACGCTGGAGCAGCGGGTGGCCTGGCGCACCGCCGAGCTGACGCGCGTCAACGAGGAGCTCGCCCAGGCGCAGATGCTGGCCGAGGAGGCCAATCTCGGCAAGACGCGCTTCCTGGCGGCGGCCGGCCACGACATCCTGCAGCCGCTCAACGCCGCACGGCTCTACTGCTCCTCGCTGATGGAGAAGACCGACCAGGGACCGGTGCGCGACGGCGTCGCCAACATCGAATCGGCGCTCGATTCGGTGGAGACCATCCTCGGCGCGGTGCTCGACATCTCGCGCCTCGACACCGGCGCGCTGAAACCGTCGGCGAGCGTCTTCCGGCTCGACGCGCTGATGCGCCAGATCGGCACCGACTTCCAGCCGCTCGCCGCGGAGAAGGGGCTGACGCTGACCATCGTGCCGTCCTCGCTGACCGTGCGCACCGACCGCAACCTGTTCCGCCGGCTGGTGCAGAACCTGGTGTCGAACGCCATCAAGTACACCCGCTCCGGCCGCATCCTGATCGGCGCGCGGCGGCGCGGCCGGCTGGTCGAGCTGCAGGTCTTCGACACCGGCATCGGCATCGCCGAGGACAAGCTGTCGACCGTCTTCCGCGAGTTCACCCGCCTCGACGAGGGCGCGCGCGAGGCCGAGGGGCTGGGCCTCGGCCTGTCGATCGTCGACCGCATCGCCCGCGTGCTCAGGCTGGAGATCCAGATCGCCTCGCTGCGCGGCCGCGGCACGCGCTTCTCCGTGGTGCTGCCGGTCAGCGCCGCCGGCCAGGCCGACCAGGCCGGCGAGGCGCGCGCGGCGGCCGGGCGCAGCGTGCTGCTCGACGGGCTGACGGTGCTGTGCATCGACAACGACCGGCGCATCCTGGAGGGCATGCGGCTCCTGCTGCAGGACTGGGGCTGCACCGTCGTCGCCATGGCCGGGCTGCGCGGCGGCGCCAGGCCGCCCGAGACGCCGCCCGACGTGATCCTCGCCGACTACCATCTCGACGGCGAGAACGGCATCGCCGTGGTGGCGGCGCTGCGCGCGCGCTACGGCCGCGAGGTGCCGGCGGTGCTGATCACCGCCGACCGGTCCAACGAGGTGCGCGCGCGCGCCGAGGCGCTCGACATGCCGGTGCTCAACAAGCCGGTGCGGCCGGCCGCGCTGCGCGCCATGCTGTCGCGCTACCGCAAGATGCTGGCGGCGGCGGAGTAACGGAGCCCGCGCCGGCGGTCTGGCGGCAAAGCGGCAACCGGTTCGCCGGGCGCAACCGCGCCGGAACGCGGCGCCGGAGCCGGTCTGCGGTCTTGCGGGACGTGCGGCCGGCGCTACGCCGTCTGCGGCGCGAAGAAGGCGAAGCGGCCGCGGCCGGAGCCCTTGGCGGCGTAGAGGGCGGCGTCGGCGCGGGCGAGCAGCGTGTCGCAATCGAGCCCGTCGCGCGGCGCCAGCGCGATGCCGATCGACACGCCGACGCGCACCTGGCGGCCGGCGAGACGGAACGGCGCGGCAAGCCGCTCCAGGATGCGGCCGGCCAGCACGCCGGCGTCCTGCCCGGCGCGGATGCCGGTCTGCACGATGGCGAACTCGTCGCCGCCGATGCGCGCCAGCGTGTCGCTTTCGCGCACCGCGGCGCGCATGCGCCGGGCCAGGCCGACGAGCAGCTCGTCGCCGGCCTTGTGGCCGAGGCCGTCATTGACCGGCTTGAAGTCGTCGATGTCGAGATAGTGCACCGCCATCGCCGCGCCGCGCCGGGCGAGCGCGACGGCGCTCTTCAGCCGGTCGGCGAACAGCAGCCGGTTGGGCAGGTCGGTCAGCGGATCGTGATGCGCCATGTGCGCGATCAGCGCCTGGTTGCGGCGCTGCTCGGTGACGTCGAGATAGGTGGTCACGAAGCCGCCGCCGGCCAGCGGCACGCCGCGCACCTCGACCACCGTGCCGTTCGGCCGCGTGCGTTCGTAGGCGTGCGGCCTGCGCTGGCGCGCCAGCGCCAGGCGGCGGCGCACATGCGCCTCGACGTCGCCCGGGCCGTATTCGCCGCGCTGCGCGTTGAAGCGGAACAGCGCCTCGAGCGTCGGATAGCCGTCGGCGAACAGCGCGTCGGGGTAGTCGAGCAGCGCCTTCTGCTGCGCGTTGCACAGCACCATGCGCAGGTCCTTGTCGTAGAGCGAGATGCCGCCGGGAAAGTTCTCGATCACCGCCTCGAGCAGTCGGACGCGCTCGCGCAGGTCGTCGACATACCGCCCCATGCGCGCCAGCGCCCCGGCGAGCGCCGCCAGCCCGCCGTCGCCCGCCGACGGCGTCGTGTCCAGGTTCTGCATCGCCACATCCCCAAGCGGCGCCGCTGCGCGGCGCCATGCGTGCGTGACGCAACGTTAGTCCGGCCTTTCTTGCCATCGCCTTAACGCTACGTAAGGCCGCCGCCCGGCATGCCGGCGGCCGCGCGCGCCGGCGCAGACGCAAATGCCCGACGGGCGCCCGAGCGCCGCGCGCCAAGCCGGCTCGCCGCCCTTCCGCACCACGATGCGGCCCGGGGAGACAGGACCCGTGCGCCGCGTCGACCAGACCCCGCCGCGCCCCGGCGCCGTCCCGCCTTTCGCAGGCGCGGCGGCCGGCTGCGAGGCAGCGCCCGGCGCGTATCCGGAGCGCCGACCGGCTTAAGAGCGCCGACCGGCTCCCGCTTCACCCGGCGACGCTGGCGCACCCTGCCACACCCGGCGACGTGGCGGTCGGCTGAGGCATCCTCTGACGCATATCCGCAGCGCCGACCGGCTCCCGCTTGACCCGGCAACGCTGGCGCGCCCTGCCACATTCGGCGACGCGGCGGTCGGCTCCGAGGCATCCTCTGACGCGTATCCGCAGCGCCGACCGGTTCCCGCTTGACCCGGCGACGCTGACGCACCCGGCGACGCGGCGTCCGTTTGCAGCCGATGCCGTTCCCGCCGCGCGCCGCGACCGGGCCGCCCGGCGCGGCGGAATTGTCCGTTGATGCCACCCCCGCCTTCGGTTATGTAGGCGCGGTCGGCCGCCGCAGCGCGGCCCGGGCACCCGTAGCTCAGCTGGATAGAGCGCTGCCCTCCGAAGGCTGATGTCAAGGGGGTTGGCGACAAAGAGGAGACGAAAAAAGGTTGTAAGAACAAGGATTTGCGAGGTCGTCATTCTGATCTTTCAACTCGCGAAAAGTTCACGTAAGCACTGCGTAAGCAGTTGCGACCCGGTAAGCACCCGTAGCTCAGCTGGATAGAGCGTCGCCCTCCGAAGGCGAAGGCCACAGGTTCGAATCCTGTCGGGTGCGCCACTTAAAACAGAACTATGAACGTCGAACGCCCGCGTTCAATGCTGAATGCTGCGACTAACATTCGCGGTTTATTCCGACTTCGCCATACGAACCTCTTCGTCCGCGACCCCGACGCGCTGTGCGAGCGCACGCTGATGATCTCGGCGGTAGCCGCCATCTTCGGCGTGTCGGTTCTGCGTGTGCTCATTGGGGGCTAATCGACGTCGTGTTCTGTCAACTTCCTGGGAGCCAAAGCGGTTGTTTCCCAAGCTCCGGCTGGTGCGTGCTCAGTAGAATTCATCAAGTAGCCGGTAGAAGGCCGCTCGGTCGGAATCAAAATCGCTGATGCCATAGTGACCGAGGAACGGCTTGACCCATTCGCGACCGAGCTCCTCGGCGATGTCCCGTGTGGTCAATGCTAAATCCTGACAGCGGTCTGCTAACCCCAGGCGGCCGCAATCGATGACGCCGGAGAAGCGGCCGCTCTCTACCATAACATTTGGCAGACAAGCGTCGCCGTGCGTGACTACCAAGTTCTCACGAAGCGGCTTGCGGGCTTGCAGCCGTGCAAACAGCTCAGTCGGCCCAAGACCCTGATGCTCATCATCGAGATCATCCTGATCTACCAGGCCGGCCTCCATTCGCGCCCGTGCCAGCTCGATGCGGTGCTCTGCTCTATGATCAAACGGGCAGGTCGTCGGGTCGAGTTGATGAAGCTGGCGCAAGACGGCGGCCATCATCGCCACTTTCTCCTCCGCACCCATCGAGGCCGAAAGCAGGTTTTCGCCGGGCACCGCGCTCAGCAGCAGCCAATCCCGCTCCTGTTGGTGGACCTCAGCAAGCACCTGTGCGCAGGGCAGGCCGGTCGTTGACAGCCAGCGCAGCCGCGCTGCCTCTTCTTGTAGTTCGCTCAACAAGCCGGCTGGCTCGGTTTTCACGAACAGAACCCGTCTGCCTGGTGCCTCAACGCGGAATACCGCCGCTTCCGAGCCGCCGACTGTTTGCTGGGTCCAGGTGTAGCTGGCCAGCTTTTCCTTCCAGGCCATTGGGGCTTGGGTCAAAACACGTTCTTCTTCCAACATACTTCCAAGTAGAAACAGGATCTGGCTCTCGGTGCAACTACTGTGACACTGCTCGTCCAAGCCTTCCGGCAAAGAGGTGAGCGCGGCCTGAGCAAGAATCCATATTGATGTTTCCGTTACTGCATCGTTCCGCGGCAACTCTTTGGCAACCTCCATTCCTCATTTAGGGGACGAAGCAGCCCATGGCGGTCGGGATCGAGTGCAGTTCGTTCAGGAAGGCCGCTAAATCCGTTGCCAGGATCCGCTGCTTTTCGTAGTTCAACCCCGAAATGTCCTGCAACGGCTCTCCTGCGAGTTTGGCATCAACTGAGACGAGGTGTTCGCCAGCCTTCCGCAATTCCATTCCCGGAACGGGCGCGGATAGAGATGGGCGCACAGCTCGCCTATTCCTGTTTTGACGCTGCCATATTTGTTGCAGAGATCAGTGCGCAGGCTGAAACGACAACCAGCATCCCAAACGCAACTTGGTATGCCGACCCTGGGGTCGAGATGTCGACCTGCTCAATGACAGCCACCACCGCAATCGCGCCGACTGCACCTCTAATGCGTTGGGCAACATTGATCAACGTCGCTGCGTCGCCGGTTTCGGTTTTGTCGACGACGCGCTGTTGTCGCGTGTCGGTGACGTCAGGCGCCGCGCGGGCTTCACCGGCGCGGCATGGTTGATTCATAAAGGCGCGGCGCTATCAAATGCCGCGTCGTCGTCCGAGAGCGCAAACTCAAGCGGAACAGCTTGAATAACCGTTCGAGAGAACGCTCTGTCGCCGATCATTTCGCCGGTAGACGAGATGAGATGGACTGGATCACACCAATTGCGCCTTGCGGATCCCGGTTGGCAAGCACGGCGACCACGTAGCCGGAGTCCGGAAAAATCAGCAGCTGTCCATAGATGCCCGGGGCGCCACCATTGTGGCCGACCACCCTCACACCATCCCCCGAAAGCTCGTCGCTAAAGCCGTAGGCATATCTGGAAGAACCCATCGAAGCGACCTTGCCGGCGATTAAAAGCTCTGTGTGCTCTTCATCCAGCAGCTTATTTTCTCTGAGCGCTGTGGCGAAGCGGATGAGATCGCCGACAGTCGAGTACCCGCCACCTGCTGGTCCACCTCGATATGGCAAGGAATCGGTGTTCGGCCGCAACGGCGGCAGTTGCCCGCCAACAGGGTGCCCGCTCAGCCTCTCGCCGGGCGGAACGCGGGTGTAGCCGATCGCGGTTTTCGGCGGCAGTTCGCTTACCGGGTAATTGTCCGTCGAGTTCATGCCCGCCGGCTGAAAGATGTGCTTGCGGACATAGTCGAAGTAGCTTTCCCCGCTTACTGTCTCGATGATGCGTCCGAGCAGGATGAAGCCGTAGTTGCTGTATTCCCAACTGCTCCCCGGTTCGAAGCGGGGGGAGCGTTCGCCGAACAGGGCGATGAAGTCTTCCGGTTCCGTCAGGTCCTCGCGATTGGCGTTGAAGAGCTCGATTTCATCCGGCCCGAAGATGTTTCCAGCTCCCGCCGTATGAGTCAGCAACTGATGGATGGTTGCCGCGGCCATCGCCTCGTTCGGATAATCCGGGAGGTATGCTGAAAGCGGATCGTCGAGGCTAACCCGGCCGGCCTGCACCAATTGTAGAATGGCGGTCCCGGTGAACATCTTGCCCATCGAACCGATGCCGAAAGCCGTGTCGACATCATTGGGGATCTGCCTTTCGATGTCAGCGCAACCTTTGGCCTTCGCAAATATCGTCTCCCCGTCTCTGGAGACCATCACAGCGCCAGCGAACATGTCGGCCGCCGTCTGCCGATCCAGTTCCTCCGCAAGTGCGGCGATCGCTTCCGATTCCGTCACGCGTTCGGCGACGCGTCCCTGCCCTGCACCGCCAACGACCCGCTCGCCACGTTGCAGATTGTCAGGCGGGGCGCTCGACGGCTGATCGGGGCCGTTGCGCGGAAGGCCCGGCGGCGAGTCGCCACCAATCACCACGGGTTCGGCTGTAGCAGAGTAGGTAGTAAGGAGGCAGACCAGGGTGGCCAGTGCCAATCCATTTAACGCCTTCATGGCTTCCACTTCCTCGGAAATGTGATGTGAGACTCGTGCTTGGGTGGACTAGCCAAGTCCATTGAGAGGGTCATGTCGTACTCTACTGATAAAGCTTCCGCAGGCTTGTCTGCAGGTAGTCCATGGCTGTCGACCACTTCGGGTCGGACCAGCGCTGCCCAATTTCCTCATCGGAAACGTTCTCAACCCGTTGCTGCAGCCACCAGACATTTCCGTAGGGATCGCGAACGCGACCCACCTTGTCCCCGAAGGCCAGGTGCGTCACTTGGGTAATTGGCTGCGCGCCGGCGGCGACCGCTCGTTTGAACAGCTCCTCAGCGTCCTCGACGAACAGGCGAAGGAATGCTGGGGTTGGCGGCCAATCACGCATGTCGAACATTAGAATGATCGTATTGCCGATGCGCATTTCGGCATGGCCGATGCTCCCATCCGGGTTTTGGAAGCTGCCGAGATCCTCTGCATCAAAAGCTTCCGAGAGAAAACTCATCAGCCGGACCGTATCTTTGCCGATGATCCAAGGTGCAACCGAGGCATAGCCGGGAGGAATAATTGGTATGTTCTGCATGAGACAATCTCCATCGGGTTTGCGAACGGCACAATGACATGGTCTGTTGCCAAATGGTGTCAGCAGAGCCAAAGGTGCTAACTTGTCACCACTGAACGTCGTCTATTCACTGCTCTGCCTAAGCGCAATCGAGACGGGAAGCAGAGCCCGCACGGCATCGGTTCCAGGGTCGACTACTACAATCGGCGGCGTCCGCATTCGGCGGCAGGACGCCCGACGATGCCTGTGAAAGGACTGAATTGACGGGGCAACTGGCGGCGGCGGAGAAACAACTCGATCTGTCTTAGCTTAGCCGCCAACTGCCTCATCAAGCGGCACCAGCTCAGAGCCCCCGGCAGCCACCGCCATAAGCTGCGTCGCACCTGCCCAAGCCTTAGACTCCACGGTGTTTCAGTTTCCTGCCTCACTTCTACTTTGCGGTCGGCCTTTATGTGTCGGCGATCTTTGCGGCCCTGTTCGCAAGTTTTTAGGCTATCGGCGGACATTCACCGATCGGGCTGCGTTTTAAACCAGGTTGTGGCGCGTGATGGCAATCGCTCCGAGCAAGGCCCCGAGCGAGAGAGCCACTGATGTAAAGACGTACAGACCTGCCAGGAACCAAAGCCCGCGCTCGATCAGCATCGTCGTCTCCATTGAAAAGGCGGAAAAGGTGGTAAAGCCTCCGAGAACACCGGTAGTGAGGAAAAGGCGGGCTTGTTGGGGCAAGCCGGTACGCGCTGCGAAGTACCCCACCACAACACCCATCAGGCATGAGCCAACAACGTTTATGAACAGCGTGCTGAAGGGAAAAATTCCGGGGATGAACAGCCGCTGGGCGGTGACGTTGATGGCGTGGCGCGCCATGCCACCAAAGCCTGCACCGATGAAAATGATCAGATAATTCATGGTTGCCTCGCTGTTGGGGCAACCAGACCGTCGATCGCTATGCCAGCACCCATCCATCGACAGGCGAATTGCCTGTTGTTGTAGGAGTTATCGGCCAAGGTGGCGGTTGTCGGGAAACTCCATCCCCATCGAAAAAGCTGTATCCGAACGTTGGTTAGCCAGCTCGGCCAGGGCTGTCCTGCCCAGCTGCGGCAGTCCATCTTCCTGCGCCCAGGATGCCGCCGCGGGTGTCGCAGCCAGGTCAAACTGCCACCGTGGCGAGGAAATCCATCAGTACGTCAGCAGTCTCATCGGGATACTGATCCACGAAGAAATGCCCCCCGGGCAGCGAAGCTTCCGCAACATTTTCGCACCGCTTTCGCCATTCGCCTGGGATATCGAAGAGATGCGCCATCTGGCCGGCAGCACCAAAGAAGACCAAGGTGGGGCAGCCGATCTTGCGATTGATATCGGCTTGATCCAGCGCCAAGTCGACTGTTGCGGCGGCTCGATAATCAGAACAGGACCCGTGGATCATATGGGGGTCCCGCCATGAGCGTCGGTATGCGGCAAGCATCTCATCATCGAAGTCGCCGATGCGCGTTGCGCCCCAGCCGACCAGGCAGGTTTCGTAGAAGAAATCAGGATTGGCGCCGATTACCCGCTCGGGAAACGGCTCGGGCTGCGAGAGGAAGTACCAGTGCCAGTATGCGCCTGCGACACGGTGATTTGTGTCCATGAACATCGCCAATGTTGGCACGATGTCAAGCACCGCCAACGAAAGGATCTTGTCCGGATGGTCGAGTGCCATGCGATGCCCCGTTCTCCCGCCACGGTCGTGTCCGATCAAATGGAATCGCTCTATGCCGAGTTGCTCCATCAATCCGACCTGATCGTCTGCCATGGCGCGAAAACTGTAGTTGGAGTTGTCGGGAAGGCCGTGTGGCTTGGAGGATGCGCCGTAGCCGCGCAGGTCGGAACAAACCACGGTGAAATTGGCAGCGAGTTTTGGGGCCACTCTCGCCCACATCTCCTTTGATTGCGGAAATCCGTGCAACAGAAGAACTGGAGGGCCGTCGCCGCCAATCACGCAGGCAATGTCAACGCCGTCCACGCGCACGACTTCATTCCGAAATCCCTCAAACATGTGATGCCCCTTGGCGGTTTCCTGCCAGCGACCCGGTCCAATCGCGGATGCTGAACGTCAAATTGAACGTGTGGCTTTCGCGTATTTCCAGCGTTCGCGCTTTTCGTTCGCGCGCTGAGCGAAGCGCTGAAGGTCTATAATGGCGCGGGTGTGGGTCCCCTCACCGATCAAGCCGGCCTCGTCTCGGCAAGAGACCGTGAAAAACAGCGAGTTGCTGTTGATCTCCACGAGTTTGACATCAGCCACAAAGCTCATGCCAACGGGCGTGGGCGCGAGGTGGCTGACGTTGACGTGCGTGCCGACGGTTCGTTGCTGGGGCCGGAGATAAGGACGAAGCGCTTCGATACAGGTTTGTTCAACGAAGCCGATCATCATCGCGGTGGCAAGAACCGGAGGCATGTCGCGAAAGCCGGGCCAAGTGTCATCCAACTCCGGCACGGTGTGGAAAGGAGCAACTGTGAGTCGCTCTCGTGCTCCTACCCCCACTTCAAGTGGCAAGCACTCTTTGAACTCGTTCATGTGATCCCCACGCGCATGTTGATCGGCCAAATCACGGGTCGCCTTCGATCTCCCCAGATGAGGTGAAGATCGTGCACAAAAGCTTCGAGGATATCGTCTCGGCCAGCCTCATTGACCCGGTGCACAGCGGACCATGTCGAGAGGTAACCGAGAAAATCGCTCAGATCCCAAGCCCGGTCGATTTCCATTCCGGGAGTCGGTCGTTCCTCAAACGGAAATTCGAGATCGGCATAGCCTGACTCGACGAGCTTGCGCTCCGGCGGCCAGTAGCAAGCGATTTCTTCCCAATAGAAGCGCCTAAAGCGTGCGTCCAGGTCGGACGGAGCCAAGCGCGGCACTCCGTAGCTTACCAAGGCAATCACAGCCCCGTTCACGGCTACCCGGCGGACCTCGTCGTAGAAATCCGCAAGGTCGAACCAATGGGCGGATTGTGCAGCGGTAATAAGGGTAACGCTGCAATCGGGCAGCGGTAGGTTCTCGGCAGGTGCGCAAACATACTCGACACGGTCATGAGGCAGGGCGTTGCCGATCTGTTCAGTGCTCGGATCCACACCCATCACGGATTGGAAGAAGTCTGCGAGCTGATGGGTGAGCTGCCCAGTGCCGCAGCCGACGTCTACGGCTCTCGACGTATCGGGTGCCGCCTCCGCCAAGAAACGGGACAGGGAAGCCGGATATTCCGGTCTGAACGAAGCATAGCTGCGGCCGTCGCGATCAAACCAGTTCCTTGCGGATTTCGGTTCAGCCATCATTGGGCATCCTTTTGGTGGTTGGCGGCCTCTTTGAGTCGTGCCCCAAAACCTTGTCGCTCGAGCGCTTGCGCGGTGTCGGTGAGAACCTGAAGAAGCGGATGCCCAACCTCCGCCTCCAGATCTCCAATGGCCGAAAACGTAACCGCCCAGTGGGGCTCAAGTCTCTTCAGCAAATCCTTCCCTGTTCGGGTCAGGTGCAGTCCGGTCTTGCGCCCGTCGTCCAACTGGTGACGTGCCAGAATGCCGTCTTTCAGCATCAGCGAAACTGTCTGGCTGATCGCGCCCTGCGTGAGGGTACTGCGCGCAGTTATGTCGGTCACCGTTTCGGCGCCCGCACTCATCGCGCGAAGAACGGGGGTGTACCGTGGGCGGTATTGGAGGCCGATGTCGCGGTAATGCTCCTCTGCGCCCTGATCGACCAACTCGCCGACGTAGCGGAGCAATTCGCCCAAACCGGGTTTCACTTTCGAACTCATAGACACCCAATTACATTAGTGCTAATGCGATTGCAAGACCGGCAGATCCGAAGACATGAGCCTTGAGAACGCAAATCTGCGCTGTTTCATCGTAGCAGCAAACAGGCGGAGCTTCCGTGAGGCCGCCACGGTCTTGCGCGTACGACAGTCCAGCGTGAGCCGGGCGATTAGCCGGCTTGAAGACGAACTCGGGGTTTCCCTCTTCGTACGACACCGGTCGGGCGCCCGTCTAACGGCGGCAGGTGAGCGATTTCTGTCCGCTGTGCTCCCGGCATGCGAACAACTCGAAACGGCTCAACGCACAGCCGCAGCTGCTGGTCGGGCGGAAACCGGCATCGTTCAAGTCGGAGTTCTAACCTCACTGGCGGGCGGCTTTCTTCGGTCGCTGCTTCATGGTTATCGCAAGCTCAATCCCGGCGTTGAGATCGATGTTCACGACGGAAGCCGTGATAGCCATCTTGCCGCCATCCAGAAGCATGCGCTCGACGTGGCGTTTCTTACGGGAACCGAACGCGCTCCCTATTGCGAATGTGCTGAGATTTGGCGAGAGCGCGTTCATGTCGCGCTCTGGAAGGACCATCATCTCGCCGGGCGCCATTGCCTGGACTGGGACGATCTGCGCAAAGAGCGTTTTATTGTAAGTCGCTTCGCTCCTGGAATGGAGGTGCAGAACTACATCGTCCGTCGTGCATCGACATGTGGCGTTCGCCCAAATATCGAGATCAAGAATGCGGGTCGTGAAACCCTTATGAACCTCGTGAGTCTTGGTCAGGGAATTACCCTTGTCTCGGCTGCCTGGGCGTCCGTCGGGTTGCCAGACCTTGTTCTGAGGCCCCTATCGGACGCACACGATGTCATTCCGTTCAGTGCAGTTTGGTCGGCCCAAAATGACAATCCAGCGCTACGCCGGCTTCTCAGCATCGCGCACATGATGTCCGGGCACGCGAGACCGGGCACATCGGATTGGGCTGCGCCGACACTTGGCATTAGACGCCTGCACGATGTGAACGCCTAAGCCGCTGGAAGGCACGATCCGTCGCCATGAAGCGCTGGAGCATCGGAACGATCAATCGTAACGGATCGCCGGGCGGCTGCCCCGTCTCATGACCGAGAATATCGGCATAAGCGACAAGCTCCCGATGCAGGCTGGCCGGGAGCTCAAGGGTGACCTTAACGGGTTTGTCGTCTGGCAAGGGACCAAGCTTCAGCTTCACCACAGTCAGCCTCCATAGGGTTCGAGAATGAGATCGCGGGTGACGATGACGCGCACCGGGAAGCCCGGCCGGATGGTGAGCGTCGGTCTGACTTGCAGCTGGCGCTGGACGATCTGCTGGCCGGCATCGTTGATCGTGTCCTGAGCACCGTTGCGGATCGCCTGGATCAGGCGTTCGTCATCATCCATCGTCAGTTCCGCCCCGACCGAAAGCAGCGTGGAGAGACCAGCTGCCTTGGCGAGATCCCACCAGTGGTAGTTGACCCCATCCTCAAGGCCGGCAAATCCTCTCGTGTCGGCGCCCGGCTGGCGTTCGAGAACGATGGAGCGGCCGTTGGGGAAGATCAGCCGGTTCCAAACCAGGAGCACACGCCGATCGCCGAAATCGACGTCGTTGCTGTATTCGCCGATAATGCGCGTACCCTGCGGAACCAGGAGCGTGTTTCCCGTTGGACTGTCGTAGATATGCTGGGTGACTTGCGCCGTAATCTGGCCAGGGAGATCGGAGCGAATGCCAGTGATGAGCGCGGCCGGAATGACGGACCCGGCCTGCAGCACGTAGGGCGATGCCGGCGCCATCACACGGTCGGGCGCTACGGTGCGCCGGTCCACGGGACCGTTGAGGAAGGCGAGATCGCTGTTTTGTGCCGCGCCCGGTTGGTGGCCGAGATTTAGCCCGGTGATCGATGGTGTCGATGTCTCTCGCGCCGCAGTCGGCGCGGACTGGAAGAAGACCTGACTGGTGCGCGCGGCCTCTTCCTCGGCCATGCGCCGCTGCTCCTCCGGATCGACGGCCGGCGTATTGATGGCCGGCGGCGGAACGGGTTGGCCGCGTTCCTGAGCATCGAGGATCGGACGGCCGAGATCGCCGGGCAGTGGTGGACCGAGCACTGGACCGGTGTAGTCGCTAGGCAACTCATTCAATCCATCCGCGGTGTTGCGGTTCTCGGTCGAGTAAAGCTCGTCGCTGTCCGCGCCATTTTCGGGCGTCTGGAGCGCATAGATCAAAGCACCACCGACACCGAGGGCGGCGACGAGGCCGAGGCCGGCCAGGACACGCCGTGAAAGCCGAGTCACGCGCGGCGGATTTCCCCTCAACCGCATTGGTTCGGCGGTATCGTCCGGCATCGCTTCGAGTGGGACGCCATCTTCCCTGTTGTCGTCGGCATCGCTCATGATCCTGGCCTCCCGTCGGTTCGCACAATCCTGACGGTCTGCTGGCGGTCTTCGCTGCCGAGGCGCAACTCGGCGGCCGCAAAGATGCGGTCCACGATCAGGATGTTTCGGTAGATGCGGCTGTTGACGATTTCCGGCTCCCCATCCCAGCCGAGCACGAAGAGTGGCGGCATCTCGCCCTGCACGATCCCAACGGGGAAGACGATATAGACCCGCCGCCCGTCGTCGAAGACCGAGACCGGCCGCCAGGGCGGTCTGTCGCCTTGCAGTCCGTAGCGGTGATGCCGCGCGACCTCGGCGAAAAGCGGATCACGCTTGGCGGCCCAGACTGCGGCGACATGTCCGATCGCCCAGATCGCGATGCCCACGAGCCAGAGCCGCAGGCCGAGTCCCACCGCGCCGGCGAGGGTTCCGTTCATGATCGCGATGGCGCGCGGCGCACCACCCAGCAGGATCGGCTCGGTCAGCGCCCGGTGAACCGGCACCGAAAAGCCGAGCAGTTCGCCGCCCTGGTCGGAGGTGACAGCCATCAGACCAGTGCCCCGCCGCCGAAGGAGAAGAAAGACAGAAAGAAGGAACTCGCCGCGAAGGCGATCGACAGGCCGAACACGATCTGGATCAGGCGCCGGAACCCGCCGGACGTGTCGCCGAAAGCAAGGGTCAGGCCGGTGATGATAATGATGATGACGGCGATGATCTTGGCGACCGGACCCTCGATGGATTCGAGGATCGACTGAAGCGGTGCCTCCCAGGGCATCGATGAGCCGGAAGCGTGTGCAGCGGGCGCCATCATCAACGTCATGACAGCAAGCGACATTGCGGTCGCCAGTCTCTGGCGGGCGTTATGCAGGGTCTGGTTCATGGAAGCGTTCCTTTGCGGCTGGGATGGAAAGAGCTGTGTCGGGAGCCTCGACAGCGGTCACGACGCGGTAATCGCCATCGAGGCCGAGACCTTCAACACGGGCGAGTTCGGACAGGCGGCGGGCCGAGCCGCGCCCTGACAGCACGGCCACAAGATCGATCGTTTCCGCGATCAAGGCGCGCGGGACGGTGACGACGGCTTCCTGGATGAGTTGCTCAAGACGGCGCAGCGCACCCAGCGCCGTGCCCGCATGGATCGTACCCACCCCACCGGGATGGCCGGTGCCCCATGCTTTAAGGAGATCGAGCGCCTCGCTGCCGCGAACCTCGCCAATGGGAATGCGGTCGGGCCGCAAGCGCAGCGACGAACGGACGAGGTCGGAGAGCGACGCGACGCCGTCTTTCGTCCG
This sequence comes from Aquibium sp. A9E412, assembly GCF_030398335.1. Taxonomy (GTDB): domain Bacteria; phylum Pseudomonadota; class Alphaproteobacteria; order Rhizobiales; family Rhizobiaceae; genus A9E412. Next base: position 60,185 of record NZ_JAOAOP010000010.1, read on the forward strand.
CATGGCGACGAGGTTTGGCGCGGCGCATTGCAGTTCGCGCGTATCCTCGATGATGACGACGCGGTCGGATGTCTTCGCGACCTCAGCCAGGAGAGCATTGGTCAGCGTCGTCTTACCAGTGGAAGTGCCGCCGGCAACAAGGATGTTGGCGCGCGCGGCGACGCCGAACCGCAACGCCGATGCCTGCGCGACCGTCATGATGCCGGCGGCAACATAGTCATCGAGGGTGAACACCGCGACGGCCGGCTTGCGGATCGCGAAAGCCGGCGCAGCCACGACTGGCGGCAGAAGTCCCTCGAACCGCTCCCCCGTTCCAGGTAGCTCCGCCGAGACGCGGGGGCTGCCGGTATGAACTTCTGCGCCGACATGGTGGGCGACCAGGCGGATGATCCGCTCGCCATCCTCTGACGAAAGGCGCTCGCCGGTGTCCGACAATCCCTCGGAGAGGCGGTCGATCCAGAGCCGCCCGTCCGGGTTCAGCATCACCTCGACAACGGCGGGATCTTCCAGGAATGTCGCGATAGCCGGACCGAGCGCGGTGCGCAGCATTCGCGCGCCGCGTGCGATCCCTTCCGAATTGCGATGTGAGGCTGCCATCCGATCCCCGATTCCAACGGGGACGAACAGACGTTCCCCATGCGGGGATGATTAAAAGAGCCTGATCTAGGGCTGATTCAACAAAGAATTAGCGGCGGCGTGGCGTAGCGTACAAATACAGGAAAACGGCGGCTGTCCCATTCTCTGCTCCCGCGAGAGCAGAATTGAACCGTGTTGTGGAAGTAACGGCATGCCGTGTCATCCGTCGAAGCGTCTCATCGGCCAATGGTTGCCACGACTTCTGTGAATCGGGCCACCTCAGCTTCCGTGTTGAAGTAATGCACTGACGCTCTGACCAAGGAGGCTAGCCCTCTGTCTTCGAAGTCTAGTCGTGCGTAGGGCATCGCCGAGACGGATACATTTATTCCTCGGCGTCGAAGCTCCTCAGCCATGTCTGCGGGTTCAACGCCGTCCTTGCTGAACGTAACGATCCCACATTTCTTCTGGCCTAGGTCATGAACTGTCACGCCGCGCGTGTCAGCAAGCGCATCACGCAACTCCTGCGCTAGCTTGCCGACGCGCATCTCAATGTTCTTCAGGCCCACGCCGCGCGCGTAGCGAACAGCCGCCATGAGACCGACCCGGCCCGCGACATAGCTTTCCCAATTCTCAAAGCGTTTCGCGCCGTCTGCGAACGTGTACCCGTTTGCTTCTGTCCAGGTGGCCGACAAAAGGTCGATAAATGGAGGATCAATCTCGTTGATGATTTCTTTGCGCACATAAAGGAAGCCGGTTCCACGAGGTCCGCGCAGGAATTTTCGCCCGGTGCCAGACAACATGTCGCAACCGATGGCCTTTACGTCCACTTCGAGCTGTCCGACGGATTGGCAGGCGTCGAGCAGATAACGAACGCCGTGCTTTTTGGCGATACTTCCTACAGCTACGGCAGGGTTGACCAATCCGCCCTGCGTAGGCACGTGCGTGATCGCGATGAGCCTCGTGCTTGGACGGATCATTCGATCCAACGCCTCGACATCGATCTGCCCATACTCATCCGAGGGTGCGAGGTCGATCTCGAAACCAACTCTCTTCGACTGCTGGAGAAGAGCAAGGTAGTTCGAGGCATATTCCGAAGCGTGCGTAATGACGCGATCGCCTACTTTCAGGTTGAGGCCATAAAACGCCATATCCCATGCTCGGGTCGCGTTTTCGACGTAAGCGATTTCGTCTGACGAAGCATTCAAAAGCGCGGCAAACTCAGTATAGAACGCAGCGAGATCCTCTTCAGCCCACCGTTCGGCCTCGTAGCCTCCCACGGAGTTTTCGTCGCGCAAAACCCGCTGCAGTGCGTCGAACACAGGAGTGGGCATCAGAGACGAGCCCGCGTTGTTGAAATGCAAAACGTTTTCGCAACTCGGCGTATCGGCCCGGGCTTTTTCTATGTTCAGCACGATAATATCCTCCCAACTGCTAATCGGAAGTGCGGCAAGCCAATCAACTTCCTGCTTGAGGCTCTGCAACCAATTTTGCCGAGACCTAGAACAATCGAATTTGCCACGCACATAGCGTGATAGCATCCCAGAGGCGCGGCGCATGAGCCCGGCGATGCGGCTGGCATTGGAGTTGGACGATAGCATCCAGGGAATTCCATTTGAATGTTGTCCAACCCCAAAAACGGGTCTACGCCATGCGAAAATGTCAAGGATGAGAATTTGGCGGGCACACCAATCTAGCCCGAAGCGCCTCTAGACGTTTCAAGTCATAAATCTAAAAACGCATACCCATTTTGCACATGCTCCAGTTCAACAATGCCATGGCGGCGCAGATTTATTGAACATGCAATGCTAAGTAAGGGTGGGCAACAGGGTTCAACTCCCAGATCCGTCAATGTCCTCAGGAATCTCCTGCCTGAGCTTCGGTCCTTTTGCGAGACGACGTCCCAATGCTGTAATGAACGCCTCGTAACGATCGCTGGCCTTCGCACGGGCGGCGAGTGCTGCCGGCTCCGGCAACGCCGGCGTCGTCGCCAGCCAGAACCGAACGAAGATGGCCAATGTCTCGACGGAGATGCCGACGTCACGCTCCAGACGAATCATGCGGCGATCAATCTGATCTAGCCGCTTTGCGATGGCGGCCTCGCGCCTCTCGGCATCGTCCGGCGACAGGAAGGAAGCGATGGCTGCCTCCGCGATCATCGACTGGGACTGCTCGCGGCGCGCGGCATATTCCAGGAGCATCGTCATGACGTCCGGATCGAGATAGACGGAGATCTGTGTCTTCTTCCTACGGCCAGCCATGGTCTAAAGTTCCATTCCGTCCTTGGGGTCCATCGAGATCTGCCGCGCCACGCGTTGCATGACCCGTGTCATCCGGCTGTTGCGCGCGGTTTCCTCGTGATCATCGTCGATGGGATCGATCTCGAACTCGTTTTGGATCGGCTCTTTTCGCTCGAAGGGTCGAGTGCGGCTGAGTTCAGGTTGGTATCGCCGTTCGGAATCAGTCGAATCTTCCTCCTCGGTCGCGTTGCAGGTGGCTCCTGCCGCGTGTGCTGGCTTCGGTGGCAATGGCAGCGTGGACCAGTCATCACCTCTGGCCTTGGTTGCGGTAATCTTGGACGGGGGCGGCAGGATGCGTTCGCAGAAGCGCGGATCCTCGTAGTAGCGCGCCTTCTTCGCCCGGATCGGCGGCATGCCGGCAACCAAAACAATCTCGTCGGTGGGTGAGAGCTGCATGACCTCGCCGGGCGTCAGCAGTTGACGGGCGGTTTCCGAACGCGAGACCATCAAGTGTCCGAGCCAGGGCGATAAACGGTGCCCGGCATAGTTCTTCATCGCCCTCATTTCCGTCGCAGTACCGAGTGCGTCAGACACGCGCTTTGCCGTGCGCTCGTCGTTGGTGGCGAAGCTGACGCGGACATGGCAGTTGTCGAGGATCGAGTTGTTCGGACCGTAGGCCTTCTCGATCTGGTTCAGCGATTGCGCGATAAGGAAGCTCTTGAGGCCGTAGCCCGCCATAAAGGCCAGAGCACTCTCGAAGAAGTCGAGGCGTCCGAGTGCCGGAAATTCGTCGAGCATGAGCAGTAAGCGGTGCCGGTCACTTTTCTTCTGCAGGTCCTCGGTCAGTCGCCGGCCGATCTGATTAAGGATCAGACGGATCAGTGGCTTGGTCCGATTGATGTCAGAAGGCGGCACGACGAGGTAGAGCGTCGTCGGGTGTTTGCCGCCGACCATATCGGTGATGCGCCAATCGCAGCGCCGGGTGACCTTGGCGACGATCGGATCGCGATAAAGGCCGAGGAACGACATAGCGGTGGAGAGCACGCCACTGCGTTCGTTGTCCGACTTGTTGAGGAGCTCGCGCGCTGCACTGGCGATGACCGGATGTGGACCGGCTCCGCCGAGATGCGCGGTCTTCATCATAGCGGCGAGCGTGGATTCAATCGGGCGCTTCGGATCGGACAGGAAGGCGGCGACGCCGGCGAGCGTTTTGTCCTCCTCGGCATAGAGAACATGGAGGATGGCGCCGACCAGGAGCGCGTGACTGGTCTTCTCCCAGTGATTGCGTTTCTCGAGGGAGCCTTCGGGATCGACAAGAATATCGGCGATGTTCTGGACGTCGCGCACCTCCCACTCGCCGCGGCGAACCTCGAGCAACGGATTGTAGGCCGACGATTTCGGATCGGTCGGGTCGAACAGCAGCACGCGGCCATGCCGGGAACGAAAGCCGGCGGTGAGCTGCCAGTTCTCCCCCTTGATGTCATGGACGATCGCCGAGCCCGGCCAGGTCAGAAGCGAGGGGATGACGAGACCGACGCCCTTGCCCGAACGGGTCGGTGCGAAGCACAGGACATGCTCCGGCCCCTCATGGCGGAGATAGTCGTTCCTGAGCTTGCCGAGAACGACACCGTCGGGTCCGAGCAGGCCGGCGGCCCTCACCTCATCTGGCTTCGCCCAACGCGCCGATCCATAAGTGTCGACACTCTGCGCCTCGCGTGCGCGCCAGACGGACATGAGGATCGCCACTGCGATTGAAATGAAACCGCCGGAAGCCGCGATGACCGCGCCCTCGATGAAGATCGGTGGTGCATAGGCATCGTAGAAGTACCACCACCACAAGAAGGCGGGCGGATAGTAGATCGGCCATCCCGCGAACTCGAACCAAGGTGCACCTAGCTGGGGCTGGAAGCCAAGGCGCCAAGCTGTCCACTGCGTCGCCGCCCAGGTGGTAGTGAGGACGATCGTGAAGACGATGACGATCTGACCCCAGAGAATTTTCGTACCCGACATGGCACATTTACCAAGAAAATATAGGTACGTTGGGGACCATGAACGGGGTCGGCAAGCCCGTTATTTCTCCAGTCGTAAAAACGGTGCCTAACGGTCAGAGAACGGCGGGCTGACTATGTGCGAAACCGTCATTGGCTGGATGCGACGCCGTACGAAGCGGTGTTTTTGGACAGACTAGGAGTATTCCCGCTCCGCGCCAGTAGCGGAGATTGATCCGCAGTCTCAACAGGCAACTCGCGCCGACAGAGTCTCACCGCGGGGGACCTACGAGCGTGGCCCGCTGCTTCTTTTCTCGTGCCTTCTTGGGATCTTTGATCGCCTCAACAGACTCGATGCATTCGGCAATATACTCCCGCGGCAGGCCGTGTTCCCTGGCACCAGCAAGGACGAAGTCCTTGTACCAACCATAGGGCTTGAGGTTGTCGTCGACATAGTCCGAGCTGGCGAGATAGGTAAGGACTTTCCGCCTGCGACCTTTGTCATTGATGACCGCGACCATTGCGTGCTCGTAACCGCTGCCAAAGCCCTCGGCCTTATCTAGCTTCGCTCGCTCGGCAGGATCAAAGCTGAACAGGACTCCGATCACGCTATCGTCGTTCCCGCTGGCAAACGCGTTGCACTTACCGGAGTTGTCCACACTACGCTTGTGAAAACGGAGCGAATGACTCGGCAAGGTCGCGATGCCGAGCGGTTTGCAGCTCGGCATGCGTTCGCGCAGCCGGGCGGTCGACATGTTGGACCCATAGGCGAAATAGACGACGGGGCCCGGTGGCCCGGACTCTATTTTCTTCAGCGCCGGGATTGTGGCATCGCCCGGCTTGAGGACTGTGCGCAGCGGCACCGTCATTATGCTGCACGCGTCGGTTTCTTCACCCTCACGTGTGATGATCAGCTGTCCCTCTTCGAGGTCGACGATTGGAATCGGCCTGCCGGTCCATCCGCAGTCGGCGCACCGCGGGCGTTCCCAGAGGACCCCAGGTGCCGCGGTGTTCTCGCCCTGTTCGGGCTCGAGGTGTGGTGAGCCGCATTTCGGGCACTCCACAGGCACACCGCGCAGCGCACGAAGGATCAACGACATTGCCATACCGGTGGCGTGTTGGGCCAACGAGTGCGCCATGTCTGCATCAATCCAGGTGGCCGACTTTGAGTGCGTCAGCCAGTTGGAAAAGGTCCATGCGGACTCAAGCGCACCCTTGAGCGCCCCGCGACGCTCCTTGTTGGAGTCGCCTGGCAGAAGATCGTTGCAGATGATCTCCGCCCACTCGCGGAAGTTCGCGCGCTGCGGCGGTGTGTCGGTCCACGTTGCCGCGTCCTGCGCGGCGCCGATTAATTCGAGTAGCGTCTCCCGGCAGCGGACACCGACAGCCTGATAGCCCGCGAGGTTGTGCGCCTGTGTCACGGCGATGCCGGCTTCTTCGATCTTCTCGAAGATGGGACCGAACGGGATGATACGTAGATCGTCTGTCTGCTGCTCAGCCGTGCGCGGGATGCGGAGGATCAGGCCAATATGGAAGGTCAGAGCAAGGTCCATGTTGGGGAACTGCTCTTGAGAATAGAGGTTTGTGCCGCCCGTGATGACCCACCAGCGATCCTTGTTGGTGTGGATGTCCCACACGTCGTGGCGCGTGTTCAGAACGGCCTCCGAGTAGACCTTCTGCATAAACGTCACTTCGAGGTCAGGCGCCTGCCATTCGAAGTATTCCCGGACTTCCTCGATCTCTTCTTCGGTCGCTTTCAACATAATCGGCTCCCACGATGGACTCGTCGCACCGCGCTGCAAAGGGTTAGCGAAACAATAGTCCGATGTCGCAGCGCTTACAAAAGCCGACACGGCAACGCAGGACGTCCTTGGGCTCGAAGCTGTCCTTCGCCAACGGTCTAGTTACACCCACTGACAAAGTTCAGCGCCCCAGGCCCCGCTTGCGGCCGAAGCTCCAATCGATCCCACCGTCCCCGCGCGCGACGCCAGAGACATGGCGGCCCAGATGTTTTTCGAGCGAGGGCGTCCAGGGCACGAGTTGGAAGCCGAGGCCGTCGTCAATCATGGCGAAGCGTCCAGAGGTGAGCGACAGGCGTTTGCAATAGGTGCCGGCGACATACTCACCGCTACCTGCGCGCTGGAACGGCTGCCCTGTCTGCGCTGCAATTTTCTCGCCCAACGTTTCCACTTCGCGCTGGCGGAGCGTGCCGAGTAGATTGCGGCTAAAGATGATGCGTCGGCCCTCTCGTTCAGCAAAGCCCTCCTCGATCAGGTGATCCGCGCGCCGATCCAGGGCTTGGCGAACTTCCGCGCCGAAGCCGCCTTCTGACAGTGCCGCGGGGTCGCGCGCGATGTTCTGCCGGTCGAGCCAGGTCGCCCCCGATGCGGTCACCTGCCGTTCGATGTCGAGATCGGAACGCACCGCGAGCACGACGCGGCGCCGGCCGCGGGAATCGTCATAGGCGCGCAGTTCGACGATCGAGCCCGGCGCGCTGTCGCCGGCGGCATCGAGATCGGCGAGTTTGATGTGATGGCTCCGTCCGTCAATGCCGTCGACCACGGCATAGGCTGTGGCCTTCAGTTCGTCGTCGAGTCCACGTTCGACCAGGCGGCCGACGATCGGCGTGTCGAGACTTTCGGCGGCCAGCACGTAATCCGCCGATCCGCGCCCGATGCCGCGCTCGGTCAGCGCCCGGTGCATGCGCTTGATGATGTCGCCGCGCGCGCCGAGTTCACGTAGCGTCGCCTCGGCGTTGTCATCGATCATCCATTGGCCGGGACCGACCTGATCGGCCAGGCCGAGCGCTTCCAGCTTGCGCAGCCGCCCCACCTTCAGCGCGTGGTACTCGTCAGGCTGCTCGCCCGGATGGCCGCCACGATCCTTTACGTGGTTCTGACTAGCATCACCTATTGAGTGAAGTGCAAGCCAGCTTCACCGATCCGACGTTGGGATGATGGATGGGCATGGGGATGCGATCAGCGTATCTCCGGTATCCAGCCGCCTGGGGAGCTTGCTCTGCTGATCGCAGAGGCATTAAGGGAAGGAGCAGGCTGACATGCCGAGGCTGTCCGACTTGGGTGCGGAATAGTTCCTCCGAGGCGGACCAACAAGGGCCAAGCAGCGGTCAGCCGCAGCGGCTCAACGGCAGCTTTCGGGATTTTGCGATCTCATAGCCGATGACGACAAAGAGGTCTTAAGCAGCCAAACGCTCATATTCCATAGAGCGGGCAAAATCATTCGCTGCGCTCGCACGATTGGTGGGTTTTAGCACAGCCTGGGGGGTGTCCCCGCAGAAGGGGTCGGGCAAGACTACAGGCTCGGCCGCAGGGGAAGGCCTTCCCCTCCCGGGGCTTTCCACGTCGCGGTCCATACGCTTCCAGCCAGCGGCGCGGTGGCTTCCCATCAGCCGATCCAACAACCTCGTTGGTCTTTTCCTTTACGGCCCCACGTGATACAAAACCTCGCACTATGGATGTTGAAGTGCGAGAGTATGTATCTATGCCTCAGGCCCGGCCCCAGCGCGAGATAGCCCGCGATCTCCTCGCGGCGCGTGGGATTCTGCGCCTAGCGGAACTCAGGGATGCCGGCGTGACCGCCGCAACCGTCAGCCGTATGGAAAAGGATGGCGAGGTTATCCGCCTAGCGCGCGGGCTCTACCAGCTTCCTGACGCAGAGCTCGACGCAAACCATAGCCTCGCCGAAGCGGCCAAGCGTTTTCCCAAGGGCGTGATTTGCCTCGTCTCGGCACTCGCCTTTCATGGCCTCACGGATCAGCTTCCCAAGAAGGTGTGGATGGCGATCGGTCGGAACGACTGGACGCCGAAACCGAGCGATATGCCGATCCGTGTGCTGCGTTTCTCGGACGATTTGCTTGCTGAAAGCGTCGAGACGCATGTGATTGAAGGCGTATCGGTCAAGATATTTGGTGTGGCGAAGACCGTTGCTGACTGCTTCCGGCATCGCGGCAAGATCGGTCTTCCTGTCGCGCTTGAGGGCCTGCAGGAAGCCCTGCGTCAACGTAAAGCCACGCCGGCCGACATCGCCAGGGCTGCTGATACAGGCGGGGTCGGCACGGTGATCCGCCCCTATCTGGAGGCGCTGACCGCCAATGGCTAAGGAGATGAAAAATATTGGCGCCTCGGTGCGCGCGCGGCTCCTCAACCTATCCAAGGCGAACGGACAGAGCTTCGATCTGGTGCTCACGCGCTTCGCGCTGGAGCGCCTCCTGTTCCGGCTCAGCCAGTCACCCCATGCCGACCGCTTCGTGCTGAAAGGCGCCATGCTGATGATGAGTTGGTTCGACGATCCGCACCGCGGGACGCGCGATCTCGATCTGCTGGGTTTTGGTGACCCGAGCGAAGCCGCGATGCTGGCGACATTCCGGGACATCCTCGCTCAGGACGCCGAAGACGGCGTCGTGTTCGATCCGGACACGCTGCGTGTCGATCGCATTCGCGAGGAGCTCGACTATGGCGGTCTCCGGCTGCGTGCGATCGCTTCGGTCGGCGGCGCCCGGATCAACCTCACGATCGACATCGGCTTTGGCGATGCGCTGGAGCCTGGGGCGGAAGTCGTCGACTATCCCGTAATGCTCGATCTCCCCGCGCCGAGACTGCGCGCCTATGCGCGGGAGACGGTCATTGCTGAGAAGTTCCAGGCGATGGTGGCGCTGGGGCGTGCCAACAGTCGGATGAAGGACTACTACGATATCTGGGTTTTGAGCCGGTCGTTCACCTTCGATGATGATAGGCTCGCTCGCGCGATCGCCGCAACCTTCGCGCGGCGCGAGACGGTGATCCCGACTGAGTTGCCTGATGCGCTTACGCTGGAATTTGCGACGGATGCACAGAAGCAACAGCAGTGGCGAGCTTTCGTTGAGGATATAGACTTGGATTCAGTAGATTTACCGGCTGTCGTTGAAGACCTTGCCATCTTCCTCTTGCCGCATGCTTCACGGGCCGGGAAACTGGATTTTTGAAATGCCGTGATATGTACGAGACAAAAGACATTGGAAACAGGGGGCATAACTGAATGTCAAAAAGCAAGGGAAATGTCGTTAGCATTGCTTCACGTGAAGCCCACATTAAACGAAAGCTGCGCCGACATCTGCACGCACTGGGTTTCGAGAAGTCTGATGAGGGTGCGCTTCGCATTCAAGGGTCCGGAAAGGACATTGTTCGCACGCTACACCGCGCGCAACGGCAAGAGCGGCTCCAGGTAAACCGCGAGTTCATTGCCGCCAAGGCCGAGAAGCTGTTGACGCATTTTGCGTCTGGCAAGGAAGTTGAGCCCACTAGAATATCGCCGGTACTCGAGCGCGTATCAGCGGGGACTCCGCAAGGCGACCTCTTTCGCCTCGCGTCGCTGACATGGTCGGTTCCAGTTTCAAATGGCTTCGGCAGGAGGATGCGATATCTCGTTTGGGATGAAAGCAACGGTAAGCTGATGGGTCTCATTGCCATCGGGGATCCGGTATTCAACCTCGCGGTTAGGGACAGGCTCATTGGCTGGGACGCCCATGACAGAAGCGCCCGTCTCGTCAACGTGATGGATGCTTACGTTCTTGGAGCCATACCCCCCTACAACGAATTGCTGGGCGGGAAACTCGTTGCCTGCTTGCTTCGGAGCCGGGACTTATACGACGATTTTGCGCGCACCTATGGCGGTTCCACCGGAATAATCTCGAAAGAGGAAAAAAGCGCGCGACTGCTCGCTGTTACCACATCGTCTTCAATGGGCCGATCGTCGGTCTACAATCGTTTAAAGCTTGGGGGGCAGCAGTATCTGAAATCCATCGGTTACACGGGAGGATGGGGGCATTTTCACATACCGGATCGGTTATTCGCGGAATTGCGCGACTACCTGCGCGATATCGACCACACCTATGCAGACCAGCACCGTTTTGGCCAAGGGCCAAACTGGCGTTTGCGAACTACAAGGGCAGCACTTTCAGCGCTCGGTTTCAAAGAAGACATGTTGCGACACGGAATTCAGCGCGAGGTCTTCATTTGTGAACTCGCCAAGAACGCTGCCAAGATATTGCACACCGGCAAGGGGAAGCCTGACGTCGGAGAACTCCTTTCAGCCAAAGAAATATCCGAGTTGGCGCTCGAGCGGTGGATGGTGCCTCGGGCCGAGCGCATGCCTGAATTCAAGAACTGGAACTCAAACGACATTGTCGATCTCTTTGGGAATCAGACCCGCATGCTCCGCAACCAGCTAAAAAGCTCTGATCTGTTCAAGGAAACGGCCTCGGGGTCATAGTTGGTCATGGCTGTGCCTTTGGACCAATGGCAGGAGCGAATGGAGCAGCATTTTGCGGCGCTTGCAGAGCGTCGCGCGGCGTCCGGCTTTCCTATCTTTGCTCTGGAGCACGGTCTGGATGATGGTGAATTGGAGAAGATTGCCGAGCAGCTACGGGCACGCCTGAACACCGGACTGAGACTGGCTCCACACTGGTTGCTCTGGACAATCTATGCGGCAGAGAGGGGGTATACTTACGAAGGCGGTGAATATTGGCAGTCTTTCGAGGATGTTACACCCGGCTGGGATTCCCGAGACCGGTACCGGGTTACGGCGTGGTTCTCGAAATTCCAGTCAACCTACAATGGCGTAGTTCCTTCCGGACCGTGGGCGTCGCACTTCAGCATAATCGCCTGGCCGATCACCCATGCTGTCTTGCCCCGCTATCTGCAGCAGCAATTTGCTCGGACATTGTATGATCTGCGCTTCACGCTTGCGCGACTGACGACGATCGAGCCTGCCGTAATTGGCCGTCTGATCGCGAGTAATGTCTACTACGCATCGACTCGTTTCGAGCAGTTTCTCCAGCAAGAGGAGTTGGTCGGCCGTATCGTCCTTGCGCTTCTGCACCAGGATCCGCGTGAAGGCGAAGAGCCTCTTCTGCCCGCTACGCTCGATCGAATCGTTGCCGATCTCGAGCAGATGCGACACGCCCGCGGTTGGCTCAGAGAGGCAAGTCGCGTTGTGGCTGACCGCTTCAAGGGCATTGGTCGAGGCACCGCACCTCGAACCATGAGCGACAGCCAGGATTCAGTCGAGCGAAGGCTGCAAGAAGCGAGGCCTGATGTTCGGCCCGATCTGCTGCTGCGATATGCCGGCGACGGGCGTTGGACGCTCGTGATCGACGTCCCCAATTTCAAGTCAATTGCCGCTCTCAATCCGGGTATCCAGCAGTTTCTTCGGCAGACCCGCTCGAAGTTGAACGGCGATGATGTCAGGCGGCCGGCGGGCTGGGTCCTGTCTGGCAACCGCCGTGCGGTTCTCAAGGCTTGGCCCGACCCGTCCAGGCCGTTGGTCAGTTTTGAGTCCTCGAATGGAGTCGTCGATCATCTTCTTGAGAGCGAATGCCGGATGAGCCCGGGTCCGATCTGGCTCTTCCGGATTGGCGCTGACGGCATCGCCCGCGAAATTGCCAGCCGTTTGATGCGACCCGGTTATGATTACATCTTGGCGTCGCCCGATGAATTTGAAGACCTGCAAGATGGCATGGCAGGCTGCGTCATCGAATGCAGCGATATCCGCGCCATCCGAGTTTCGGTGCCTTCCGATGTGTCCGACGCATATATTCAATGGCTGCGGATACGAAATCTCGAAATTGCCAGAACCATCCGTGTCTGGCCTGCCGGTTTGCCCGGCCGGAACTGGGATGGAGAAGGGCGAAGCGAATGGCTGACGACCGAAAAACCGTGTATCGGGATCGTTCCCGATTATCCCGTGGATTCCTATCGTGTCACGCTCGATGATGACGCGACCGCGACCTTTTCGGCCGGAAAGCCGGGACAGCCAACCTTTATTCAACTACCGCAATTGGCCGCGGGGACATATCGCCTCAACGTCAAAGCGCACCGAAGTGCGGCCCTGGATGAAACGGCGCGGACCTCGCATGAAGGTTTTCTGGAACTAAGAATACGCGAACCTGAACCATGGATACCCGGAACGACCTCGCATGTAGGCCTTGTGGTCACCAGCAATCCGCATGACGCCACGTTGGACGTGTTTTGGGAGAATGAGTTGGACCTAACGGTTTTCGGTCCCGAAGGTCGACAGGTTACCCCGCATGTGAGCCTTGAGGATGCCAAAGGCGAGGAGATTTACAGCGCCCAGGTCTGCCCACCAGTCGACCTGCCGATTCTTCCAGAAATTTGGGAAAGGCGGTTCCAGGAATTCCTGCAGCGGCAACACGCGGAGTGGCGATACCTTGAGGCCGCTTCCGGCCTTCTCACAATCGAGGGGCAGGAACTTGGGCGGTTCGTCGTCCGCTTCGACCACGATGCACTGCCGGTCCGCTGGGTCTTGCGCCATCAAGGCGAAGCCGTTGCGCTTCGCCTTGTCGACGATACAGGGCAAGAAGACGCGGAACCGAAATGCCGCTTTTTCAGCATGGAGACACCAACCAGGATCGAGCGCCTCGATGCTGGAGAAGCCCTTGCCGGGTTCGATGTCCAGTCGCCAGGCGGGCTGTTTATCGTCCAACACGGCAAGTTCCGGGACTTGGTCATCGTCAGCACCGGGCTATCCGGTAGCGGCTTGGAAGGCTTAGGTGTTCATCCTGTCTACGCCCGTATTGCCGACAGCCCCAAATCCATCATCAAGCATATGCGGATATTGGGCTACTGGAGGTCAGCGCGGCTTGCGGGCTTCCTTGCCAACGCACGGCGGCGCCAGGTCGTGGTTGGCCTGACCACTCGCCTTTATGGGGCCTTGGCCGGTCGAGATTGGGGCCGAGCCGAGGCCGCTTTCATGCGAAGCAGCGATTGTGAAAAGGGTTTCGATCATTTGCAATCGTTGCTTGATTACAGGGGAGGTTTTCCGTCCGTGCTGCGTCGTGATGCTCTGAGCATCGAAGGTGGAAGAAAGGCGATCGTGGGCTGGTATGCCGATTTGGCCGCACGCTATGGCGTTTGTTCCGACCTAGCGCTTTGCTCCCTGGCAGTCGATATAGCCAGCCGTCCGCACGAGGTGCCGCGCCTCTACCGTGACAGGCTGCCGGACCTTCTCAAACGCATTCTGGCGAAACCTCTGTTGCTGCGCGGAGCCCGGATCGTCGCGCTCAGTCATGCGTGCCTGGAAAATCGGCCCATAGAATTACTGCCGAGGTGGGAATGACGATCACTGAACTCACTCCGGATGAGGTTTTGGACTGCTGCCGTACGTCGCTTGGCATGGGGATCGAGTCTTCTGGGCTTGACGACATTCTGTTGGCGGGCCTCCTGCGGCGTGCAGCAGGGATACACTGTCCATGTTCAAGGACCGCGCTTCGCGCCGCCCTCATGGAAAGCCTTGCATACTTGCAGCCGGACTTCGGAGCACTCGCCGATCGGCTGGACAATCTGACCGAGGCCATGATCGTCGCCGGTGACTTGTTGGAGCTATCCGATGTCGCGACCGATGACCCAGACGTTAAAGGAACCTGGGTATTCGCGGCGCCGCCAGCTTTTGTGGTTCGCCGTACCGGAAGCATCTTCTTGACCGGAATCGCCCCCGATCAGGACATCTTCTTGCCGGAACACCTGGCGCGGCGCGTGGTCCGCTCCCACGTGACGCAGTTTATCGCACCCGAGTCTGGCGAGGATCTGATCGAGCAGTTGATCGCGCACGGACTACATCAATTGTCTGAGTCCGTGTGGCTCCGATCGCCCAAGACGCAGACCCCGGAACAGTTGATCCAACGTTTCGAAAATCAACTGAGCTCTCAGCCAACATGTGGGCCGGTATCCGGTCTCGAGATACTCGATCTAGACACCAAGGTGACCTACTATCGCGGTCGATGGGGCGCACCGCGTGGGCAGACCGGAACATTCGTCGCACGCCGGCCGCAGGAGTTCGGCGCGCCGCTCTGGAGCTTCGCAGAACTTGTCAATGGCACGTTGAAGCGGATCATCGACTTGCCTCCCAGGCACTTTCGTTGGCGCGGATGCGATGCCGCGTGGCACTTACAGATGGCGATTGACCGCATTGCGGGACATCCACAGCAATATCGGCGCAGCATCACAGATGCCGGTGTCCGCTTCGAATTCTTTTCGCCGCTGCCACTCTGGGCGCAGCGCCGGCTTATGATTCTCGGTCACGAACGTCCACACAGCCGCAGCTTGTTCGCGTATGAGATTCCCGTGGCAGAAGCTGCTGAAGAAGAAAAAAACCTTCAGGAAAACTTGTGGTTGGTGCCGACGGACGCGTAAGAATGCAGGAGGGGGACAAGTATGCAGACAATTAAGGAAACTATAGAAAATCTGCACGGCTCGCTGAGCGACTATATCGAGGCAACATACCACATCAGTGCCCCGTCGCTGATTGCGCAGCGGCAACACCTTCTTGAACGTGACGGTGTCATTCATCGCGTCCCTTATCTCGAATCGACGCCAAAATACCAAACGGGCAATACATTCGGCTCAATGGTCGGACTGCCGTCGGCGGCGCAGACGCTCTTTTCACGATTGAGTTCTCCGAGCGAAGGCCTTCCGCGGTTGATCTACGATCCTCCGTACAAGCACCAGGCCGAGTCGCTTCGTCACAATCTCATCGACGGAAAGAATCTGGTCATCATGACCGGGACAGGTTCGGGAAAGACGGAATCTTTCCTTCTTCCGATCCTGGGCAAGTTTGCGCAGGAGGCGCAAACGCGTCCCAGTGTCTTCGCTGAGCAGCCCGCGATGCGGGCGCTGATCATGTATCCGATGAATGCGCTCGTAAACGACCAGTTGGGACGACTTCGCGCCTTGCTGGGCGACCCGCGCCTCGTCAATTCCTTCAAGGAGTGGTGTGGCCGCCCACCTCGATTTGCCCGATATACGAGCCGGACCCCGTATGCAGGCATTCGCACGTCGAAGAAGGATTCGTCGCGACTACAATCCTTCGACAGCTTCTACGTCGACGTGCTCAGGCGTGCGGACAGCGACGATGCCGAAGAAAAAGCACAAGCTGTTGAGTTGCTGGCCGCCTTGAAGGATCGCGGCAAATGGCCAGCAAAACCCGATCTTGAAGCCTGGTTCGGGCAAAAGGGCAGCGCCTGGCAAGACCGGAAGACGGGAGAGTTCGTCAGGGCGGTTACGCTACCTGACGACTCCGAACTTCTGACGCGACACGAAGTCCATGCCGCGCCGCCTGACCTGCTCGTCACGAACTACTCGATGCTCGAATACATGCTCATGCGGCCGATTGAGCGAGCAATCTTTGACAGGACACGTGAGTGGCTTGCTGACAACCCGAACGAGACCTTTCTGGTAGTGCTCGACGAAGCGCACCTCTACCGCGGTGCCGCCGGCGCAGAAGTGGGTTTGCTGCTAAGACGGTTGCGGGACCGGATCGGTGTCCCGGAAGACCGTTTCCGGATTATCTGCGCGACAGCGAGTTTCAAAGATGCTGATTATGCCCCCGCGTTTGGATCGCAGCTCTCCGGCGTCCCGGCTGATACCTTCGTTCCAATCGAAGGCACACTCGATCTCAAGGAAGGTGCCGGGAAGGGAACGCTGGAGGACGCCGAAGCCCTTTCCGGGATTGATCTGAATGCATTCTACGAGGCGGATTCTGACGATGCCAAGCTGGCATTGATTACGCCGTTGCTCGACTACCGAGGCGTTACGGGTGCGGAATCGACAGAGCGTGGGCTCTTCGATGCGTTGAAATCGTTCCCTGCAATGTGCGCACTAATTAATGCGACGATGAAGGAAGCCCGGCCCATCGCCGAGCTTGGCACTTTTCTGTTTGCCGGCGATGTTCCGGCCAAAACCGCCGATGAAGCCGTTACTGTCCTGATGGCGCTCGGTAGCGTTGCGAGGCCGGAGCCGAATCTACCCGGATTGCTGCCCTGCCGCATACACAACTTCTTTCGGGGCTTGCCTGGCCTTTGGGTTTGTATGGATCCAGACTGCAGCGAGCTCTCCGAGGATCAACGTGATGGCATCTGCGGGAAGATGTACTCGCAACCGTCGGAAGAATGCGGGTGTGGTGCCCGGGTCCTTGAGTTGTTCACCTGCCGCAACTGCGGAACCGCTTACGCTCGAGCCTATACCGACGACGTCGATTCACCGCGCGCTCTCTGGTCCGAACCGGGAGAGCAGTTGCGCATGGCAAGTGGCGAGACTAGCCCGTTGCTACCCATCGACTTGCTTCTTGAGCAGCCTGCGCACGACGATAGCGCTGAACCAGCCGACTACGATCTGGAAACAGGGCAACTGAATCCGCTCACACCCGGACCGCGCATGCGAACGGTCTTCATCCGTCAGGATCGGCTCAACGATACCGCCGACGACGAGAATGAGAACGACAACAGCTTCGAGTCACGTGGTCAGTTCACTCCGTGTGCGGTTTGCGGCAAGACGGCACGCTTTGGGCGCAGTTATGTGCAAGACCATCAAACCAAGGGTGACCAGCCCTTTCAGGCGTTACTCGCTCGACAAATCCAAATTCAGCCTCCAGGGCCGCAGGAAGCGACACCATTTGCTCCTCTGCGCGGCCGCAAAGTGCTCGCCTTCTCCGACTCCCGACAAGTGGCAGCTCGCCTCGCACCCAATCTGCAGATGTATTCCGAGCGAGATTCTCTCCGCCCCCTGATCATCAGCGGCTTCAATTGGCTCAAGGAACAGGATGCAATTCGCCCGCACCTGAACCTCGACGACCTATATTTTGGTGTGTTGCTGGCCTCCAAACGCCTGAACGTGCGCCTGCGTCCGGAAATGCGGGGCGGGGAAAACTTTGATGCTGAAGAAGTTGTAGACGAGGCGGTCCGCCGGGATGACCTGGAAGATCCGTCGACCTTGTTGAGCTTGTTGTTGGAAATTCGGGCTCACCGTCCGCCGGAGTCGCTGCTTAGCAGCATGCTGACGACCTTGACCGACAGGTTTTGGGGGATGGAGCCCCTGGCGCTCGCAACGTTGAAAGAAAGCGATCGCCACACAAAGAAGATATTGGGCTTGCCGCCGATACCGGGATTCGCTGAGACCGATGAGGCCAAACTTGCGATCGCGCGCTACTGGTTACGGTGCTGGAACAACAACGGCTTCAGGCTTGCGCAGATGCCGGGCACTTGGATTAATCGGCCGCCATCAGAAGGATTTCGGGTCAAGCCGCGAAACCCAAAAGCCAAGATCAAGGCGATTGAATCCGTCATCGACGATAAGGCCGCCAGGAAGGTCTTTTGGGATAGCTGGTCGCCGGAACTGCTCAAGTGGTTCACGCAATCAGTGGAGAGTGGGTATCGTTGCCTGAACGGCAGCGAGCTTTCGCTCCAGTTTGATGGCGCCTGGGTGCATTGCTCAAGTTGCAAATCGGTCCATCGTCCTATCCCCGGCATTGAAAGCTGCCTTGACTGCGGAAGTGATACCGTCTCCGCCCTTGATCCAGATGCCGACCCAGTCTTTCTTGCGCGCAAAGGTTTTTATCGCAAACCGGTTACGCAGGCCCTTGAGGACCCGCCGCGGCAGCCGATGGCTCTCATTGCCGCTGAACACACTGCCCAGCTCAACGCGCCGCAAAACGAGGATGTGTTCTCCAAGGCGGAAGAAAATGAGCTCTTGTTCCAGGATATCGCGCTGAGTGGGAGCGGTCTTGGAGGGCGTTCCACCGCAATCGACATTTTGTCCAGCACGACGACTATGGAAGTCGGTATCGACCTCGGAGCCTTGTCAGGCGTGGCCCTGCGAAACATGCCGCCCGGGCGTGCCAACTATCAGCAGCGGGCAGGCCGTGCAGGTCGCCGCGGCAATGCTGTAGCAACAGTCGTCGCGTTTGGGAGCGCAGACAGCCATGATGAGCACTATTTCTCCCAACCTGACGAGATGATCCGGGGTGATGTCGTCGACCCGAAACTGACATTGGACAACCCTGAGATCGTGCGCCGTCACATCCGCGCGTTCCTCCTGCAGAACTATCACCAGGATCGCCTTCCGATCATCGACCCGGACCAGCCACACGATCTGTTTTCAGTCCTGGGAAGCGTTTCCGGCTTTCGAAAGGCGGATTCACTCTTGAATCGGGACGACTTCGCGGCATGGCTCGCCGACAATGAGGAGACGTTGCGTACCCGCATAGCCGGGTGGATTCCTGAGCAGCTATCCGGAGACGATCGGGCTCTTCTCCTCGGTGAGTTCGTCAGTGATTGCCTTCAAGCTGTGGACGAGGCCATCGCCCCTGGTCCCGGTGAAGAGGACGAGACCGACGATGACGACGACGACGATACCGCCGGTGACGAAGAAGCAGCTGAGGAAGGAGAAGAACACCCGCAGCAGGCTTCCAGCCCCGGCAAGATGCTGGACCGCCTCCTTTACTGCGGGAAGCTCCCTCGGTACGCATTTCCGACTGATGTTGCGACCTTCCACGTATTCGACCGCGACCGGTCGTCCCGCCACAGACACATCATGAAATTCGCGCCCTCACAGGGCTTGCCGATAGCGCTTTCCCAATATGCGCCGGACAAACAGGTCTGGATTGCGGGCAAGTGCTACACTTCGGGGGCCATCTATTCGGTCATGAAGGACGACCGCTTCCACGCTTGGGAGAGCAAACGTCTCTACATGGAATGCAGCGACTGTGGTTTCGCGAGGACGTTCGAAGCGGGTGAAATCGTCCGCAATGACACGACTGATTGCGAGGCGTGCGGTGGCGAAAACACATTTGGGCCCGCTCGCTACTGGATGCGGCCGCCGGGGTTTGCTCACCCAATCGGCGTCGAGGAAATGACGTCTCCCGACGAAATTCCGGAAACCAGCTACGCCACCCGAGCGAAATTGACGATGGGAACGCCGGGAGACGATGAGGGCTGGTCCGAAGCCAATGAGCGTATCCGTAGCCTGAAAACTCGGCGGCATCTCCTGGTGTCGAATACGGGTCCGCAGCAAGAAGGATACAACTACTGTGTCAAATGCGGCCGAATAGAAGCGAGCAACACCCCTTCGCCGATCCTGGCGGCGCCCCACCGCAAGCCTTATCCGGATGATGACGACAAACTCATGTGTGATGGCATTGGACCGACACGCCACCTAGTGCTTGGGACCGATTTCATCACGGACATCGCGCTGTTCTCAATGCGCGTGGCCGCACCGCTCAAACTGAAGCCGGGGCACTACTCAACGGATGTCGCGCTGCGAACTGTCAGCGAAGCACTTGCCAAGGCGGCATGCCAGATACTGGAGATCGAGCCTGGCGAACTGATGGCCGAATATCGACCTGCGCTCACTCCTGCGGGCAAGAGCGGGTTGGAAGCAGAGATCTTTCTCTATGACACGCTTCCTGGCGGCGCGGGCTTTGCGAGTCAGTTTGCAGATCGCGGACTTGAGCTGTTCCAGCGCGCACTCCAGTTGCTGAAAACCTGCCCCGAGGACTGTGACGCTTCGTGCTACCGGTGTTTGCGGAGCTTCAAGAACAAATTCGAACATCGCCTGCTCGACAGGCATGTGGGCGCCGAACTGCTGGAATATCTGCTGACAGGACAGAATCCCGGATTCAGTGCTGAACGCCTCAAGCGGTCTACAGCCTTGTTGCTGAACGATCTCCTCCGGCGCGACGAGGGGATGGCGACATTCGAGGCTGGGCCAAAAATCGCCTATGGGAATGGGAAGTCAGTAACGGCTCCAATTCTTGCTGAATGCAAAGGTCGGAAGTTCGTCATTGCGCTTTCGGGGCCTTTGACGACAGGTCATCCCGCTGATCCGGCGATAGCTGAATTTCGCGACAGCGGCACTGAGTACCAGGTGATTGTCGAGAATGAACTCGTCATACGGGGGAACCTTCCAACGGCAACGCGCACCATCTACCAGCAGATCACCGGTTGAAGTAGATGATAGAACTGGTTGGCGTCGGCGAAGGGAAGGAATACGAGGCAGCACTGCATTTGCGTAAGCAATTGCTTGCCGTATGGCCCGATCTCAGCCAGAATCCCGACGATCATGTGAAGATCTTTGTTGGGCTCAAGCTTTACGGACATCCGATCGAAGACATCGACCTTTTTGTGGTGGGGCAGTTCTCCGAGCCACGCGAGTTTGACATTGAGTTCAAATTCTATCCCCGTGAGGGTGAGCCTTTCGTTCCTCGGCGCGCTTCGGTGCGAAGCTTCGCCCTTGTCATTGAGGCCAAATCACACGACGCGACGGGTGTCAGGTTCGACGACAAGGTTGCTTCGGTAAAGTATCCCAGAGGCTGGGAGTGCGTGACCGAAAAGACCCGGCAGCAGGTATTCGAACTCAAGAAGTACCTTGCACGGAACGGTGTGCCGAAGATCTATCTCCAGGATCTGATTTTCTTTTCCGGGCTGCGTGAACCCGACCTACCCAAACGGCCGCACAACTGTTTCGGCATCGATGCGAGCTTCGAACGCATTCTGAACATTTTGGGACAGGTGTCGTCTCCGGCGAATAATAACCGCCGCGTAACGCTCAGCTTTGGCTCGGAGGAGGTCTTCGCTTCAATCTTCTCGCCGGAGACCACTTTGCTTCAGACCATGGAGCCCACGCCGCTCGACCGGCGGCGCATGGATCGCATTGTTAAGGCTGCACTGCCCGACGCATGGCTCGATGACCTAACACATAAGCAAATCGTAGTCCGTGGCAGGGGCGGCGTTGGGAAGACCGTCATCCTTCTTCAGATGGCGTATCGTGCATATGATAGTAATCGGATGCGGTCGCTCGTGCTGACCTACAACAAAGCACTTG
This sequence comes from Aquibium sp. A9E412, assembly GCF_030398335.1. GTDB lineage: Bacteria > Pseudomonadota > Alphaproteobacteria > Rhizobiales > Rhizobiaceae > A9E412. The sequence goes on from NZ_JAOAOP010000010.1 coordinate 81,653, forward strand.
TCGCCGACATGAGACGCACGATGGCACTGCTCGGTGTACCTCACCAGATCGAGAAAGGTGGCATTCGGATTGAAACGGTGCATGCGTTCGTCGGCCGCCTGATGCATGAACTCGGCATCATCAAGACTTACGATAGCTTTTTGGAGCGTTATGAGGAGCACAAGGAAACTCTCTTGGACTACATCCGTAGCGGAGCGCTTTCCCGTGATGACCTTGAGAGCGTCCTTCAGAACAACGCCGACGATTTCGCCTGGGACGCAATCTTCGTCGATGAAGGGCAGGATTGGCCATCCAATGAAATCGATATCCTACGGGCAGTCTATCAACCTGAACGCATTGTTGTGGCCGACGGAGTCGATCAGTATGTGCGGGCATCCGTAGCGGATTGGTCATCGGGACTTGCACGAGAGAAGTTGCGGCCCCGTCGGTTGCGTCGGTGCTTGAGAATGAAGGCAAATCTCGCTCATTTCGTAGCCGATTGTGCTGATTCCCTCGGCCTTCAGGACTGGGACCTCGAACCAAATCCAGACGCCAATGGAGGACGGGTCATCATCGTTGAGGGTGACATGGCCAGTCAAACTGCGTTGTTGAATCAGATATTCAAGGAAGCTGCGGAACTCGGAAACTATCCTGTCGATCTGCTCGCATGCGTTCCGCCATCATTGGTAGTCCACGATGCAGAAGATACCTATTCGGTTCCGGGACGGGCTATTCGACAGAACGGAGGCGCCGTCTGGGACGCATCATCGTCCGACGTCCGGGAAATTTATCCAACTGAGCGCGACGCTCTGCGGATCGTGCAATACGACTCCTGCCGCGGGCTCGAAGGCTGGACCGTGATCAACTACGCCTTTGATGATTTCTATGACTACAAATACGATCAATGGCTGGCATCACCTCCTGACCTTGGCGGGCTGTTTGAAACCAAGCAGGATCTTGCTGCAGCTTTCGCTGCGCAGTGGATGATGATCCCCCTGACCCGAGCGATGGATACATTGGTCATCAACGTGTCAGGGCGGCCATCGGTTGTGAAAGATGCGCTCATGACCGTTCAGAAGCGGCAATCTGACTTCGTTGAATGGATAAAGCTGTAAATTGAGCTCCGTCCCCGCTGCGAACAGTCATGTCACATGCCATCCAGAAATGGCCAGAGATCGGGTGGCCACGAAGCTATGGGTAGGTTGTCTACCTCGCGGGTCTTGAACTGATAAGCATTTGATCGATAGCGCTTTTGCGGGATTGCCGATCCAGCGTGTAGGTGTTCCGCCTGAACTCGGCCCCTTCAAGCAGAGCCTTCACGTAGCCGGACACGGTGTCGGCGGCCATAATCAGCGTGGAGTCGAGGGTATGGACATATTTGCTCGTGACCGATCCCTTGGCGTGGCCAATCAGCGCTGCGATCGTGATCTCGGTGAAGCCCAAGTCATTGGCGATGCTCGCGAAACTGTGCCGAAGCACATGGGGGGTCACATCCCAGAGTGGGGTGTCCTTGAATAGCTTTTTCCAGCTCTGCGGAAAATTCCCGACCGCGTTGTCGATGCCCTGGCCGGGAAAGACGTAGGTTCCGGTTCTGTGCGGTCGTTCCTTCTCCAGAAATTCCACGACCGGCAGGCCGACCGGGCGAACCGAGGAGCCTTCCTTGCTGTCAACCAGCCGCAGACAGCTCCCCTCAAGATCGACCTCGCTCCATTTGAGGTTGACGATTTCTCCGCGCCGGCAGCCGGTCAGCGTAATCAGCCTGAGGATCTCGGCATGTATCCTGTAGCGGTCACTTTGCTGAGCCTGTCGAAGGATGTCTCCCAAAGTACGATACTCAGCTTCGCTAAGGCGACGGTCGCGAACCTGGTATTTCGGCTTGCGGAGGCCATGCGTGGGATTGTGCTCGATCACCCCAGCCTCGACTGCGTATGAGAAGATGCCACCAAGCAGACCCATCGTCCGTATCGCAGTGCCACGGCCACCCCGAACGATGGCCTTTCCGCGCAGCTTTTCGGTCTTCATGGTCACGCGTGTCTTGCCGGCGATGATGTCCTTCATCAGGTTGTTCATGTCCGGCTTGGTGATGTCCCGCACACGCCGCGTCCCGAGAGGAGGAATGATGTGCCTGCGGATACGGCCGACATCGGTGGCGATGGTGGTGTCCTTCTTCGGCCTGCCGCCTTTCCCTAGGATGAGGCCGGCTTCCATTTCGGCGATATACTGCTCACATAGCTGCTTGATGGTCAGCGCCTTGCGGTCCTCCTCGCGCTCTTCAGCGGGATCCCCGCCATGGGCAACCTGTCCGAGCAGGGCCTTGGCTTCGCGGCGGGCGGTCTCGGGTGTCCAGACGCCATGAGTACCGATCGTGTAGCGACGTGAACGGCCGCGAGACCGGTACTGGACGATGTAGCTGCGCTTGCCGGAGGGATAGACGCGAAGACCGAAGCCCGGCAATTCGTCGTCCCAGACGACGTGACCTTTGCTCTGCGGCCCGACGGCCTCTACGAACCGTTTGGTCAGTTTGGTCATGCTCCCGTCCCTCGGAAGCCCCGATTTCGAGTAAGCACCACGCAAGCACACGGGCGGAAATCAAGGCGTATTCACGGATAGAGACTTCGGAGCTCCGATTCTGAAAATCAATCCATTTCAGTTAGTTAGCGTGCTCTGGCGTGCCCTATCGTGCAATTCGGATAGGTCCTTAGACCAGCTCCGAAGGCAGAGGTCACAGGTTCGAATCCTGTCGGGTGCGCCAAATACCACTGGGTCCATACCGGGGACATGGTTTACAGCTGATACCGGAGAGATCGTTTACACATTCTCCGGGGCGAATGGGTTGGGCGCCGGTTCGACGCGGCC
>NZ_JAOAOP010000110.1 GCF_030398335.1 Aquibium sp. A9E412
TCGGGCCGGCCGAGCGCGTGGCATGAGACGGGCGAACGGAGCCCCGCCATGACAGCCCTCGCCGCCTTCGCCGACATCCATCCGCCGGTCGCCGCCGCGCTCGCCGAGGGGCGGCCGGTGGTGGCGCTCGAAAGCACCATCCTGACGCACGGCATGCCGTGGCCCGACAACGAGGCGATGGCCGAGGCGGTCGAGGCGCTGATCGTCGCCGAGGGCGCGGTGCCGGCCACCATCGCCGTCGTCGACGGGCGGCTGAAGATCGGCCTGCCGGGCGACCAGCGCCGCCGGCTGGCGCGGGCCGGCGCGGCGATGAAGCTGTCGCGCGCCGACCTCGCCTTCGCCATCGCCGAGGGCCGCTCGGGCGGCACCACCGTCGCCGCCACCATGATCGCGGCGGCCACAGCCGGCATCGCGGTCTTCGCCACCGGCGGCATCGGCGGCGTGCACCGCGGCGCGGAGACGAGCTTCGACGTGTCGGCCGATCTCGACGAGCTGGCGCGCAGCCCGGTCGTCGTGGTGTCGGCCGGCGCCAAGGCGATCCTCGACATCGGCAAGACGCTCGAGGTGCTGGAGACGCGCGGCGTGCCGGTGGTCGGCTACGGCACCGACACGATGCCCGCCTTCTGGTCGCGCCGCTCGCCGTTCGCCGCGCCGCTGCGCCTCGACACGCCGGAGGCGGTGGCGCGCTTCCAGGCGACGCGCCGCGCGCTCGGGCTTGCCGGCGGCATGCTGGTCGCCAACCCGGTGCCGGAGGCCGACGAGATCCCGGCGGCCACGATCGACCGCCACATCGCCGCCGCGCAGGCCGAGGCCGAGCGCCGGGGCGTCGGCGGCAAGGCGCTGACGCCCTTCCTGCTCGAGCGCATCGTGGCGCTGACCGACGGCGCCAGCCTGGCGACCAACATCGCGCTGGTGAAGAACAACGCCCGCCTCGCCGCCGCCATCGCGCGGGCGATCGCCGCCGCCACGGACGGCGGCCCGGCATGAAAAGGCCGCCCGGACGCGGCCGGGCGGCGCTGTCGTTGCCGTGCGGCTTGGCGGACGCGCGGCGGCGTCCGTCGGGCGGCCGTCAGGCCGGCGTCAGCGGCGCCAGGCGGATCTCGACGCGGCGGTTCTGCGCCCGGCCGGCCTCCGTGGCGTTGCTGGCGATCGGCTGCGTCTCGCCGAGCCCGATGATGGAGAAGCGGCGCGGATCGACGCCCTGCGCGGTCAGATAGTTGGCGACCGAGCCGGCGCGGCGCTGCGACAGGCGCAGGTTGTAGCCCTCGTCGCCGGTCGAATCGGTGTGGCCGTACACGTCGACCAGCGTGCGGTTGTACTCCTGGAGCACCAGCGCCACCGAATTGAGCGTCGAATAGAAGCTCGGCATGATGGAATCCTGGTCGGTGGCGAAGGTGATGTTGGACGGCATGTTCAGCACGATGAACTGGCCGTCGCGCGTCACGCTGACACCGGTGCCCTGCAGCTGGGCGCGAAGCTGCGCCTCCTGCTGGTCCATGTAGGCGCCCACCGCGCCGCCGGCGAGCGCGCCGAGGCCGGCGCCGATCAGCGCGTTGCGCCGGTCGTCGCCGCCGGCGAGCAGGCCGACGCCGGCCCCCGCGAGCGCGCCGAGCGCGGCGCCGCCGGCCGTGTTGGAGACCTTCTGCTGGCCCGTATAGGGGTCGGTGGTGCAGGCGGCGACGAACAGCGCGGCCGCGGACACGGCGAAAAGTCTCTTGTGCATGGTGGAAGTCCTCTCCTGAACGATCGCCGCGCGGCGCGACCCCGCGGCCCTCGCCTTGGCTCTTCGATGGCAATTGCGGCGAAAAGCCGTATGGCGCGGGGGCGCCCGGGTCAAGCCGCGGCGCGTCAGTCGCTGCGGTAGAGGAGCCAGTTCTTCTTGAACTTTCCGGCGGCAAGCTGCGAGTGCAGCGTCACCCGGTCGCGGCCGTTCACCTTGGAGGCGTAGAGCGCGCGGTCGGCCTTGGCATAGAGGTCGTCGGGGCTGTCGGCCTCCGACGCCATGCACACGCCGAGCGAGATTGTCACCGGGCCGCAGGCGGCCACGCCGGGTGCTGCGCGCACGTCGGCCCTGGCGATCGCCCGGCGCGCGGCTTCGGCGACGCGGGCCGTCGCGTCCTCCGTCAGGCCCTCGACGACCAGCGCGAACTCCTCGCCGCCGGTGCGCGCGACGAAGCTGCCGGCCCCGCCGCTGGCGGTCAGCAGCCGGCCGACCATCTGCAGGATGCGGTCGCCCATCGGGTGGCCGTGCCGGTCGTTGAAGGCCTTGAAGGCGTCGATGTCGGCGAGGATCAGCGCGCCGAACATCACGCTCTTGTTGTCGTTGTAGATCTCGCCCAGCTTCTTGTCGAAGGCGCGGCGGTTCCACACCTTGGTCAGCGGGTCAGTCTCGGCCAGCCGCTTGTACTCCTCGAGCGTCGACTTCATCTTCTCGAGCTCGGCCGACTTGTCGGCCATCGACTTGGCGATGTGGCGGCCCTGCTCGAGCGTCGTTTCGGTGGCGGCGGCCATGATGCCGACGATCTTCTGCAGCAGCTCGCGCGACAGCGCGTAGCGGCCGCTCAGGCCATCCGAGGTCTGGTCGAGGATGACGCCGAACTTCTCCAGCGAATTGCGCTCCTTGATGAGCAGCGCCATGATCTCGCGGGTGCGCTCGACGACCTCGTCATGCGCCTCCTCGACGACGGCGTGGCGGTTGCCGGCGGTGAAGAAGCGGTTGGCGAGCTGGTCGAGCGCCGCCTGGCTCGGCTGCGGGCCGAGGGCGGAGAAGGCCTCGCCGAGCTCGGCATTGGAGCCGGTGAAGACCTCGTAGAAGATCTCGTAGTTGCGTGGCAGCCCCACCACGCCCATGCGCTGCATCGAGGCCGCAATGCTGGCGGCGATGTCGGCATGGCCGTCGTCTGGGGCGGTCAGTGGCTGCATCGCACTCCGTGTCCGTTCTGAGCCGACCGGTGCGGCCGCCGGCAAGGCCGCCGCGCGAACGCGCCGGACGCCGATCGCCGAACACTAGCCGAGCCCGGCTAACGCTGGGTTAATCGCGCGCCGGGCGCCGGCGCCGGCCGGCCGCGCACGGGGCTTTGTGTTGTCCGCGCGGGCACGCTACAGGTGCCGAAGCACGATGCCTGGAGGAGCCGTTGAGCGAGACGCAGGAGCCGCACCCCGACGCCGAAGGCGAGGTCCAGCCGGCCGAGCTCTACGACGACGGCGTCGTCACCGCCGCCTATCTGGCACATATCGGAGCGGCGATCGCCGACCGCGACACGCTGACGCTGCGCACCGACGTCGGCGGGCTGCACCAGTCGGAGATCGGCGACCTGCTCGAGGCGCTGATGCCCGAGCAGCGCCGCGCCCTGGTCGAGCTGATGGGCGAGGACTTCGACTTCACGGCGCTGACCGAGGTCGACGAGGCGATCCGCCTCGACATCGTCGGCCACCTGCCCAACGCGCAGATCGCCAAGGCGGTCCAGCAGCTCGATTCCGACGACGCCGTCTACATCCTCGAGGATCTCGACCTCGAGGACCAGAACGAGATCCTGGCGCAGCTGCCCTTCACCGAGCGCATCCGGCTGCGCCGCTCGCTCGGCTATCCGGAGGAGACGGCCGGCCGGCGCATGCAGACCGAGTTCGTCGCCGTGCCGCCCTTCTGGACGGTCGGCCAGACGATCGACTACATGCGCGAGGAGCAGAACCTGCCCGACAGCTTCGCGCAGATCTTCGTCATCGATCCGACCTTCCGGCTGGTCGGCGCCGTCGACCTCGACCGCATCCTGCGCACCAAGCGCGCGGTCAGGATCGAGGACGTGATGCGCGAGACGCGGCACGCCATCCCGGCCACCATGGACCAGGAGGAGGCGGCGCAGATCTTCGAGCAGTACGACCTTCTGTCGGCCGCCGTGGTCGACGAGAACGACCGGCTGGTCGGCGTGCTGACCATCGACGACGTGGTCGACGTCATCCAGCAGGAGGCCGAGGAGGACCTGCTGCGCATGGGCGGCGTCGGCGACGAGGAGCTGTCCGACACCGTCGTCGCGACGACGCGCTCGCGCGTGCCGTGGCTGATGGTCAACCTGGCGACCGCCATCCTCGCCTCGCTGGTGATCGGCCTGTTCGACGCCACCATCGAGCAGATGGTGGCGCTCGCCGTGCTGATGCCGATCGTCGCCTCGATGGGCGGCAACGCCGCGACCCAGACGATGACGGTGACGGTGCGCGCGCTGGCGACGCGCGACCTCGACATCTACAACGCCGCGCGCATCATCCGCCGCGAGACGATGGTCGGCTTCATCAACGGCGTCGTGTTCGCCGTCATCATGGGCGCGGTGGCGGCACTGTGGTTCGGCGACACGAGCCTCGGCGGCATCATCGGCGCGGCGATGATCGTCAACATGCTGGCCGCCGCGCTGGCCGGCATCATGACGCCGCTGCTGCTCGACAAGCTGGGCATCGACCCGGCGGTCGCCTCCTCCGTCTTCGTCACCACGGTGACCGACGTGGTCGGCTTCTTCGCCTTCCTCGGCCTCGCCGCCTGGTGGTTCGGGATCGGCTAGATGTGCGCTTTCAGGCGAAACGGAAACCGGTTCGCCGTCCGCAAGACGCGCCAAGACAACAACTCGGAGCCGATCCGCGATTCCCGTGAAAAGCAGAACGGCTTCAAGGCGCGGCCCGGCCGCCGCCCGTCCGCTCGCCGCGCCGCTGCCTCAGGCGGCCGCCGCGCGCGGGCCGCGGGTGCGCATCAGGATGAACAGCATCACCGCCACGTTGAGCAGGTTCCAGGCGATGCCGTTGACGAAGGCGGCGTCGTAGGAGCCGGTCAGGTCGTAGATCCAGCCCGACAGCCAGCCGCCGAACGCCATGCCGACGATGGTCGCCATGATGACGATGCCGACGCGCTGGCCGGCCTCGCGGGCGGGCAGGTATTCGCGCACGATGATGGCGTAGGACGGCACGATGCCGCCCTGCGCCAGGCCGAAGACCAGCGACACGACGTAGAGCGCGGCCAGCCCGTCGAACGGGATGTAGAGGGCGAGCGCCAGCCCCTGCAGCACCGAGCCGATGAGCAGCGTCGGCACGCCGCCGATGGCGTCGGCCAGGAAGCCGGAGGCGAGCCGGCTGACGATGCCGGCCGCCAGCATCAGCGACAGCATCTCGGCGCCGCGCGCCAGCCCGTAGCCGAGATCGACCGCATAGGCGACGATGTGGACCTGCGGCATCGACATGGCGACGCAGCAGCCGATGCCGGCGACGATCAGCAGCCCCTGCAGGGCGCGCGGCGACAGCCCGGCATCGGCGCGCGGCCGGTGGCGCGGGCCGACCGGCGCCGCGGCGCCCGCCTCGGCCTCGGCCGGCGGGCGGCGGCGCAGCAGCGCGGCGAGCGGCACCAGCGTGGCCAGGCAGATGACGCCGATCGCCACATAGGTGCCGCGCCAGCCGAGCGACGGCATCGCCGCCTGCATGAAGACCGGCCAGGCCGCGCCGGCGAAATAGTTGCCGCTGGCGGCGATCGCCACCGCGATGCCGCGGCGCCTGGCGAACCAGTGCGAGACGTCGGCGATCAGCGGCCCGAAGGTGGCCGAGCCGCCGATGCCGATGAGCAGGCCCTGCAGGGCGGCGAACTGCCACATGGATCCCGACAACCCGGCCAGCACGAAGCCGGCGCCGAGCGCAGCGCCGGCAAGCCCGATCGGCAGCGCGACGCCGAAGCGGTCGACGATGCGGCCGATCAGCACGTTGCCGAGCGCGAAGCCGATCATCGTCGTGGTGTAGGGCAGCGAGGCGTAGGCGCGGTCGACGGCGAAATCCGCCTGCACCTGCGGCAGCACGACGACGAAGGCCCACATGCCGACATTGCCCACCGTGGCGATCAGCACGCACAGCGCCAGCCGCCGCCAGGCGTAGGCGCCGTCAATGTCGCTCGGCGTATCGATCGACGTCGCTCGCACGGGGTCCGGACCTGCCGCAGCTTCGAAGTTCCAGCCCTGGAACCGATCACGGGTTCGCAGATCGGCTCCAAGTCATTGTCTTGACGCGTTCTAGAACGGCGAACCGGTTTCCACTTCGCCTGGAAACGCCTTAGCCGCCGCGCCGCGCCACCGATAGGGCCAGCGACGGCGCGCCGGCTGGCCTGATCCTTGCGCCGCGCTGGTCCACAG
>NZ_JAOAOP010000111.1 GCF_030398335.1 Aquibium sp. A9E412
GCGCGACCGCTGGGCGCGCAACACCTGGCACGACCGCCGGGCCGGCGCGAGCGCGCGCGGTGCCGCGCTCGTCACCTGGGCGGCGATCCGCGTCTACTACCGGGCGCGCTACGCCCGTTCGGTCGCCGGCTGGCGGCTCGCCGAGGCGCGCCGCGCCGGCGTGCGCACGCTCTACTGGAACGGGCTCTACCCCTACGCCGTCGAGCCGGCCGCCAATGCCGGCCGCAGGCTGCGCTGGAAGCTCGTCCACCCGCTCGCCGAACGCAGCCGGCGCGTGGCGCTGCGCAGCTACTGGGGGGTGCTCTACCCCTATGCCGTGGAGCCGGCGGCCAATGCCGGCCGCGCCGTCTACTGGCGCGGGGTCCATCCGGTCGCCGAGCGCATCGGCCGCGCCGGCGCCTGGTGCTACTGGCGCGGCCACGAGGCGGCCGGCTGGGCGCGACGGCTCGCCGCGCCGCTGGCGCGCATGCGGCCCGAACGCGCGCCGGCCGGCGCGCCGGAGCCGCAGCCCGCGCAGGAGGAGCGCGCGCCGCAGGCCCGCGCGCGCGGCGACGCGCCGCATGTCGATGCCCGGCACGAGATCTTCGACCGCTTCGCGCTGTGGCTGAAGGCGCGCATCGCCGAAGGCAAGGCGCCCGATCTCGTCGTCCTGCCGGCAGCCGAGGCGGCGCATTTCGAGGCGCTCCTGTCGCTCGTGCCGCTGCTCGAGATCGACGGGCCGCTCGCCGCGCCGCTGTTCGCCTGCCCGGCGCCGGACGGCCGCATCGCCGACGGTCCCGGCCTGGTCGACCGCGCCACGCTGGCCCGCCGCCTGGCAAGCGGCAGCCCCTTCGCCCGGCTCTTCCTGTTCGACCCGCGGCAGGGCGCCGGCGAACCGTGGAACGGGCTCGCCGTCGCCGGGCTCGGCGCGGCCGCGCCCGCCGACGACGACACCGCGCCGGCGCGGCAGGCCGCGGCGCTGCTCGACCGCGCCGCCGCGGTGCTCGACGGCGATGCCGACGCGCCCGCCGCCGCGCTGACGGTGACGGCCTTCGGGCCGCTGGCGCTGGTCAGCTCCGCGCTGTGGGGCCGCGTCGGCAGCTCGACGATCTTCGATTCCCAGACGCGCCTGCTGATCGAGCGCGGCTACCGCGTGGCGCGCCTCTACTTCGACCACTGGCCGCACTACGGCGAGGACCGGCTGCCGCGCATCGCCCGGCTGGTCGCCGAGGACCAGGAGAAGGTGCGCCCGCACTGCCACATCGTCATGGAGCGCGACGAGAACGGCCGCCGGCTGGCGCGGCTGCAGGCCGAGCCCGACTTCCGCGACGCCTCGCCGCTGCGCCGCATGGCGCTGCTGCTCGCCGCCTCGGCGACGACGAACCAGCGCGCCGCCGCCTGGCTCGGCCGCACCGCCGAGCTGGCGGTGGTCAACCACGTGCCGCATCTGGAAGCCACGCAGCGGCTGACCGACGCACCGGTCGTGCTGGAGACGCACGACGTGTTCTCCCACCTGCTCGACGTGCACGGCGTGCCCGGCTTCGTGCCCAAGGGGCCGGACGGCGCGGCGCTGCGGCTGGCCGAGGAGCAGGCCGCCTGGGCGCAGGCGGCGTGCTGCGTCAACCTCTCGCCGGCCGACCAGGCGGCGGTGGCGCCGCATGCGCGCCGCGCCGTCTATGTGCGGCCGAGCAAGGAGCGCTCGCTGGCCTCGCGGCGCTCATGGCCGGAGGTGGCGCTCGCCAACGGCATCGCGCGCGAGGCGATGACGCCCGGCTATTTCGACATCATGCTGTGGGGAAGCTGGCACGAGACCAACGTGCAGGGCGTGAAGTGGTTTCTCGAGCAGGTGCGGCCGCGCCTCGGCCGCCACAAGCAGGCCCGCATCATCGTCGCCGGCAAGGTCATCAACGGCCTCGGCAGCTACATGCGCAAGCACCCGGACGTGCTGTGCTGCGGCTTCGTCGACCGGCTCGAGGACGTCGCCGCGCGCACCCGCGTGCTGGTCATCCCCGACCAGCAGGGAACCGGCATCTGCATCAAGGCGATGGACGCGCTCGCCTGGGACGCCTGCTTCTCCGCCACCACGCTCGGCATGCGCGGCACGGACCTGACGGGCGCCGGGTTCGAGCCGGCCGCCACGGCCGAGGCGATGGCCGACGACATCCGCGCGCTTCTGTCCTCGCGCGCCAAGCGCGAGGCGCGGCGTGCCGCCGGACGGGCGCTCTACGAGGCCAATTTCTCGCGGCACGCCTACGAGGAGGCCTGGCACGGCATTCTGGAAGAGGTCGAGCCGAAGGTCTTCGCGCGCGCCGGCGCCGTGCGGCGCGACACCGTTGCGGCGTCGGTGCCGGCCGCCGGGGCGCTGCCGGCGCCGACCCTCGAGCCGCTGGCCGCGGCGCCGACCGCACGCCGCAGGCCGGCGCGTCCGCAGCTCTCGGTGGTGGTGGCGACCTACGACCGCTACGACGTCCTGCCCGACGCGATCCGCTCGCTGCTCGGGCAGGACGCCCCGCCGGGCTTCCTGGAAATCATCGTCGTCGACAATTCGCCGGACCAGGCCTTCGCCGCCCGGGTCGCCGCGCGCTACGCGGACGACAAGGCGGTCCACTACATCCTCGAACCGCGGCCCGGCCTGTCGAACGCGCGCAACGTCGGCACCGAGGCGGCGCGCGCCGACATCGTCGCCTTCGTCGACGACGACGCCATCGTCGCGCCCGACTGGGCGAGGCGGATCGTCGAGGCCTTCGCCGCCTACCCGGGCAAGGCGGCCATCGTCGGCGGCCGCATCCTGCCGCGCTGGGTGACGCCGCAGCCCTCCTGGCTGCCCGACAAGCTGACGAGCTACCTGTCGATCGTCGACTGGGGCGGCGCGCTGCGGCCGCTGGAGGCCGACAAGTGGGTGGCAGGCTGCAACATCGCCTTCGACAAGGCCGTGCTTGCCTCCGTCGGCGGCTTCTCGCGCGCCCTCGGGCGCATCGGCTCCGGCCTGTCGCTGCTGTCCAACGACGAGACGGAGGTCGCCGACAAGATCCACGCCCTCGGCCACATCACCGTCTATGCGCCCGAGGCCCATGTCGAGCACGTCATCGATCCGGCCCGGCTCCACCGCCAGTGGTTCCGCCGCCGCTCCGCCTGGCAGGCGGTGTCGGACTTCATCAAGGATTCGCGCGCGGCCACCGAGCGCCTGCCCGACGCGGTCCGCCACCTGCGCTGGGCCGTCGACCACCGCAAGACCGGCGTGCCGCTCGGCTTCTTCGGCGCGACCGACGACCGCGAGGCCTTCCAGCAGGATGTCGGCGTCGCCTACGACCTCGTGTCGGCGACGCTGACGGGCGGCCCCGAGATCGAGGCCGGCGCCACACCGGCCGGCGGCGACGCGGCGAAGGCCAACGGCGCCGCCCCGGCCAAGGCGACGCGCAAGCGCAAGCGCAAGAGCCGGGGCGCGGCGGCGACCGCGGCGCGGCGCGCGCACGCTGCGGGCGAGACCAGCGTCGGGCCGCGCCTGTCCGTCGTCGTGGCGACCTACAACCGCTACGACGTGCTGCCCGAAGCGCTCGACTCGCTGATCGCGCAGGCGGTGCCGGACGGCTATCTCGAGGTCATCGTCGTCGACAACTCGCCGGACCAGGACGCCGCGGCCGGCTTCGCCGGGCGCTATGCCGACGAACCGCGCATCCGCTACCTGCTCGAGCCGCGGCCCGGCCTGTCGAATGCCCGCAACGTGGGCACGGCGGCCGCGCGCGCCGACATCGTCGCCTTCGTCGACGACGATGCCATCGCCGCGCCCGACTGGGCGACGCAGATCGTCTCGGCGTTCGAGACCTACGGCGAGGAGGCCGCGATCGTGGGCGGGCGCATCCTGCCGCGCTGGGTCAGGCCGAAACCGTCCTGGCTGCCCGATTCGCTGCTCGGCTACCTGTCGATCATCGACTGGGAGGGCGACATGCGCCCGCTGAAGCCGAACGAGTGGGTGGCGGGCTGCAACATCGCCTTCGACAAGCAGGCGCTGACGGCGGCGGGCGGCTTTTCCACCTCGCTCGGCCGCATCGGCTCCGGCCACTCGCTGCTGTCCAACGACGAGACGGAGGTGATGGACAAGATCAAGGCGCAGGGCAAGATCACCATCTATGCCCCCGACGCGCTGGTCGAGCACGTCATCGATCCCGACCGGCTGACGCGGCAGTGGTTTCGCCGCCGCTCCGCCTGGCAGGCGGTCTCCGACTTCATCAAGGATGCGAAGGCGACGACCGCCTATGCGCCGGCGGCGGCCGAGCATCTGCGCCATGCGCTGCGCGAGCGCGGCGGCGAGCCGCCGCTCGGCTTCTACGCCGCGCAGGAGGACGCCGACGCCTTCGCGCGCGACGTCGGCATGACCTACGACCTGGTGGTGTCGCTGCTGGCCGGCGGCCAGGAGGTCGACCCGAACGGCGAATCGCTCGAGCGCCCCAAGGTGCAGGACCGCGTGCGCGGCCGCATCCGGCGCATCACCAACGCCAATCCGCGGGTGCAGCGCGTGGCCCGCAAGCTGCCGGTCCGGCGGCGCTAAACCATGATGCGGACGGGCGCGCCGCCGGCATATGACGGCGCGCTCTGCCGGCGCGGTCTCGCCGCCGCCGGCGCGAGGCCGTCCACCGGCGCGAAACCGGTCCGGCAGTGAAGCGAGGGAGAAGGCATTGGCAGTCCTGGTGACCGGCGGCGCCGGCTATATCGGCAGCCACATGGTGCTCAAGCTGCTCGACGAGGGCGAAGCGGTCGTCGTCGTCGACGATCTCAGCAAGGGCTTCGACTGGGCAGTGCCGGACGCCGCCGAGCTGGTGGTCGGCGACATCGCCGACCAGGCGCTGGTCGAAGAGACGATCCGCCGGCGCGGCGTCGACGCGATCATCCATTTCGCCGGCTCGATCGTCGTGCCGGACTCGGTCAGCGATCCGCTCGGCTACTATCTCAACAACACGGTCAAGTCGCGCAGCCTGATCGAGAGCGCGGTGCGTGCCGGCGTGCCGCATTTCATCTTCTCCTCGACGGCGGCGGTCTATGGCAGCGCCGAGCACATCCCCGTCGGCGAGGACGCGCCGACGCTGCCCGAATCGCCCTACGGCACCTCGAAGCTGATGACCGAGCTGATGCTGCGCGACGCGGCCGCCGCGCACCCGCTCACCTACACCGCGCTGCGCTACTTCAACGTCGCGGGCGCCGATCCGGCGCGCCGCACCGGCCAGTCGACCGCCGGCGCCACGCACCTCATAAAGGTGGCGGCCGAGACGGCGACCGGCAAGCGGTCCCATCTCGAGGTCTACGGCACGGATTACCCGACCCCCGACGGCACCTGCATCCGCGACTACATCCACGTGTCGGACCTGGCCGCCGCGCACCATCTGGCGCTGAAGCGGCTGCGCGCCGGCGGCGACAGCCTGGTGGCCAATTGCGGCTACGGCCGCGGCTATTCCGTGCGCGAGGTGATCGACGCCGTGCGGCGCGTGTGCGGCGTCGACTTCGAGGTGCGCTACGCGGCCCGCCGGCCGGGCGACGCGGTGGCGATCGTCGCCAATTCCGACCGGGCGCGCGCCGAGTTCGGCTGGACGCCCGCGCTGGACGACCTCGACAAGATCGTCGGCCATGCGCTGGCCTGGGAGGAGGTGCTGCGCGGCCGCAACGCGCGCTGACGCGCATGGCGAGGGACGCGCCGCCACGGGCCCGCGGCCGCACGCGGCGACCGGGCGCACCGCCCGCACCGCCGCGGCGTCGACCGGGCCGGCCCGACCGCCCCCTGCCGCGGCCATTGATTTTGTTGCAGCCATCGCCGCGCGCAACCATTGCGGGCCTCCGGGGCTTGCGCTATAGCGTTTCCAGGCGAAGTGGAAACCGGTTCGCCGTTCGGAAACGCGTGAAAACAATGAGTTAGAGCCGATCTGCGATTCCGTGAAACGCAG
>NZ_JAOAOP010000112.1 GCF_030398335.1 Aquibium sp. A9E412
ACGGCGCGGCAGGGTGCGGCCGGCGGCGGCGAAGGGCAGCGCGCCGGACGCCGCCGGAGCTGCCGGGCCGGCCCGCCGGGCTTCGGCGGCGGCCAGCCCGGCCATGGCGACCAAGAGGGCGAGCACGCGCTTCAGCGCCGCGCGGTTGCGTTCGATTGCCAGGGTCCAGTCCATCGCCGTCTCCTGCGGTCGGGGCGGCGGGATTGTAGGCGCGGCGGCAAGGGGCGGGGACAAGGCGAGGCGCGGGGGCGGTGCGCCGCGTCGCGGCGCGTGTGCCGGCGGCGCGGCGGTTGCCGCTTCGGCCGAAACGCCGGCGCCGACCTGCCGTTCACGGACGCGCAGATCGGCGCCATGTTCTCGTTCCGACGCGGTTGCGGATGGCGGACCGGTTTTCCCTTTGCTGGAAACGCTTCAGTCGCCGGCGAGGATGGCGAGCGCGATCTTGCTGCCGCCGCCGTCGGCGGCGATGGCCAGGCCGATCGCCGTCAGCCCGGCGCGCGTCAGCGTGCCGCCGGCGCCGTCGCGCCAGCGGTCGAGGAAGTGGTCGACGTCGGCGTCGGTCGCCGTGGTGCCGCAGCCGCCGCAGCGCGCAAACAGCACCTCGTAGCGCCGCCACGGCAGGTCGGCCGGCAGGCCGGACAGCGGCGCGAGGTCGTCAAGCGCGACGCCGGCCAGGTCGCCCGCCGGCAGCACGGCGGCGGCATGCGCGACCAGGGCCGGGGCGGCCGACAGCGGCGGGGCGTCGCCGCGCAGGGCATTGATGCGTGCGACGGCGTGTGCCGTCTGGGCGGCCGGATCGAGCGGCTGCGGCGGGCCGGCGCCGGGCTGCGCCGGCGCGGTGCCCGGCCCGGCGAAGGTCTCAACCGCGTAGCGGCGGCCGGCGTCGTTCCAGGCGATGGCGAAGCCGTAGTCCGACAGCCCCTCGGCGAGGATGTTGGCGCGGTGGCCGGGACTTTCCATCCAGCCGGCATGCAGGTCCTCGACCGCCGCCGGGCCGGGCGGCAGCGGGCAGCCGGTGCAGCGCGCGATGTTCTCGCGTACCACGCGCCCGGCGGCGCCGCCGGCGGCCAGGAAGCGGTCGCGCGCCGTCGCGCCGTCCGGCGAGACGTGCGCGTAGTAGCCGCGCGCGGCCATGTCGCGGGCATGCGCCGCGGCGGCCTCGACCAGGCTGTCGGCGAGCGCCAGCGGCGCGCGGCCGCGCGCGGTGCGGGCGGCGTTGACCAGCGCGAGGCTTTGCGTGCGCAGCCGCTCGGCGTCGGCCGGGGTGGACGGCTGCGCGGCCGCGCCCGGTGCGGCGAGCAGGAGGGCGAAGAGAAGGCAAGGAATCAGACGCATGCGTATTCCGGATGAACCCCGTTCGCGGCCGGTCGGTTCCGTCGCCGGCGGTCGGCCCCTGGCGCGGCTAAGCGTCCATCTCATGCCACCTTGGTGAGCTCGAAGATTTCCCCGTGGCGGGCCGCGGCGGCGATGTCGCCGCGCCTCAGGGCGCTGCGCACTTCGTCGAGCTTCAGCGCGTCCTCCGCCGAAAGATAGGGACCCCAGCTGGTCGGGTCGTCGGTTTCGTAGATCAGCGTCACGGGAACCTTGGCGACATAGCCGCCTTCCTCGACGAGCCGTATGACCTCTTCATGCCTTGCGTCGGATCGTGAACTGCTCATCCCACTTCTCCTTGTCAGGCAGATAGACCGTCACGAGAACGGCATGAACCGCATTCTCATCGATCATACCCCAGACGGCATGGATCGGGCCACCCGGCAGTATGTGCCTCGCCAGAAGAGATGGTCCCATCCGGCCGCTTTCGTAGGTTTCGATGACGAACCAGGTCGCTACGCTTGCCAGGACATCCGACAGCAACAGGCCTCGTTCATCCAGCCGCCCTTGTGCATGATCGGAAACCCTGAACGCGCCGCTCTCGATTCGCCTGCGTATCCGATCGGCGAGATTGCCCACCCTGCTACTCCGCCGCCTCGGCCTTCTTGCGTCCCGGCCGGCGGGCGAGCAGCTCCTTGAGGAAGCGGCCGGTGTAGCTGCGGGGTTCGGCCATCACGTCGTCGACCGAGCCGGCGACGACCAGCTCGCCGCCGCCGTCGCCGCCTTCGGGGCCGAGGTCGAGCACCCAGTCGGCGGTCTTGATGACCTCCAGATTGTGCTCGATGACGACCACGGTGTTGCCCTGGTCGACGAGCGAGTGCAGCACCTCCAGCAGCTTGGCGACGTCGTGGAAATGCAGGCCGGTGGTCGGCTCGTCGAGGATGTAGAGCGTGCGGCCGGTGGCGCGCTTCGACAGCTCCTTGGCCAGCTTGATGCGCTGCGCCTCGCCGCCCGACAGGGTGGTCGCCTGCTGGCCGATATGGATGTAGCCGAGGCCGACGCGGGCCAGCGTCTCCAGCTTGTCGCGCACCGCCGGCACGGCGGCGAAGAAGGCGACGCCCTCCTCGACGGTCATCTCCAGCACGTCGGCGATCGACTTGCCCTTGAAGGTGACCTCCAGCGTCTCGCGGTTGTAGCGCTTGCCGTGGCACACGTCGCAGGTGACGTAGACATCGGGCAGGAAGTGCATCTCGATCTTGATGACGCCGTCGCCTTGGCAGGCCTCGCAGCGGCCGCCCTTGACGTTGAAGGAGAAGCGGCCGGGCTGGTAGCCGCGCGCCTTGGCCTCCGGCAGGCCGGCGAACCAGTCGCGGATCGGCGTGAAGGCGCCGGTGTAGGTGGCCGGGTTGGAGCGCGGCGTGCGGCCGATCGGGCTCTGGTCGATGTCGATGACCTTGTCGAGATGCTCCAGCCCGTCGATGCGGTCGTGCTCGGCCGGCTGCTCGCGCGAGCCCATGATGCGGCGCGAGGCGGCCTTGTAGAGCGTCTCGATGAGCAGCGTCGACTTGCCGCCGCCCGACACGCCGGTGACGCAGGCGAAGGTGCCGAGCGGGATCTCCGCCGTCACGTCCTTGAGGTTGTTGGCGCGCGCGCCGACGACGCGGATGCGCCGCCGGCCGTCGACCGGGCGGCGCTCGGCCGGCAGCGGGATCGCCATCTCGCCGGTCAGGTAGTGGCCGGTCATCGAGGCGGGGCTGGCCATGATGTCGGCCGGCGTGCCGGCGGCGATGACGCGCCCGCCATGCACGCCGGCGGCCGGGCCGATGTCGACGACGTGGTCGGCGGCGAGGATGGCGTCCTCGTCGTGCTCGACGACGATGACCGTGTTGCCGAGGTCGCGCAGGTGCTTGAGCGTGTCGAGCAGGCGGTCGTTGTCGCGCTGGTGCAGGCCGATCGACGGCTCGTCGAGCACGTAGAGCACGCCGGTCAGGCCGGAGCCGATCTGCGAGGCGAGGCGGATGCGCTGGCTCTCGCCGCCCGACAGCGTGCCGGAGCTGCGCGACAGGGTGAGGTAGTCGAGGCCGACGTCGTTGAGAAAGCGCAGCCGCTCGCGGATCTCCTTGAGGATGCGCGCGGCGATCTCGTTCTGCTTGTCGTTGAGGGCCTCGGGCAGGGTCTCGAACCAGCCGCCGGCCTGGCGGATCGACATCGCCGTGACGGCGCCGATGTGCAGGCCGGCCACCTTGACGGCGAGCGCCTCGGGCTTGAGCCGGTGGCCGGCGCAGGCCGGGCAGGGCGAGGCCGACATGTAGCGCTCGATCTCCTCGCGCATCCAGGCCGACTCGGTCTCCTTCCAGCGGCGCTGCAGGTTGGGCACCACGCCCTCGAAGCTCTTGCTCGTCTGGTAGGCGCGCAGGCCGTCATCATAGGTGAAGGTGACCTTGTCGGCGCCGGTGCCGAACAGGATCGCCCGGCGCGCCGCCTCGGGCAGCTCGCGCCAGCGCTGCGACACCTTGAAGCCGTAGACGCGGCCGAGCCCCTCCAGCGTCTGCACGTAGTAGGGCGAGGTCGACTTGGCCCACGGGGCGATGGCGCCCTCGCGCAGCACCGCGCCATGGTCGGGCACCACCAGGTCGGGGTCGATGGCGCGCCGGCTGCCGAGACCGTCGCAGGTCGGGCAGGCGCCGGCCGGATTGTTGAAGGAGAACAGCCGCGGCTCGATCTCCGGGATGGTGAAGCCGGAGACCGGGCAGGCGAAGCGCTCGGAAAACAGCAGCCGCTCATGCGTCTCGTTCTTCGACTTGTTGGCCGCCTCGCCGGCGACGGCGGCGGCCGGCAGCGGCCGGTCGGCGAACTCGGCGACCGCCAGGCCGTCCGACAGTCTTAGGCAGGTCTCGATGGAATCGGCCAGCCGGGTGGCCAGGTCGGGCCGCACGACGACGCGGTCGACCACCACGTCGATGTCGTGCGTGTACTTCTTGTCGAGCGCCGGCACGTCGCCGATCTCGTAGAAGGCGCCGTCGACCTTGAGGCGCTGGAACCCCTTCTTCTGCAGCTCGGCCAGCTCCTTGCGGTACTCGCCCTTGCGCCCGCGCACCACCGGCGCCAGCATGTAGAGCCGCGTGCCCTCCTCGAGGCCGAGCACGCGGTCGACCATCTGGCTGACCGTCTGGCTCTCGATCGGCAGCCCGGTGGCCGGCGAGTAGGGCACGCCGACGCGGGCGAACAGAAGCCGCATGTAGTCGTAGATCTCGGTCACCGTGCCGACGGTGGAGCGCGGGTTCTTCGAGGTCGTCTTCTGCTCGATGGAGATGGCCGGCGACAGCCCGTCGATCTGGTCGACGTCGGGCTTCTGCATCATCTCGAGGAACTGGCGGGCATAGGCCGACAGGCTCTCGACATAGCGACGCTGGCCCTCGGCATAGATGGTGTCGAAGGCGAGCGACGACTTGCCGGAGCCGGACAGGCCGGTCATCACGATCAGCTTCTCGCGCGGCAGGTCGAGGTCGACGTTCTTGAGATTATGCTCGCGCGCGCCGCGGATGGAGATGGTCTTGTGGTCGGGCATGACCGGGGCGATGCCTCGTGTGGTTCAAGGTGACGGCGCGGCCCGGCGGCGCGGCGCGCCACCCGCGCCGGCGGGCCAGCCTCCATGTAGGTGCCGGCGCGGCGGCGTCGAGTGGCCGGCGCGGGGCTCGCGCGTTTTCCCGCGTTTTGCGGCCGAGGGCAAGGCAAAAGAACGAAGGTGGAACACGCTGCTGACAGCGGCTGTGGACAAGCGGCGCCGGCGGGGCGATCACATTTGGCGACGGCGGCGCGATGGCGCTTGACGGCGGCGGCGGCCGGGCGCAGGCTGACGACGGTCGCCCGCGGCTCGCCGCGGCCGCCACCGTCCGGCGGAGCGCCGGCGCCCGCGGCATAACAGCCGCGGCAGCGCGGCGCTCCTGCGGGGCCGGCCCGGCGCCAGCGCCGCGGGCGGTCCGGCAGGCCGGCGTGGGCCGGCGGGAGCGACGCTCCGCCGCACGCCCGAGGCGGGCGCGGCTCGAGCGCGAGCCGGCGACCGGAAACGGCAACCCGGGAGGGAGGCATGACTCCACCTGACAGTCCGTGCGGGCTCCGTCGCTGACGGAGCCACGGCCGGGGCGGCCCGGGCGCACGCGCGTTCGCAGCCGCCGGCCGATCACCAACATCGCTGAGACGTTCTGACGGGGCCTGCCATGGCGCATGCCGGACGCAGCCCCGCATTGTAGCCGGTCATTCACCCCGGCACGAAGGGCACGGC
Source organism: Aquibium sp. A9E412 (assembly GCF_030398335.1). Classification (GTDB taxonomy): domain Bacteria; phylum Pseudomonadota; class Alphaproteobacteria; order Rhizobiales; family Rhizobiaceae; genus A9E412. The sequence continues at coordinate 5,594 of NZ_JAOAOP010000112.1, forward strand.
CCGACAAAAGCCCCGCGCGCTCGCCACGGCGAAGCGGCGGGGCGTTTTCTTGCGCGGGGATGGGGACGTGCGGGCGATGCGCCGGCGCGGGGACCCCCCC
>NZ_JAOAOP010000113.1 GCF_030398335.1 Aquibium sp. A9E412
CGTGGTTCACCACCAGCTTCTGGTAGTCCATGTGGTTGGAGATCACCGCGACGATGTCGATCGGCAGCGCGCCGATGCGCCAGCGGTAGAGCAGGCGGCGAGGGATTCTGCAGGCCGAGAAAGATCGCCGTCCGGCCGGTGCGGCGCGCCCGCTCCAGGTCGTCGGCCGTGCGTCCGGGGAAGATCAGGTCGGCGTGCTGCCGGAACCGCCAGTTCCAGGCCACCACGTTGTCGACCGTGTCGCGGAAGTTCTCGTGGTAGGCGATCGTCGCCTGCACGCCGCACAGGCCGCCGGCCACCATCTCCTCGAAGATGCCGCGCGTCCAGTTGCAGTACTGGGTCGCGTCGACGAACATCGGCCGGCTCATGCCACCGGTCCCGGCTGGATGTAGGCCGTCTTGACCGTGGTGTAGAACTCGACCGCGTAGGCGCCCTGCTCGCGCGGGCCGTAGCTCGACATCTTCGTGCCGCCGAACGGCACGTGGTAGTCGGTTCCCGCCGTCGGCAGGTTGACCATCACGCAGCCGCTCCGCGAGCGCCGGCGGAACGCGCCGGCATAGGCGATGGAGCGCGTGACGATGCCGGCCGTCAGGCCGTAGCGCGTGTCGTTGGCGATGGCGACCGCTTCCTCGAAGTCGGCGGCGCGGATGACGCAGGCGATCGGCCCGAACATCTCCTCCTGGTTCACGCGCATGTCGTTGCGCGTGCCGGCAAACAGCGTCGGCTCCATGAAGAAGCCGGGCGTGTCGCGCTCCAGCCGTCCGCCGCCGGTCACCAGCTCGCAGCCGGCCGAGCGGGCGAGCTCGACGTAGCGCAGATTGGACTCCAGCTGCTGGGCGCTGACGGCCGGCCCGATCTCCGTCTGCGGGTCGAGCGCATGCCCCACCTTGAGCGCCCGGGTGCGCGCAGCGCAGCGCTCGACGAACGCATCGTGCACCGCCTCGTGCACGATCAGCCGCGACGAGGCCGTGCACTTCTGGCCGGTGCCGCCGAAGGCGCCGTTGACGGCCAGCGCGGCGGCCAGGTCGAGGTCCGCGTCCTCCATCACCACGAGCGGGTTCTTCGAGCCCATCTCCATCTGGAGCTTGGTCAGGTTCGGGATGGCGGCCGCCGCGACGCGCTGGCCGACCTCGACGGATCCCGTGAAGCTGATCGCGTTCACCTGCGGATGCGCGGCGAGCCGGCCGCCGACGCTCTCGCCGCTGCCCATGACGAGATTGAACAGCCCGGCGGGAATGTCCTGCCGGCTGAACACCTCGGCCAGCGCCCAGGCGCTGGCCGGCGTCTGGTTCGCCGGCTTCCACACCACGGCGTTGCCGAAGGCGAGCGCCGGGGCGATCTTCCAGCAGGCCGTCGCCATGGGAAAGTTCCACGGCGAGATCACCGCCACGACGCCGACCGGCTCGCGGGTGACCGCGATGTCGACGCCCTGCCTGACCGACTGGGCGGTGTCGCCGATCTGCCGCAGCACCTCGCCGGCATAGTAGGTGAAGAACTGACCGGCGCGGTAGACCTCGCCGCGGCCCTCGGCGAGCGGCTTGCCTTCCTCGCGCGAAAGCTGGGTGCCGAGCTCCTCCGCGCGCGCCATCAGCTCGCGGCCGATCCTGTCGAGCACGTCGGCGCGCGCCTCGAGCCCTTTCGCGTTCCAGGCCGGCAGCGCGTCGTGCGCCGCCGCGACGGCGGCGTCGAGCTGATCCTGCGTCGCCTGCGCATAGCGGCCGATCACGTCGTTGGTGTCCGACGGGTTGACGTTTTCGATCACCCCGTCCGAATCGACCCAGGCTCCCGCGATGAAGTTGGCGAAGGGTTTCATTCACGCCCCTGTTTCCGTGTCCTCTTCCAACTGTGCCGGTTCTGGGACATAAATCAAACGGGAATTCGTCAAGCGTATTTGAGGAAAACTGGAAGAACCGATGTTCAAGCTCGCTCAGTTTCGCGTGCTGCACAGCGTCGCCAGGAATGGCGGCCTGGTGCCCGCCGCCGCACAGCTCCACCGCAGTTCCTCGGCCGTCTCGCTCACCCTCAAGCAGCTCGAGGAGGAGGTCGGCGGGCGGCTCTTCGAGGGCGACCGCAAATCGAAGCTGACGCCGCTCGGGCGCTTCATCCTCGAGGAGACGCGGCCGCTGCTCGAGCACTACGACCGCATCGTCCAGGCGATCCGCCATCACGCCGACGGCGCGCCCGGCCAGCTCGACATCGCCTGCGTGCCGTCGATCGCCGCGACGATCGTGCCGGACGCGATCGCCGCCACCTGGCAGTCGCGGCCGGGCGCCCGGGTCGAGATCAGGGACATGGATTCCCACTCGGTCACGCAGGCCGTGCTCCTGGGCACCGTCGAGATCGGGCTCGCCTCGGCCGTCGGCAGGCGCGACGAGCTGGCCTTCACGCCGCTCCTGTCGGACCCGCTTGACGTGGTCTGCGCCAAGGACGATCCGCTGGCCGAGGCGAAGCAGCCGGTGGGCTGGGACACGGTGCGCGCCAGGCCCTTTCTCGGCAACGGCAGCTACACGGCGACGCCGTCGAGCGAGCTCGACCGGATCGACACGAACCGCATCATGTACATCGCCAACGTGATCTCCATCCAGGCGGCCGTGCGCGCCCGGATCGGCATCACGATCCTGCCGCGCATGATGCGCAACAGCGCCATGGCGGGGGTGGCGTTCGTGCCGCTCGCCGACCCCACGGCTCGCCGCACGGTCTATGCGATCTGCCGCAAGGGGCACCGGCTGTCGCCGATCGGCGCGCGGTTCCTGTCGCTGCTGCGCGAGATCCTGCACGCCAGACGGCAGGAGATGGGCATCGAGCTCTTCGGCGCCTGACGGCACCCGGCGCGCCGGAAAGGCTCGACGGCGCGCCGCGCGCGTCATCCGGCTCTACTAGGCCGCCGCCAGCCCGCTGCCACGGCGCCATCGATCCGACGTCCCCGCCGGCCTTGGAGGCGGTGGCGCGCTATCTGATGGCACAGAAATAGACCGCCGGCGCCGCGTCAGCGGCCGGCGTCGCGGACGACGGAGAGGAGCAGCATCATCGGCCGCTCCAGCTCCTCCGCCAGCCCGGGGTCCTGCGCGACCTGCTCGGCGCTCGGCGCGAACTCGTCGACCCGGCGGATCGCGAAACCGGCCGCGATCAGCGCGTTCAGCGTGGTGCCGATGCGCCGGTGATGCTTGACCACGCCGCTGGCCAGCCAGTCGGTGCGGCGCTCGCCCTCGGCCGCGTAGCCGTCGACCGGCCAGGTCCTGCGGCCCTCCGCGTCGACCGTCCAGCGCGGCCTCGCGGCGGCCATGAAGACCGGATGCTCGATCGAGAAGACGAAATGCGCGCCGGGCGTCAGGGCGCGATGCACCTCGCGCACCAGCCGGTCGAAATCGGCGACATAGTGGAAGGCGAGCGCGCTGAAGGCGAAATCGAACGCGGCGCCGGGCAGCGCGACCGTCTCGAGATCGGCGATCCGGTAGGTGATCGCCGGATCGTCGGTATCGGCCTTCGCGCGCGCAATCATCCTGCGCGACAGATCGAGGCCGAGAACGCCGGCGGCACCGTGGTCGCGCGCCCAGCGCGCGAACCAGCCGAAGCCGCAGCCCAGATCCAGCACCCGGCTGCCGGTCAGGTCCAGCAGCATGGCGCGCAGCGCCGGCCATTCCGGCGCGCCGGCAAGGCCGTGCACCTGTCGCGGCAGCCGGCTGTAGCCGGCGAAGAAGTCGGGATCGTCGTAGATGTTCTGGGACACGTCGTTCTCCATCGCGATGCCGATGGACGAGGCGCCTCAGCGTGAAAAAGCCCCGTCCGTCACCGGCGGGGCTCGAGGCGCGCGACACGCTCGCTTGCTAGCGCATTCGCAGCCCCGGCATCCCGGCGGTCGGGATGCCGGCGCTCCGGGAAACGACGAGCGCGTCATGGTCGGTCATGGCGGCAAGTATCGGCAATGGCGGCTTCGAGTCAATCGCGCGGGTCAACCGCGCGCGCCCGCCCGGCGCGCCGGGCGCGAATTTCGCGGCGGGCACGCGCTGTGCGGTTGACGGCCGACCGGGGCGTCTCTAGACAATATGTAAATGAATATAATTGGGCCCGCGCACGGACCATCAGGGAGGACACCATGAAGAAGACCATCGCACTGACGGCCGCAATGGCGATGACGGCCGGCTCGGCCCTCGCCGAGGAGGTGACGCTGCGGGCGGCCAGTGCGTTCGCCTCCGGCACCGCCTTCGCGCGGCCGTTCGAGGCGTTCGTCGACTGGGTCAACGAGAACGGCGAGGGCGTCCTGCAGATCGACGTGGTCGGCGGTCCGGAGGCCGTGCCGCCCTTCGAGCTCGGCAACGCCGTGTCGTCCGGCGTCGTCGACCTGGCCAACAACACCGCCGCCTTCTACACCAACATCATGCCGGAGGGCGACGCGCTCAAGCTCGCCACCAATACGATCCAGGAGCAGCGCGAGAACGGCTGCTACGCCATCATCGACGAGATGCACCAGTCGGCGATGAACGTGAAGTATCTGGCGCGCACCGGCGACAACGTGAACTTCCACCTCTACCTGACCAAGCCGATCGAGGAGCCCGACCTGAGCGGCCTGACGATCCGCACCACGCCGGTCTACCAGGCGATGTTCGAGGCGCTCGGCGCCAATCTGGTGCGCACCGCGCCGGGCGAGGTCTACACCGCGCTCGAGCGCGGCACGATCGACGGCTACGGCTGGCCGATCCAGGGCGTGCTCGATCTCGGCTGGGACGAGCAGACGAAGTACCGCGTCGACCCCGGCTTCTACCAGGTCGACGTCAACGTGATCGTCAATCTCGACACCTGGAACGGCCTCGGCGAGGAGCAGAAGGCGCTGCTCGAGGAGGCGGCGGCATGGATCGAGGCGAAGAACGCCGAGAACCTCGACATCAACGCCCGGGAGGCGGCCGCCCAGGCCGAGGCCGGCATCGAGGTGATCGAGTTCTCCGGCGCCGCGCGCGAGGCGTGGCTCGACGCGGCCCAGGACGAAGGCTGGGCGGCGATCGCGGCCATCAACCCGGAGGCGGCGGAAAAGCTGCGCGCCTGCTTCTGATCGCGGCCGGCTGACGATCCGACGCCGATGCGGGGGCTGACGTCGCTCTACCGGGGCACGGTGCGGGCGCTCGCCGTCGTGGCGGGCGCCGTCCTGGTGGCCATCACGCTCGCCATCGCGCTCGACGTGGGCCTGCGCGCCTGCTGCACCAGCGCCATCCGCGGCCTGACCGACCTCGTCGAGCACGGCATCGCCGCGGCCACCTTCCTGGCCGCGCCGTGGGTCCTGATGAAGAACGCGCATGTCGCCGTCGACCTGGTGGTGACCCTGCTGCCGGGCGGGCCGCGCCGCCTCGTCGACCGTGTGGTGAACGGCGTCGGCGCGGCGGTCTCGGCCGTCTTCTTCTGGTATCTGCTGCAGGCGCTGCTGGGCGCGCTGCAGCGCGGCTCGATGGTGCGCGGCATCCTCGTGGTGCCGGAGTGGCTGACCTTCGCCGCGCCGGTCGCCTGCACGCTGCTTCTGGCAATCGGCTTCCTGCTCAGGATCGGCGCCGCGCCCGAGCCGCGCAGCGCGCCGGGCCTCTAGACCATGGCGGCGGACAGCGTGACGCGGTGTGGCGACGGCAACACGGCCTGGCCCGACGATGGTGCCGCAGCCGGCCGGCGCCGGACGGCCCG
>NZ_JAOAOP010000114.1 GCF_030398335.1 Aquibium sp. A9E412
CAGTGCGGCGGGCCGCCGGGCGGCCCGCCGTCGCCCCTGCGGGCTACTCCGCGATGTCGACGCCCTCGAAGCTGTGGCCGCCGAGCGGGTCCATCACGTAGCCCTCGACGTTGTTGCGCATGGGCATGAAGACCACCGAGTGGGCGATCGTGGCCCACGGCGCCTCGCGCTTGAAGACCTCCTGCGCCTGGCGGTAGAGCTCGGCGCGCTCCTCCTGGCTGCCGCTCTTGGCTTCCATGACGAGGCTGTTGAACTCCTCGTTGCACCACTGGGCGCGGTTGGAGCCGCCGACGGCATCGCAGCCCAGCAGCACGGCGAGGAAGTTGTCGGGATCGCCGTTGTCGCCGGTCCAGCCGAGCAGCACCGCGCCGTCGCGGTCGGTCGCCTTGGAGCGCTCGAGATACTCGCCCCACTCATAGGAGACGATCTCGACGTCGACGCCGACCTTGGAGAAGTCCTCCTGGATCAGCTCGGCCATGCGCCGCGCGTTCGGGTTGTAGGGCCGCTGCACGGGCATCGCCCAGACCTTCATCGACAGGTCGGAGACGCCGGCTTCCTCGAGCATCGCCCGGGCCGCTTCCGGATCGTACGGATCGTCCTCGATGTCCTCGTTGTAGGACCACATGGTCGGCGGGATCGGGTTCTTGGCCGCCTGGCCGGCGCCCTGGAACACAGCGTCGAGGATCGCCTGCTTGTTGATCGCCATGTTGAGCGCCTTGCGCACCTCGGCGCGGTCGAACGGCTCCTGCTGGGTGTTGTAGGCGAGATAGCCGACGTTGAGGCCTTCCTGCTCCATCACGGTGATGTCGGAATTGTCCTTCAGCGACTGCACGTCGGCCGGGTTCGGGTACGGCATCACGTGGCACTCGCCGGCGAGCAGCTTCTGCTGGCGCACCGAGGCGTCGGTGGTGATGGCGAACACCAGGTCGTCGATCGCCTCCTGGCCCGGATAGTAGTCGGGATGTGCCTTGTAGCGGATCACCGCGTCGGGCTGATAGGCGACGAACTGGAAGGGACCGGTTCCGATCGGCTTCTGGTTGAGGTCCGACTGGCTGCCCGACTCGGCGAGCTGGTCGGCATACTCCTTCGACATGATCGAGGCGAAGTCCATCGCCAGGTTGGCGACGAAGGGCGCCTCGGGCCGGGTCAGCACGAACTTGACCGTCATGTCGTCGACCTTCTCGATCGACTCGATGAGGTCGGGCATCGACATGGCGTTGAAGTACTCCCAGCTCGCGCCCTCGACATAGGCGTTGAACGGGTTCTCGGAATCGCTCTGCCGCTCGAAGCTGAAGATCACGTCGTCGGCGTTCATGTCGCGCGACGGCGTGAAGTAGTCGGTCGCGTGGAACTTGACGCCCGGGCGCAGCTTGAAGGTGTATTCCAGACCGTCGTCGGAGACTTCCCAGCTCTCGGCGAGGTCGGGAACCACGTTGGTGGTGCCGGGCTCGAACTGGACGAGGCCGCTGTAGATCGTCTTGGACGAGGCGTCGAAGGTCGTGCCGGCGGTGTAGAGCGCCGGGTCGAAGCCTTCCGGACTGCCTTCCGAGCAGTAGACCAGCGTCTTGGCGCTGGCCGCACCGCTCATCGCCGTCGCGGCAAGAAGCGCGGCCGCGAAAGTCAGTTTGAGATTCATGAAAGTCTCTCCCTATTATGAGATCGGGCCGCTGTGCCGGGCCCGTGAAGCGCGCATATAAGCAAAGTTCCCCTTGACTTGGAACACCCCTGTTGTCTTACGCACGGTAAGTAGAACGGCGTTCCTTCCAGTCCTTTGTTTGAGGAATGCATTGCCTCGAATCCGCGCTCCGCACCCGGCCGCACGCACCGCCGATTGCGCCGTGCGGCCAGCCGTGCCAGCGTGCCGCCGGGCGCGGCCGGGGTGGCCGACGCGGCGGAAGGGAACGATATGAAAGCCGATGCGACAGCCGATCTGACGGCCGACTGGTGGAGCCCGGTGCTCGACTTCTGGTTCGGCGAGCTGACACCGGAGGACTGGTTCAAGAGCACGCCCGAGACGGACGCGGCCTGCCGCCGCTTCGGTCCGCTCAACACGCGGCTGGCCGAGGGGGTGCCGCCGGCCGCGCTGCAGCAGCCCGACGCCGCGCTCGCCGCGATCATCGTGCTCGACCAGATCCCGCGCAACATCCACCGCGGCCGCGCCGAGGCCTTCGCCACGGACGACAAGGCGCTGGCTGTCGCGCGAAACGCGGTCGACCGCGGGCTCGACGCCGCCGTGGCGCCGGAGCGGCGGGCCTTCGTCTACATGCCCTTCATGCACGCCGAACGGCTCGCCGAGCAGGAGCGCTGCGTGGCGCTGTTCACCGCACTCGGCAACGAGACCAACCTCAAATTCGCGGTCGAGCACCGCGACATCATCGCCCGCTTCGGCCGCTTCCCGCACCGCAACCGCGTGCTCGGCCGGACGAGCACGGCCGAGGAGGAGGCGTTCCTCGCCGCGCATGCCGGCTACGGCCAGTAGCCGGCGCTGCCCTTGCGGCAGGCCGCCGGCACCCTTGCGCGGCTCGGCGGTCAGGCCATAGATAAGGCGACGACGACACCATGCACGGGAGGCGCGGACCGGGCGGTCCGCGACCGGCAACGCCGGAAGACACCGGCGGCCGGCAGGCCCGGCATCGAGATGCGAGGGAGGATCGCAGGTGGCCAAGACGACGACAACGGCCGGCACCGGCCGCAAGGGCGGCACGGCCGCCAAGGGCAAGGCGGGAGACGGCAAGGCCGAAGGCGACAAGACGGCCGCCGGCAAGGCCGGCGCCGCCGGCAGCACCGCGAAAGGCAAGACGGCTGCCGCCGGCAAGCGCGCCGCCGCCACGAAGAAGGCGCCGGCGAAACGCGCGACGACCGCGCGCGGCGGCGCGGCCAAGGGCTCGGCCGGCACGGCGTCGACCGGCAAGCGCGCGGCCGCCAAGCCGGCCGCGGCCAAGGCGTCGTCCGCCAAGGCATCCACGACCAGCACGGCGGGCGCCGCCAAGCGCGGCGCGAGCGGCGGCGGCAAGGCCGGCGCGGCGAAGGCCGCCGCCGGCCGGCACCCCTGGCTCGACAGCTACCCGCCCGGCGTGCCGGCCGAGATCGCGCCGCCCGAGCACGAGTCGATCGGCGCGCTGCTCACCGATTCGTGCCGCCGCTTCGCCGCGCGCACCGCCTTCACCTGCATGGGCAAGTCGATCACCTTCGGCGAGCTCGACCGGCTGTCGGCCGATCTCGGCGCCTATCTGCAGGGCAAGGGGCTGAAGAAGGGCGCGCGCGTCGCGATCATGATGCCCAACATCCTGCAGTACCCCGTCACCATGATGGCGGTGCTGCGGGCCGGCTACACGGTCGTCAACGTCAACCCGCTCTACACGCCGCGCGAGCTCGAGCACCAGCTCGTCGATTCGGGCGCCGAGGCGATCGTCATCCTGGAGAATTTCGCCAGCACGCTGCAGGCGGTGGTGGCCAAGACCAAGGTCAAGCACGTCGTCGTGGCCTCGATGGGCGACCTGATGGGCCTCAAGGGAATCGTCGTCAACCTGGTCGTGCGGCGCGTGCGCAAGATGGTGCCGGCCTGGTCGCTGCCCGGCCATACCGGCTTCAACGCCGCGCTCAAGGAAGGCGCGCGCGGCACGCTGGCACCGGTCGAGGTGGGCGCCGACGACGTCGCCTTCCTGCAGTACACCGGCGGCACGACCGGCGTGTCGAAGGGCGCCACGCTCATGCACCGCAACGTGCTGGCCAACGTGGCGCAGAACGCGCTGTGGCTGCAGCCGCTGCTCGACAAGCGCGACCATCCCGACAGCCTGGTCTATGTCTGCGCGCTGCCGCTCTACCACATCTTCGCGCTGACGGTGAACGCGCTGATGGGCATGCAGCAGGGCGGCCACAACGTGCTGATCCCCAACCCGCGCGACATTCCCGCCTTCGTGGCCGAGCTCAAGAAGCACCGCTTCAACGTCTTCCCTGGCCTCAACACGCTGTTCAACGCGCTGCTCAACAACGAGGACTTCCGCAAGCTCGACTTCTCCGGGCTGATCCTCACCGTGGGCGGCGGCATGGCGGTGCAGCGCTCGGTGGCCGAACGCTGGAAGACGCTGACCGGCAGCACGATCTCGGAAGGCTACGGCCTGTCGGAGACCGCGCCGGTGGCGACCGCCAACCGCTTCGACGGCGAGGAGTTCACCGGCACGATCGGCCTGCCGCTGCCGTCGACCGAGATCGCCATCCGCGACGACGACGGCAAGGACGTCGCACTCGGCGAGGTCGGCGAGATCTGCATCCGCGGCCCGCAGGTGATGGCCGGCTACTGGAACCGGCCGGACGAGACCGCCAAGGTGATGACCGAGGACGGCTTCTTCAAGTCGGGCGACATGGGCTTCATGGACGAACGCGGCTACGTGAAGATCGTCGACCGCAAGAAGGACATGATCCTGGTGTCGGGCTTCAACGTCTACCCGAACGAGATCGAGGACGTGGCCGCGCAGCATCCCGGCGTCGTGGAGGTCGCCGCCGTCGGCGTGCCCGACGAGCATTCCGGCGAGGTGCCCAAGCTGTTCGTGGTGCGCCGGGACGACACGCTCACCGAGCAGGCGCTGATCGACTTCTGCCGCGACAAGCTGACCGGCTACAAGCGGCCGCGGCACGTCGAGTTCCGCGACGAGCTGCCCAAGACCAATGTCGGCAAGATCCTGCGCCGCGAGCTGCGTTGAAGCGTTTCCAGGCGAAGTGGAAACGCGATAGGACGTGAAACGCGAAAGGGCCGGCGCGCAGGCGCCGGCCCTTGCCTCATCGCGGCAGCGTTGCGCCGCTCAGAACGGCAGCTTCATGCCGGGCGGGATCGGCAGGCCGGCGGTCAGCTCCTGCGTCTTTTCCTGCATCGCCGCCTCGACCTTGGCCTTGGCGTCGTTGTGGGCGGCGAGGATCAGGTCCTCGAGGATCTCGACGTCGTCCTCCTTGAACAGCGACGGGTCGATCTTCAGCCCCTTCATCTCGAACTTGCCGGACAGCGTCACCTCGACCAGGCCGCCGCCGGCCTGGCCGCTCGCCTCCAGCCGGGCGATCTCCTCCTGCAGCTCGGCGAACTTGCTCTGCATCTCCTTCGCCTTGCCCATCAGTCCCATCAGGTCGCGCATGGTCGTCTCCGTCGGTGTCAGCTCGTTTCGTCGGTGTCGGGATCCTCGGGCGGATCCACGGGCGCCTCGCCGTCCACCGGATCGGGAATGCGCACGTCGATGATCCGCGCGCCGGGAAAGCGCGCCAGGATGGCGGCGACCGCCGGGTCGGCGCGCGCATCGCTCATCACGCTGCGGCGGCGCTCGGCCTCGGTCTCGGAGAGCGTCGGCCCGCCGCCCTCGCGCGACACCGAGACGATCCAGCGCCGGCCGGTCCAGTCCTTGAGCCGGCTCGTCAGGTCGCCCAGCAGCGTCTTCGGCGCGTCCTCGGTCAGGCCCACCTCGAGCCGGCCGGGCTCGATGCTGACCGGGCGCACGTAGCGCTTGAGCTGCACCTTGAAGGCAAGGTCGCGGTTGGCGTCGGCCAGCGCGGCGATGTCGGCCAGGCTGCGCAGCGCCGGCGCCGGCGGCAGCTCGGGCTCGGCCGCGACGGCCGGCTGCGCCTCCGGCTCGGCCCGCACCAGGCGCATCGTCG
>NZ_JAOAOP010000115.1 GCF_030398335.1 Aquibium sp. A9E412
GGCTGGCGGGCGGCCGGCTTGCCGGCGGGCGGGGCCGCGGCCGCCGCGCGGCCGGACGGCGGCGGCGCCGAGCCGTCGGCCACGGCGACCGCCGTGCCGGTCAGCCGCTCGATGGCGCGCAGCAGCTTGACGTCGCCGGCCGCGCAGAAGGCGACCGCCTCGCCGGTCGCGCCGGCACGCGCGGTGCGGCCGATGCGGTGGACATAGGCCTCCGCCACCTCCGGCAGGTCGTAGTTGTAGACGTGGCTGACGCCGGGGATGTCGATGCCGCGCGCGGCGACGTCGGTCGCCACCAGCACGCGGATCTCGCCCGCGCGGAACGCCTTGATGGCGCGCTCGCGCTGGTTCTGGCTCTTGTTGCCGTGGATCGAGCCGGCGGCGAACCCGGCCGCGCGCAGGTTCTTCATCAGCTTCTCGGCGCCGTGCTTGGTGCGGGCGAAGACCAGCGACAGGTCGTCCGGCCGCTCGCCGAGGCACGCCTTCAGGAGGTCGACCTTGCCGCGCGGCTCGACGAAATGCACCGTCTGGCGCACCTTGTCGGCGGCGCGGCCGGGCGGCGCGGCCTCGACGCGCACCGGATCGGACAGATAGGCGCGCGACAGCGCCTCGATCTGCCCCGGCATGGTGGCCGAGAACATCAGCGTCTGGCGCGGCGTGCCGAGCATCTTGGCGATGCGGCGCAGCGCGTGGATGAAGCCGAGGTCGAGCATCTGGTCGGCCTCGTCGAGCACCAGGAAGCGGGTCGCGTCGAGGCGCAGCGCCTTGCGTTCGACAAGGTCGAGCAGCCGGCCGGGCGTGGCGACCAGGATGTCGGTGCCGCGCGCGAGATCGCGCGTCTGCACGTTGATCGAGGCGCCGCCGACCACCGTGACGACGCCGAGCCGGCAGCGCTTGGTGAAGCCCTTGAGGTTGGTGGCGATCTGGTTGGCGAGCTCGCGCGTCGGCGCCAGGATGAGGGCGCGCGCGGCCTTCGGCTCGGCGCGGCCGCCATCGGCCATCAGCCGGTCGACCAGCGGCAGGCCGAAGGCCGCCGTCTTGCCGGTGCCGGTCTGGGCGAGGCCGATCAGGTCGCGGCCGGACAGCACGACGGGCACCGCCTTCTGCTGGATCGGCGTCGGCCGGTCGAAGCCGAGCGCGGCGACCGCCTGGAGGAGCTTGGGCGACAGCCCGAGGGTCTGGAAATCAGTCAAGACATGCCTTTCGTCGGCCCGCCCGGCAGAAACCGCGGCTGGCCGTATCCTTGTGCGGCAGCGGGCAGCCGGCGCCTTTCTGCGCCCTGCCGTCGCCGCGTTGCGGTTGCGACCCTGCGGCAAGGCCAGGCGGCCCGCCGGTCCGGTCGTCAGCACCCCGCGTGAATCTGGGAACCTATGGAGAAAGCGGCCGCGGATGCGGCGCCAGCGATGCCTGTTTGCGCCTTGATCGCGCCCGCCCCTTCGGGCCGGCGCCGGCGCGCTGCTCACGCGGCAGCCGGGCATCGGATGGTGCGCATATGCGCCCTTGCCGCGGCGAAGTCAAGGCGCCTGCGGCGCCGCCCTCAGTACATCTTGCGCCGCTCGTCGCTCGGCGGACGGCCGAACTGCAGGCGGTAGCTCTGGGCGAAGTAGGAGTGCGAGGTGAAGCCGGTCGCCACCGCCACGTCGAGGATCGGCAGGTTGGTCTGGCGCAGCAGCTCGCGCGCGCGCTCGAGCCGCAGGCGCATGTAGTAGCGGCCGGGCGTCATGCCGAGATGACGCAGGAACAGCCGCTCCACCTGGCGCACCGAGAGCCCCGCCGCCTTGGCCAGCGCGACGGCCGACAGCGGCTCGTCGAGATTGTCGGCCATCAGCTCGACGATCGTCTTGAGCTTCTGCGACTTGCCGGTCAGGTCGCGCTCCGGGCCGATGCGCTGGCGGTCGTCGGCCGAGCGGATGCGCTCGTGCTGGAACTGGTTGGCCACCTCGTTGGCCAGGCTGGCGCCGAAGTCGCCGCGCACGATCTCCAGCATCAGGTCGATCGAGGTGGTGCCGCCGGCGCAGGTGTAGCGCTTGCGGTCGATCTCGAAGACGTTGTCGGTGCAGGTGATGTGGGGAAAGCGCTCCTTGAAGCCGGCGCGGTTCTCCCAGTGGATGGTGCAGCGGTAGCCCTCGAGCTGGCCGGCCTCGGCGAGCAGATAGGCGCCGACCGACAGGGCGCCGAGCGCGCCGCCGCGCCGGCCCCAGGCGCGCAGCGCGCCGAGCGCCTTGCTCTTGCCGGGAAACTCGGTGGTCAGCCCGACGCAGACGAACAGGATGTCGGCCGGCGGCAGGTCGGCGATCGCATAGTCGACCTTGAGCGGCAGGCCGTTCGAGGCCATCACCGCCTCGCCGTCGACAGAGATCGTCGTCCAGCCGTAGAAATCGCGGCCGAGCTGGCGGTTGGCCGCGCGGAAGGTGTCGATCGCCGCGGCCAGGGAGAACATCGAGAACTTGTCGACCAGCAGGAAGGCAAACTGGCGCACGGTCTGCGACACATCGTTCATGCCGCGAGCTTTAGCGCAGCCGCTGCCGGTCGGGAAGCCGTGCCGCGCGCCGCCTGCGGGCCGGCACGGCCGGCCATCACAGCGCCGGCGGCTCGCGGCCCGCCGCACGCGCGGCAGAGGTCAGCGTGTTGGCCATCAGCATGGCGATGGTCATCGGCCCGACGCCGCCCGGCACCGGGGTGATGGCGCCGGCGACGTCCTTGACCTCGTCGAATGCGACGTCGCCGACCAGCCGTGTCTTGCCCGGCCCCTTCTCCGGCGCGGCGATGCGGTTGATGCCGACGTCGATGACCGTGGCGCCGGGCTTGACCCAGTCGCGGGCGACCATCTGCGGCCGGCCGACGGCGGCGACCAGGATGTCGGCGGTGCGGGCGACGGCGGCCAGCTCGCGGGTGCGGCTGTGCGCGATGGTCACCGTCGCGTTGGCGGCGAGCAGCAGGCTCGCCATCGGCTTGCCGACGATGTTGGAACGGCCGATGACGACGGCGTTGAGGCCCGACAGGTCGGCGCCGCGCACGCCCTCCAGAAGCAGCATCGAGCCGGCCGGCGTGCACGGCACGAAGGCGGTCTTCGTCTCGCCCGTGGCGAGCTTGCCGACATTGACGAAATGGAAGCCGTCGACATCCTTGTCGGGCGCCACCGCCTGGGTGACGCGGCCCGAATCGATGTGGCCGGGCAGCGGAAGCTGGACCAGGATGCCGTGGATCGCGGCGTCGGCGTTGAGCGCCTCGATCAGCGCCAGCAGGTCGGCCTCGCTGGTGTCGGCGTCGAGCGTGTGCTGCACGGAATGGAAGCCGCAGGCCTTCGCCTTCTTCGACTTCGAGGCGACGTAGACCTGGCTGGCCGGATCCTCGCCGACCAGCACGACGGCGAGCCCCGGCGTGGTGCCGGCCGCGCTCAGCCGGGCGGTCTCGTCCGTCACCCGGTCGAGCAGTTCGTCCGCCCGCCTGCGTCCGTCGATGATGTCGGCCATGCGTCCCTCCCCAAAGCTGTGCTGCGGGCAGCCGGCGTGGCGCCTGCCCTTCTCGAAACGGTGCGCCGGAGGCCGCGCGGGGCGGACCGGCTCCGAGGTCCGCATAGACACGATTCCGGCCGGCCACAATCCTGCCTTTGCGGCGTCGGTTGACGCATTCTTGAAAGTGGCGGAACTCCGGCCCTCAGGCGCGGTCGTCGTGCGCCCGCCGGGTGGCGAGCGCGTCGAGGTCGCGGCGGAAGGCGCGCAGCCGGTCGCGAATCGCATCGACCTGCGAATCGTCGTCCGGGCTCGCGGCGTCCGCCGGCGGCGTGTCTTCGAAGATCTCCTCGTGCGGCTCGTGACGCGTCCACACCGGGGGCGGAGGCCGCCGCGTGGCGGTATGAGCCTGTTCGCCATGCGCCGGGGCGGCCGGCGCGGCAGACGCCGCGGGCATCCGGCGGCCGCCGCCGGCCAGCGACGCCGCGGCCGGGCCGTCGGAGAAGTCCCAGCCGTCGTCGGCCCGCGGCGCGGCCCATCCGCCGGGCGTTGCCGCGGGCATCGCCGGCGCGGCGCGCTCGTGCGGCGGCGCGACATCGCGCCCGGCGTCGGCACGCGGCGCGGCCGGCGCGGCGGCCGGCGCCGGCGCGGCGATCTCGCGGCGCAGGCTGACGACGACGCCGCGCAGCGCGCCGAGCCCGAGGCCGAAGAAGAAGCCGAGCATGGTGCCGACGATGGCGATCATCGCGCGCGACGGCCCGCTCGGGCGCAGCGGCGGCGCGGCCTGCGACAGCACGCTGATGTTGGCGGTGTTGAGGCCGCTCTGCTCGCCGGTCTCGCGGGCGCGCAGCAGGAAGGCCTCGTAGACGGCGCGCTTGGTGGCGGCGGTGCGCTCGAGCTCGCGCAGGCGCACCTGGTCGCGGTCGATGTCGCCCTTCTCCACCTTGAGCCGGGCGAGCTGGGTGGCGAGCTCCTGCTCGAGCTGCACGGCGCGCTGCAGCTCGATCTGGATCGATTCGACGATGCGGCGCAGCTCCTGCGCGATCTGCCGGCGGGCGCCGTCGAGCTGCGCCTGCAGCGCGATCAGCCGCGGATGGCGCGGGCCGAGCTGCGCCTCGAGGCTGTCGGCCTGCTGCTGCAGGCTGGCATAGGACGCGCGCAGCTCGGTCATCACCGGCGAGGCGACCTGCTCCGGCAGGGCGCCGGTGACCACCGCGTTGACGTCGAGGCCGCGCGCCGAATCGGCCCGCGCGTTGAGCTCGGCGACGCGGGCGCGGGCGCCCGAGAGCTGGTCGTTGAGCCGCACGATCGCGTCGTCGGTGATCAGCCGGCCCTGCGTCTCGACCAGGTCGTTCTCGGCCTTGTAGGCGGCGACCGCGCGCTCGGCCTGCTCGACGTCGGCGCGCAGCTCGTCGAGCCGCGACGTCAGCTCGCTGTTGGCGCGGGTGGCGGTGTTGGCCTGCAGCTTGCCGTAGGTCTCCAGATAGACGTCGGTGACGACGTCGGCGATGCGCGCCGATTTCTGCGGGTCTTCGGTCATCACGCCGATGACGATGACGAAGGTCTTGCCGCGCCGCTCCACGTCGAGCGCGTCGGCGAGCGAATCCACCGCATAGGCCCAGCGCCGCTGCGCGTCGTCGGCGCCGTCGTCGCTGCGCAGCAGCGACAGGAGCGATCGCGGGTTGAACAGGTAGTCGGCAAAGCCGCTCTCCGCCTCGCCGTTGAACTCGGGATCGTCGGCCAGGCCGAGGCGCTCGACCGATTCGCGCAGCACGGTGCCGGAGAAGATCACCTGAACCTGGTTCTCCACCAGCGCCAGGGTGGCGTCGGACGGCAGGCCGGAGCGGGTCAGGTCGCGCTCGACGAGCTGCAGGTCGCGCGGGTCGAACAGCAGCTCGGTCGCCGCGTAGTACATCTTGGGCGTCGACAGGGCGACCATGACGCCGAGCACGGCGCCCGCCACCGTTGTGGCGGCGATCAGCATCTTGGAGCGCAGGATGCCGCGCACCACGGCCATCGGGTCGATGAGCGGCCGCCAGGCGGCGTTGCCGCCGTCCGCGGGGGCGACGGCGGCCGCCGGTGCCGCGGCCGCCGGCGGCGCGGCCGTGCGCCGGCGCGGCGGCGGAGCGTCGTCCTCCGGCTCGAGCGGCA
>NZ_JAOAOP010000116.1 GCF_030398335.1 Aquibium sp. A9E412
GGCGACCGCCGCCGGCCGCCTCGAGGCCGAGGGGCTGACGGTGCTGCTTTCCGGGCTGCAGGTGGTCGAGCCGGACCGGCTGTGCGACGCCGCCGACGGCGGCACCTGGCCGTGCGGCATGCGCGCGCGCACCGCCTTCCGCGGCCTGCTGCGCGGCCGCGCGGTGGCGTGCGATCTCGACGACGGCGCTGCCGGCGGCGCCGGCACGGTGACGGCGCGCTGCGCGCTCGCCGGCCGCGATCTCGGCCGCTGGCTGGTCGAGCACGGCTGGGCGCTCGCCGCGCCGGGCGGCCCCTATGGCCAGGCCGCCGCCGCCGCGCGCGCCGAGCGCCGCGGCCTGTTCGGCGGCGGGCGGCGCTGACACGGCACGCGGCGAAACCGGGCGCCGGTTCGTGACGCGACGGGACAAGGTACGCGTCCCGCCGTCCGCCGGAACGTGCCGTGCTCCGGTCGCGCGATGCGCAAAAGCGTCAGCCGTCGGCCAGCTCGCCGTCGAGCGCCCGCCCGATCAGCGCCCGCGTCTCGGCCACGCCGTAGAGCGCGGCGAAGGAGCCGAAGCGCGGGCCGCGCTCCTGGCCGAGCAGCACCTGGTAGAGCATCTGGAAGAAGGCGACCGAAACGCCGGGCCCGCCCGACGGGCTCTTGCGCTGGTGGTCCTGGTAGCGCTCGATGCCGCGCGCCACGTCGAGCGCGGCGTCCTGGATCGCCTCGCCGTCGGCCGTCTCCGGCAGCGTGCCGAGGCGTTCCGACAGCCGCGCCAGCGCGTCGCGCTCGACCGCGTCGGGCGCGCGGAACGCCTTGGCCGGCTTCACGAAATCGTCGAAATAGCGGATCGCGTAGCCGACCAGCCGGTCGAGCTCGGGATGGCTTTCGGCCGACACGCCCGGCGCGTAGCGCGAGATGAAGCCCCACAGCACCGTCTTGTCGTGCGCGTTCGACGCGCTGACCAGGTTGAGCAGCAGCGCGAAGGGCACCGGCATCTCGGTCTCCGGCGGCCGGCCGTCATGGATGTGCCAGACGGGATTGCCGAGCCGGCTCTTCCAGTCCTGCCGCCGGTAGGCCGACAGGAAGGTGTAGTACTCGTCGACCGCCCGCGGAATGACGTCGAAATAGAGCCGCTTGGCCGTCTTCGGCTTCTGGTACATGTAAAGCGACAGGCTCTCGGTCGGCGCGTAGGTCAGCCACTCGTCGATGGTCAGCCCGTTGCCCTTCGACTTGGAGATCTTCTCGCCGTTCTCGTCGAGGAAGAGCTCGTAGTTGAAGCCCTCGGGCGGCCGGCCGCCGAGGATGCGGCAGATCTTGCCCGACGTCTTGACGTTGTCGATATGGTCCTTGCCCGACATCTCGTAGTCGACGCCGAGCACCGCCCAGCGCAGCGCCCAGTCCGGCTTCCACTGCGCCTTGCAGCCGCCCGCCCTGACGCTGGTCTCGTAGCGCTCGCCGGTGTCGGGATCGGTCCACTCGACGGTGGCGCGGTCGGCGTGCACCGCCTCGATCGGCACCTGCATGACGACGCCGGTCTCCGGGTGGATCGGCAGGATCGGCGCATAGGTGCGCCGGCGCTCCTCGCGCAGCGTCGGCAGCATCACCGCCATCACCGCGTCGTAGCGCTCCAGCATGCGCACCAGCCCTTCATCGAAGCGGCCGGAGGTGTAGTAGTCGAGCGCGGAGGCGAACTCGTAGTCGAAGCCGAAGGCGTCGAGGAAGCGCCGCAGCATCGCGTTGTTGTGGTGGCCGAAGCTCTCATGCGTGCCGAACGGGTCGGGAACGCGCGTCAGCGGCTTGCCGAGATGCTGCGCCAGCAGGTCGCGGTTGGGCACGTTGTCGGGCACCTTGCGCATGCCGTCGACATCGTCGGAGAAGCACAGCAGCGTGCTCGCCACCTTGCCCTCGGTCAGCACGTGGAAGGCGTGCCGCACCATGGAGGTGCGCGCCACCTCGCCGAAGGTGCCGATGTGCGGCAGGCCCGAGGGGCCGTAGCCGGTCTCGAACAGCACCCGCTCGGGAAAGCCCGTCGCCGCGTAGCGGTCGATGATCTTGCGCGCCTCCTCGAAGGGCCAGGCCTTGCTTTCGGCCGCCGCCGTCAGCATCCCGGCGATCGCCTCGGGGGCTTCGCCCGCCATGTCGCGCATCGTGTCCGTCCGTTCCCGTGTCGCGCCTGAGTGCGCGGCCAAAGGCTCTAGGCGCGCGTGCGCGGTGCGTCAATCGCGCCGCCGGTTTTTCGTTGCGGCGCGCGGTCGGCCTTTCTACCTTCGCGGCGATCCGCCCGGAGCCAACCGATTGGGAGAACCGCATGGCAGAGCCGACCGCGCAGGAAGCGCTCATCCACCTCATGGTCGTCATGTCGGCGGCCGACCGCGACATGACCGATTCCGAGCTGGCGCGCATCGGCAGCGTCATCCGGCTGATGCCCGTCTTCGCCGGCTTCGACGAGGAGCGCACCATCGCCGTCGCCCGCCAGTGCCAGGAGCGGCTGCAGGCGCCCGACGGGCTCGACGGCATCCTGTCGAGCGTCGCCGCGGCGGTGCCGCCCGACCTCTACGACACCGCCTATGCGCTCGCCGTTGAAGTGGCCTCGGCCGATCTCCACATGGAGCGCGAGGAGCTGCGCATGCTGCAGATCGTTCGCGCCCGGCTCAACGTCGATCCGCTGAGCGCGGCGGCGATCGAGCATGCCGCCCGCGCCCGCCACCGCACCCTGGCCTGACGGTCACGGCCGCGCTCAAGCGGTTGTGACTGGCCTTTGATGGGCGGCTCGTCGATTGAGGGCGCGTGGCGTCGCGCGACCGGGCGCGAAGAAGATGACGGGCCGCGCGTGCGGCCGGCGCCTGGCAACGCGCGCGGCAGCGAGACTGCAAGAGCCGACCGGAACGACCGCCGATGGACACCGTCTACCCCTCCGAGGCGCTGGTGCGCCTTGCCGCCTTCGTCGTCATCTTCGCCGCCATGGCCGCCTATGAGCTGTGGTCGCCGCGCCTCGAGCGGCCGGAGATGGTCGGCGCCTTCAAGGCGCGCCGCTGGCTCACCAACCTGTCGATGGTGCTGTTGTCGTCGGTCGTGCTGCGCATCGTCTTTCCGGCCGCCGCCGTCGGCGCTGCGCTGTGGGCCGAAAGCCGCGGCTGGGGCCTGTTCCGCCAGGCCGGGCTCGACCCGCTGCTCGCCGGCATCGCCGCCTTCGTGCTGCTCGACTTCGCCGTCTGGCTGGAGCACGTGGCGAGCCACAAGATCCCGCTTCTGTGGCGCATCCACCGCATGCACCATGCCGACAACGGCTTCGACGTCACGACGGGCCTGCGCTTCCACCCGCTGGAGATCCTGCTGTCGATGGTCTGGAAGGCGGCCGTCGTGGTGGCGCTCGGCGCGCCGGTTCTGGCCGTGCTGGTCTTCGAGATCGTGCTCAACGGCACCTCGATGTTCAACCATTCCAACGCCGGCCTGCCGCGCCGCCTCGACCGCGTGCTGCGGCTCGTCGTGGTGACGCCCGACATGCACCGGGTGCACCACTCCTCGATCCCGCGCGAGACCGATTCCAACTACGGCTTCAACTTCCCCTTCTGGGACCGGCTGTTCCGGACCTACGTCGCCCAGCCGCGGCTCGGCCACGACGGCATGGAGATTGGCCTGAAGGAGTATCGCGGAAGCATGACGGCCGGCCTCGCCTGGGCGCTGGCGCTGCCGTTCCGGCCGCTGATGCGGCGGGTTCAGAAGAACCCGATCGGGAAGTAACGCAGATAGAGCTCGGCGAAGCGCCCGTCGGCGTGGATCTCGGCCAGCGCGTGGTCGAGCGCCGCGGCGAGCTCGGCGCGGCCGCGCGGCACCGCGACCGCCAGCCCGTGGCCGAGATAGCCGGGCGCCAGATAGGGGCCGCCGGCGAAGCTGCAGCAGGTCTCCGAGGCCGAGCCGGCAAGCCAGAAGGACAGCCGCATGCCGTCGCCGAAGACGGCGTCGATCCGGTTCTGCTTGAGGTCGCCGAGCATCCACTCCGACCGGTCATATACCACCGGTTGCACATCGGTGAAGAAGTCGCGCAGCAGCCGCTCGTGCGCCGAGCCGTCGAGCACGCCGACGCGCCGGCCCGCCAGCGCCGCGGCGAGCGGCTCCTGCGCCGTGGCGCCGGCGCGCATGATGAAGCGGGCGGGAAACTGCAGATAGGCGCGCGAGAAGGCATAGCGCCGGCGCGCATCCGCCGTGATCGCCGTGCCGGCGATCAGCGCCTCGCCCTGGCCGCGCTCCAGCGCGGCCTCCAGCTCGTCCCACGGCAGCGCCTGGATCTGGCAGCGCGGGCCGAGCTCGAGCTCGGCGCAGATGGCGCGCGCCAGGTCGACATGGAAGCCCGACAGCCGGCCCTGCGCGTCGAGGAAGTTGAAGGGCGGGAAGTCGATCGTCGTCAGGAAGCGCAGCCGCGCCAGATCGTCGAGGTCGGGCTCGGGCAGCCGCTCGCGCGCATCCCAGAAGTTGGGGATCGTCGGTTCGCCGCGCGCCGCGCCGCCGGCGGCCAGGAGCAGCGCCGCCAGCGCGGCCGCGACGACGAGGGGCGTGCGCAAGACGGGGCCTCCGGTGCGGTTTCGCGGTTCCGACCGCTCGGCCTTCCCGTAGCGCGCCGGCCATGCCAATGCAAACCCGCGGCGCGCCGCGACCGCGTGTGCGCCGGCTGTCGGCGCACTCTGCGATTGCAATTCAGGGTTAATGGTCAGTTGCATCGCACGTGCGTAAGATTGATGCTCTGCGGGCAACGCGACAAGAGGTTGTGGATCCCATGACACAGTTCGACCGGACGCTGGAGTTCATCGATCGCATCCAGGGCGCCCGGAACCAGAACGAGATTTGCAGCACGCTTCTCGAGGTGACGCGCCCCTTCGGCATGACCGCGCTGATGGCGGGGACCGTGCCCAGTGCCGGCACGCCGGCCGACGAACAGCGTTCGCACGTCATCCTGTGCGAGTGGCCGGTGGAATGGCTCGAGCGCTACGTGGCACGCAACTATGTCGAGCACGACCCGCTGGTCGCCTACATGAAGCGCTCGCCCGCGCCGGTGAAATGGAACGAGGCCGCCGACAGCGTCAATGCCGGGCCCATCGGCCGCCGCGTCTATGGCGACGCCGGCGAGTTCGGCCTGCATGACGGGCTGGCCTTTCCGCTGATGACGCTCGACAACACCGCCGTGCTCGTGTCGCTCGGCGGCGACGGCATCGACCTGTCGCCGGAGGAGTTCAGCATCGTGTCGCTGGTCGCCACCTACGCGATCGGCCGGGCCATGCAGCTCGGCACCGCGCGCCCCGTCATCGACCACCGCCCCGAGCTCACCTCGCGCGAGATCGAGTGCATTCGCTGGGCCGCGCTCGGCAAATCGGAGTGGGAGATCTCGCAGATCCTCGGCATCTCCGAGCACACCTCGGAGAAGCACCTCCTCAACGCCAAGGCGAAGCTCGGCGCGGTCAATCGCGTTCAGGCTGTTGCCGAAGCGATCCGGCAAGGCTACATCATGTAACGTCGCCCCGGCCGGGGCGACCCGGGCGT
>NZ_JAOAOP010000117.1 GCF_030398335.1 Aquibium sp. A9E412
GTCGTCGTCGTCGTCGGCGGTCGTCTCCCGCGCTGCCGGTGCGCGCTTCTCCCCGGCGGCGGCGGGCGACGCCGCTTCGTCGGCGGCCTCGTCTTCGGCCTCGTCCGCGTCGGCCTCGGCCGGGCGCGGCGTGGCGGCGGCGGCGACGTTGCCCTCGCCCTCGACCTCGAGGCGCACGATGACGGTGCCGACGGCCACCGTGTCGCCGACCTCGGCGCCGAGCCAGGCGACCTTGCCCTCGACGGGCGAGGGGATCTCGACCGTCGCCTTGTCGGTCATCACGGCGGCCAGCACGTCGTCCTCGCGCACCACGTCGCCGACGGCGACCTGCCACTCGACGAGCTCGGCCTCGGCGACGCCCTCGCCGACATCGGGCAGCTTGATGGCGTATTCGCCCATCTCAGGCCTCCATCGCTTCGGCGAGCGCGCGGCCGACGCGGGCCGGACCGGGGAAGTAGTCCCACTCCTGCGCGTGCGGGTAGGGCGTGTCCCAGCCGGCGACGCGGCCGACCGGCGCTTCCAGATGGTAGAAGCAGGTCTCCTGCACCAGGGCCGACAGCTCGGCGCCGAAGCCGCTGGTCAGCGTCGCCTCGTGCACGACGACGCAGCGCCCGGTCTTCCTCACCGAGGCGGCGATGGTGTCGAGGTCGTAGGGCACCAGCGTGCGCAGGTCGACGATCTCGGCGTCGATGCCGGTGTCGGCGGCGGCCGCCTCGGCGACGTGCACCATGGTGCCGTAGGCCAGGACGGTGACGTCGGCGCCGGCGCGCCGCACCTCCGCCTTGCCGAGCGGCACGGTGTAGTGGCCGGCCGGCACCTCGCCGAGCGGGTGCTTCGACCAGGCGGTCACCGGGCGGTCGTGATGGCCGTCGAAGGGGCCGTTGTAGAGCCGCTTGGGCTCCAGGAAGATCACCGGATCGGGGTCCTCGATGGCGGCGATCAGCAGGCCCTTGGCGTCGAGCGGGTTGGACGGCACCACCGTCTTCAGCCCGGCGACGTGGGTGAACAGCGCCTCCGGGCTCTGGCTGTGCGTCTGGCCGCCGAAGATGCCGCCGCCGGTCGGCATGCGGATGACCAGCGGGCAGGTGAACTGGCCGTTCGAGCGGTAGCGCAGCCGCGCCGCCTCCGAGACGATCTGGTCGTAGGCGGGGTAGACGTAGTCGGCGAACTGCACCTCGACGCAGGGCTTGAGCCCGTAGGCGCCCATGCCAATGGCGGTGCCGACGATGCCGAGCTCGCTGATCGGCGTGTCGAAGCAGCGGTGCTTGCCGTATTTCTGCTGCAGCCCCTGGGTGCAGCGGAAGACGCCGCCGAAATAGCCGACGTCCTCGCCGAACACGACGACGTCGTCGTCGCGGCCCATGGCGACGTCCATGGCGTCGCGGATCGCCTCGATCATGCTCATGCGCGGCATCGGCTCAGACCCCCGCGTCCTGGCGCTGGCGCCGCAGATGCGCCGGCATCTCGGCGAAAACGCCCTCGAACATGTCGCGCGCCGAGGGCCGGCCGCCGGAATGCAGCGTGCCGTGGCTCTCCGCCTCCTTCTGGGCGGCGATCACCGTGTCGAGGATCTCGGCCTCCGCCTGCTTGTGGCGCTCCTCGCTCCACAGCTCGCGCGCGATCAGGTGGTTCTTGAGCCGGAGGACGGGATCGCCGAGCGGCCAGGCGTCGGATTCGGCCTTCGGCCGGTAGGCCGACGGGTCGTCGGAGGTGGAATGGGCGCCGACGCGGTAGGTGACGTGCTCGATCAGCGTCGGGCCGAGATTGCGCCGGGCGCGCTCGGCCGCCCATTTGGCGACGGCGTGGACGGCGAGATAGTCGTTGCCGTCGACGCGCAGCGCCGGGATGCCGAAGCCGAGGCCGCGCGCGGCGAAGGTGCCCGAGCCGCCGCGCGCGATGCCCTGATAGGTCGAGATCGCCCACTGGTTGTTGACGATGTTGAGGACGACCGGCGCCTTGTAGGTGGAGGCGAAGACGAGCGCGGCGTGGAAGTCGGATTCGGCCGTCGAGCCGTCGCCGATCCAGCCGACGGCGATCTTGCTGTCGCCCTTGATGGCCGAGGCCATCGCCCAGCCGACGGCCTGCACGAACTGGGTGCCGAGATTGCCCGACAGCGAGAAGAAGCCGTAGTCGCGCGAGGAGTAGAGCACCGGAAGCTGGCGCCCCTTCAGCGGGTCGGCCTCGTTGGAGTAGATCTGGTTCATCATCTCGACCATCGGGTAGCCGCCGGCGATCAGGAGGCCGGCCTGGCGGTAGGTCGGGAAGTTCATGTCGCCGGGCATGAGCGCCTTGCGGAAGGCCGCGCTCACCGCCTCCTCGCCCATGTGCTGCATGTAGAAGGAGGTCTTGCCCTGGCGCTGCGCCATCAGCATGCGCTTGTCGAAGGTGCGCAGCAGCATCATGTCGCGCAGCCCCGTCGCCAGCTCCTCGTCGCTCAGCAGCCCGGCCCACGGGCCGACCGCCTCGCCGTTGCGGTTCAAGACGCGGATGATGGAAAAGGCGAGGTCGCGGATCGCCTCGGGGTCGGCATCGACCTCGGGCCGACGCACCGAGCCGGCCTTGGGGATGGCGACCTGGGAGAAGTCCGGCGTGTCGCCGGGGCGGAACTCGGGCTCCGGTACGTGGAAGCGGAGCGGGGCGGCGTCGGTCATGCGCGTCCTCCCTGGCCGGCCGGCACGCGCCGAGCGTGCGCCTTTCAGTGCTAGGCCAAACGCCCGGCGATTGCTAGCGCCGTCGTGCGTTCGGGTGAATCGCCGATCGGCTCTAACTCCTTGTTTTGGCGCGTTTCCGCACGGCGAGCCGGGGGCTGCCCTGCGGCGGAACGCGCGCGGCGGACATGCGGGGCGGCGTCACGCCAGGCCCTTGTCGGCGAGCTGGCGGCGCGCGTCGTCGCTCTTGGCCAGGCCGCCGAGCCCCATGCCGGCGAGCACGGCCGGCGTCTTGGAAAACTGGACGTCGGCATAGGCGACGACCTCGATGCGGTTGCCCCAGGGGTCGAGGAAGTCGAGGAAAGGCCCCTCGACGAAGCGCGCGCCGGCGCGGGCGGCGAGGTCGCGGACGCGCGCGCGGTCGTCGACGACGAGGCCGAAATGCCGGTGCGCGTCGTCGCCCTGCCGGCGGCCCTCCGACAGGGCGAGGAACTGGTCGCCCATGTCGAGGAAGGCGCGGCCGGGCCCGCGGCCGCGCAGCTCGAAGCGGAAGATGCCGCCGTAGAAGGCGAGCGCGGCGTCGATGTCGCCGACTTCCAGGGCGACGTGGTTGATGCCGACGAGGCGGGGGCGGTCGTCCGCGGTCATGGCGTCCTCCGTTGCCGGGATGGGCGGATGGCGCAGGATGGGGCGGCCGCGGCGTCTCGACAAGGGCCGGGCGGCGGCCTATGCCGGGAACGACGAGGCGGCAGGGAGGATGGCGCCATGTTTTCCAGGCAAGGACTGGCCTACCGGGCCGTGCCGCTGCCCGACCGGCAGGCGTGGGACGACGCGGCGATGGCGCAGGCGGCGCGGGCGTTCCTCGCGCGCATGCGCACCCGCCACACGGTGCGCGACTTCTGCGACCGGCCGGTGCCGCGCGGCGTCATCGAGGACTGCGTGGCGGCGGCCGGCACGGCGCCGAGCGGCGCCAACCACCAGCCCTGGCACTTCGTCGCCGTCGGCGACGCGGCCACCAAGCACGCCATCCGGCGCGCCGCCGAGGAGGAGGAGGCGCGCTTTTATGCCGGCGGCGCGGGCGACGAATGGCTCAAGGCGCTGGAGCCGATCGGCACCGGCGCCGACAAGCCGCATCTCGAGGTGGCGCCGTGGCTGATCGTCGTCTTCGCGCAGCGCTACGGCTTCTTCGACGACGGCACGCGGTACAAGAACTACTACGTGCCGGAAAGCGTCGGCATCGCCACCGGCTTCCTGATCGCCGCGCTGCACCATGCCGGGCTGGCGGCGCTCACCCACACGCCGAACCCGATGCGCTTCCTCAACGGGCTGCTCGGCCGGCCGGAGTCGGAAAAGCCGGTGATGATCCTGGCCGTCGGCCATCCGGCGGCCGACGCCACGGTGCCGGCGGCGGCCAAGATCAAGAAGCCGCTCGAGGCGATCCTCACCGTGCGGCCGCCCGACGCGCCGGAATAGGGCGCCGCGCCGGCCCTCGCCGCAACGACGCTGCCGCAACGAAAAAGGGGGCCGCCAACGGCGACCCCCCGCAAGTCGGTCGGCTCGCGCGCTTCAGAAGCGCGAGAGGATGCCCCACACGCCGGGCACCAGCAGCGCGGCGAGCGCCACCTTGACGAGGTCGGGCAGGACGAACGGCGCGACGCCGAACTGCCAGGCGGCGGTGGCGCCGACCAGATAGGCGAGCCAGGCGAAGCCGAGCGCCATCATCACCACCTCGCCGACCAGCATGGCGCCGAACAGCTTGACCGGGTTGCGGTCGAAGCCGCGGTCGGCGGCCCAGCCGGCGGCGGCGGCGAGCGCGACGAAGCCGAGCAGGTAGCCGCCCGTCGGGCCCATCATGTAGGCGAGTCCGATGCCCTTTTCCGGCGTGCTCTGGAAGACCGGCAGGCCGATCGCGCCCTCGGCCAGGTAGAGCAGCAGCGTGGCGGTGCCGAGGCGCAGGCCGTAGGCGGCGCCGACGAGCAGGATGGCGAGCGTCTGCAGCGACAGGTCGACCGGGCCGAGCACGACCTTGGACTTGGCCGACAGCGTGATGATCGCGGTGCCGGCGAGCGCCAGCAGGGCCAGCATGGCGAAGCGCGCCGCACCCTTCTCGGGCAGGGCGAGGTTGACGAGCGAACGGGTTCCGGTGGCTGCTGACATCGCTATCTCCTTGCGTCGCGGCATGCGGCGGATGCGATTTACTAGCGCAACACGCGCCGTGTGCAAGCCCCGAAGGCGCGCCTTCGTTGCGGCAGCGCTCAGCCGGCGCGGGGCGCGGGCCGCGGCCGGGGCGGCCGCGCCGGGCGCGGCAAGAGCAGGCCGGCGAGCGCCACCATCGCCGCCGCGGCGGCGAGAATCAGGTACTGCCAGGTAAAGCCGAATCCCAGCCCGTGCAGGGCCGCCATCGCCGGCACGACCAGCGCGCTGGCGCCGAGCGCCAGAACGTATTCGAAGGCGAAGGCGCGGCCGCGCCAGGCCTGCGGCACGTGGCGGGCGACCAGCCAGCCGCTGATCGGAATGCCGGCGAACATCAGCGTCACCGCGGCGAGCGCGGCCGGCAGGGCCGGCCAGCCGGCCGCGCCGGCGAGCAGCGCCAGCGCGGCGGCGGCGGCGAGATAGATGCCGATCATCAGCGGCCGGCCGCCGATGCGGTCGAGCGCGGCGCCGACGGGAAGCTGCGCGAAGGCGGCGACGGCGAAGACGGCGGCGGTGTAGCCGCCGATGCCCGAAAGCGCGGGCGCGATCGCCGCCAGCCGTTCGTCGAACAGCTTGGGCAGCGAGATGCTGACGCCGTTGAAGACCAGGCCGGAAAACAGCGCCGCGGCGAGCACCACGGCAAGGACGCGGCGCG
>NZ_JAOAOP010000118.1 GCF_030398335.1 Aquibium sp. A9E412
GCCCGACGGCCCCGCCGCACTTCCCTGCCGCCGGGATGCGGCGGAGCGAACGGAGCGACGATGGAAAGCTACATCCGGTTCGCCGACAACCTGTCGGCCTGGTTCGGCAAGGTGTTCGCCTGGAGCGTGATCGTGATGGCCTTCGGCGTCGGCTACGAGGTCTTCATGCGCTACCTGCTCAACGCGCCGACGGCCTGGGCCTTCGACCTCGCCTACATGATGTACGGCACCATGTTCATGATGGCCGGCGCCTACACGCTGTCGCGCGACGGCCATGTGCGCGGCGACTTCGTCTACCGGCTTTGGAAGCCGGCGACCCAGGCCAAGGTCGAGCTCGTCCTCTACGTCCTGTTCTTCTTCCCCGGCGTCCTGGCGCTGGTGTTCGCCGGCTGGAAATACGCCAGTCGCTCGTGGCGCTACCTCGAGGTGTCGAGCATGAGCCCTGCCAACATTCCCATCTTCCAGTTCAAGAGCGTCATCGTCGCCGCCGGCATGCTGCTCGTCATCCAGGGCGTCGCCCAGGTCTTCCGCTGCATCATCACCATCCGCACCGGCACCTGGCCGCCGCGCGGCGACGACGTCGAGGAGCTCGAATCGGTGCTGCAGAAGGAGGGCGCCGACGCGCTGCGGCACGGCTCAGAGGCGATCGACGTGGTCGAGCCGCGGGATCGCCGGCAATGAGCGATCCGCACGTCGCCATTCTCATGCTGGGCCTGTTCATCTTCGTGATCATGCTCGGCTTCCCGATCGCCTTCACCCTCATGGCGATGGCCATCGGCTTCGGCTACTACGCTTACTACGACGCGGAGCGGATGCGGACGCTGTTCGACAACCGCATCTTCGACCTGTTCGTCAACCAGACCTACTCGGTGATGGCGAACGACGTGCTGACGGCGATCCCGCTGTTCCTGTTCATGGGCTACATCGTCGAACGCGCCAACATCGTCGACCGCCTGTTCGAGACGCTGAGCATCGCCACACGGCGGCTGCCCGGCTCGATGGCGATCGCCGCGCTGATCACCTGCGCGCTGTTCGCCACGGCGACCGGCATCGTCGGCGCGGTCGTCACGCTGATGGGCCTGCTCGCCTTTCCCGCCATGCTCAAGGCGCGCTACGACGAGCGCTTCGCCTCGGGCGTGATCTGCGCCGGCGGCACGCTCGGCATCCTGATCCCGCCGTCGATCATGCTGATCGTCTATGCCGCCGCCTCCGGCGTGTCGATCGTGCGGCTCTATGCCGGCGCGCTGCTGCCCGGCTTCCTGCTCGCCGGCATGTACCTGATCTACATCGTCGGCCGCG
Source organism: Aquibium sp. A9E412 (assembly GCF_030398335.1). Taxonomy (GTDB): domain Bacteria; phylum Pseudomonadota; class Alphaproteobacteria; order Rhizobiales; family Rhizobiaceae; genus A9E412. The sequence continues at coordinate 1,300 of NZ_JAOAOP010000118.1, forward strand.
CGACGCTGCAGCCGCAGCTCGCGCCGCGGCCGCCGAAGAGCGACGACCCGATCCCGGTCGGCCGGCTGATGCTGCTGCTGCTCACCTCCTTCTTCCCGCTCGCCATCCTCATCCTGTCGGTGCTCGGCGCCATCCTGTTCGGGCTCGCCACGCCGTCCGAGGCGGCGGCGATCGGCGCCCTCGGCGGCCTGCTTCTGGCCGCCGCCTACCGCGCACTCACCTGGCAGCGGCTGCGCGAATCCGTCTATCTGACGGTGCGCACCACGGCGATGGTGTGCTGGCTGTTCGTCGGCTCGTGGACCTTCGCCTCGGTGTTCTCCTATCTCGGCGGCGAGGAGGTGGTGCGCGAGTTCGTCGTCGGGCTCGACCTGACGCCGCTGCAGTTCCTGCTGCTGGCGCAGCTCATCATCTTCCTGCTCGGCTGGCCGCTCGAATGGTCGGAGATCATCATCATCTTCGTGCCGATCTTCCTGCCGCTGCTGGCGATCTTCGACATCGACCCGCTGTTCTTCGGCATCCTGATCGCGCTCAACCTGCAGACCTCGTTCCTGACACCGCCGATGGCCATGTCGGCCTACTATCTCAAGGGCATCGCGCCGCCGCATGTGCGGCTGACGCAGATCTTCGCCGGCTCGCTGCCCTATGTCTTCATGGTGTTCATCACCATGGCGACGCTCTACATCTTTCCCGAGATCGTCAGCGCGCTGCCCAAGCTGTTCTACGGTCGCTGAGGAGGAGACGATGCTGCAGAACCGGCTTTTCGGGCTTCTCGCCTACGCGCTGTTCGCCACGTTCCTCGGCATCATCGCCTTCAAGGTGATGATCCCCGACCTGTTCGTCGCCTGCCTTGTCGGCCTGCTGCTGGCCGGCTTCGATCTGTGGACGCAGCTCTTTCCGCGCGGCCGGCGGTAGGGCGCCTTGCCGGCGCAGCGCAAGCGCCCGGCGCGCGGCCGTCTCAGCTCCGCGCTGTCAGGATCCGGATCGCGAAGGCGGAGAACACGCCGGCGAACAAATAGTCGACCGCGCGCATGACGCGCGGCGCGCGGCGCAAGAGCCGCGAGAAACCGTCGGCCGCCAGCACCATGCTCGAGGTGATCGGCAGCGCCAGCGCGATGAACAGCAGCCCGAGGAAGAACAGCGTCGCCGGCGCGCCGGGATCGCTCGCCGATACGAACTGCGGCAGGAACGTCATGAAGAACAGGATGATCTTCGGGTTGAGCAGGTTGATGCCGAGCCCCGTCGCCCAGTTGCGCACCAGCGAGCGGCCGCCGTCGCCGGCGCGCTCCGGCGTGAAGGCGGAGCCGTGGCGGATCGCCTGCACGGCGAGCCACACCAGATAGCCCGCGCCGAACACCTTGAGCGCCAGGAAGGCCTGCGGCGAGGCGACGATCAGCGCCGACAGGCCGAGCGCCACCATGCTGGTGTGCACCAGGATGCCGGTCATCGCGCCGAGCATGCAGGCAAAGCCCGCCGCGCGGCCCTGCGACAGGGCGCGGCCGACGAACAGCGTCATGTCGGGGCCCGGCGTGATGCTGATGACCAGCGTGGCGGCGGCGAACTGCAGGATGGTGGCGGTACCGGGAAGGAAGTCCATGCGGCGCTCGTCGGTGGTTGCGGGCCGCAGCTATAGCACGCCGTGCCCGGCCGCGACGAGCGCGCCGCCGCGGCTCAGTCCGCCGCCATCTCGTCGTGGTCCTCGTCGGGCGCGTAGGCCGCGCCGGACCAGTGCCAGCGCTGCGTCTCGGGCGGGCCGCGCTCGGCCATCATCACGATGTCGGGAAGCCCGCTGCCCGAGGGCGCCGGGTCGAGGTAGAGCGCGCCGCCCTCGCTCTCCAGCACCACGCGCCAGGCGGCCGGATCCCCGGCCTGCGCGTCGGTCGCATGAAAGGCGGCGATGCTGCAGCCGGTCTCGCCATAGTACCAGGACGAGCCGCACAGCTCGACGAACAGCAGCCGCTCGGCGCCGGCGTGATGCATGGCCGCCGCGATGCGCGGCTGGCCGTTGGTGGCGGCGCGGAAGGCGCGCATGTCCTCGGCGCGCAGCGTGCGCGCGAGGTTGAGATAGGAGGAGTAGGGCGTGAAGACGAGACGGTTGTAGCCCGGCAGGACGCGCGGCGTGCAGCGCTCCTCGACGGCGGTGATCGCGCGCCGCGAGCCGCGCAGCGAGAAGACCGCCAGCGGCTCGCTCTCCGGCGCCAGCTCGACGGCCAGGCGCAGCCCCGCCTTGAGCGGCTCCAGCGCGGCGTGCGGCACGGCGATGTCGAGGCCGCCTCCGGCCGCCGCGGACCGTGCCGGCTGCCGGTTGCCGTCGATCGCGAGCGTTGCCTGGCCGGCCGCCGGCAGCGCCGGCGCGCCGGGCGCCACCGACAGCGCCAGCGTCCAGTCCTGCGCCGCGCAGGAAAGCCGTGCGGTCAGCCCCTCGCGGCCGGCCTCGGCCTGCGGCAGCACGGCGACGGCCTCCGCCTCGCTCGCCGCCCAGCGCTCGGCCGGAAGGGCGGCCTGCGGCGCGACGATGGCGGCCGACAACAAGACGACAAGGCTCGCAGCCCGGATGCCTGGCACGCCTGCCCTCCCTTCGCCCGCCCGTCGCGCGGGCCTTGTCAGAATCAGCGCATAGTGTATTGCAACCGCCGCATGCGGCAAGCGGCGGCGGCGGCGACGCCGCTTGCCACCCGCCGTCCCGCCATCCTATAAGCCGCCGGTCTCGCCGCCGTCGCAGTCGCCAAGGGGGAACCATGCCCGACGTCAACAAGGTCGTGCTCGCCTATTCCGGCGGGCTGGACACCTCGATCATCCTGAAATGGCTGCAGACGGAGCTCGGCGCCGAGGTCGTCACCTTCACGGCCGATCTCGGCCAGGGCGACGAGCTCGAGCCGGCGCGCAAGAAGGCCGAGATGCTCGGCATCAAGGAGATCTACATCGAGGACCTGCGCGAGGAGTTCGTGCGCGACTTCGTGTTCCCGATGTTCCGCGCCAACGCGCTCTACGAGGGGGTCTACCTGCTCGGCACCTCGATCGCCCGGCCGCTGATCTCCAAGCGGCTGGTCGAGATCGCCGCGGAGACCGGCGCCGACGCGGTCGCCCACGGCGCCACCGGCAAGGGCAACGACCAGGTGCGCTTCGAGCTGTCGGCCTATGCGCTCAACCCCGACATCAAGGTGATCGCGCCGTGGCGCGACTGGACCTTCAAGTCGCGCACCGACCTCATCAACTTCGCCCGCGACCACCAGATCCCGGTGCCCAAGGACAAGCAGGGCGAGGCGCCGTTCTCGGTCGACGCCAACCTGCTGCACTCCTCCTCCGAGGGCAAGGTGCTCGAGGATCCGTGGATCGCGCCGCCGGAATACGTGCACCAGCGCAGCGTCTCGCCGTTCGACGCGCCGGACCGGCCGACCGAGATCACGATCGCCTTCGAGCGCGGCGATGCCGTGGCGCTCGACGGCAAGCCGATGTCGCCGGCCAGCCTGCTCGCCGCGCTCAACGATCTCGGCCGCGACAACGGCATCGGCCGCCTCGACCTGGTGGAGAACCGCTTCGTCGGCATGAAGTCGCGCGGCGTCTACGAGACGCCGGGCGGCACCATCCTGCTGGCCGCCCACCGGGCGATCGAATCGCTGACGCTCGACCGCGGCGCCGCGCATCTCAAGGACGAGCTGATGCCGCGCTACGCCGAGCTGATCTACAACGGCTTCTGGTTCTCGCCCGAGCGCGAGATGCTGCAGGCGGCGATCGACCACTCGCAGCGCAGCGTCGAGGGCGAGGTGCGGCTGACCCTGTACAAGGGCAACGTCATCGTCACCGGCCGCAAGTCGGACACGTCGCTCTATTCCGACGCGCTGGTCACCTTCGAGGACGACCACGGCGCCTACGACCAGAAGGACGCGGCCGGCTTCATCCGCCTCAACGCGCTGCGCCTGCGCACGCTGGCGGCCCGCGAGCGGAACGGCTAGCGCCGATCTGCGTTTCACGGAATCGCAGATCGGCTCTAACGCATTGTTTTCACGCGTTTCCGAACGGCGAACCGGTTTCCACTTCGCCTGGAAACGCTATA
>NZ_JAOAOP010000119.1 GCF_030398335.1 Aquibium sp. A9E412
CGAGCGCGGCGGCGGCGCGGCCGCCCGGCGCGCGGCGCGCACGCGGACCGGCCCCGGCGATTCGCTCACCTATATCCGCCGCACGCTGCCGCCCTACCGCGTGCTCGAGGAGGAGGGGCTGGCGCTGATCGAGGCCAATGCGGAGCGCGTGCTGGAGGAGATCGGCATCGAGTTCCGCGACGACGCCGAGGCGCTGGCGCTGTGGAAGGAGGCGGGTGCCGACGTGCGCGGCGAGCGCGTGCACTTTCCGCCGGGCCTGTGCCGCGCACTTCTCAAGACCGCGCCGCGCCAGTTCACCCAGCACGCGCGCAATGCCGCGCGCTCGGTCGAGATCGGCGGCGACGCGACGGTGTTCGCGCCGGTCTACGGCCCGCCCTTCGTGCGCGACCTCGACGGCAGCCGGCGCTACGCCACGATCGAGGATTTCCGCAACTTCGTGAAGCTCGCCTACATGGCGCCGGCCATCCACCATTCCGGCGGCACGGTGTGCGAGCCGGTCGACGTGCCGGTCAACAAGCGCCACCTCGACATGCTGCACGCGCACATGCGCTATTCCGACAAGCCGTTCATGGGCTCGGTCACGGCGCCCGAGCGGGCCGAGGACACGGTGGCCATGTGCCGCATCCTGTTCGGCGAGGCGTTCGTCGACGCCAACACGGTGGTCATCAACCTGATCAACGCCAATTCGCCGATGGTCTTCGACGAGACCATGCTCGGCGCGGCCAAGGTCTATGCGCGCGCCAACCAAGCGTGCATCGTCACGCCGTTCATCCTGGCCGGCGCGATGAGCCCGGTGACGATCGCCGGCACGCTGACGCAGATCCTCGCCGAGGTGCTGGCCGGTGCCGCCTTCACCCAGCTCGTGCGGCCCGGCGCGCCGGTCGTCTTCGGCACCTTCGCCTCGTCGATCTCCATGCAGTCGGGCGCGCCGACCTTCGGCACGCCGGAACCGTCGCTGGTGTCCTGCGGCGCGGCCGAGCTCGCCCGCCGGCTCGGGCTGCCGTTCCGCACCGGCGGCTCGCTGACCGCCTCCAAGGTGGCCGACGCGCAGGCCGCCTACGAGAGCGCCAACACGCTCAACGCCACCATGCTGGCGGGCACCAACTTCGTGCTGCACGCGGCCGGCTGGCTGGAGGGCGGCCTGGTGTCGAGCTACGAGAAGTTCGTCATGGACGTCGACCAGCTCGGCATGCAGCAGCGGCTGCAGCAGGGCATCGACCTGTCGGAGAACGGCCAGGCGATGGACGCCATCCGCGAGGTCGGGCCGGGCAGCCACTATCTCGGCTGCGCCCACACCCAGGCCAACTTCCAGACCGCCTTCTACCGCTCGACGATCGCCGACAACAACTCCTACGAGCAGTGGCTGTCGGAGGGCGAGGCGACGGCCGAGCGGCGGGCCAACGCGCTCGCCAAGCGCTGGCTCGAGGCCTACGAGCCGCCGCCGCTCGATCCGGGCATCGAGGAGGGGTTGCGCGCCTTCGTCGCCCGGCGCAAGGAATCGATGCCCGACGCCTTTACCTGAAGGGGGCCCGAGGACGGCCGGGCTAAAGTGGCCGGAATCATCCATCGCGCGGTGTGGCGCTCGGCGATCCGCGGCGGGCCGGAATGAGCGCGCCGGCTGGCCTGCGGGCGGCGCTCGCCCGGCACGGCCTCGTGCCGCGCGGCGGCTTCGCCTTCGCCGCCGGCGAGCCGCGGCCGGACGGGCCGGACGGCCGGCCGGCGGCGGCGCTCGTTCTCGTCGGCCATGCCGGCGGCAGCCTGTGGCCGCACTTCGTGCGCTGGCGCGAGCGGCAGCCGGCGCTGCCCGCCGACCCGCTCGATGCCTCGTCGCGCGCCGTGCTCGCGCCGATCGCCGCGCGCTTCGGCGCCCGCGCGGTCTATCCCTTCGCGCGGCCCCATGCGCCGTTCCAGCGCTGGGCGATGCGCGCGGAGGGGCTTGCCGCCGGGCCGCTCGGCATCCTGATGCATGACGCCTACGGCCCCTGGCACGCCTATCGCGGGGCGCTGCTGTTCGCCGATGCCATGGCGATTCAAGAACCTCGCGCACCGAATCACCCGTGCGTCGCATGTGCCGGAAAACCCTGCCTTTCCGCCTGTCCGGTCGGGGCTGTCTCCAGCGAGGGCCTCGACGTCGCGGCCTGCCGGGCGCATGTTTCGAGCGCGGCCGGCGCGGCCTGCCGCACGGGCGGCTGCCTGGCGCGCAACGCCTGTCCCGTCGGCGCCCGGCACCGCTACCCGGCCGCCCAGCAGGCCTTCCACATGGCCGCCTTTCTCGACGGCTGAGCAAAAAAATCCGGGCGTGCCCCAAGGATTGCCGGATTGCCGTCGTCCAACGCACAAATGACGGCGATGACCGTGGACCATGACGAGCCGGCCGGGACGGCCGACGACGACACGCTGGTGGCGCAGGCGCGCGCCGGCGACCGCGCCGCTTTCGCGCGGCTCGTCGAGCGTCACTACGACTTCATCCACCGCGTCGCCTACCGGCTGACCGGAACGCCGGCCGAGGCCGACGACGTCGCGCAGGACGTCGCCGTGCGGCTCGGCCGCGCCATCCGCGGCTTTCGCGGCGGCAGCGCCTTCACCACCTGGCTCTACGCGCTGACGCTCAATGCGGTGCGCGACGGGGCGCGGCGGCGCGCCCGCGAGGCCGCCAAGGCCGAGGCCTGGGCCGCCCAGGCGCTGGTCGAGGGGGCGGCGGTGGCGGCCGACGATCCGGTCGAGGCGCTGTGGGAGGCGGTGCGCGCGCTGCCCGACAAGCAGCGCGACGCCATCACGCTGGTGCACGGCGAGGGCCTGAGCCACGCCGAGGCGGCGGCGGCGATGGCCTGCGCGGAGACGACGGTGTCCTGGCACGTGCACCAGGCGAAGAAGCGGCTGCGGCGCATGCTGGCGGCCGGGGAAGACTGAGCGATGGCAGAACGCGACGATCTCGACAGGCTGCGCGGCGCCACGGCGCCCGAACCCGACCCGCAGGCGCGCCGGCAGGCGCTGGCGGCGGCGCTCGCCGCCTACGACGCGGCGCCGGCCGGAGAAAATCGCCGGGCGGCCCAAGGATCGCCGGCCGGCCGGCGTCTCACCTCCCGAGCAGCCCAGCTCTGGAGAATGACGATGCACAGGAAACTGACCGCCGCGCCGGCCATCGCCGGCCTTCTCGCCCTGCCGGTCGCCGGCTATGTCGCCTGGCAGCTCGCCGAGGGCGGCCCGGTGGCGCTCGACCGCGGCGCGCCGCCGGCCGAGACCGCCGGCGGCCGGCCCGCCGAGCGGCAGCGCGAGGCGCCGGCCAAGCTCGCGCCGGCCGCACGCGAGACGGCCGAGGTCGCCGGGGCGACGGAAGCCGAAAGGGCGGTCGCAGACCGCGCCGTGGACACGCTGCTCGCCCCCCGGGACGCCGCCCCGGCGGCCGCGCCGCAGGCCTCCGGCCGTGCCCAGTCGCGGCTCCTGCGCGCGCCCGGCACGGTCGGCGCCAGCCGGCCGGTGCCGCCGCCCGCGCCATCCGACGCGGTGGCCGGACAGGAGAACCGCGAGCGCTTCGCCGGCTTCGCCGACAATCCCGTGCGCTCGGCGCTCGAGGATCCGGTGTCGACCTTCTCGATCGACGTCGACACCGCCTCCTACGCCTTCGTGCGCCGCGTGCTCAACCAGGGCGTGATGCCCGAGCGCGACCATGTGCGCGTCGAGGAGATGATCAACTACTTCTCCTACGACTGGCCGGGGCCGGCGTCGCCCGACACGCCGTTCAACGCCACGGTGACGGTGACGCCGAACCCGTGGAACGCCGACACGCGGCTGATGCATGTCGGCATCAAGGGCTACGACATCGCGCCGGCCGACAAGCCGGCGGCCAATCTGGTGTTCCTGATCGACACCTCCGGCTCGATGAACGCGACCGACAAGCTGCCGCTGCTCAAGGCTGCCTTCCGGCTGATGGTCGAGCGGCTGGCGCCGAGCGACACGGTGTCGATCGTCACCTATGCCGGCAATGCCGGCACGGTGCTCGAGCCGACGCCGGTGGCCGACAAGGCGCGCATCCTCGACGCGCTCGACCGGCTCGAGGCCGGCGGACGCACGGCCGGCGCGGCCGGCATCCGCGAGGCCTACCGGCTGGCCCGCCAGTCCTTCGTGGAGAGCGGCGTCAACCGGGTGATGCTGGCCACCGACGGCGACTTCAACATCGGCGCGGCGAGCGACGCCGAGCTCGAGCGGCTGATCGAGGCGGAGCGCGAGGCCGGCGTCTACCTGTCGGTGTTCGGCTTCGGCCGCGGCAACCTCAACGACAGCCTGATGCAGACGCTGGCGCAGAACGGCAACGGCACCGCCGCCTATATCGACACGCTGGCCGAGGCCGAGAAGGTGCTGGTCGAGGAGGCGAGCGCGACGCTGTTCCCGATCGCCGGCGACGTGAAGATCCAGGTCGAGTTCAATCCCGCGCGGATCGCCGAGTACCGGCTGATCGGCTACGAAAGCCGGGCGCTTTCGCGCGCCGACTTCAACGACGACCGGGTCGATGCCGGCGACATCGGCGCCGGCCACACGGTGACCGCGATCTACGAGATCACGCCGGCCGACAGCGCGGCCCGGCTCTACGACGACCTGCGCTACGGCGCGCCGGCCGACGCGGACCCGGCGGCCGGCGACGAGCTCGCCTTCCTGCGACTGCGCTACAAGCTGCCGGGCGAGGACGTCTCGCGGCTGATCGAGCGGCCGGTGAGCGAGGCCGACGCGGTGGCGCCATTGGCCGCGGCGTCCGACGACGTGCGCTTCTCGATCGCCGTCGCCGCATTCGGCCAGAAGCTGCGCGGCTCCGACCGCACCGCAGGTCTCGGCTACGACCGCATCCTGGAGATCGCCTCCGCCGCCCGCGGCTCCGACCCGTATGGCTACCGGGCGGAGTTCCTGTCGCTGGTGCGCCTTGCCTCGGCGCTCGAGCGCGGCGGACGGTAGAAGGCGACGGGGAGCCCGGTGCGCCGAAACGGGATCTGAAAGCGGCGCGACGGGCTCCCGGGCGTGGGGCCGGCCGGCGGAGCTGTCTCCGCCGGCCGTTCTGTTTCTTCACGCTGACGGGCCGGCAGCGCCGGAAACCGCTGTCGGGCGGCGGCGGCGCTGCGCCGCTGCGGATGGAGCCGTTCTGCTTTTCACCGAAGCGCAGATCGGCTCCAGCTTGTTGTCTTGACGACGTTTGCCGACGGCGGACCGGTTTCCGCTTCGCCTGGAACACTCTAGCCGCGGGCGCGGCGGCGCTCGCGGCGGGGCGGGGCGCTTGCCGCGCCGCTCTCGCTCGCCGCCTTGTTGCGCATCGGGCCGATGC
>NZ_JAOAOP010000011.1 GCF_030398335.1 Aquibium sp. A9E412
CCGGCTTCCGCCGGCGCGGGCGCGGCCGTGCGCGCGATCCGGCGGCACCGCCTGTGCACTGTCATCGAACCGACATGCAGCCGACATCGCAGCTTCATGCCGGCGCGCTAGGCGCTTCCCATCGACAAGGGGCGAAGCCCCGCACCCGCAGGGAAGAAGGCGGCATGCTGGAAATTCGCGACGTCACCCGACGCTTCGGCAAGACCGTGGCCGTCGACGCGGTCTCGCTCGACATCGCACAGGGCCAGATGGTCGGCATCATCGGCCGATCGGGCGCCGGCAAGTCGACGCTGCTGCGCATGATCAACCGGCTGATCGCGCCGAGCGACGGGTCCATCCGCTTCCACGGCGTCGAGGTCTCGCGGCTCAACGGCACCGCGCTCAGGCGCTGGCAGCGCGACTGCGCGATGATCTTCCAGCAGTTCAACCTGGTGCCGCGTCTCGACGTTCTGACCAACGTGCTGCTCGGCCGGCTCAACCACCGCAACACGCTGCTCAACCTGATGACCATGTTCACCCGCGAGGAGCGCCTCGAGGCGATCGCCGCGCTCGAGCGGCTCAACATCGCGCAGACCGCGCTGCAGCGCGCCGGCACCCTGTCGGGCGGCCAGCAGCAGCGCGTCGCCATCGCCCGCGCGCTGATGCAGGGGCCGAAGGTGATCCTCGCCGACGAGCCGATCGCCTCGCTCGATCCGCTCAACGCCAAGGTGGTGATGGACTCGCTCGCCGACATCAACCGGCGCGAGGGGCTGACCGTCATCACCAACCTGCACACGCTCGACACCGCGCGTCAGTACTGCACCCGCATCGTCGGCATGGCCGCCGGGCGCGTCGTCTTCGACGGCGCCCCCGAGGCGCTGACGGCGGAGACGGTGCGCAGCATCTACGGCGCCGAGGGCGACGGCTTTTCCGACACCATCACCTCGACCGCCATCGCCGCGCCGCAGCCCGCGCGCGCGCCCTCGTCCGGCCGCCGCGAGCCCGCCCTCGCCGGGGGCTGAGCGCCGGGATCGCCTCGCCCCCGTCACGGGCCCCCTTGAACCGAACGCCGGACAAGCCGGCCACGCAGGAGAGACGTTCATGCTCAAGAAAGCCCTCTTTGGTGCCGTCGCGCTCGGCGCCCTGATGATCGGCGCCGCCCAGGCCGAGGACCTCAAGGAGTTCCGCATCGGCATCCTCGGCGGCGAGAACGAGGCCGACCGGCTGCGCAACTTCGCCTGCATGACCGACAAGCTGCCCGCGGTGCTCGGCGTCGAGAAGGTGTCGCTGTTCCCCGCCGCCGACTATGACGGCGTCATCCAGGGTCTGCTCGGCGGCACGCTCGACTATGCCGAGCTCGGCGCCTCGGGCTACGCCAAGATCTATCTCGAGGACCCGGAGGCGGTCGAGCCGATCCTCACCACCGTGCAGACCGACGGCTCGACCGGCTACCACTCCGTCATGGTCGCGCGCCGCGATTCCGGCATGACCGAGCTCGCCGACATGAAGGGCAGGAAGCTCGGCTTCGCCGACCCCGACTCCACCTCCGGCTTCCTGGTGCCGGCGGTGACGCTGCCCAAGCAGCTCGGCATGCCGGTCGACGCGTTCTTCGCCGAGACCGGCTTCGGCGGCGGCCACGAGAACCTGGTGCTCGAGGTCGTCAAGGGCACCTTCGACGCCGGCACAACCTGGGCCTCGGGCGTCGGCGACTTCTCCGACGGCTACACCTCCGGCAACCTGCACAAGATGGTCGAGAAGGGCATTCTCGACATGGACGACCTGGTCGAGCTGTGGAAGTCGCCGCTCATCCCGAACGGCCCGATCGTCGTGCGCTCGTCGATGGACGACGCGATGAAGGCCACCTTCAAGGCCTTCATGATGGCGCTGCCGGAATCCGATCCCGAGTGCTTCGCGGCCATCCAGGGCGGCGACTTCGCGCGCTACACCGAGGTGACCCCGGCCTTCTACGAGCCGATCATCGACGCGCGCCGCGCCAAGATCGGTTCCTGATCCCGCGTCCGCCGCGCCGCGCCGCCGCCCCTTTCCGCCGACCGCGGGAGGGGGTGCCGGTGGGCGCGTGCGGCGGTCCGTGCCGCCCGCCGCCCGCGGCGGGCCGCACCGGCGCGCACGAGCGAAGACCAGAGCATGACAGCGACCACCCATCCCCCCGTTCTCAGCGAGGCCGGCCGCACGACCGAGCGCCACTGGCGCGAGCTCGCCGCCCGGCGCCGGCTCTACACGATCGGCGGCATCGCCTTCCTGGTCGTCGCCATGGCCGGCTCGCTGTGGTTCGCCAACGAATCGAACGCCGGCAAGTTCTTCGACCGGCTGCCCTACTTCTTCGACTTCGTCGGCCAGATGGTGCCGCGCGACGGCTTGGAGGTGTGGCGCGCGCTGTTCGACCTGCCGTCGCCCTATGACGACGGCAGCCTGAAGTACAACTACGTCGAGGGCCGGGTCTATGTCAGCGAGACCCTCTACGTGCCGGAATATTTCTACAAGATGGCCGAGACCATCAACATCGCGGTGGTCTCGACGCTGATCGGCTTCGCCCTCGGCTTCGTGCTGTGCTTCCTGGCCGCCGCCAATCTGACGACGCGGCGCTGGCTGCGCTTCTTCGTGCGTCGCTTCATGGAGGTGCTGCGCGCCTTCCCCGAGATCGTCATCGCCGGCTTCTTCCTCGCCATCCTGTCGCTCGGCGCGGTGCCGGCGATCATCGCCGTGTCGATCCACACCGTGGGCGCGCTCGGCAAGCTGTTCTTCGAGGTGGTGGAGAACGCCGACATGGGGCCGGAGGAGGGCCTGCGCGCCGCCGGCGCGAGCTGGGTCGAGCGTGTGTGGTTCGGCATCGTGCCGCAGGTGCTGCCCAACTTCCTGAGCTACACGCTGCTGCGCCTCGAGATCAACGTGCGCGCCTCGACCATCATCGGCGCGGTCGGCGGCGGCGGCATCGGCGAGGCGCTGCGCCTGTCGATCAGCCAAACGCACGAGGCCAAGACGCTGGCGATGATCCTGCTTCTGTTCTGCACCATCGTCGCCGTCGACCAGCTCTCCGCCTCGCTGCGCCGCAAGCTGGTCGGCGACCAGGCCTTCGAATTCGCGCGGGGAGGTTGACCGTGCCCACCACTCTCGACCCTGCCGCGCTCGACGATCTGGCCGCCCGCCACGAGGCCGTGTTCCGCGCCGCCGCAGTGCGCCGCCGCACCGGCCTGCTGATCGCCGCCGCCACGGCCGGCTACCTCGTCTTCGCCTGGTGGTTCTTTTCCATCGGTGCCGTCTTGTCGAACGGCAACTGGGGCATCGCCGGCCCCTATCTGGCCGACTGGATCTCCTACGAGGTGCGGCCCGACGTCGAGTTCGAGGACGGCCATCTGGCGGTGACCTATCCGCGCTTCTCGCCGCTCGGCCCGGCGCCCGATCCCGACTGGGTGGAGACCGAGACGGCGCTGGTCGAGATTCCGGTCGCGCCCGCCGAAGGCGCCGTCGAGGTCTCGCCGGACGCCGCCGAAGACGGCTTCCTCGGCCCGGACGGCCGCGCCGGCGCCGCGCAGCAGGGCTTCCTCGGTCCGGTCGAGGGCGGCGGCAGCGACGCCGGCGAGGGTTTTCTCGGTCCGGACGAAGGGACCACCGCTCCGGCCGCGCCGCAGGCCGAACGCCCGGCCGCGCCCCGGAGCCGCGAGCGGGAGGTCGTCATGCGTGCGACGGTGCATCTCGGCGGCGCGGCGCGCGTCGCCGTCGAGCCCGGCCTGGTGCGCGTGACCCGCGGCGGCGAGACCGTCGTCTTCGACATCGTGCGCGACGAAAGCGTGACGGCGCGCGGCCCGCTGCCCGCGTGGATCGAGCAGGCCGCGCCGGGCCGCAAGGCGGTCGCCCGTTTCGGCTTCGCCGGGCGCGCCGAGATCGAGGACGACGAGGTCAAGCTGCGCCGCCGCTTCCTCGGCTGGGAGAACTTCTTCTTCGACACGACCTCGCCGTTCTGGGGCAGGCCGGCCGGCGAGGTGGCGAGGCTCGTCCTGTTCGGCGAGCCGCTCGAGGCCGGCATGTCGAACGCCGCGCTCGCCTGGCAGGATTTCGTGACCAATGCCGAGTGGCAGCACGGCGACGTGTGGCTCAAGCTGCTGCAGACGATCGTCATGGCCTTCGCCGGCACGGTGCTGGCCACGCTCCTCGCCTTTCCGCTGTCCTTCCTGGCGGCGCGCAACGTCACGCCGAACCGGCTCGTCAACCAGGTGCTCAAGCGCTTCTTCGACTTCCTGCGCTCGGTCGACATGCTGATCTGGGCGCTGTTCTTCACCCGCGCCTTCGGGCCGGGGCCGCTGGCCGGCATCTCGGCGATCTTCTTCACCGACACCGGCACCTTCGGCAAGCTCTACTCCGAGGCGCTGGAGAACGTCGACGACCGCCAGCGCGAGGGCATCCGCTCGGTCGGCGCCGCGCCGGTTCTGGTGCAGCGCTTCGGGGTGATGCCGCAGGTGCTGCCGGTGTTCGTCTCGCAGTCGCTCTATTTCTGGGAATCGAACACCCGCTCGGCCACCATCATCGGCGCCGTCGGTGCCGGCGGCATCGGCCTCAAGCTGTGGGAGGCGATGCGCACCAATGCCGACTGGGAGAACGTCGCCTACATGGTGCTGCTCATCCTGGCGGTGGTGTTCCTGTTCGACAACATCTCCAACATGCTGCGCCGGCGGCTGATCGGCGGCACGCCGTCGGCCGCCTGACACGGGCGGCCGTTGGCGGCGAGCGACGGCGGCCCTCTGGCGGTCGTGAATTTGTCATGCAAATCGCCTAGAGCGTGACGCCGACGAGGTTCGGCGCGGTTTTCGGGCGACAGGATGGTCCGGCGAACCGATACTGCCGCATGGCCGCGACGCCGGGTGTGCCCGTCCGGCGGCGGCATGCGCCACGGCCGCGACCGGCGAGGACACTGATGCGCTACGCGATCTACTACACGCCCGACCGCACCGACCCGCTGACGCGCGTCGCCGCCCGCTGGCTCGGCCGCGACGCCTTCACCGGCGAGGCGCTGGCGCCGCAGGCGGTCGGCCCGCTGTCGGCGGCCGAGATCGCCTATCACACGGCGCCGCCGCGCCGCTACGGCTTCCATGCCACGCTCAAGGCGCCGTTCCGGCTGGCCGAGGGCACCGGCGAGGCCGAGCTCCTCGCCGCGCTCGACGAATTCGCCGCCGGCCGCGAGCCCTTCGCCGTGCCGCTCGTGGTCGGCCGGCTCGCCGGCTTCCACGCGCTGGTGCCGCGCGAGCCGGCACCGGCGCTCGCCGATCTCGCCGCGGCCGTGGTGTGCGGCTTCGAGCGCTTCCGCGCCCCGCTGACGCCGGCCGAGATCGCCCGGCGCAACCCCGACGGGCTGAGCGGCGAGGAGCTCAAGAACCTGCACAAATGGGGCTATCCCCACGTCTTCGAGGCCTTCCGCTTCCACATGACGCTGACCGGCCGCGTCGACGCGGCGGAAAGCCGCCGCGTGAGGAGCGCCCTCGAAAGCCGCTTCGGCCCGGTGCTCGCCGCGCCGCAGCCGATCGCCTCCATCGCCCTGTTCGTCGAGCCGGAGCCGGGCGCGCCCTTCCGCGTGCGCGCCTTCCGCCGGCTCGGCCGCGAAAGCGAGAGAAAGACCGCCTGACATGACGCATGAAACAGTCTTGAAGAACGCCCGCATCGTGCTGCCGGACGCGCTGCTCGAAGGCAGCGTGGTGCTGCGCGACGGGCTGGTCGCGGACGTCCAGCCGGGCGCCGCCGCGCAGGGCGAGGACATGGAGGGCGATTACCTGGTGCCGGGCCTGGTCGAGCTGCATACCGACCATCTGGAGGGCCACTACGCGCCGCGCCCCGGCGTGCGCTGGAACGCGCTCGCCTCGATCCAGGCGCACGACGCGCAGATCGCCACCTCGGGCATCACGACCGTGTTCGACTGCCTGCGCATGGGCACGACCGAGAGCGACGGCTTCGCGCCGGGCGAGATGCGCGTGCTGGCCGACACGCTGGCCGGCGCGCAGGACCGCGGCCGGCTGCGCGCGGACCATTTCATCCACCTGCGCTGCGAGGTCTCCGCGCCCGACGTGATGCGCGATTTCGACGCTTTCCGCGGCGACGCCCGCGTGCGGCTCGTCTCGCTGATGGACCACGCGCCGGGCCAGCGCCAGTTCCAGACGCTCGAGCAGTACGAGCTCTACTACAAGACCAAGCGCGGCCTGACCGAGGACGCGTTCGCGCGCTTCGTGGCCGAGCGGCAGGCGCAGTCGCAGCGCTACTCGACGCCGCACCGGCGCGCCATCGCCGAGCACTGCCGCGGCCACGGCATCGCGCTGGCGAGCCACGACGACGCGACGCTCGACCATGTCGAGGAGGCGCGCGGCGACGGCGTGCGGCTGGCCGAGTTCCCGACCTCGCACGACGCCGCCCGCGCCTCGCACGGCGCCGGCATGAGCGTGCTGATGGGCGCGCCCAACATCGTGCGCGGCGGCTCGCATTCGGGCAACATCGCCGCCCGCGACCTGGCCGAGGACGGGCTGCTCGACGTCCTGTCGTCGGACTACGTGCCGTTCAGCCTGCTGCACGCCGCCTTCCGCCTCGCCGAGGACGTCGCGGCGGTGACGCTGCCCGCCGCCATCGCCATGGTGACGCGCAACCCGGCGCGCACCATCGGCCTGGAGGACCGCGGCGCGATCGCGGCCGGCCAGCGCGCCGACCTGGTGCGCGTGCATGCCGGCGACGAGGTGCCGCTGGTGCGCGCCGTGTGGCGGCAGGGCCGCCGGATCGCATGACGGCGTCGGCCGGCATCGAGGCGGCGATGGAGGAGCCCGCCTTCCCGGTGCGCTGCGGCGTCTTCGTCGCGGTCGTCGGGCCGTCGGGCGCCGGCAAGGACACGCTGATCGACCATGCCCGGGCGCGGCTCGGCGCGGGCGACGACGTCGTGTTCGTGCGCCGCATCATCACGCGCCAGGCCGATCCGGCGGCCGAGGACCACGACACGCTCGATACGGATGCCTTCGAGGCGGCGCGCCGCGACGGCTGCTTTGCCGTCGACTGGCAGGCCAACGGGCTGAGCTACGCGCTGCCGGCCGATATCGACGGCGTCGTACGGGCCGGCCGCGTGGCCGTCGCCAACGTGTCGCGCGCCGCCGTGCCGGCGCTGCGCCGGCGCTATCGCAACGTGCTGGTGGTGCTGGTCACCGCGCCGGCCGAGGTGCTGGCCGACCGGCTGGCGCGGCGCGGGCGCGAGAGCCGCGCCGCCGTTCTGGAGCGCCTGGAGCGCGGCCGCGCCCCGGCGCTGGCGGTCGACGGCGCCACGGTGATCGACAATTCCGGCGCGCCGGAGGAGGCCGGCCGGCGCTTCCTGGCCGCGTTGCGCCGCGCCGTCGCCTGGAGCGCCCTGTCCGACCAGGTGTGAGCCCGGCGGGGGCGGCCCCCGCCGGAGCGGCTTCCTCAGTCGGTCTCTTCCGCCGTGCCGGCGTTGAGCAGGCCGTATTTCTTCTCGCCCAGCGCCTCGAGCAGCTCGAGCTGGGTCTCCAGGAAGTCGATGTGGCCCTCCTCGTCGGCGAGCAGCTCCTCGAACAGCTTCATCGACACGTAGTCGCCGTGCTTCTGGCAGATCTCGCGCGACGTCTTGTAGGCGTTGCGCGCGTCGTGCTCGCCGGCCAGATCGGCCTCGAGCACCTCCTTGACCGTCTGGCCGATGCGCAGCGGCGCCACCGACTGCAGGTTGGGGTGGCCTTCGAGGAAGATGATGCGCTCGACCAGCTTGTCGGCGTGCTGCATCTCCTCGATCGATTCCGCGCGCTCCTTGGCGGCCAGCTTGGTGTAGCCCCAGTCCTCCAGGAGCCGGTAGTGCAGCCAGTACTGGTTGACCGCGCCGAGCTCGAGGAAAAGCGCCTCGTTAAGCCGCTCGATGACTTCCTTTTCGCCTTTCATGCCCTCTCCCCTGGCTGCCGCGCATCTCGCGGATGCGGTCGATGTGTGACACGACGTCGTCCTCCGCCGCGCCTCTGTTGCGGTGATAGGCCTCGGTCACGCGCACGATGGTGTCGACCACGTTGGGAAAGCAGCCGCAGCAGCGGCCGCGCTTGCCCATGGCGTGGTAGACCTTCGCCGGCACCAGAAGCTGCCAGGGGTCGTCGTCGAGCAGTGCGACGATGGTCTGCTCGACGTCCCTTTGCGTGATGAGGTTGCAGTGACAGAGGATCATGACTTCGGACGAGACTGCTGACCGGCGCCCGCCGACCGGCGACGCCACCCAACTATTTAGGCCGCCGGACGGCCGCGCGAAACCCCCCGCCCGGTCCTCGGCCTAGAACAGCATCGCCGGCAGCGTGGTGGCGACGGCGGGAAACAGCCACAACAGCGCCATGCCGACGATCTGCAGGGCGATGAACGGCATAACGCCGCGGTAGATCTGTCCGGTGGTGATTTCCTTCGGCGCGGCGCCGCGCAGGTAGAACAGCGAGAAGCCGAACGGCGGCGTCAGGAACGACGTCTGCAGGTTGACGGCGATAAGCACCGACAGCCACATCGGATCGTGCCCCATCAGGATGAGCAGCGGCGCCACCACCGGCAGCACGATCACCGAGATCTCGACGAAGTCGAGGAAGAAGCCGAGCACGAAGATCAGCGCCATGACGAAGACCAGCGCGCCCTGCGGCCCGCCCGGCATCGCCTCGATGACGGATTCCACGCGAAGGTCGCCGCCGAGGCCGCGGAACACCAGCGAGAAGATGCTGGCCGTCAGGATGGTGGCGAAGATCATCGCCGTCACCGTCATCGTCGAGGTGACGACCGGCGTCAGGATGCCGGCGCGCGCCGCGCGCCGCACCGCCGCCGCCACGGCGAGGCCGCCGATGAGCACCAGGCCGGTCAAGACGGCGCCGACGAGCCACTCGGCAAGGCCCGCGTCGCTGCGCTGCAGGCGCACCGGCACCAGGCCGGCGAGCACGGCGAGGAGACCGAGCGCGACGGCGCCGGCGAGGATCAGCCGGCTGCCGCCCGGCTGGCGCGCGGCGGCCAGAAGCAGCGCCCCGACGGCGCCGACGGCGGCCGCCTCGCTCGGTGTCGCCACGCCGCCGAGGATCGAGCCGAGCACGGCGACGATCAGCACCACCGGCGGGACCACCGCACGCAGCACCGCGCGCGGTCCCGGCCGCTCGCCGGCGGCGGCCAGCGGCGGCGCGGCGCCCGGCGAGAACGCCGCGCGCGCCAGCAGATAGACGATGTAGACGGCCACCAGCGTCAGCCCCGGCAGCAGCGCGGCGGCGAACACCTGGCCGACCGACAGCGTCTCGATGGTGAACTTGCCCTCGCGGTACTGCGCCTGCTGATAGGCGTTGGACATGACGTCCGACAGGATGATGAGCAGCGTGGACGGCGGGATGATCTGGCCGAGCGTCCCCGACGTGCACACGATGCCGGACGCCAGCTTCGGGTCGTAGCCGTTGCGCACCATGGTGGGCAGCGCGATCAGGCCCATCGCCACCACGGTTGCGCCGACGATGCCGGTCGAGGCGGCGAGCAGCGCGCCGACCAGCACCACCGAGACGCCGAGGCCGCCGCGCATGGGACCGAACAGCCGGCCCATCGTCTCCAGCAGATCCTCGGCGATGCGGCTCTTTTCCAGCACCACGCCCATGAAGACGAACAGCGGGATGGCGATCAGCACGTCGTTGGTCAGCAGCCCGAAGGCGCGCTGGCCGAGCGCGCCGAGCAGGTTGGGGTCGAGCTGGCCGGTCGCCCAGCCGAGCGCGGCGAAGGCCGTCGCCGTGCCGGCGAGCACGAAGGAGACCGGATAGCCGATCAGGATGGCGGCGATCAGCGCCGCGAACATCAGGATGTCGAGCGGCAGGCTCATCGCTCGCCGCCCGCCTGGCGGCCGGCGCCGGCCAGCACCGCGGCGTCGCGCAGCAGACAGGCCAGGCCCTGCACGACGAGCAGCGCGCAGAAGGCGGGGATCAGCGACTTGAGCAGGAAGGAGGCCGGGATGCCGCCGACCGATATCGCGCCCTCCAGCACCGCCCAGGAGTTGCGCACCGAGGGCCAGGCGTACCAGGAAAGCAGCAGCATGGCGGGAAACAGGAAGGCGACGGCGCCGAAGGCGTCGACGGCGGCGCGGCCGCGCCGCGACAGCGCCGAGTAGAAGATGTCGACGCGCACATGGCCGTCGACCAGCAGCGTGTAGCCGGCGCCCAGCATGAACAGCGCGCCGTGCATGTAGAGCACGCTCTCGTTCAGGAAGATGAAGCTGATGCCGTAGACGTAGCGCAGGATCACCGTGGCGAACTGCACGAGCACCATGGCAAGCGCCAGCCAGCGCACCGTGGCGCCGACGATGCGGTTCACCTGGTCGAGGGCGGTGGCGATGCGCTGCATGGGCGGCCTCGGGCGGCGGGAAGGCCCTGGGCGCCGGGCGCCCGGGGCGACGGCTCGGACCGGCGCGTCAGCCGCCGTAGTCGTAGTCCATGGCGCGGGCGTTCATCTGCCCGTTGTCGGCATAGACCATGTAGTCGGCGATCGCGCTGCGGTAGGCGAGGAAGCTCTCGACGATGCGGCGCACCAGCTCGTCGTCGTTCTCGCGCAGCTCGCCGATCACCTCGCCGGCGGCGTTGCCCATGGCGACGATCACCTCGTCGGGCAGCTTCTTCACCTGCACGCCCTGCTCGGCGACGAGCTGCGCCAGCGCCTGGGCGTGCTTGGTCGAGTATTCGGTCCACACCGGGTTGTAGAGCGATTCGCAGGCGTAGGAGACGGCCTGCTTGAGATCGTCGGGCAGCGCTTCGTAGGCCTCCAGATTGACCGCGCACTCCTCGGCCGACGATGGCTCGCCGACGCCCGGCCAGTAGTAGTTCTTGGCCACCTGGTAGAAGCCGAGGGCCGAATCCGTCCACGGCCCGATGAACTCGCCGGCGTCGATCGTGCCCGACTGCAGCGCCTGGAACATGTCGCGCCCGCCCATCGCCTGCACCGCCATGCCGAGCTTGGAGCACATCTCCGAGGCGAGGCCGGTGGTGCGGAAGCGCAGGCCCTTGAGGTCGTCCGCCGAGCTGATCTCGTTGCGGAACCAGCCCTGCCACTGCGGCCCGGAATTGCCGCACAGGAAGGGCTTCAGGCCGAAGCGGGCGTACATCTCGTCGTAGAGCGCCTGGCCGCCGCCGTGGATCAGCCAGCCGAGCTGCTCGTCGGCGCGCAGGCCGAAGGGCTGCGAGCCGAACAGCAGGATGCCCTTCGACTTGGAGCCCCAGTAGGCCGGCACCGCGTGGTAGAGCTGGGCGGTGCCTTCCGACACGGCGTCGAACACGCCGTTGCCCGGCACCAGCTCGCCGGCGGCATAGAGCCTGACCTCGAGCCGGCCGCCCGACAGCGCGGTGATGCGGTCGGCCAGCATCTGCGCGGCGACGCCCGGCCCCGGCAGGTTCTTCGGCCAGGCCGTCACCATGGTCCATGTCGTCTTGTCCTGGGCGATGGCCGGTGCGGCCAGGCTGCCCGTCGCGCCGGCTGCGCCGGCCGCCTTCAGGAAATCGCGTCTCTTCATGGCAGGTTCTCCTCCGTGGTTTGGCTCGTTCTCGTCGCCGGCCTCAGTTTCCCAGGATCGCCGGCAGCCGCAGGCCCGTCTCGCGCGCGCAATCGAGCGCGATGTCGTAGCCGGCGTCGGCATGGCGCATCACGCCGGTCGCCGGGTCGTTCCACAGAACGCGCTCAATGCGCCGCGCCGCCGCCTCGCTGCCGTCGGCGCAGATCACCATACCGGCGTGCTGCGAGAAGCCCATGCCGACGCCGCCGCCGTGGTGCAGCGACACCCAGGTGGCGCCCGAGGCGGTGTTGAGCAGCGCGTTGAGCAGCGGCCAGTCCGACACCGCGTCCGAACCGTCCTTCATCGCCTCGGTCTCGCGGTTGGGCGAGGCGACCGAGCCCGAATCCAGATGGTCGCGGCCGATCACCACCGGCGCCTTCAGTTCGCCGCTGGCGACCATCTCGTTGAAGGCGAGGCCGAGCCGGTGGCGGTCGCCGAGCCCGACCCAGCAGATGCGCGCCGGCAGCCCTTGGAAGGCGATGCGCTCGCGCGCCATGTCGAGCCAGCGGTGCAGGTGGGCGTCGTCGGGCATCAGCTCCTTCACCTTCTCGTCGGTGCGGAGGATGTCCTCGGGGTCGCCGGACAGCGCCGCCCAGCGGAACGGCCCGACGCCGCGGCAGAACAGCGGCCGGATGTAGGCCGGCACGAAGCCGGGGAAGGCGAAGGCCTTGTCGAAGCCTTCCTCGCTGGCCACCTGGCGGATGTTGTTGCCGTAGTCGAGCGTCGGCACGCCGGCCTCCCAGAAGGCGACCATCGCCTCGACATGGCGGCGCATGGAGGCGCGCGCCGCCGTCTCAACCGCCTGCGGATCGCTCTCGCGCCGGGCGCGCCATTCGGCCAGCGTCCAGCCCGCCGGCAGGTAGCCGTTGAGCGGGTCGTGCGCCGAGGTCTGGTCGGTGACGATGTCGGGCCGCACGCCGCGCCGCACCAGCTCGGGCACGACCTCGGCGGCGTTGCCGAGCAGGCCGACCGACTTCGCCTCGCCGGCCTTCGTCCAGCGCGCGATCATCGCCAGCGCCTCGTCGACGCTGTCGGTCTTCTCGTCGAGGTAGCGGGTGCGCAGGCGGAAGTCGATGCGGCTCTCGTCGCACTCGACGGCCAGGCACGCCGCGCCGGCCATCGCCGCGGCGAGCGGCTGTGCGCCGCCCATGCCGCCGAGGCCGGCGGTCAGGATCCAGCGGCCGGAAAGGTCGCCGCCATAGTGCTGGCGCCCGGCCTCCGCGAAGGTCTCGTAGGTGCCCTGCACGATGCCCTGCGAGCCGATGTAGATCCACGAGCCGGCCGTCATCTGGCCGTACATCATCAGCCCCACCTTATCGAGCCGGTTGAAGTGCTCCCAGGTCGCCCAGTGCGGCACCAGGTTGGAGTTGGCGATCAAGACGCGCGGCGCGTCGGCATGGGTGCGGAAGACGCCGACCGGCTTGCCCGACTGCACGAGCAGCGTCTCGTCCTCGCCGAGGCTCCGGAGCGCGGCGACGATGCGGTCGAAATCGTCCCAGGTGCGCGCGGCGCGGCCGATGCCGCCATAGACGACGAGCTCGTTGGGGTTTTCCGCCACGTCGGGATCGAGGTTGTTCATCAGCATCCTGAGCGGCGCCTCGGTCGTCCAGAAGCGGGCGCTGAGCGCGTCGCCGCGCGGCGCGCGGATCGTGCGGATGTTGTGGCGGGGATCGGTCATCGGGATGCTCCGGGCTTCATCGACAGCGCGATCGCCTCGATGCGCGTCAGGATCGTCTTGAGGTGGCCGCGCAGCCGCCCGGCCTTGTCCGCGTCATAGGCGAAGGGCGGCGCCTCGGTGGCCAGGTGCGTCGCCTGGGCGAGCTCCATCTGGATGGCGTGCACGTTCTCGGCCGGGTTGCCGTAGTGGCGGGTCGTCCAGCCGCCGCGGAAGCGGCCGTTGACGACGCTGGAATGGCCCGGTGCCGCCGCGCAGATCTCGGCCACCGCCGCTTCGATCTCGGGCGCGCAGCTGCGGCCGCCGTCGCTGCCGATGTTGAAGTCGGGCAGCCGGCCGTCGAACAGGAACGGGCAGCGCGAGCGGATCGAGTGGCAGTCGTAGACGACGGCGACGCCGTGCCGCTCGCGCACGCGCATGATCTCGTCGGCGAGCGCGGCGTGGTAGGGCTGGTGGAAGGCGGTGAGCCGGCGCGCCGTCTCGGCCCGGTCGGGCATCGCGCCGTCGCGCCAGATCGGCCGGTTGTCGAAATCGGTCACCGGCACCAACCCGGTGGTGTTCTGCCCAGGATAGAGGCTCTTGCCGGTCGGGTCGCGGTTGGCGTCGATCACGTAGCGGTGGAAGGTGGCGCGCACGGTGGTCGCCTCGGGCAGCAGCCCGTCGTAGAGGCGATCGACATGCCAGTCGGTGTCGCGCAGGAGCCGCCCTTCGGCGTTGAGCGCGTCGCGGACGGCGTCGGGCACATGCGTGCCCGTGTGCGGCAGGCCGAGAATGACGGGCGAGGCGCCGCGGCTGACCTCGACGGGGGTCATCGTGCGGCCTCCGCCGCGTCCGCGCCGAGGGCGGGCAGGATGTCCGGCGCGACCGCCGCCTCGAGCCCGCCATCGGCGACGAGGGCGGCGGCCGCCTGCAGGTCGGGTGCCAGGTAGCGGTCGTCGCCGAGCGCCGGCACCACCGCGCGGATCGCGGCATGGGCGCGGGCGAGCTCCGGGCTGGTGGCGAGCGGCGCGCGCAGGTCGATGCCCTGCGCGGCGGTCAGCGCCTCGATGCCGACGATCGCGGCCAGGTTGTCGGCCATCGGCCCGAGCCGCCGGGCGCCGTGGCAGGCCATCGACACGTGGTCCTCCTGGTTGGCCGAGGTCGGCGTCGAATCGACCGAGGCGGGATGCGCCATCTGCTTGTTCTCCGCCATCAGCGCGGCCGAGGTGACCTCGGCGATCATCAGCCCGGAGTTGAGCCCCGGATTGCGCGCCAGGAAGGGCGGCAGGCCGAACGACAGCGCCGGGTCGACCAGCAGCGCGATGCGCCGCTGCGCGATGGCGCCGACCTCGCAGATGGCGAGCGCGATCTGGTCGGCGGCGAGCGCCACCGGCTCGGCGTGGAAGTTGCCGCCCGACACCACCGCGCCGTCCGACAGCACCAGCGGGTTGTCGGTCACCGCATTGGCCTCGACGGCGAGCGTGACGGCCGCCTGGCGCAGCACGTCGAGGCAGGCGCCGTCGACCTGCGGCTGGCAGCGGATGCAGTAGGGGTCCTGCACGCGCTCGTCGCCCTCGCGGTGGCTCTCGCGGATCTGCGAGCCGGCGAGCAGCCGACGCAGCGCCGCGGCCGCGTCGATCTGGCCGCGGTGGCCGCGCAGCGTGTGGATCTCGGCCCGGAACGGCGCCGAGGAGCCCATCGCGGCGTCGGTCGACAGCGCGCCGGTGACGAGCGCCGCGCGCGCGGCGCGATGCGCGGCGAACAGCCCGGCGAGCGCCAGCGCGGTCGACACCTGGGTGCCGTTGATCAGCGCCAGGCCCTCCTTGGCGGCGAGTGTGACCGGCGCCAGGCCGGCCTTCTCGAGCGCCGCCCCGCCCGGCATGCGGCGGCCGTCGACGAGCGCCTCGCCGGCGCCGATCATCACGGCGGCCAGGTGGGCGAGCGGCGCCAGGTCGCCGGAGGCGCCGACGGAGCCCTTTTCCGGCATCACCGGCACGACGCCGCGCGCCAGCATCGCCTCGAGCAGCGCGACGAGCTGCGGCCGCACGCCCGAGGCGCCGCGCCCGAGCGAGACGAGCTTGAGCGCCATGACCAGCCGCACGAGCGGTGCCGCGAGCGGCGCGCCGACGCCGCAGCAGTGCGACAGGATGAGGTTGCGCTGCAGCGTGGCGGTGTCGTCCGCCGCGATGCGCACGCTCGCCAGCTTGCCGAAGCCGGTGTTGACGCCGTAGACCGGCCGGTCGCCGCCGGCGATGGCGGCGATGCGCGCCGCGGCGGCCTCGACCGCCGGCCGGCAGGCGGGGTCGAGCGTCACCGCCCGCTCGCCGCTATAGACCGCCTCCAGCGTGGCGAGCGGCACCGCGCCGGGCGTCAGGACGATGCTCATGCGAGGCCCTCCGCGATGCGCCGGTGGAGCGGGTTGAAGCCGATGCGGTAGGCGAGCGCGGCCGGCTCGGCGACGTCCCACACGGCGATCTCGGCGCGCTTGCCGGGCGCCAGCGTGCCGGTCTCCTGCGCGAGGCCGAGCGCGCGGGCGGCCTCGCGCGTCGCGCCGGCCAGCGCCTCCTCCGGCGTCAGGCGGAACAGCGTCGCCGCCATGTTGAGGGCGAGCAGCGGCGAGGCGAGCGGCGAGGAGCCGGGGTTGCAGTCGGTCGCCACCGCCATCGGCACGCCGGCCGCGCGCAGCGCGGCGACCGGCGGACACTGCGTCTCGCGCAGCGTGTAGAAGGCGCCCGGCAGCAGCACCGCGACGCTGCCGGCCGCCGCCATCGCCGCCACGCCCGCCTCGTCGAGATACTCCAGATGGTCGGCCGACAGCGCGCCGTAGGACGCCGCGAGCGCGGCGCCGCCGAGGTTGGAGAGCTGCTCGGCATGCAGCTTGACCGGCAGGCCGAGCGCGCGGGCGTGGGCGAACACGCGGTCGATCTCGGCCGGCGAGAAGGCGATGGTCTCGCAGAAGCCGTCGACCGCGTCGACCAGGCCTTCGCGATGGGCGGCCTCCAGCCCGGGCAGGACGACCGCGTCGATGTAGGCGTCGGGGCGCTCGCGATACTCCGGCGGCAGCGCGTGGGCGGCCAGATAGCTGGTCTTCACGCGCACCGGCCGCTCGCGGCCGAGGCGGCGCGCGGCGCGCAGCATCGCGAGCTCGTCGTCGACCGTCAGGCCGTAGCCCGACTTGATCTCGACGGTCGCCACGCCCTCGGCGATCATCGCGTCGAGGCGCGGCAGGGCGGCCGCCACCAGCCCGTCCTCGTCGAGCGCCCGCGTCGCCACGACGGTCGACACGATGCCGCCGCCGGCGCGCGCGATCGCCGCGTAGCTGGCGCCCTGAAGCCGCATCTCGAACTCGCGCGCGCGGTCGCCGCCGAAGACGATGTGGGTGTGGCAGTCGATCAGCGCCGGCGTGGCGAGCCGGCCGGCGAAATCCTCCGCCGGCGCGTCGGCCCGGTCGGCCGGCAGCGCCGTGCGCGGCCCGAGCCAGGCGATGCGGCCGGCCTCCACCGCGATCGCGCCGTCCTCGACCAGCCCGTAGGGCGGGCCGCCGGGCTCCATCGTGGCGATGCGCAGACCTGTGTACAGGCGCCGGGACATGGCGCGCCCCTCGTTTTCATGTCTGGACTTAACGCTATTATGTATATACAAAAAATGTCAACAGGGAGCGGGCCATGTTTCGCATTCTCGCCGGGCGGGCGCTGACGCCCGAAGGATGGCAGGACGGCGTCGAGGTCGCCGTCGGCGACGACGGGCGCATCGTCTCGGTCGCGCCCGGTCACGGCGCCGCGGCCGACCGCACCGTGCCCGTGCTGCTGCCGGCCGTCGCCAACCTGCACAGCCACACCTTCCAGCGCGCCATGGCCGGGCTCGCCGAGCGGCGCGGGCCGGCCGGCCGCGACAGCTTCTGGACCTGGCGGGCGGTGATGTACCGCTTCCTCGACCTGCTCGATCCCGACGACGTGGAGGCCGTCGCCGCGATGGCCTTCGTCGAGATGCTCGAGGCGGGCTATGCCGCGGTCGCCGAGTTCCACTACCTGCACCACGCGCCGGGCGGCGCCGCCTATGCCGACCCGGCCGAGCTCGCCGGGCGCATCGCGGCGGCGGCCGCGACCGCCCGCATCGGCCTGACGCTGGCGCCGGTCCTCTATCGCCGCGGCGGCTTCGACGGCGCGCCGCTCGCCGGCGGCCAGCAGCGCTTCGGCACGACGCGCGACGGCTTCGCCCGGCTGGTGGAGGCGAGCGGCCGCCATCTCGCCGCCCTGCCGGCCGATGCCGGGCTCGCCGTCGCGCCGCACTCGCTGCGCGCCTGCGCGATCGACGACGTCGGCTTCGCCGCCGAGCTGCTGCCCCAGCGGCCGGTGCACATCCACGTCGCCGAGCAAGAGGCCGAGGTCGAGGCGTGCCTGGCGGCGACCGGCGCGCGGCCGGTCGCCCACCTCATCGACCGCCTCGCCGTCGACGGCCGCTGGTGCCTGATCCACGCCACGCACATGACGCCGCAGGAGACCGCCGCGCTCGCCCGGTCCGGCGCGGTCGCCGGGCTGTGTCCGGTGACCGAGGCCAATCTCGGCGACGGCATCTTCGCCGGCGCCGCCTTCGCCGGCCATGGCGGCTGCTTCGGCGTCGGCACCGATTCCAACATCCGCATCAGCCTGACGGAGGAGCTGCGCCAGCTCGAATACAGCCAGCGGCTGCGCGAGCGCGCCCGCGTGGTGCTGGCCAGCGCCGAGCGCTCGGCCGGCCGCTTCGTCCATGCGCAGGCGCTGGCCGGCGGCGCGGCCGCGCTCGGCCGCGACAGCGGCGCGCTCGCCCCCGGCCTGTGGGCCGACATGGTGGCGCTCGACCCCGACCGCTTCGCCGGCAGCGGCGCCGGCGACGGCCTGCTCGACGGCTGGATCTTCACCGGTTCCGACGCCGCGGTCACCGACGTGTGGTCGGCCGGCCGCCACGCGGTGCGCGACGGACGGCACGTCGCGCGCGCGGCCGTGGCCCGGCGCTATCGCGGCGTCGTCGAGCGCTTGGCGGGCCGGCTGTGAGCGGCACGGCGCGCCGCTCCTCCCGCGCCATCAAGGCGGAGATGGTGCGCCGCATCGCGGCGCGCGAATGGCCGCCCGGCGGGCTGATTCCCGGCGAGGAGGCGCTGGCGCGCGAGTTCGGCGCCGCCCGCGCCACCGTCAACCGGGCGCTGCAGGAGCTGGCGCGCGCCGGCCTGGTCGAGCGCCGGCGCAAGGCCGGCACGCGGGTCACGCTCAGCCCGGTGCGCGAGGCGCGCATCGCCATTCCGCTGGTGCGCCACGAGATCGAGAGCCGCGGCGCCGTCTACAGCTACACGCTTCTGTCGCGCGCCATGGAGGCGGCGCCCGAGGTCGTGCGCGCCCGCCTGGCGCTGAAGCGCGGCACGCGGCTGATGCATGTGCGCTGCCTGCACCTGGCCGACCGCGCCGCCTATCAGTACGAGGATCGCTGGATCAATCCGGCCGCCGCGCCGGGCGTCGAGGCGCAGGACTTCGAGCGCACCGGGCCGAACGAGTGGCTGGTCGCCAACCATCCCTTCTCGGAGGCCGAGTTCGCCTTCGCGGCGGCTGCCGCGGGCGACGAGGAGGCGGCGCTGCTCGGCGTGCGACCGGGCGATCCGGTGTTCGTCGCCGAGCGCCTCACCTGGCTCGCCGGCGAGCCGGTCACGCTGGTGCGGCTCGTCCATCCGGCCTCGCACCGCATGGTGAGCCGGTTGTGACGTCCGCCGCCAGAGCCTGTCCAGGCGGCGTGGAATCCGGTTCGCCGTCCGCAAACGCGTCAAATCGACAAGCTGGAGCCGATCTGCGTTTCCGTGAAAAGCAGATCGCAGTGAGGGGCAGACCGCGCCAAGGGGGCGGCCGGTCCGCGCCCGCCGCCCCGTACTCGCGTGTCCGCGCGCCGCCTCAGAGACCGGCCTTCTCGCCGATCCAGTCGCGGTAGTTGGAAAGCCGCGTGTAGATGCCGTAGGCGTTGGCGTGGCCGCAGGCCGCGCCGGCGTCCATCGGGCCTTCGCCCCAGCTCACGATGCCGACCTGCACCAGCGCGCCGTCGCGCGTCATGAACAGCGGCCCGCCGCTGTCGCCGTTGCAGGCGTCGCGCCCGCCGGTCTCGACGCCGGCGCACAGCATGTTGCCGGTCAGCGGGTCGGCCATCTCCGCCGTGATGGCGCGGGTGGCCGCGTCGATCGACTGGTCGGAGTAGCGCATGCGCTGGGCGAAGTGGCGCAGCACGTTGCCGAGGTCGCGGGCGTAGATGTCCTTGATGCCGCTGTTGCACGCCGCGTTGGGATAGAGCGCGATCTCCGCCTCCATCAGCGCCATCGGAAACATGCCGTTTTCCATCATGCCCCAGCCGATCACGGTCGCCGCGCCCTCGGCCGGCGTGTCGGCGGCGAGCGCGATGGTCGGCGCGTCGGCCGGCTCGGCCAGCCGCAGCAGGCCGATGTCGTTGTCGAGCGTCGTCTCGTCGTAGCCCTCGTGCACGATCACCTCGGCGACCGCATGCCGCGCGCCCTCGGTGAGCTCGGTGGCGCCGGTCAGGATGGTGACCGCCTCCGCCGGGATCGGCTCGCCGTAGTCCATCAGGCAGTGCGCCGCCGTCAGCACCCATTGCGGCGCGATCAGGCTGCCGCCGCAGAACTGCGCGTCGGCCTGGGTCATCGGGTCGTCGTCGAGCATGACGCTGGTCAGCAGCGCCACCTGGAAGGGCCACTCGCCCGGGTCGGCCTCCTGACCGCCGAACACGCGGTCCTGCGTGTCCGTCGCCGCGTTCTGCTCGGCGCGCGCCTTCGACACGCGGTCGATCGGCGAGCCGACGCTGCGGCCCGGCAGCTCCATCACCGGCAGCTCCTGGGCGGCCGCCGGACCCGCGGCCGGCAGGCCGAAGGCGAACGCGGCGAGCGATGCGGCCGCGGCGTGTTTGAACCGTTCGAGCATGCGAATGTCCTCCTGAGACGATGCTTCCCAAAGCAAGCCTGTGCACGGCTTTCGCGCCGGCGCAAGCGGTCGCGCGCGGCCCCCGCGGCCGGCGCAGCGGGCATCCTTTACGGCAATTGGGGACAGAATGGGACCGTTTCGCGCGGCCGGCCGCCGATGCCGCTTGCCAGCCGACCTGCCGGCTGCTGGAATCCGCGGCGGGCGCACGACGCCCGGCGGGACCACGGTGTCGACACGATTGTCCGCCTTGATCCGGCCGTTGCTGACTTTGGGAGAGTTCACACATGAAATCCATCGAACGCAAGTGCCTGCTTCCGGCCCTGCTTGCCGCCGCGCTGGCGGCCGGCCCGGCCTGGGCGCAGTCGACATCGGGCAGCGCCGGCAGCGGCGAGACGCCACGCGCGGCGATGCCCGGCGGTGAGCTGAAGACCGAGGGCGCGGCGCCGATCGAGCCGCTGGAGATCGAGGAGGATGCGGTGACGCGCGACCTCGAGCTCGATCCGGGCAAGCTTGAGGAGGATCTGACGACGGTGAAGCGCGCCCGCGGCGGCGAGGTCACGCGCGAGGCGGCGAGCGGCCGGCTCAAGCGCGCGCTGTCCGGCGCGGAGGGCGGCGATCCGGCCTTCGACATGCAGGAGGAGGATCGCCAGGTCTTCGGCGACGACGACCGCGTGCAGATCCGCGACACCTCGCCCTATCCGTTCCGCGTCTTCGGCCTGCTGCAGGGCGAGAACGCCGACGGCGGGCTCGGCAACTGCTCGGCCACGCTGATCGGCCCGCGCACGCTGCTGACGGCGGCGCACTGCCTGTACAGCCACGAGAACGGCGGCTGGCTCGACAACTTCGTCTTCGCCCCCGGCCTCAACGGCATGAACGATGCGCCCTTCGGCGTCTTCGAGTACGAGGCGGCCTACATCTTCGAGGGCTACCTGTCGAACTATCAGGGCTACTACGGCTCGGTGGTGCCGTGGGACATCGCGGTCGTTCACCTGCAGGAGCCGGTCGGCGACTGGCTCGGCTGGCTCGCCGTCGGCTACGACGACAATCTCGGCGACTTCTACGCCAACATCGTCGGCTATCCCGGCGACAAGCCCGGCGGCACCATGTGGCGCTCCAACTGCGACGTCAGCCGCCAGAACATGGCCGAGCTCTACTTCCAGTATCTCTGCGACACCTATCCCGGCTCGAGCGGCAGCTCGGTCTACAAGTACACCGCGGCGACGCAGGAGCGCATCGTCTACGGCGTCAACGTGGCCGAGAGCCCGCAGGCCAACACCGCGGTGCGCATCAACCGCGTCTACTTCGAGTGGATCGTCAGCCTGCTGAAGTGAGCGGCCGCGGGCCGGTCCGCGCGACCGGCCCGCACGCCGCGCGCCGCTGCCGGTTGCGCGCGGGCGGCGCAGTTGGTTTACTGACCCTGCGGCATAGGCTGGGGGTGTCTGCAATGCATGTCAGGGGTTGGATCGGGCGGTCGGCACTGCTGGCCTCGGTGGTGCTGGCCGTCGGCACGGCGGGTCCGGCGGCGGCCGGCGAGGGCGCCTGGGCCGAGCGCGTCCAGGTGCTCTATCTGCGCGAGGGCAACACGGTCGCGCGCCAGAGACTGCGGGTCTGGGACCCGCATCCCGACAAGAACCTCGAGTTCACCTGGGAGCCGGCGGGCGGCGACGGCGGCCGGCTGGCCAGCGAGGGCGGCCTCGTCGAGGGACGCGGCAAGCTCGTCTGGCGCGTGCGCGGCTCGGCGAGCTACGACCCCGCCACGATCTACTCCGTCTACGAGGGCGAGATGCGCGCCGGCCGGCCGCACGGCACCGGCCGGCTGGAGATCCGCACCGGCGCCGTCTTCGAGGGCGAATGGCGCGCCGGCGTGCTGCACGGCCGTGGCCTGCATCTCGACGCCGAGGGCAACCGCTATGAGGGTCTCTTCGCCGACGGCCGGCCGCATGGCGAGGGCCGCTACCTGGCGGCCAACGGCACCATCTACGAAGGCCCCTTCGTCGACGGCCGGCGCCACGGCACCGGCGTCACCACGCTGGCCGGCGGCACGCGCTACGAGTCGCGCTGGCAGGCCGGCCGCGAGGTCGGGCCGCGCGGCGCGGAGGTGCTGGCCGACCCGCTGGTCGGCGGTCTGCTCAAGGCGCAGACCGGCGGCGACGCCGACCGGGTGGAGTTTTCCGTCATCGTCGACCCGCGCATGACCCAGCGCTCCGACATGCAGTACACCCACTATGTGCGCGAGGAGGACGTGGCGATCTTCCCGCAGGAGACCGCCTTCAACGACGCGTGGAACGGCACCGGCACGATCACCGCCTTCGGCGGCCTGTTCGACTTCATCGACTGGGAGGATGCGCCGGCCTTCGTCGAGGTCGAGCTGGCGACCACCGACGGCTCGCGCGTCGAGCTCGACCAGATGGAGCTGCAGGTCGCGCGCAGCGACGCCTACCGCAAGCCGATGCTGTCGATCCGGCAGCATTTCGGCTGCGTCGGGTTCCGCCCCTCCTTCTCCTTCGTCAACAACGGCTGGGGCGACGTGCGCGACGCGACGCTGTCGCTCGCCTTCACCAACCCCGACCGCCGCGGCGTCTCAACGCGGACCTTCAGCCACCCGATCGGCAGCTTCGGCGACGGCGGCGACGTCTCGCTGCTCGAGGTGTTCCGGGCTGCCGGCGTCGACACCGAGACGCTCGAGACCGAGCGCTTCGAGTGCCCCTCCGTCGACAGCCTGGGCGTCTGCCGCAACCAGGTGTTCAACCGCGTCGATTTCGGCGAGGTGGCCGATGCGGTGGCCGGCGACCAGACGCTGACGACGCGCGCCGAAGGCACGATCGACTACGCTTGGGCCGACGACGAGGGCAACGTCTTCCAGATGCAGGAGCCGTTCAGCGTCGACATCTCGCTGGCGGTGATCGAGGTGCCGCAGGAGCTGGCCGAGTGCGGCGCCGGCTTCGGCGGCTCGCCGGAGGCGCTGCGCTATCTCGACATCGAGCTGCCGGTCGGCGAGCGCGACTACACCGTCGACCTGCCGGTGCGCGGCAACCGCAACCAGCCGGCCTTCACCAGCCGGCTCAAGCTGTCGTCGGCCATGTCGTCGGTCCATCGCTTCCGCGCCGCGGCCCGGCTGGGCGACGGCAGCATGCGCTACTCCAAGCCGGTGACGCTGTTCTTCCTGCGGCCCAAGGCCTCCGAGTTCGTCTCCACCATGCGTCCGGTGCAGTGCTATCTGGAGCCCGGCCTGGGCGCCTGCTGAGCGCGCCCGGCGGCGCGGTCGAACAGCACCGGCAGGTCGACGCGGCGGGCGAAGAAGGTGCCCTGCGCGAAGACGCGGATCTCGATCAGCGCGCCGGAGCTCGTCTCGGCCGTCTGGTCGAACAGGAAGTTGCCGAGCGAGTGGTGCAGCAGCGTCTCGCCGCCGGCGAGCGCCACCGGCCCGTCGCTCGCCACATGCGGATGCGCGCCGACGATGGCGCCGGCGCCGGCCAGCCGCAGCCGGTCGGCGAGCAGCCGCTCGCGCGGTCCGGGCACGGCGACGTATTCGCGCCCCCAGTGGATGAAGGCGACGAGCGGCCGGTCGGCCGGCGCGGCCGCCAGCACGTCGAAATCCGCGGCCGCAAGCAGGTCGACCTTCTGCGGACCGGTCGAGCTCAGATCGGTGAAGCCCGCGACCGACAGATGCGGCAGGTCGACCCGCTCGCCGGGACCGAAGGCGGCGAGGCCGGCCGCCGCGAGCGCGGCGCGCGTCTCGCGGTAGCCGGCCGCGCCGAGGTCCATCGCGTGGTTGTTGGCCAGCCCGACCGCGGCGACGTTGAGCCGCTTCAGCCAGGCGACCGTCAGCTCCGCGTTCATCGCCAGCGTCATGTGGTCGAGCCCCTCGGGCACGTTGGGCAGCACGACGCCCTCCAGATTGACCACCAGCGGCGCGCCGCCGGTCGCCGCCAGCACCGCCGCGGCCACCCGCTCGGCATTGGCCTCCGGCAGCAGGGCCGCCACCATCGCCCGGCCGAACAGCGTGTCGCCGGCCAGGTAGTAGCGCGCCACCGCGTCGCCCGGCGGCGGCGGGCTGCCGTGCTGCGGCGCGTAGGCGACCACCATGTAGCTCGTCGTCTCGGCGACGTGGTGGTCGGCATATTGCTGCGCGTTCTCGCTCGCCAGCACCAGCGGCACCGCGCCGTGCCGCTCGCGCTGCAGCCGCGTCTGCAGGTAGAGCGCGCCGAGTGAATCGACGTGGTCGGGCTGGCTCAGCCCGGCGATCTGCTCGAGGTCGCCGGCGGCGATCAGGTTGAGCGTCTGCTGGTCGAAGCGGCGCGCGGCGTGCTGCGGGTGATAGTGCGAGAAGTCGCTCGACTGGACGACCAGCGTGTCGCCGTCGACGAGCGGCGCCAGCGCCTCGGCCAGCCGGTCCCAGGCGTCGCGGCGGGCGCCGATGGCGATCGCCACCGGCAGCACGCGGGCGTCGGGAAACTGCCGCTTGAGGAACGGCAGGATGGCGCGCACGCCGTGCTCGCGGGCGAACAGGCAGGACTCCTCGACCAGCCCGCCGCCGGCCGTGAGCAGCGCGCGGGCGGCCGCGCCATCCGTCGCGACGCGGCCGTAGACGGTGTCGAAGTCGCGCGCCGTGGTGGCGAACGGCGCGTCGGCCGCGAAGAAGTGGTCGGGCGCCAGGAGCACGATGCGGCGGTAGCGCCCCGCGCCTGCGGCCGCCACGCCGCGCGCGATCAGGTGGCCGGCCAGCATGTGGTGCGGCACCGTCAGGCCGGTCAGCCGCGTGGGGTGCGGCGCCACCGGCCCCGCCTTCTCGATCGCCGCGTCGAACAGCGCCGTCGACAGGTGGAAGCGCGCGAACGGCCGGTCGCCCGGCGGGCAGGCCGGCGCCGCGCCGGCCCGGCCGGCGGCGACGAGGGCGAGGCCGAGCGCCAGGGCGAGCGCGGCGCAGCGCGCGAGACGGGCGGCAGGCTGCGTCATGGCCGGGCGAGCAGGAAGTTTTCGGTCTGCGACAGGTGGTAGAACGGCGCCTGGCGGTCGGCCGTCAGTTCGCGCACCGTGCGGTCGATGTGGTCGGCCAGGCCGAGGATGCGCACCCCGTCGCGGCTCGCCGCCGCGCCGCGCATGCCGTCGAGCACGGCGTAGGTGAAGACGCCGTGGCCGAGCTCGGCGCGCTCCTCGGCGACGTTGTTCGGCGCGGTCGCCGACAGCACCACGATGCGCGCGTCGGCCGCCTCCTTCTCCAGCCGCGGGTTGAACGCGTTGGCGGCGTGGCAGGTGTCGAGCAGCATCATGCGTCGGCCGCGGGCGCGCTCCAGCGCGCGCTGCATGTCGCGCCAGTCGACCAGCGACGAGCGCCGCCAGCGGTCGGGCTCGGCCTTCCGCCCGTCGGTCGGGATGAAGTAGTAGTCCTCGTCGATGTTGATGCCGTGGCCGGCGACGAAGACGATGGTCGTGTCCTGCGGCTCCGGCAGGTCCATGAAGTCCTCGATCGCGTCGCTCACCGTGTCGGCGTCCGGCTCCAGGATGTTGTCGGCGCCGACGATCGCCTCGAGCGCCCGGGCGCGCTCGGGCTCGGCCTCGAGCGCGGCGCGGTTGACCAGGACGCGCGCCTCCATGCCGTCGAACAGCGGCGCCGTGCGCTCGGCCACCACGCGCATGAACTCCGCCGCGTCGTCGACCGGAAAGGCGAGGTCGCATGACCGGCCGTTGCAGTCGCTCGGCAGGAACGGGTACTGCTCGACGCCGACCGCCACGACGTAGAGCGTGCCGGCCGCCTCCGTCGGCCCCTTGGCCTTGGCCAGCGCCTTGACGCTGCGCTCGGTCAGATAGCCGAACGCGTTGTAGCCGGTGATGCGGATCTCGTTCTCGCCCGCCTCGACCGGCACCTCGATGACGATGCGCCCGCCGTCGGCGCCGCCGAGCGAGCGGGTGGCGACCTGCGCGATGCGCCGGTCGTTGGCAAGCACGGCGAAGCTCTCGACATCCGCGCCGGCCTCCGCCGCCCCGGTGATCTCGACGGCCACATAGCCGTCGGCCGCCGGCACGTCCTCGGCGAGCCGCACGGAGAATTCCGGCGGCCGCCGCTGCAGCAGCGTGGCGAGCTGCCGGTCGGTGCCGCGCAGCTCGCGTGCCGCGCCCGCCGCGTCGCCGGTGATGATGGCCCGGCGCACGATCTCCGGGCTGTGCAGATACGTCTTGAGCTGGCGCGCGGTGATGAAGCGCGCCGCGCTGTCCCGCCCCTGGTTGACGTGCCAGCCGACGAAGGAATCGCCGTTCGGCGAGGAGTTGAAATAGCCCTGCGGCGTCCAGATGATCCATTCTTCGCCGGCAAAGAACATGCTGGCGATCAGCGCCCGCGTTTCGAGGTTCCACAGCCGCAGCGTCTGGTCGTCGGCCCCGGTGACGAGCAGCGCCGCGCCCGGCGCCTCGGCCATGCCGTGCAGCTCGCCCGTGTGGCCGTCGAGAAATTCGCCGGCAAAGCGCCCGTCTCGTGTCGAATAGGCGATCATCGTGCCGTCGTTGCCGCCCGTCACCAGCGCGTCGCCGCCGGCGAGCAGCGTGAAGGCGCCGTGCAGATAGCCCGTCGTGGCGTCGTTCTCGATCGCCGCCACCGTCTCGCCGTCGCGGCGGATCTGCAGCACCGCGTTGGCCAGGTCCTCCGCGCCGCCCGGCGCCGCCGCGAGGCTGAGCGCGCCGGCCTCGAAGACGGCGCGGCGCATCGGGCCGTGCGCGGGGGCCATCGGCGCGGGATCCTCGAAGCTGCGCTCGGCGGTCGGCAGCGGCAGGTGGTGGTCGAGCCGGCCGAGCGTCGTCGGGCAGGCGGCCTCGCGCGGGCACGGGTCGTCGTGGCCCCAGGCGACCGCCGTGCCGTCCGGTGCCACGCCGACCGCGGTGACCGGCCGGCCGGCGCCGACGAGAAGCGCCTGCCGCTCGCCGCTCGCCGCGTCCCACACGTGGATGGCGTTGCGCTCGCCGCCGGCCGTCGCCACCAGCGCCCCCTCGGGTCCCGCCGCGCCGGCGAACACGGTGTCGTCGTGGCCGCGGTAGCTGAGCGCCGGCTCGGCCTCGCCGAGCCGCCACACCACCGTGCCCTCCTCGGCGATGCACGGATAGCCGCAGCTCGCCGCCAGCCGCGTGCCGTCGGGCGTGAAGCTCAGCGCGCCGACCAGGAA
This sequence comes from Aquibium sp. A9E412, assembly GCF_030398335.1. Classification (GTDB taxonomy): domain Bacteria; phylum Pseudomonadota; class Alphaproteobacteria; order Rhizobiales; family Rhizobiaceae; genus A9E412. Next base: position 27,292 of record NZ_JAOAOP010000011.1, read on the forward strand.
GCCGAGCGCCGGCTTTTCCTCGACCAGCGCGCCGTCGGCGGCGCGCCACACCTGCACCAGCCCGTCGCGGTTGCCGGTGGCGAACAGGCTGCCGTCCGGCGACACGGCGAGCGCCCGCACGCTGGTGTCGCGCAGCGCGTCGGCCGCCGCCGGCAGCGCGATCTCGCGCTCGCTCTGCATGTCCCACAGCCGGATGCCGTTGTCGGCGGTGGCGGCGACGAGCCGCGTTCCGTCCGCCGCGAAGGCGAGCCGGGCGATGTGCCAGGAATCGCCGTCGAGCCGGCTGTGCGGCGTCCAGCCGGCCGGCGCCGCCGCATCGCGCCGCCACACATAGGCGTAGCCGTCCTGGCCGCCGGCGGCGAGCCACGCCCCGTCGGGCGAGAAGGCGACCGCGTAGACGGCGAACTCGTGGCCTTCCAGCAGGCCGGTCATGCGGCCGGACTTCAGGTCGAACAGCCGGATGTCGCCATAGGGCGGCGTCTCGCCGAAGCCGGGGCCGAAGAAGCCGCCGGCGGCGACCGTGCCGCCGTCCGGCGACACCGCCACGGCGAACACCTTGCCCTCGTGGCCGGGGCCGATCTGGCCGCGGATCGTGCGGATCGTCACGCCGGCGCGCCAGTCCCACACGCGGATCGTCTTGTCGTCGGAGGCCGAGACCAGCATCTCGCCGTCGGGCGAGAAGGCGAGCGCCTTGACGGTGGCGCGGTGGCCGCCGGTGTCGAGGTCGAGAGTGAAGTCCGGCGCGTCCTGCGCCGCCGCCGGCAGGACGACGACGAAGAGCGCCGCCAGCAGCGCCGCCGCGCCGGCGCGGGCGGCCCGCCCGCGGGCGCTAGCCGCCGTCGCCCACATAGCGCTCGATCGGCCGCGCCAGCGTCGTCTGGCCGAGACGGCGCTGCTGGCGGATATGGCCGCCGAAATAGCTCCAGAAGGACACCGCGAAGTCGCGGAAATAGGCGTCCGCGATGCGTCCGGAGCACAGGTTCTCCTCCACGCAGGAGGACAGCCGGTTGAGGAAGTAGACGATGGCGTCGAAGTGCTGCGCGAAGGTCTCGGCGGGCATCGTGCCGCCGTCGCCGGCCATCGCCTCGAGCCCGATGCGCTCGCGGTAGACGGCGAGCTCGCCCGGCCCGGCATTGGCGCCGAGCAGGCCGGCATACTGCTCGTTGAGGCCGGCGAGCCGCTGCTTGAGCGCCCGCTGCGCGGCCTGGAACTCCTCGCGCTCCCACAGCTCGACGAGCTCGAGCGTGCGCTCGACGCGCTTTTCCTCGCGCGCCTGCATGTACTCGTAGACGGTGAACAGGCCGCCGAGGATGAGGAAGACGCGCACCGCGAAGCCGACCCAGGCGTAGCTCACCATGCGCCAGTCGTCCGACAGGAACGGGTTGCCCTCGGCCTTGCCGTCCTGCGTGGCGACGTCGGGCGCGGCCTCGAGGATCTCGCCGCGGCTGGCCGAGCGCATGCTGCTGCCTGTCGGCAGGCGGCTCACGGGCAGCCCTCCAGGTCGATGCGCGCCAGCGGGTCGAGCGGCATGTCGGGCGCCTCGAGCTTCTGCCTCAGGCAGGCGAGCTGGCCGCGCGACAGGATGAAGCGCAGATCCGGCTCCTCGGCCGCGCGCGTCGGCTCGGGCAGCGCCTCGACGACGCCGCGCGGCGTCTCGCAGCCGCTGAGGTCGACCGCCACCAGCCCGGCGTCGCGCCGCGCCAGGCCGCTGTACTGGTCGAGGAAGCAGGCGGCGAGCGTCGCGTTGGTCAGCACGCTGCGCGCGCAGATGCCGCAGTCCTCCGCCGCCCCGGCGGGCGCCGGCGCCAGCATCAGGCCGGCCGCCGCCGCGGCAAGGGCGCCTGCCGCCCGGCGGCGCCGGCCCGGGCTTCGCTCGCTCTGCGCCATCATCCGGTTCCCTGTGCGAGGCGCCGGCGCGTCGGTCGCCGGCCCCTCCTTGCGAAACGATTCCGCAAAAGGCCGCCGCGCGCAAGCCGCGCTCATTGCGCCGCCGGCACCGTCTCGACCGCGTAGACCATCACCGCGCCCTTCGGCCCGCTCTGGCCGCCGATGCGCATGCCGCCGCGCGTCGCCGGCGCGTCGCCGATGTCGCGCAAAAGCCCGGCGAAGCCCTGCGGGTGGTCGACCGCCCGCGTCGCCTGGCGCACGCCGACCTGCTCGAGGAACGACAGGTCCTCCACCGGCGTCAGCGGCTGAGCCTCGGTGAGCACCACGATCATGCGTTCCAGGCCGAAGCTCGTGTCGGTGAACTCGAGCAGCGGCAGCTCGATCTGCGAGCCGCCGTGCAGCCGCTCGGCATACATGTGGCCGATCGCAAAGTCGCTGCCGACATAGAGCACGTTGATGTCGACCGGCTGGCTGGAGCCGTTGCGCGCGCTGAGGTGCACCTGGTGGCCGGGATTGACCAGCGGCACGGCCGACAGCTCGAGCGGTTCGGTCGCGCCGTCGCGCCACAGGCTGAAGCCGACCGAGACCTGCTGCGGCCGGAAGTCCGACGCCGTGGCGAGCCGCGCCAGGCTGGTGGCACGGAAGATCTTGACCAGCGTCTCGCCGATCTCGTCGGTGATCTGCGCGGCGTCGGCGCCGACCAGCCCGATCGAGGGCGGCCGCCGGCCGGGCTCGAGCGCGATCTCCGCGCCCGGCGGCAGGAACCACAGGCGCGGCGTCTCGCCGAGGCTGGCGCGGCTCGCCTCCGCGCCCTGCCCGGCGGCACGCTCGAGGGCGAGCAGCGCCGCGTCGCGCTCGCTGAGCACGGCGAGGCGGATGTCGGCGTCCGCACCCGGCGCGACCAGCGCCATGCTGACCGGCACGCGTTCGTCGGCGACGATCGCCTCCAGCATCGCGACGACCTCGGCCGCCGCCTCGTCGAAGCCGAAGGTGGCGTCCGGCCGCGCCACGCGCAGCTTGAAGTCGACGGTCAGCTCGACCAGCCGGGCGTAGGCGTTCTGCGGCATCGCGTCGGGCGCGAGCGCGGCCAGCCCGTCATGCGCCACCGGGCGCACGCGCGCCGACAGGTTCTTGGCCGCCGTCACCTCGACATAGCCGACCGCCTCCTCCAGGCCGGCGACCGGCGAGGCGAGCACGGCGAGCCGCGTGCCCGGCGCCAGCCGGTGCAGCCGCCCCGCCGGCACGGTCATCGCCGCGCCGTCGACGGCAAGCCGCCACTGGCGCACCGCCTCGGCGCCCTCGGCGCCGAACACCGGCGTGTCGAGCGCGCCCTCGAACAGCGGCGTCGGCCGCGTCCGGTTGTCGCCGGCATAGGCCTGCAGCACCGCCTCGCCGAGCTGGCGGTAGGTGACGCCGGGGTTCTGCGCCAGGCGCGTGTAGAGCGTGTGGGTGAACAGGCCGAGCTTGCTGGCATCCGCCGCGCCGCGCGGCAGCAGCATCTCCGGCGTCGTCTCGACCGTCTGCGCGGCGAAGAAGGCGACCAGCCCGCCGCGCGCCGGCGCGGCGCCGGTCGCGTCGAGCTCGGCGCCGAGCGCGCTCTCGCGCGCGCCGTCGCCGCGCGTGGCGACCGCCTCGATCACCGGCATCTCGGCGCCGGGCGCCATCAGGTCCTCGAAGGCGACCTTGCGCTCGGTCACGTCCTCGTCGAGCAGCGCGGCCGCGCGCGTCGCCGTGCCGGAGTGGCAGGCGTCGATGACCAGCCACACGAAGGCGCCCTTGTCGCGGATGGCGTCGAGCGCGGCGCCGATGCGGTCGTCGGCGAGCGCCGCCGGCACGCCCTTGCTGCGGTCCTGCCACAGCCCGGTGTCGGCCGGCAGGAAGATCTCGTCGAGCCCGTCGGGCTCCGAGCCCGGCTCGAGCGCCGGCTGCTGCGCGCCGTGGCCGGAAAAGTGCATGTAGACGAAGTCGCCGGCCTGCGCGCGCGCGGCGATGTCGGCGAGCGCCTGCTCGATGGCGGCGAGCGTCGGCGAGCCGTCGCTGTCGATGCCGTCAGCCAGCACGGTGATGTCGTCCTCGGCGAAGTCGACCGGCGCGGCGTTGCGCAGGTAGTCGAGCACCAGCAGGGCGTCGTTGTTGGGGCCGACCAGCGAATACTTCGGCGGCAGGTTGGGGTAGTCGGTGACCGCCACCACCAGCGCGTGATTGGTGCGCGCCGCCGCCGGCGCTGCCGCCAGCAGCGCGCCGGCCAATGCCGCGGCGACCAGCGCCGCGCCGTGCCTGAACCATCTTGCCATGTCGACGAACCTCCCAAGCCCTGCCGCTGCCCCAACGGAACGCTGTTTCCTCGCACATTGGGGCAGCAATTGGGAAGCTGCTTCGTGCGGCGCGGCGGCGGTTGTTTTCGCCCCGGCGCGATTGGCGTAGGATGCCTGGGCCGGGAAAAGGCCATGCAAGGCGCCGCGAGCGCCGGGACGGGAGGAGCGACGATGCCGCGATGCGGCGCAGCGCCGATGCTGCTTGGTTTCGTGCTCGCGCTCGCCGCCATGCCGGCGGCGGCCGGCATCCTCATCGAGCCGGCGCCCGCCGGGCCGCCCGGCGCGGCCGACGGCGGCGCGCGGCAACAGACCGACGGCGAACCGCCGGCCGAGGCCGGCGGCGGGCACCCGCTTGTCGCGCTGATCGCCGATGCCGACGCGGTGCACGCCCTGCTCGCCAGACACGTGCCCGGCATGGTCGCGCCGCCGCTCGACCGTGCCGCACTGGTCGCCGATCCGCCGGCCTGCGCGGCCGGCGGCGCGCCGCCGCGCACCCGCGCCATCCTCGTCGGGGCGGTCGCGCCGCACCCGAGTCAGGCGCCGCTCGCCGGGCCGGAGAACGACGTCGGCCTGCTCGCCGCCTCGCTCGCCGCGCGCGGCGTGCGCGCGGCGGACGTGGCGGTGCTGACGGGCGCGGCGGCCACCGGCCAGCGCCTTGCCGCGGCGATGGCCGGCACGCTCGCCGAAACGCGCTGCGGCGACCAGGTGCTGCTTTATTTCGGCGGCTATGCCGGCCGCTACGAGGACATGGCCTGGGCGGTCCGGCAGGTCGTCGGCGGCGAGGAGGCCTACGCGCCGCTGAAGCGCCACATGGAGGAGCCGCCGGCCGGACCGAAGCTGGAGGCGCTGCGCGATCCCCATGGCGTGTGCGGCGGCGACGAGGACTGCATGGCCGAGGTGTCGGCCGACCTCGCGGCGCTCGACAGCTTCGCCCGCGCCCGGAGCGAGCGGCTCTACCTGCTCCTCAACAACGAGGACGAGTCCTTTCTCGACGTGGTGCCGGCGCGCATGATCAACGACTACGTGACGGCGGTGCGCAACCGCGCGGCCGACATCGCCGTCATCCTCGATACCAGCTACGCGTCGCTGGCCGACGTGGCCGGCCATCAGCGGCGCGTCGACGTCGACCGCTTCTGGCGGCGCGACACCGGCCCGCCGCCGGACCAGCCGGACGGGGGAACCGGCGAGGCCGCCCTCACGCTGCTGCCCGACCACGGCGACTTCGCGGCGCTCTATTCGAGCATCGGCGACAGCAACTCGACCGAGATCGAGTACGACCGCGGCGACGGCGGCAAGAAGACCTTCGGCGTCTTCACCTTCCGCCTCGCCGCCGCGATCCAGAACCGCGACGGGCTGACCGTGCGCGCTCTCGCCGAGAGCCTGCAGGCGGAGCCCGACGCGGAGCCCGACCTGGCCGGCGGCACGCAGCGCTACCGCGCCGAGGCGTCGGATCCCGACCTGGTGCTCCTGTCGGGGACGGCCAGCCTGCCGCAGCGCAACCCGATCGTCGTCACCCGGCCGGCGCCCAAGCGCGGCGCCGCGGCCGTCGAGCGGCCGGAGATCGCCATCGAAGGCTTCGTCGACGGCGCCTCGCCAGTCGGCGCGGTGGTCATCGACGGCGCCGTCGCCACGCTCGACCGGGCCGGCCGCTTCGCCCACACCGCCCGCCTCAAGACCGGGCTCAACACCATCGGCATCGTCGCGCTGATGACCGACGGGCGCATCCACGAGCGCCGGCTCGACATCCTCTACGAGGGCGACAAGACCGCGCTCGAGGGCGAGGGTCGGCGCTATGCCGTCGTCATCGCCAACCAGAACTACGCGCCGCAGACGGGCTTCGAGAGCCTGACCACGCCGTTTGCCGACGCCGATGCGCTGACCGAGGTGCTGGCCGCGCGCTACGGGTTCCTGACCGAGCTGACCGACCCCGGCGGCCGCCGCGTGCCGCTGGTCCTGAAGGACGCGTCCGCGCGCGACATCCAGGCGACGCTGCACCATGTCGGGCTGGCGGTCGGCGAGAAGGACACCGTGCTGATCTACTATGCCGGCCATGGCGAGTATGAGCAGTCGACGACCAACGCCTACTGGATCCCCGCCGACGCGCAGCACCGCGTGCCGTTCACCTATCTGAGCGCGGCCGCCATCTCCGACGCCGTCAGCCGCATGCAGGCGGGCAACGTCGTGCTGATCTCCGATTCCTGCTTTTCCGGCGCCATGATGCGCGGCGGCGCCGGCGGCGAGACCGTCGAGGCGGGGGAGGAGCGCATGCGCGCGCTGCTCAAGATGGCCGAGCGGCGCTCGCGCATCCTGATCTCGTCGGGCGGCAACGAGCCGGTCGACGATCTGGGCGGCGACGGCCACTCGGTGTTCGCCCGGGCGCTGCTCACGGGCCTGCGCGAGATGGAGGCGGATGCCTTCTCCGCGCGCGAGCTGTTCGACCGCTACATCCTCCAGGCGGTGGCCGCCAACGCCGACCAGGAGCCGCAGTACCGGCCGATCCACAAGGTCGGCCACGAAGGCGGCGACGTGGTGTTCGTGCGGCGCGACGGCGGCTGAGCGGGCGCCGCCCGGCGTCTCGGCGCCGCTCTGCTCTTCATGGAATCGCAGATCGGCTCTAACTTGTTGTTCTAACGTTCTTTCCGGACGGCGAACCGGTCTTCACGTCGCCTGGAAACGCTTCAGTGCGCCTCGTCCCAGTTGGCTGCCGCGCGCGCGTCGACCTGCAGCGGCACCTTGAGCGTCAGCACCGGCATGGTGGCGTTCTCCATCACCGCGCGGATCACCGGGATCGCCGCCTCGACCGTCTCTTCCGGCGCCTCGAAGACCAGCTCGTCGTGCACCTGCAGGAGCATGCCGACCGCGCCGAGGCCGGCCTCGGCGAGCGCTGCGTCCATGCGCACCATGGCGCGGCGGATGATGTCGGCGGCCGAGCCCTGGATCGGCGCGTTGATCGCCGCGCGCTCGTTGAAGGCGCGCACCTGCGGGTTGGCCGAGCGGATCTCGGGATAGTGCGCCCGGCGCCCGAAGATCGTCTCGACATAGCCCGTCTCGCGCGCCCGGGCCTTGGTCGCCTCCATGTAGTCGCGGATGCCGGGGAAGCGCTCGAAATAGCGCTTGATGTAGGCGCCGGCCTCCTCGCGCGGGATGGCGAGCTGGTTGGCCAGGCCGAAGGCCGAGATGCCGTAGATGATGCCGAAATTGATCGCCTTGGCGCGCCGGCGCACCTCCGGCGGCATGCCCTCGACCGGCACGCCGAACATCTCCGAGGCGGTCATGGCGTGGATGTCGATGCCCTCGGCGAAGGCCTGGGTGAGCTGCGGGATGTCGGCGACATGGGCCAGCACGCGCAGCTCGATCTGGCTGTAGTCGGCCGAGATCAGCCGGCGCCCCTCTTCGGCGACGAAGGCGGTGCGGATCTTGCGCCCCTCCGGCGTGCGGATCGGGATGTTCTGCAGGTTAGGCTCCGACGACGACAGCCGCCCGGTCGTCGTCGAGGCGAGCGAGTAGGAGGTGTGCACGCGCCCGGTCTCGGGGTTGATGTAGCCCGGCAGCGCGTCGGTGTAGGTCGACTTCAGCTTGGTCACCTGGCGCCAGTCGACGATCTTGCGGGCCAGCGCGTGGCCGGCCGCCGCCAGCTCCTCGAGCACCTGGGCGGAGGTCGACCACTGGCCGGACTTGGTCTTGCTGCCGCCCGGCAGCCCCATCTTGCCGAACAGGATCTCGCCGAGCTGCTTGGGCGAGCCGATGGTGAAGCGCTCGCCGGCCAGCGTGTAGATCTCCTCCTCGATCGCCGCCGCCGTCTGCGCGAAATCGCCGGAAAACCGCGACAGGATCTGCCGGTCGACGGCGATGCCGCGCTGCTCCATGCGGCCGATGGTGGCGATCATCGGCCGCTCCAGCCGCTCGTAGACCGACACCAGCCCGGCCGCCACGAGGCGCGGCTTGAGCACCTGCCACAGCCTGAGCGTCACGTCGGCGTCCTCCGCCGCATAGGCGGTGGCGCGCTCGAGGTCGACCATGTCGAAGGTCACCTGGCTGCGGCCGGAACCGCACACGTCCTTGTAGGGGATCGGCACGTGGCCGAGCCAGCGCTCCGACAGCGCGTCCATGCCGTGCCCGCCGCTGCCGGCCTCCAGCACGTAGGAGATCAGCATCGTGTCGTCGAGCGGCGCCACCTCGATGCCGAGCCGGGCGAGCAGCAGCCAGTCGTACTTGACGTTCTGGCCGACCTTGAGCACGGCGCGGTCGGCCAGCAGCGGCGCCAGCACGGCGAGCGCCTCGCCGGTCGGGATCTGGCCGTCGACGAGGCCGCCGCCGAGCAGGTCGTCGGCGCCGCTCTTGTGCGTCAGCGGCACATAGGCCGCACGGCCGGGCGCCACGGCGAGCGAGATGCCGCACAGCTCCGCCTGCATCGGGTCGAGCGAGGTGGTCTCGGTGTCGAAGGCGACGACGCCGGCCTCGCGCGCCTCCGCCACCCACGCCTCGAGCTCGGCCCGCGTGCGGATGCAGCGATAGGCGGTGCGGTCGACCGCCGATGCCGGGGCCGCGTCGGCCAGCGCCTTGGCGAGCGCGGCCGGCGTGTCGGGCGCCGGCTCGCCGGCCGCCGCTGTCCCGGTCTCGCCGGCCGGTGCGGCGCGCGCGGCCGGCATGTCCGGCCCGTGCGCGGCCTCGCCCGGCGCCACCGCGACATGCGCCGGCTCGATCTCGGCCGCCTCCGTCGCCGTCGCCTCGGCGACCCGGCGGGTCAGCGTGGAAAACTCCATCGCCTTCAGGAAGGCGACCAGCTTCGGCCCGTCCGGCGGGTTGAGGCCGAGCGCGTCGAGCGGCTCCGTCACCGCAACGTCGGTGCGCAGCCGCACCAGCTCGCGCGACAGCCGCGCGGCGTCGGCATGCGCGATGAGGTTCTCGCGCCGCTTGTTCTGCTTGATCTCGGCGGCCCGCTCCAGGAGCGTGTCGAGGTCGCCGTACTCGGCCAGAAGCTGCGCCGCCGTCTTCGGCCCGATGCCCGGCACGCCGGGGACGTTGTCGATCGAATCGCCGGTCAGCGCCTGCAGGTCGATCATCTTGTCGGGCGCCACGCCCCACTTCTCGATCACCTCGGGCACGCCGATCTCGCGGTCCTTCATCGGGTCGTAGAGCGACACCGCCGGCCCGACGAGCTGCATCAGGTCCTTGTCGGAGGAGATGATGGTGGCGTCGCCGCCCGCCTCGGTCGCCAGCCGCGCATAGGTCGCGATCAGGTCGTCCGCCTCGAAGCCCTCCATCTCGATGCACGGCAGGTCGAAGGCGCGCGTCGCCTCGCGGATCAGCGCGAACTGCGGCACCAGGTCTTCCGGCGGCTCCGAGCGGTTGGCCTTGTAGTCGGCATAGAGCGCGTTGCGGAAGGTCTCGGCCGAATGGTCGAAGATCACCGCGAAATGCGTCGGCGTCACGCCGACGGCGGTGTCGCGCGCGTCGCGCAAAAGCTTCCAGATCATGTTGCAGAAGCCGAGCACCGCACCGACCGGCAGGCCGTCGGACTTGCGGTTGAGCGGCGGCAGCGCATGGTAGGCGCGGAAGATGTAGCCGGAGCCGTCGACGAGGAACAGGTGATCGCCTTTTTTCATGGCTAGCACCGGTAGCCGCTGGCCTCGCTCCTGTCCACGGCAAAGCCCGGCTGCCGGGCCGATCGGCCGGCGCCGCGCGGCGTTCACGGCTTTGTTACGAACTTGTAATGTGGCAGCCCTTGAATCGCCATTTTCCGAGACACAAATCGCAGTCATCGGCAAGTTTTAATTGCCGAGTCCGGAAAAAGGCCCGTCCCCCGCCTGAACCGGACAATAGCGGCAGCCTCATCCCCCCTCTCCGGGCTGCCGCACCTTTTGAGTAAGGCCGCCGTGGTTCCCCCTCCACCACGGCGGCACTTTTTTGTGCGCTACGCTGCTGTCCGGCGATCCGCCGGCCTGGCCCGGCCGCCGGCGCTTGACCCGGCGGCATGCCGCCGCGCACACTCGCGCCGTGGCGACCGGGATCGATGGCGGGAGGCGACGGATGGGGCGAATGGCAGACGGCCTGCGGGCCGTGCGGCGGCACTGCGTGGCGGCGGGCGTGTGGCTCGCTACGGTGGCGACGGCGACAGCGGCCGAGTGCACCGCCGAATTCGAGCGGCTCGAGCGCTTCGCGGCCGGCGTCAGCGTCGCCTTCGAGGCGGCCGACACGGTCGTCGCCGGCGAGCCGCTGACGGTTCGCTGGCAAAGCGCGGTAGGCCTCTACGAGGGCGACGCGCGCGTCTATCTCGTGCTCGTCAGCATCGATGCGGTGCGCTTCGGCGGCAACGGATTCGTGCCGTTTCCCGGCGGCACGCCGGGTCCCGCCGGCATCGGTTTCGCCGAGGAGTGGATGCGGGCGGTCACGCCGCTGCACGTCGCCGGCAATCCGAGCGCCGGGCGCTATGCCGTGAAGCCGTATCGCGAGGGCCGCTTCGGGCTGTCCTGGGCCGTTGTCGCCAGCACGGCGTGCGGCGAGCGCCAGCTCACCGAGGTCGGCACCCACCGCGTGAGCGTCGAGGCGCGCCGCGCCCAGGTCGTCGTGCAGGACCTCTACGACCCGAGCCGGCCGCAGGCGGCGATCGCCTCGCGCGACGGCCGCCACCGGCTGCTCGTCTTCGACGGCCACTACCAGGTGTTCGACACCGCCACCGGCGCCAAGATCCTCGACCGGGCCGGCCACTGCCCCGACTTCTCGCCCTCCGGCCGCTTCGTCGCGGCGCTGTCGGGGGCGGTCGAGGGCGCGTGCCGCTTCTTCACCGCCGGCTCCAGCATGCCGAAATTCGAGGTGGTCGACCTTCTGTCGGGCGGCGTCGTCGCGCGGCCCGATCCGCCGGCGCTGTGGGCCTATGGCGACGCCTTCCTGGTGGTGCCGGCCAAATGGTGGAAGATGCTGCAGCCGCCCGGCCACGTGATCAGCCTGCTGGTCGATCCCGACCCGGGCAGCGAGGCGCGGCCGCGGCTCGAGTTCCTCGAGGGCGGCGGCCAGCGCTTCGCGCTCGCCGACGGCATGGTGGTCTCCTTCGACGCCGACGGCAGCCCCGGTCTCGACGCCTTCAACCTGGTCACCGAGCGCTATCTGGTCGGTGATGCCGGCGGCGAGCGCAGCTTCGCAGAAGACCATGTGGAGGCGACCCGCAGCGCGCTCGCGCGGGCGGGCCGCGGCCGCGGCGCCGGCCCTGCCGGCCTCGCCGACGATCCGCAGGTCGCCGCCTCGCACCTGCGCTACATCGACGACCTCGCCGAGGCGTTCGACAACATCGAGGAGCCCGAGCGCATCGCCGCGCGCTCGCCCGATCATCCCGCGGCGGACGTGGCGAGCGTGCGCGGCGCCCTGTTCGACGGGGCGGACGCCGGCGCGCTGATGGCGGCGGGCGCCGCGCGCGGCGCCGTCGGGCTCGCGCCGCAGGCGACCGGCCGCACGGCCGAGGGCCTCGCCGGCACGCTGCTCGGCCTGCGCTTCGCGCCGCCCGACCCGGCCCGCGTGTTCGGCGGCAATCTCAACGCGCGCATGTTCGAGGTCGACGCCATGGCGCTGACCGACGACGAGAAGGCGGCGCTCTATTTCGGCGAGCTCGAGGCCTTTCGCGCCGCGGCGATGTCGGCGGTCGCAGCCGACGTGCCGCGCGCGCAGGCGATCTTCGACCAGGCGCTCGGCTGCTGGCCGAGCGGCGACCGGCTGGCGAACAACCTGACCGGCGCCTGGCGCTTCGCCGATACGGGCGGCCGCACGGTGTGGCTCACCCATGCCGCCTGCCAGGGCATCGGCACCGTCGGCAATCTGGCGATCAGCCAGTTCGACCTGTTCGTCGCCGACGGGCTGGAGAAGCGCCACTACAACCTGCTGTTCGACCGGCGCTTCTACGAGGCCGCGCAACTGCCGGACGACCCGCCCAACCTCTACCGCGACGGCGCCAAGAAGGAAGCGGCCTATGGCGCGCTGCGCGCGGCCGGCGGCGACGGGCTCGCCAAGCTCGACCAGTCGGTCCACCAGCGCGCCGAGAACACCGACGTCGCGCCGGTCTTTGCCGCCGGTCGCTTCATCCTGCTTCCCGTCGGCGAGGAGCTCTACATCATCGACCACCGCGCGCTGACCCTGCGCGGCCCGGTGCCGCTGACCACGCACAGCCACCGCTCGCGCTTCCTCGCCACCGAGGACGGCCGCCACTTCCTGCAGGTCGGCGCCGACGGCAGCCTGGCGATCCACCGGCTCGCCACCGGCGAGGCGGTGCTGCGCGGCCGCTACGTCGACGACGAGATGGTGATCTTCGACGAGGCCGGCCACTACGTGGCGACGCCGGAAGGCGCCCAGTTCGCCCATCTGCGCTTCGCCGGCCGGCCGGAGCTCTACAGCCTGGCGCAGATGGGCGACCGGCTGAACCGGCCCGACCTCTTGCGCGCCGTGCTCGACGGCGCACCGGTCGCCGCGGAGCCGGCGGCCGCCCCGCCGCGCCTGGCGGTGGCGCGCGATGCGGCGGCCGAAGGCGCCGGGCTCGCCGTCGAGGCCGCCTCGCCGACCGGGCTTGCCGAGCTGCGCGTCTATCGCGACGGCGCGCTCGCCGCCCGGCGGCCGCTCGAGGGGGCGAGCTTCTCCGGCGCCGTCGACGCCGAGGCGGCGGCCGGCGCCCGCTGGCTCACCCTGGTCGCCGTCGACGCGGCGGGGGCGCAGAGCCGGCCGCGCTCGGTGCCGCTCGCCCCGCAGGGCGACCGCGGCCGCCTGTTCGCCGTCGCCGTCGGCACCGACCGCTACGACAGCGCCGCGCTGGCGCCGCTGCGCTATGCCGCGGCCGACGCGCAACGCTTCGCCGATGCGCTGCGGACGCTCGACGACGGGCTCTACGCGGGGGTCGAGCTGGTCGGCCCGTTCATCGACGCGCGCGGCCTCGACGCGGCCTTCGCCGCCGCCTTCCAGCGGCTGTCGCAGGTGGTGACGCCGCGCGACACGGTGATGTTCTTCGTCGCCGGGCACGGCGTGCGCGACGCGGCGGGCCGCTTCTTCCTGGCCACCCGCGACACCGCGCTCGACGCGCTCGACGGCACGGCGCTCGCCTGGGACGGGCTCGCCGGGCGGCTCGCCACGCTCGACGGCCGCATCTTCGTGTTCCTCGACGCCTGCCATTCCGGCAGCGTCGGCGACGCGACCAACGACGGCGCGGTCGCCGCGCTGGTCGGCGACGGCGCGCTGTCGGTCACGGTGCTGGCCGCATCCAAGGGGCGGCAGTTCTCGCTGGAGAGCCCGGCCGCCGACGGCGGCTACTTCACCGTGGCGCTGGCCGAGGCGATCGCCCGGCGCGGCGAACCCGGCGTCGATCTCGACGGCTCCGGCACGCTCGACCTCGACGAGCTCTACTTCTACCTGAAGAAGCGGGTGATGGCGCAGACCGACGGCCGCCAGACGCCGTGGATCGCGCGCAGCCGCGTCGTCGGCAAGGCGCCGCTGTTCTGACCCACGATGCCGCCGCCGCCGGGTTGTCCCGCCCGGCGGCGGAGCCGTGCCGTCAGGCGGGCAGGACCGCGGTCGCCTCGATCTCCACCTTCGCCTCGTCCTCGATCAGCGCGACCACCTGGACCACGCTCATCGCCGGGAAGTGCTTGCCCATCACCGCGCGGTAGGCCGGCCCGAGCTCCGGCAGGCGCTTGAGATACTCGCGCTTGTCGGTGATGAACCAGGTCAGCCGCACGATGTGCTCGGGCCGGCCGCCGGCCTCGGCGAGGATGTCGGCGATGTTCTGCAGCGCCTGGCGCGTCTGGCCGATGAAGTCGTCGGTCTCGAACACCTGGTTGCCGTTCCAGCCGATCTGGCCGCCGAGGAAGACCGTGCGGCCCTCGGCGGCGATGCCGTTGGCATAGCCGCGCGCGGGCTTCCAGCCGTCCGGCTGCAGGAACTGGTGGGCGGTGGTGCTGGCGGTCATGTCATTCTCCGGCCTGTCAAACTCCGAGGTGGCGGTCCTGCAGCGCGGCGTCGAGCGCGCCGGGGGCGCCGGTCCACACCGTGCTCCCCTTCTCCAGGATCGTGCAGCGGTCGGCGAGCCTGAGAAGCTCGCTCAGGGTCTTGTCGACGATCAGGATCGACAGCCCCTCCTGCTTCAGCGTGCGGATCGAGGCCCAGATGTCCTGCCGGATGACCGGCGCCAGGCCCTCGGTCGCCTCGTCGAGAACGAGCAGCCGCGGGTTGGTCATCAGCGCGCGGCCGATCGCCAGCATCTGCTGCTCGCCGCCCGACAGCGTATTGGCCGACTGGCCGCGCCGCTCGGCGAGCCGCGGAAACAGCGTGCGCACCGCCTCCAGCGTCCAGCGGCCGGGCCTGGCGGCGGCGGCCAGGTTCTCGTCCACCGTCAGGTTGGGGAAGCAGCGCCGCCCCTCCGGCACCAGGCCGATGCCCATGCGCGCGACGCGGTGCGGCCGCCGGCCGGCGATCTCCTGGCCGGCGAAGCGCACCCGCCCGGCGCGCGGCGGCGTCAGGTTGAGGATCGAGCGGATGGTCGTCGTCTTGCCCATGCCGTTGCGGCCCATCAGCGCCACAACCTCGCCTTCGGCGACCGCCAGCTCGACGCCGAACAGCGCCTGGCTGGCGCCGTAGAAGGTCTCCAGACCGTCGACTTCGAGCAGCATCACGCCGGCTCCCCGAGATAGGCCTCGCGCACGGCGGGGTCGTTGCGGATCGCCTCGACGCTGCCGGTCGCGATGATGCGGCCGTAGACCAGCACCGAGATGCGGTCGGCGAGCGCGAAGACGGCGTCCATGTCGTGCTCGACGAGCAGGATCGGCGCTTCCGCGCGCAGCCCGTCGAGGAAGCCGGTCAGCGCCTTGGAGCCTTCCGGCCCCATGCCGGCCATCGGCTCGTCGAGCAGGAAGGCGCGCGAGCCGAGCGCCAGCGCGATGGCGATCTCGAGCTGGCGGCGCTCGCCGTGCGACAGTTCGGCCGCCGGCACCCGCGCCCGTCCGGCGAGGCCGACGCGCTCCAGCGCCGCCATCGCCGGCTCGGTCAGCGCCGCGTCGCGCATCACCGGGCGCCAGAAGCGGAAGCTCGAGCCCTGTCGCGCCTGCACCGCCAGCATGACGTTGCGCAGCGCCGAGAACTCCGGCGCCAGCGACGACACCTGGAAGGTGCGGCCGAGGCCGAGCCGCGCCCGCTCGGCGACGCCGAGATGGCCGATGTCGCGGCCGAGGAAGCGGATGGAGCCGGCGTCCGGCTTCAGCGTGCCGGCGATCTGGTGGATCAGCGTCGACTTGCCGGCCCCGTTCGGCCCGATCAGCGCGTGGATCTCGCCGTCCTCGAGCGTCAGGCTGACGCCGTCGGTCGCCTTGAGCGCGCCGAAGCGCTTTTCCAGGCCGTCGAGCGCGAGCACCTGTTCAGCCATGGCGCGGCCTCCCGGCAAGCAGGCCGATCAGCCCGCCGCGCGCGAACAGCACGACGGCGAGCAGGATGAGGCCGAGGAACAGCTGCCAGTGCTCGGTCATGCCGCCGAGCACGAACTCGAACAGCACGTAGAGCATGGCGCCCGCCACCGCGCCGGCGAGCCGGCCGACGCCGCCCAGGATGATCAGCACGATCAGCTCGCCCGACATGTGCCAGGACAGCATCGAGGGGCTGACGAAGCGGTTGAGGTCGGCGAACAGCGCGCCGGCCACCGCCGTCACCATGCCCGAGGCGACGAAGGCGACGAGCCGGATGCGGAACGGCGCGATGCCGACGGCGGCCAGCCGCACCGGGTTCTGCCGGCCCGCCTGCAGGGCGGCGCCGAAGCGCGAGTCGCGCAGCCGCCAGAACAGCGCCAGCGCGGCCAGGAGCAGCGCGTAGCAGATCAGGAAGAAGCTCATCGGCTTGAGCGTGTTGACGCCGGGAAAGGCGTTGCGCACGTAGATCGACAGCCCGTCCTCGCCGCCATAGGCGGGCCACGAGATGGCGAAGTAGTAGATCATCTGCGCGAAGGCGAGCGTGATCATGATGAAGTAGACGCCGGAGGTGCGCAGGCTGATCAGCCCGATGGCGAGCGCCACCAGGCCGGCCACCGCGGCGCCGACGATCCACATCACGATCATCTGGTTGGTGCCCGGCAGGCCGAGCAGCAGTGGCTCGTTGTTGAAGGCGTGCGTGGCCAGGATGCCGGCGGCATAGCCGCCGATGCCGAAGAAGGCGGCGTGGCCGAAGGAGACGAGCCCGCCGAGGCCGAGCGCGATGTTGAGCCCGGTCGCCGCCAGCGCCAGGATCGCCATGCGCGTGGCCAGCGTGATGTAGAACGGCTCGTCGAGCGCCTGTGCGGCGAAGGGCAGGGCGAGGAGCAGCGCCAGGAAGGCGAGGCTGACGGCGGTTTCGCGGCTCATGCGGCGGTCCTCACGCATGCGCCGAGAACAGGCCCTGCGGCCTGACGGCGAGGATCAGCGCCATGACGACGTAGATCAGCATCGAGGCGAGCGCCGCGCCGACGCCGGCCGCCGCCGACGGCTCCATCACCAGGCCGAAGGCGGCCGGCAGCAGGAAGCGGCCGAGCGTGTCGGTGACGCCGACCAGGATCGAGCCGACCAGCGCGCCCTTGATCGAGCCGATGCCGCCGATGACGATGACCACGAAGGCGAGGATGAGCACCGGCTCGCCCATGCCGACCTGCACCGACTGCAGCGCGCCGACCATGGCGCCGGCGAGCCCGGCGAGCGCCGCGCCGAGCGCGAAGACCAGTGTGTAGAGCGTGCGGATGTCGACGCCGAGCGCGCCGATCATCTCGCGGTCGGATTCGCCGGCGCGGATGCGCATGCCGAGCCGCGTGCGGCCGATCAGCAGGTAGAGGCCGACGGCGACGAGGATGCCGACGCCGATCACCGCCAGCCGGTAGACCGGATACTGCGCGCCGCCCGGCAGGTGCACGGCGCCCGACAGCAGGGCGGGAATGTCGAGATAGAGCGGGAACGAGCCGAACACCCAGCGCGTGCCTTCCGAGAAGATCAGGATCAGCGCGAAGGTGGCGAGCACCTGGTCGAGATGGTCGCGGTCGTAGAGCCGCCGGATGACGAGGATCTCGATGACCGCGCCGGCCGCCGCCGCCGCCGCCAGGCTGGCCGCGAGCCCGAGCCAGAACGAGCCGGTCGCCGCCGCGACCGAGGCGCAGGCGAAGGCGCCGACCATGAACAGCGAGCCGTGCGCCAGGTTGATGAGCCCCATGACGCCGAAGATCAGCGTCAGGCCGGCGGCCATCAGGAACAGCATGACGCCGAACTGCAGGCCGTTGAGAAGCTGCTCTATGAAGAGGGCAAGGGACAAGGGCGGTTCCGGTTCTCAGGGTGTCGGGCGGTGCCTTGGCCGGGCTGGCGGCATGCAGGGCATCGGGCGGGCGCGGCCGGCGCGCCGCGGCGCGCGGGGCGCCGCGGCACGGCTGGCGTGCGGCGCCGCCCGCCCGCAAGGCAGGCGGCGCCGTCGGACCGCGTGGCCTACATGTTGCACTCGGAGGCGTAGGCGTCCTCGTGGTCGGTGAAGGCGGTGCCGACGATGCTGTTGGTCAGCGTGCCGTCGACCTTCACCACCTCGCGGACGTAGAAGTCCTGGATCGGGTGGTTGTTGGTGTTGAACCGGAAGTTGCCGCGCACCGACTCGAAGTCGGCTTCCTTCAGCGCGGCGCGGAATGCCTCCTTGTCCTCGACGCTCGCCTTCCCGGCGGCCGACAGGATCAGGTTCGCCGTGTCGTAGGCCTGCGCGGCGTAGACCGAGGGCAGCCGGTCATAGGCCTCCTGGAAGGCCGCGACGAAGGCCTTGTTGGCCTCGTTGTCGAGATCGGGCGCCCAGGAGGCGGTGTTCTTGACGCCGAGCGCGGCGTCGCCGATCGCCGGCAGCACGTCCTGGCTGAACGAGAAGGCGGGGCCGAGCAGCGGCAGGTCGACGCCGGACTGGGCGTACTGCTTGGTGAAGGCGATGCCCATGCCGCCGGGCAGGAAGATGAACACCGAATCCGCCCCCGAGGCACGGATCTGGGCGATCTCGGCGGCGTAGTCGGTCTGGCCGAGCTTGGTGTAGACCTCGCCGGCGAGGTCGCCCTCGTAGAAGCGCTTGAAGCCGGTCAGCGAATCCTGGCCGGCCGGGTAGTTGGGCGCCATGATGAAGGTCTTCTTGAACTCCTCGTTGGCGGCCTTGCCCATCGCCTCGTGGAAATTGTCGTTCTGGTAGGCGACGTTGAAGTAGTTCGGGCTGCAGCCGGCACCGGCCAGCGCCGACGGGCCGGCATTGACCGACAGGTAGATGATGTCCTGCGCCGTCACCGACGGCACGACGGCCATCGCCAGGTTCGACCAGATGATGCCGGTCATCAGGTCGACCTTGTCGCTCTGCACCATCTTGTCGGCGATCTGCACGGCAAGCTCCGGCTTGCGCGCGTCGTCCTCGATCACCACCTCGATCTCGTCGTTGCCGGCCTGCTCGATGGCCAGCATGAAGCCGTCGCGCGCGTCGATGCCGAGCCCGGCGCCGCCGCCCGACAGCGTGGTGATCATGCCGATCTTGACCGGCTCTGCGACGGCCGTGCCGGCGAATGCCACGGACAGGCCGAGCAGGCCTGCCGAAAGGATCGTCTTCATCGCGTTCTCTCCCTCTTTCCGGTTCCGTTTTTTGCGCGGCCGGCGGGTGTGCCCCGCCGGACCGCCTTCTTCAAAGCTCCGTGCGCAGGTGCCAGAGTTCGGGGAACAGTTCCACATCCAGCATCTTTCGCAAGTAGGAAACGCCGGACGTGCCGCCCGTGCCGCGTTTCAACCCGATGATGCGCTCCACCGTGGTGACGTGGTTGAAGCGCCAGCGGCGGAAGTAGTCCTCGAAATCGACCAGCTTCTCGGCCAGCTCGTAGAGCGCCCAGTGCCGCTCCGGCGCCTGGTAGACCGTCGTCCAGGCCGCCTGCACCGCGGCGCTCGGCGCCCGCTTCGCGCGCCAGTCGGTGCGAGCGGCCTCCGCGCCGACGTCGAAGCCCTGGCGCGCCAGCAGCCGGATCGCCTCGTCGTAGAGGCTCGGTTCGGCGAGGATCGCCTCGAGCCGCGCCGTGATCGCCGGGTCGTGCGCGTGCGGCTTCAGCATCGCCAGGTTGCGGTTGCCGGCGAGAAACTCGATCGCCCGGTACTGCCACGACTGGAAGCCGGACGACTGGCCGAGCGCGTCGCGGAAGCGCGTGTACTCGCTCGGCGTCATCGTGCGCAGCACGTCCCAGGCGCTGTTGAGCTGCTCGAAGATGCGCGCCACCCGCGTCAGCATCTTGAACGCCGGGCGCAGGTCGTCGGCCGCGATCAGGCCGCGCGCCGAGACGATCTCGCGGATGGCGAGCTTCATCCACAGCTCCGAGGTCTGGTGCTGGACGATGAACAGCAGCTCGTCATGCGCGTCCGACAGCGGCGACTGCGCGTCGAGCACGCGGTCGAGGCGCAGATACTCGCTGTAGGACATCGGCGGCCGCACGGCGGCGGCCGCTTCGCCCTCGTCGTCGCGGCGCTCGTGCTCGCTCATGTCACCTTGGCCCGTGTCCGGAACTGCGGTTGCCGCCAGCGCTCCTCGCCCAGGACGCGCTCCAGCCGCTCCGCCGCCGTCACCACGTCCTCCTCGCCGACGTAGAGCGGCGCGAAGCCGAAGCGCATGATGTCGGGCGCGCGGAAGTCGCCGATCACGCCGTCGGCGATCAGCGCCTGCATGGCGGCATAGCCCTCGGCGAAGCGGAAGGAGACCTGCGAGCCGCGCGCGGCCGGATCGCGCGGCGAGGCGAGCGCGAGCGCGGGGCAGCGCGCCTCGACCTCGGCGATGAAGCGCTCCGACAGCGCGATCGAGCGCTGGCGCACCGTCTCCATGGCGATGCCGTCCCAGATGTCGAGCGCGGCGTCGAGCGCGCTCATCGACAGGATCGGCGGCGTGCCGACCAGCATGCGCTCGACGCCCGCCGCCGGCCGGTAGCCGGTCTCGAAGGCGAACGGCGCGGCATGGCCCATCCAGCCGCCCGGCGCCGGGCTGACGCGCTCGGCGAGATCCGGCCGGACATAGAGGAAGGCCGGCGCGCCGGGCCCGCCGTTGAGATATTTGTAGCCGCAGCCGACGGCGAAGTCGGCGCCGGCCGCCGTCAGGTCGATCGGCAGCGCGCCGGCCGAATGGGCGAGGTCCCAGATGGTCAGCGCCCCGGCGTCGTGCGCCCGGCGCGTCAGCGCGGCCATGTCGTGCCGCCGCCCGGTGCGGTAGTCGACCTCCGTCAGCATGAGGACGGCGACGCGTGCGTCGATCGCCTCGGCCACCGCCTCCGGCGCGACGATCCTGAGCGCATGGCCGCGGCCGAGCGCGGCCGCCGCCGTCTCCGCGACATAGAGGTCGGTCGGGAAGTTGCCGCTGTCCGACAGGATCACCGTGCGCTCGCCGGCCATCGCCAGGGCCGCCGTCAGCACCTTGTAGAGGTTCATCGAGGTGGAATCGCCGGCGACCACGGAGCCCGCCGGCGCGCCGACCAGGCGGGCGATCTTGTCGCCCACCGTGCGCGGCAGGTCGATCCAGTTCGCCTCGTTCCAGCCGCGGATCAGCATCCCGCCCCACTCCGCCTCGACGGCGCGGGCGACGCGGGCGCGCGCGGCATGGCTGAGCGGGCCGAGCGAGTTGCCGTCGAGATAGATCACGCCGTCGGGCAGCGCGAACTGCCGGCGCGTCGCCAGGAAGGGGTCGTGCGCGGTCATGCGGCCGCTCCGTCGCCTGCGGCGCCGGGCCGGCTGCCGCGCGCGTGCAGGGCGAGGGCGGGCGCGTCTCTGCCGGGGCGCATCGCTCAGGCGTCCTCGCGCAGCCGGAAGCGCTGCACCTTGCCGGTCTGCGTCTTGGGCAGCGCGTCGATGAAGCGCACCGAGCGCGGATACTTGTACGGCGCGATGGTCGCCTTGACGTGGTCCTGCAGCCGCTTGACCGTGGCGGCGTCGCGCGCCACGCCGTCGACCAGCACGACATGCGCCTCGACGATCTGGCCGCGCTCCTCGTCGGGCACGCCGACCACCGCGCATTCCAGCACCTCGGCATGCGACAGCAGCGCCGCCTCCACCTCAGGGCCGGCGATGTTGTAGCCCGACGACAGGATCATGTCGTCGGAGCGCGCCGCGAAATGGAAGCGGCCCGCCTCGTCCTGCACGAAGGTGTCGCCGGTCAGGTTCCAGCCGTCGCGCACGTAGTCGCGCTGGCGTGGGTCGGCGAGATAGCGGCAGCCGGTCGGCCCGCGCACGGCGAGCCGGCCGACGCTGCCGCGCGGCACCTCGTTCATGTCGGCGTCGACGACGCGCGCCTCGTAGCCGGTGACCGGCCGGCCGGTGGTCGCCGGCGCCATGTCGTCGAGCCGGTTGGTGATGAAGATGTGCAGCATCTCGGTCGCGCCGATGCCGTCGAGGATCGGCTTGCCGGTCTTTTGCGTCCACTCCTCGAAGACCGGCGCCGGCAGCGTCTCGCCGGCCGACACCGCGACGCGCAGCGACGACAGGTCGGCGCCCTCGTCCATCGCCTTGAGCATGGCGCGGTAGGCGGTCGGCGCGGTGAACGAGACGGTCGCGCGGTAGGTCTCGATGATGTCGATCATGTTCGGCGGCGAGGCGTTCTCGAGCAGCGTCGCCGCCGCGCCGAAGCGCAGCGGGAAGACGGCCAGGCCGCCCAGGCCGAAGGTGAAGGCGAGCGGCGGCGAGCCGACGAACACGTCCTCCGGCGTCACCTGCAGCACCTCTCGGGCGTAGCCGTCGGCGATGATCAGGATGTCGCGGTGGAAGTGCATCGTCGCCTTGGGCACGCCCGTCGTGCCCGACGTGAAGCCGAGCAGCGCGACGTCGTCGCGGCCGGTCTTCACCGCCTCGAACTGCACCGGCTTGTTGAGCGCGACGCGGTCGAGCTCGGCGTCGAAATTGGCGGTGCCGTCGAAGCCGACGACCTGCGTCAGCGTGGCGCTGGTCTTGGCGCAGGTGACGAGCTCGTCCATCAGCCGGGTGTCGCACAGCGCCAGCGAGACCTGCGCCTTGTCGACGATCTTGGTCAGCTCGCCGGCGCGCAGCATCGGCATGGTGTTGACCACGACCGCGCCGGCCTTGGTGGCGGCGAGCCAGCAGGCGACCATCGCCGGGTTGTTGGCCGAGCGGATCAGGATGCGGTTGCCCGGCTTGACGCCGTAATCCTCGACCAGCGCCCGGGCCAGCCGGTTGGTCCAGTCGGCGAGCTCCTTGTAGGTGCGCCGCCGGCCGTTGCCGATCAGCGCGGTGCGGTCGCCGAAGCCGCGCTCGACCAGCCGGTCGGTCAGCTCGACGCCGATGTTGACGTGCTCGGGGTAGTCGAAGCCGTCGAGCAGGAAATCGGGCCATTCCTCGCGCGGCGGCAGGTTGTCGCGCGCGAAGCTGTCGGTGTGTCCGCTGGGTCCCAGCATGCTCATCCTCCCGCCATCACCTGTCTGGCGATGACCACCTTTTGCACTTCCGAGGCGCCCTCGTAGATCCGCAGCGCGCGGATCTCCCGGTAGAGGCTTTCCACGATGTGGCCGCGCCGCACGCCGTCCCCTCCGTGCAGCTGCACCGCCTTGTCGATCACGCTCTGCGCCCGGTCGGTGGCGTAGAGCTTGGCCATCGCCGCCTCGCGGGTGACGCGCGGCGCCCCGCTGTCCTTGGTCCAGGCGGCACGGTAGACGAGCAGCGCGGCGGCGTCGACGTCGAGCGCCATCTCGGCGAGCTGGCCCTGCACCATCTGCAGGTCGAACAGCGGCGCGCCGAACAGCTCGCGACTGCCGGCCCGCGCCAGGCTCTCGTCGAGCGCGCGCCGCGCGAAGCCGAGCGCGGCCGCCGCCACCGTGGAGCGGAACACGTCGAGCACCGACATGGCGATGCGAAAGCCGCTGCCGGCCGCGCCGATCAGCGCGGACGCGGGCACCCGCACGCCGTCGAAGACGAGCCGGCCGAGCGGATGCGGCGCCACCGTCTCGAGCCGCTCGGCGACGCTCAGGCCCGGCGTGTCGGCCGGCACCAGGAAGGCGGAGATGCCCTTGGCGCCCGGCGCCTCGCCGGTGCGCGCGAACACGGTGTAGAGGTCGGCGATGCCACCGTTTGAGATCCAGGTCTTCTCGCCGTCGAGCACGTAGCCGTCGCCGTCGCGGGTCGCGCGCATCTCCAGATTGGCGACGTCGGAGCCCGAGCGCGGCTCGCTCAGCGCGAAGGCGGAGATCGCCGTGCCGGCCCGCGTGCGTGCCAGCCACCGGCGCTGCCCGGCATCGCCGAACAGGCTGATCGCCCCGGTGCCCAGGCCCTGCATGGCGAAGGCGAAGTCGGCCAGCCCGTCGTGGCGCGCCAGCGTCTCGCGCGTCAGGCACAGCGCGCGCACGTCGAGCGGCTGCGGATCGGCCGGGTCGACCGCCGTGGCGGCGAGCCAGCCGTCGCGGCCGAGCCGGGCGACCAGGTCGCGGCAGGCCGCGTCGACGTCGGCGTGGTCGACCGGCAGGTTGGCCGCGCACCACGCCTCCAGCTCTCCGGCCAGCGCCTTGTGGCGCGGCTCGAGGAACGGCCAGTCGAGGTAGGAGCGGTCAGCCATCGGCGGGCTTCCCGCGGCCTGCCGGCGGTGCCGGCGTCTGCGTCGTCGGCGCCATCGCCTCAGTCCCCCTCGAACACCGGCTTCTGCTTGGCGACGAAGGCGCGGTAGGCGCGCTCGAAGTCGCGCGTCTGCATGCAGATCGCCTGCGCCTGCGCCTCCGCCTCGATCGCCTGCTCGACGCCCATCGCCCATTCCTGGTTGAGCTGCGTCTTGGTGATGCCGTGCGCGAAGGTCGGGCCATCGGCGAGCCGGGCGGCGAGCGCGAGCGCCTCGGCCTCGATCGCCTCGGGCGCCGCCAGCCGGTTGAAGAAGCCCCAGCGCTCGCCTTCCTCCGCGCTCATCGTGCGCCCGGTGTAGAGCAGCTCGGCGGCGCGGCCCTGGCCGATGATGCGCGGCAGGATCGCGCAGGCGCCCATGTCGCAGCCGGCCAGGCCGACGCGGGTGAACAGGAAGGCGGTCTTGGCCTGCGGCGTGGCGAGCCGGATGTCCGACGCCATCGCCATGATCGCGCCGGCGCCCACCGCCACGCCGTCGACGGCGGCGACGATCGGCTTGCCGCAGCCGAGCATCGCCTTGACCAGGTCGCCGGTCATGCGGGTGAAGGCGAGGAGCTGCTTCATGTCCATGCCGACCAGCGGGCCGATGATGTCGTGCACGTCGCCGCCCGAGCAGAAATTGCCGCCGTTGGGCAGGATGACGACGACGTCGATGTCGTCGGCATAGACCAGCGCCCGGAAGGTGTCGCGCAGCTCGGCGTAGGACTCGAAGGTGAGCGGGTTCTTGCGCTCCGGCCGGTCGAGCTGGACGATGCCGACGCGGCCCTCGGTGCGCCAGAGGAAATGCTTGGGGTCGAGCCCCGACATGGCCGTCATGGCTCTGCCTCCCAGTTGCTTCTGAAGCTCTTCAGCATGGCCGAGAGCTGCCGCGCGTCGGCCTCGCCGACGCCGGCCAGAAGCTCGTCGATCCACTGCTCGTGCGCGCCGGCCATCGCCTCGAAGGCGGCCGCGCCCTCGTCCGTCAGCCGCACCACCGAGGCGCGCCGGTCGCCGTCGCGCTTGCCGCGCAGCACCAGCCCGTCGGCCACCAGGCGGTCGACGATGCCCGTCACGTTGCCGTTCGACACCAGCAGGAAGCGCGACAGGTCGCTCATGCCCATGCCGTCGGGCCGGCGATAGAGCGCCGACAGGACGTCGAAGCGCGGCAGCGTGGTGCCGAAACCCGATTTCAGCCGCTCGCGCAGCTCCGATTCGACCATGCGCGTGGCGCGCAGGATGCGCAGCCACAGCCTGAGCCGCTCCTTGCTGGCGCGGTCCTCGAGCGGCGCGGCCGACGGCGCGGTCACCATGTCTCGCCCCCCGACACCGAGATCGCCTGGCCGGTGATCGAGGCGGCGCCGTCGCCGGCCAGCCACAGCACCGCGTCGGCCACCTCCGCGGGCTGCACGAAGCGGCCCTGCGGGTTCGATGCCATCAGGCTGGCGCGCGCCTCCTCCGCGCTGCGCCCGGTGGTCTCGACGATGCGCGCCACCGAGCTGGCCAGGAGCTCGGTCTCGACGAAGCCCGGACACACCGCGTTGACGGTGAGGCCGCGGGTGGCGAACTCGGCGGCGAGCGCGCGGGCGAGGCCGACGACGCCGTGCTTGGCCGCGACATAGGCGGCGACGTAGGGATAGCCCTTGAGCCCGGCGGTCGAGGCGACGAGGACGATGCGGCCGTGCCGCCGCCTGGCCATGCCCGGCAGCGCCGGCCGCACGGTGAGGAAGGCGCCCGTCAGGTTGACGTCGAGCATGCGGCGCCAGTCGTCGAGGCCGGTGCGGTGCGCCGGCGCGCTGTGCGCGGCGCCGGCATTGGCCACCACGATGTCGAACGGGCCGCGCGCCGCCTCGGCGGTCTCGTAGAGCGCGGCCACCGAGGCCTCGTCGGTGACGTCGGCGACGAGGCCGTGGATCGCCGCGTGCGAGGCGGCCACGGCGTCGAGCGCGTCGGCCCGGCGGCCGCAGATGGTGACGGCGTGGCCGGCTTCGGCGAGCGCCCGCGCGACCGCCGCGCCGACGCCCGAGCCGCCGCCCGTCACCAGCGCGTGGCGCTGTCCCGTCACACCTTCACCGTCAGCGCTTCCTGCCGCTCGGCCAGCCGGTAGAGCTGGTCGCGGCCGGGCAGATAGGGGTCGGGCCAGGTGACGTCGCGGTCGCCGAGCGCGGCCGCGGCGTGCAGCGTCCAGTACGGATCGGCCAGATGCGGCCGCGCCAGACAGACGAGGTCGGCGCGTCCGGCCATCAGGATCGAGTTGACGTGGTCGGGCTCGTAGATGTTGCCGACGGCGATCGTCGCCATGCCGGTCTCGTTGCGGATACGGTCGGAGAACGGCGTCTGGAACATGCGGCCGTAGACCGGCCGGGCGAGGATCGAGGTCTGGCCGGCCGACACGTCGCAGATGTCGACGCCGGCGTCCTTCAGCATGCGGGCGATCTCGACCGCCTCGGCCGGCGTGATGCCCTCCTCGCCGACCCAGTCGTTGGCCGAGATGCGCACCGAGATCGGCTTGTCCTCGGGCCAGGCGGCGCGCACCGCCGCAAACACCTCGAGCGGATAGCGCATGCGGTTTTCCAGGCTGCCGCCATAGTCGTCGTCGCGCCGGTTGGTGAGCGGCGAGATGAAGGAGGACAGCAGGTAGCCGTGCGCGTAGTGCAGCTCGAGCATGTCGAAGCCGCAGCGCTCGGCCATCTCGGCCGCGGCGACGAACTGGTCGCGCACGGTGTCCATGTCGGCGCGGTCCATCGCCTTGGGCACCTGGTTCTTCTCCGACCACGGCACGGCCGAGGCGGCGAGCAGCGGCCAGTTGCCGGCGGCGAGCGGCGCGTCCATCTCCTGCCAGCCGAGCTGGGTCGAGCCCTTGGGTCCCGAATGGCCGATCTGGGCGCAGATCCTGGCGTCGGTCTCCGCGTGCACGAAGTCGACGATGCGGCGCCACGCCGTCTCGTGCCCGGGGTCGTAGAAGCCGGGACAGCCGGGCGTGATGCGGCCTTCCGGCGACACGCAGGTCATCTCGATGTAGACCAGGCCGGCGCCGCCCTTGGCGCGCTCGCAGTAATGCACCATGTGCCAGTCGGTCGGACGGCCGTCGACGGCCTTGTACTGCGCCATCGGCGAGACGACGACGCGGTTCTTCAGCTCCAGCCCGCGCAGCCGGAAGGGGGCGAACATCGGCGCCCGGCGGGTGTTGGTCGTCACGCCGGCGCGGCGCTGGAACCAGGCTTCCGCGTCGCCCAGCCATTCGGGGTCGCGCAGCCGCAGGTTCTCGTGGCTGATGCGCTGCGAGCGGGTGAGCAGCGAGTAGTTGAACTGCACCGGGTCGAGGTCGAGATAGCGCTCCACCTCCTCGAACCATTCCAGCGAGTTGCGCGCCGCCGACTGCAGGCGCAGCACCTCGAGCCGGCGCGCGTCCTCGTACTTGGCGAAGGCGGCGGCCAGATCGGGCTCGGAATGCATGTAGTCGGCCAGCGCGATGGCCGATTCCAGCGCCAGCTTGGTGCCCGAGCCGATCGAGAAGTGGGCGCTCGCCGCCGCGTCGCCCATCAGCGCCAGGTTCTCGTGCGACCAGCGCTCGCACAGCACGCGCGGGAAGTTGATCCAGGCCGAGCCGCGGATGTGGTTGGCGTTCGACATCAGCGGATGGCCGCCGAGATGGTCCTTGAAGATGCGCTCGCAGGTGGCGATCGAGTCTTCCTTCGACATCTCGCCGAAGCCGAAGCGCTCCCAGGTCTCCTGGCTGCACTCGACGATGAAGGTCGCGGTGTCGGGGTCGAACTGGTAGGCGTGCGCCCACACCCAGCCGTGCTCGGTCTTCTCGAAGATGAAGGTGAAGGCGTCGTCGAACTTCTGGTGCGTGCCGAGCCAGACGAACTTGCACTTGCGCGTGTCGATGTCGGGCCGGAACACCTGCGAGAAGGTCTTGCGCGTCGCCGAGTTCAACCCGTCGGCGGCCAGCACCATGTCGTTGTCGGCCATGAAGGGGCGCGGATCGTCGATCTCGGTCTCGAAGCGGAGCTCGACGCCGAGCTCGCGGGCGCGCTCCTGCAACAGGACGAGAAGCTGCATGCGGCCGATGCCGCAGAAGCCGTGGCCGGTCGACACGGTGCGCACGCCCTGGTGGACGACCGCGATGTCGTCCCAGTAGGCGAAGTGCTCGCGGATGCGCTCGGCGCTCACCGGGTCGTTGGCGGCCAAATTGTCGAGCGTCTCGTCAGACAGCACGACGCCCCAGCCGAAGGTGTCGTCCGGGCGGTTGCGCTCGTAGACGGTGACCTGGTGCGCGGCGTCGCGCAGCTTCATGCAGATGGCGAAATATAGACCGGCGGGGCCACCGCCGAGCACGGCGATTTTCATGCGTGGCTCCTTCTCCTCCCGCGCCCGGCATGTGCCGGGACAGGCTTGAGCATCGCACCGAAGCCGGTATATTTCAAGCATGAAGTTTCAAGGTTAAAGCATTTTCCGGATCGGCGGCGGCCGGTGCTCTGGCCCGCCGCGCGTCGGCCGGCTATGCCTGGCGCCGCGCTGCCAGCTTGAGGGAGGACGAGCGATGATGATCCACCATGCGGTCGCCGACTGGGACGACGCCTATGCCAACGCGCCCAACATTCCCGGCGGCGAGCGCTGGCCCGAGGCCTGGGTGGCGCCGGCCGCGCGCTACCGCGAGCGGCTGGCGGCGGCCGGCCGCGCGGTGCTCGACGTCGCCTACGGGCCGGGCGCGCGCAACCGCTACGACCTGTTCCTGCCCGAGGCCGCGCCGCGCGGCCTCGTCGTGTTCATCCATGGCGGCTTCTGGCACCGGCTCGACAAGAGCTTCTGGTCGCACCTCGCCGCCGGCCCGGTCGACAGCGGCTATGCGGTGGCGATGCCGGCCTACACGCTGTGCCCCGACATCCGCATCGCCGGCATCACCGCCGAGATCGGCCGCGCCGTCGCCGCGGCCGCCGAGCGCGTCGACGGGCCGCTCTTCCTGACCGGCCATTCGGCCGGCGGCCATCTCGCCACGCGGCTGGTGTCGGACACCACGCCGCTCGCCGCGCCGGTGCGCCGCCGCGTCGCCCACACCGTGTCGATCTCCGGCGTGCACGATCTGCGGCCGCTGATGGCGACGGCGATGAACGCCACGCTGCGCATCGACGCGGCGGAGGCGCGCGCCGAGAGCCCGGCGCTGCTCGGCGTCGAGCCGGGCACGCGGCTGACCTGCTGGGTCGGCCAGGCCGAGCGCGCCGAGTTCGTGCGCCAGAACGCGCTGCTCGCCAATGCGTGGACCGGGCTCGGCGCGCGCACCGCCGCCCATGCCGAGCCGGACCGCCACCATTTCGACGTGATCGACGGGCTGGCCGACGCCCGTCACCCGCTGACCCGCACCCTGTTGACAGCCTGACCGGCCGCGTCGAAGGTCGCGCCCGAACGCGGCGCGTCGCCCGACGCGGGAGCCGAAGGAACCGCCATGAGACCCGTCTTCGTGCAGTTGCAATGCCAGCCCGGCCGCACCTACGAGGTGGCCGACGTCCTGTTCGAGCGCGAGATCGCCTCCGAGCTCTACTCGACCAGCGGCGACTACGACCTGTTGATGAAGATCTACATCGAGGACGGCGTCGACATCGGCAAGTTCATCAACGACAACGTCGCCAACGTGCCGGGCATCATCCGCTCGCTGACCACGCTGACCTTCAAGGCGTTCTGAGCCGCCGCGGCGGCGCCGGCCCGGCCGTCCGCCGCCGGGTGCCGCCGCCTTGACAGGGCGCCGGGTGCGTCGTCATGTGCGCCGGACCGCGGCGCCGCCCGCCCGGCCCGCAGCCCTTCCGGAGTCCGCCCATGCCGCTCAGCGTCGCCGTCCAGATGAATCACGTCTCCACCGTCGCGATCGGCGGCGACACCACCTTCGCGCTGTGCCTGGAGGCGCAGCGCCGCGGCCACCGGCTGTGGCACTACACGCCCGACGAGCTGTCGCTGAGCGCCGGCCGGGTGGTGGCGACGGCCCAGCCGCTCGCCGTGCGCGACACCGCCGGCGACCACTACACTCTGGGCGCCGCCGAGCGGCTCGACCTCGCCGACCTCGACGCGGTGCTGTTGCGCCAGGACCCGCCCTTCGACATGAACTACATCACGACGACGCACCTGCTGGAGCGCATCCACCCCGGCACGCTGGTCGTCAACGACCCGGCCTGGGTGCGCAACAGCCCGGAGAAGCTGTTCGTGCTCGACTACCCGCAGTTCATGCCCGAGACGCTGATCACCCGCGACCCGACCGAGGTCGACGCCTTCCGCCGCGCGCACGGCGACATCATCGTCAAGCCGCTCTACGGCAATGGCGGCGCCGGCATCTTCCACCTGCAGCAGGCCGACCGCAATCTCGCCTCGCTGCTCGAGATGTTCGCCCAGGCCTTCCGCGAGCCGTTCATCGTGCAGCGCTATCTCGACGCCGTGCGCGCCGGCGACAAGCGCATCATCCTGGTCGACGGCGAGCCGGTCGGCGCCATCAACCGGGTGCCGGCCGAGCACGATTCGCGCTCCAACATGCATGTCGGCGGCCGCGCCGAGCCGGCCGACATCTCCGAGCGCGAGCGCGAGATCTGCGCCGCGCTGGCGCCCGAGCTCAAGGCGCGCGGCTTCCTGCTGGTCGGCATCGACGTGATCGGCGGGCTTCTGACCGAGATCAACGTCACCTCGCCGACCGGCGTGCGCGAGGTCGCCCGCTTCGGCGGCGCCGACATCGCGGCGCTGTTCTGGGACGCGGTGGAGGCGCGCCGGGCCGCCGGCTGAGGCGGCCCGCGCCGGCCGGCCGCCGCCTCAGAAGCTGCACGCCTGGCCGGACGCCTTGCCGTTCGAGGTGAAGTCCACGTCGCTCAGCCCGTTCCAGTCGCTGACATGCTCGTTGTTCTCCCGCGCCACGTCGTCGGGATGCGCGAAGGTCCAGCGACGGGCTCATTGACGGGCGTCAATCGGTGCCGCGCATCGGAACGTCCGTTCCGTCATCTGCAACCGCTTGCAACCGGAATGCAGCCGAGGCGTGCATTTGTTCCCGTCTTGTTCTTGCATCGGTCTGCAATCCGTGCTTGACTTGCAACCGCGGTTGCAAGCGTCCGCTGGCGGGCGCCGCGGCGGCCGCGCCAAGGGAGGGCCGGCGGCATGGTTTCGCGCGTGCGCACGATCGCGTTCGAGGGCATCGAGGCGGTGCCGGTCGACGTCCAGGTCATGGTGGCGCCCGGCAAGATGGGCATGCAGATCGTCGGCCTGGCCGACAAGGCGGTGGCCGAGAGCCGCGAGCGGGTGCAGGCGGCGCTGCACGCCTCGGGCCTGTCGATGCCGGCCAAGCGGGTGACGGTCAATCTGGCGCCGGCCGACCTGCCCAAGGAGGGCAGCCACTACGATCTGCCGATCGCGCTCGGCCTGATGGCCGCGCTCGGCGCCATTCCCGCCGATGCGCTGGCCGGCTACGTGGTGCTCGGCGAGCTGTCGCTCGACGGCACCATCGCGCCGGTCGCCGGCGTGCTGCCGGCGGCGATCGGCGCCAACGCGCAGGATCGCGGGCTGATCTGCCCGGCCGCCTGCGGCAGCGAGGCGGCCTGGGCGAGCGCGGAGATCGACGTTCTGGCGCCGCGCAGCCTGATCGCCATGGCCAATCATTTCCGCGGCACCCAGGTGCTCGCCCGGCCGCAGCCGGCGGTGCGCGCGCCGGCCGGCGACCTGCCCGACCTCGCCGACATCAAGGGCCAGGAGAGCGCCAGGCGGGCGCTCGAGGTGGCCGCGGCCGGCGGCCACAACCTCCTGATGGTCGGCCCGCCCGGCGCCGGCAAGTCGATGCTGGCGCAGCGGCTGCCGTCGATCCTGCCGCCGCTCGCCCCGCGCGAGCTGCTCGAGGTGTCGATGATCGCCTCGATCGCCGGCGAGCTGGCCGGCGGCAAGCTGTCGGACCGGCGGCCGTTCCGCGCGCCGCACCACTCCGCCTCGATGGCGGCGATGGTCGGCGGCGGCCTGCGGGCGCGGCCGGGCGAGGTCTCGCTCGCCCATCGCGGCGTGCTGTTCCTCGACGAGCTGCCCGAGTTCACGCCGCAGGTGCTCGATTCGCTGCGTCAGCCGCTCGAGACCGGCGAATGCGTGATCGCCCGCGTCAACCACCGGGTCAGCTATCCCGCCCGCATCCAGCTCGTCGCGGCGATGAACCCGTGCCGCTGCGGCATGGCCGGCGAGCCGGGCTACCGCTGCCTGCGCGGGCCGCGCTGCCGCAGCGACTACCAGGCGCGCCTCTCCGGCCCGCTGATCGACCGCATCGACCTGCGCGTCGAGGTGCCGGCGGTGTCGGCCGGCGACCTGATCCGCCCCGGCCGCGCCGAGGCCTCGGCCGCGGTCGCCGCGCGCGTGGCGCGCGCCCGCGCGGTGCAGAGCGAGCGCTTCCGCGCCGCCGGCCTGCCCGAGGGCACCACCAACGCGCAGTGCTCCACCGCGCTGATCGAGACCGTCGCCGCGCCCGATGCCGCCGGTGCCGCGCTCCTGTCGGAGGCGAGCGAGAAGCTCGGCTTCTCCGCCCGTGCCTATCACCGCGTGCTCAAGGTGGCGCGCACGCTGGCCGACCTCGACGGGGCCGACACGGTCGGCCGCATCCATCTCGCCGAGGCGATCTCCTCGCGCATGGCCGGCGAGCGGCTGGCGCAGGCGGCCTGAGGCCGAAGCCGCGGGCAGAGGCCGCGCGCGATGCGGCGGCACGAAGGGCCGTTGCGGGCGCGCACCGCGACACGGCCGGCAGCGCGCCGGTCCGGGCGCGCGAGCACAGGCGTCGAAGGCCGCCGCCGGGAGGCGGCCGGCGCGGTCCCCGTGGCCCGTGCCGCCCCGCGTGGGCGTGTCGGTGCGTCGGCTCACGACCCGCCCGACAGGCGCATCAGCACGATGCCGCCGACGATCAGCGCCGCGGCGAGCAGGCGCAGCGCCGTCACCGGCTCGCCGAGCACGACGATGCCGACGGCGAAGGCGCCGACGGCGCCGATGCCGGTCCACACCGTATAGGCGGTGCCGAGCGGCAGCGTGCGCATCGACACCGACAGCAGCGCGAAGCTGACGATCATGGTGACCACCGTCACGGCGCTCGGGGCGGGCAGGGTGAAGCCCTGCGAGAGCTTCATGAAGAAAGCCCAGACGATTTCGAGCAGTCCGGCCAGAAAGAGCAGCAGCCAGGCCATATGTGGTCCTCCACCAGAATGTCCGCGGGCGAAGCGGCAACCGGCACGCCGTCCGCAGACGCGGCGCAACAAGGGGGCAGGAACCGATCTGCGGTTCAGTCGGGCGCAGGGCGGTTCCCGAGCGTTTGCAAGTGGGATGGCGACCGGTACGCCGTCCGCAAACGCATCGAGACGATCGATCGGAGCCGCTGCGCATTCGCACGGAATGCGCGGCGGTTCCGCGCCCGGGCCGTCCCGGAGCATGCGGCGTGTCACAGCCAGGCGCGGTCGTCCGCGCCGGACGGGCGGGCGGCTGCCGCCGCTCGCGTTCCGGCCGCGCTCAGTGGGCCGGATGCAGCGCGTCGTTCAGATACATGCAGGTGAGCATGGTGAAGACATAGGCCTGGATGACCGCCATCAAGAGCTCCAGCGCCGTGATCGCCACCGTCATGGCGAGCGGCAGGATGGCGGCCGCGACGCCGGCCGCGCCGGCGCCGGCCAGCGCCACGACGAAGCCGGCGAACACCTTGAGCGTGATGTGGCCGGCCAGCATCACCGCGAACAGGCGCACCGAATGGCTGACCGGCCGCGACAGGTAGGAGACGATCTCGATCGGCACGACGAACGGCGCCAGCGCCGGCGGGATGCCGGAGGGCAGGAACAGCCGCAGGAAGCCGAACCCGTGCCGCGCCAGGCCGTAGAGCGTGACCGTCAGGAAGACCAGCATGGCGAGCGCGAAGGTGACGACGAGATGGCTCGTCACCGTGAAGGCGTAGGGAAACAGGCCGATCAGATTGGCCGTCAGGATGAACATGAACAGGGCGAGGACCAGCGGGAAGAAGCGCATGCCAGCCTCGCCGGCGCCCTCGCGCAGCGTGCCGGAGACGAACTCGTAGAGCGCCTCCACCGCGGCCTGCCAGCGCCCCGGCACCAGCGCGCGGCGCCGGCTGCCGAGCAGCAGGAAGCCGGCGGCCAGAACCACGGTCAGCACCATGTAGGCGGCGGAATTGGTGAAGGCCAGCTCGTGGCCGGCGACCTCGCCGAAGCGCAGCAGAGGGACGATTTCGAACTGTTCGATCGGGCCAGCCATCCCGGCCTCCTTGCTGAGGCCGGGCCGTCCCGGATTGGTCGTCCAAGGCGCGGGTCGTCCCGCGCCGCCTCCTGCTAGCCGATCGGGCGGACAAGTCAAGAGGCGCTCGCGCGTCGTGCGCGCCTGCGCCGCAGCCGATCCGCGGCGGCTACGGGAGGACCTGTCTTACGGCGTGTCCGCGTTGTGCGGCCGAAACGGCCTGCCGCCCGCGGCCCGGCGGCAAGCCCCTCGCCGCGTCAGGGCCGGACGGCGCCGACCAGCGGGTTGGAATCGCGCCGCAGGCTGACCCAGCGGCCGGTGTGGTCGGAGGCCTGCCGCTTGAGATAGCGGTAGCCGGTGCGATCCCACAGCTTCACCGTCCCGGTGAGGTTGTCGAGGATGAAGTCGCCGCGCTCGGTGCGCACGGTCAGCACCGCGTGGCCCTCGCCGTCGGGCTTGCGCACCACGGTGATCAGCAGGTTCGACAGCGACACGCCGCGCCGCTCGAGCTGCCGGCGCTTCTCCAGCACGTAGTCCTCGCAGTCGCCGACGCCGTCGGGATAGGCCCAGACCTCTTCCTTGCCGAAGATGTCGATGTCGTTGAGCGGCTTTACGGCGGCGTTCACCGTCGCGTTGACGGCGACCAGGTCGCGCCACAGCTTCGAGGTGAAGCGCTCCGGCCCCTCGTCTCGCGGCCGGATGGCGCATTCGCGCGGATAGCTCTTGCAGAACTCGTAATGGCCGATCGGCTGCGAGGTCAGCCCGCCGGCCTTCAGGCTCGACGCCGCCGCGCCGCCGCCGGCAAGCAGCAGCCCCGCCGTTGCCAGTCCCATGGCGGCGCCAAGGCCGCGCGCGAAGGCCCCCTTCTTGGCAATCATGTTGCCGCTCCCCATCGCCCTTGTTGTTAATGAAGTGTTAAGGGCGATCGGTCGCGCAAGTCAATTGCGCGGCGGCGATTGTGAACGCGATGGTTACCGCAAGTCCCGAAGCGTCGCCTTCATGCAACGCCTGCGCTGTGGATGAGCGATGCTGCGCCGGCCATTCGGGCGGCCGGCGGCCGCTCCCGGCGCGTTCTGCGGCGCGGTGATTCGCGACTGCCGGCGTCGGTGCGGCTTCAGCGGCCGGCCGATTTCACCAGGTGCGGGCGGGCGCGGCCGGCGCCGCGGGCATGGCTCGCCATGAAGTCGACGATGCGCGGCACGATCTCGGCGCGGAAGCGCGAGCCGTTGAACACGCCGTAGTGGCCGACCGCCGGCTGCAGGTAGTGGGCCCGGCGGCCGTCGTCCAGGTTGACGCACAGGTCGTGCGCGGCCTGCGTCTGGCCGACGCCGGAGATGTCGTCGTTCTCGCCCTCGATGGTGAGCAGCGCCACGTTGCGCACCGCGGCCGGGTCGACCGGCTCGCCACGGTGGCGCATCTCGCCCTTGGGCAGGGCGTGGCGGATGAACACGGTGTCGACGGTCTGCAGGTAGAACTCGGCGGTCAGGTCCATCACCGCCAGATACTCGTCGTAGAAGTCGCGGTGCTTCTCCGCCGAATCGCCGTCGTTCTTCACCAGGTGCATGAAGAAGTCCTTGTGGGCGATCAGGTGGCGGTCGAGGTTCATGCCCATGAAGCCGGAAAGCTGCAGGAAGCCGGGATAGACGTCGCGCATGAAGCCGGGGTTGGGCCACGGCACCTGCATGATCACGTTGTCGCGGAACCAGTCGAGGTCCTTCTCCTCGGCCAGCGCGTTGACCGCGGTGGGGTTGCGGCGCGTGTCGATCGGCCCGCCCATCAGCGTCATGGTGGCCGGCACGCTGCGCTCGCCGCGCGCCTCCATCAGCGCCACCGCGGCGAGCACCGGCACCGAGGGCTGGCACACCGCCATCACATGCGCGCCGGGGCCGAGCAGGTGGAACATCTCGACCACGTAGTCGATGTAGTCGTCGAGGTCGAAATGGCCGTCGGTCAGCGGCACCATGCGGGCGTCGACCCAGTCGGTGATGTAGATGTCGGCATGCGGCAGCATCGCCTCCACCGTGCCGCGCAGCAGCGTCGCATAGTGGCCCGACATCGGCGCCACGATCAGCAGCTTGGGGTCGGCGCGCCGGCCGGCCGGCACGTCGCGCTTGAAATGCACCAGATTGCAGAACGGCCGCGACCAGACCACCCGCTCGCTGACGGCGACGGTCTCGAAATCCACCGTGGTCTCGCCGATCTCGAAGCGCGGCTTGCCGTAGCGCCGCGTGGTGCGCTCGAACAGCTCGGCCGAGGCGGCGAGCGAGCGCCCCCAGGGCGTCTGCGACAGCGGGTTGAGCGGATTGGTGTAGAACAGCTTCACCGCGTCGGCATAGGCCCGCACGGGCTGCATGGCCGCATGGTTGAGTTCGTAGAGCTGGTAGAACATCCCCGGGCGATCCTTTCGACGCGGTTGCCGGCGACCGCGAGACCGCGCGAAAGCCGGATCGTCAACCTAGCACCCTCGTGTTGCGTTGCAATACGCCACGCGCGATGCGTCCCGGTCGGGCCGGTCGCGATGCGCTCAAGTCATTGAAAAAGCGAAAGATTTTAGG
This sequence comes from Aquibium sp. A9E412, assembly GCF_030398335.1. GTDB lineage: Bacteria > Pseudomonadota > Alphaproteobacteria > Rhizobiales > Rhizobiaceae > A9E412. The sequence goes on from NZ_JAOAOP010000011.1 coordinate 63,853, forward strand.
ATCGGCCGCGTTGTGCGATGCTGTGCGCTGCAACATCGGCAGGCGGCCGCGCCGCCGCTCAGCTCTCGACGCCCTCCACCAGGATCATGTCGGCGTCGGCCACGGTGACGCGGATCGCCTTGGCGGCCTGGTATTCGGGCGAGTTGTAGCAGTCGCGCGCGGCCTGCAGCGACGGGAACTCGATCACCACGTTGCGCGCCCAGGCCTTGCCCTCCATCGGCTCGGCCGCGCCGCCGCGGGCGAGAAACCGAGCGCCGTAGCGCTCGAAGGCCGGCTTCGCCGTGGCGACGTAGTCCTTGTATCGCTCGGCGTCGCGCACCTCGACATGGGCGATCCAGTATCCCTTGGCCATCGTCTTCCCCCTCACGGCCGCGTTGCGGCGGCTTCGATCTCCGCGAGGATAGCCTCGGCCGCCGCCTTCCTGTCAACGGCGCCGACGATCGGCCGTGCCACCACCAGGTGGCTGGCGCCCGCCGCGATCGCCTCGCCGGGCGTCACGACGCGCTTCTGGTCGCCGTGTGCCGCGCCGGCCGGGCGGATGCCGGGCGTCACCACCGCCATGTCGGGGCCGACCACGGCGCGCACCGCCGCCGCCTCGCGCGCCGAGCACACGATGCCGCCCATGCCGGCCGCCCGTGCCTGGCCGGCGCGGCGCGCGACCAGCGCCTCGGCGCCCGCGGCATAGCCGGCCTCGGCCAGGTCGGCGTCGTCCATCGAGGTCAGCACCGTGACGCCGAGCAGGCACAGGCGCGAGCCGCGCGCGGCCTCCACCGCGGCGGCCATCGCCTTGGGATAGGCGTGCACGGTCAGCATCGCCGCGCCGAGGCGGGCGACCGCCTCCACGCCGCGCGCCACCGTGTTGTCGATGTCGAGCAGCTTCAGGTCGACGAACACCTTCTTGCCCGAGGCGGCCAGGTCGCGGGCGAAGTCGAGCCCGCCGGCAAAGGCGAGCTGGTAGCCGATCTTGTAGTGCGAGACGGCGTCGCCGAGCGCGGCCACCGCGCCCTCCGCCTCCGCCACGCTCGGCAGGTCGAGGCCGACGATCAGGCGCTCGCGCGGCGCCGGCGGCGCGGCGCTCATGCCTCGACCCGGGTCGACAGCAGGCGGGCCCGCTCGATCAGCGTGCGGCACACCTCGCTCATCATCCTGGCGGTGCGCTCGTCCTTCAGCGCGCCGTCCGCGTCGAAGGCCTGGCTGGCGCCGGAGATCGAGCATTGCGGCGTGATCACCTCGACCTGGCAGTTCATCAGCACGGCGCGCAGATGGTAGAGCCCGCGCATGCCGCCGAAGCGGCCGTCGGAGGAGGAGCACAGCCCCGCCACCTTGCCGGCGAACGGCCGGAAGGCGCGGCCGCCGTCCTTGCTGACGCGGCTCACCCAGTCGATGGCGTTCTTCAGCAGCGGCGGAATCGAGGCGTTGTATTCGGGGCTGGCGATCAGCAGCCCGTCATGCGCGGCGATCTGCCGGGCGAGCTGCATGGCGCTGTCGGGAATGCCGCGCTCGCGCTCCAGGTTCTGGTCCATCAGCGGCAGCGGGTAGTCGCCGAGCGAGATGCGGGTGACCTCGGCGCCCTGCAGCGCCAGCGCCTTCTGGGCGGCGTCGGCGGTGCGCACGCTGAAGGCGCCGTCGCGCAGCGAGCCGGCGAAGACGAGGATCCTAGGTGTCATCGCGATGACCTCGGCAGGTGCGGGCGAAGGTGAGGGGCGGGCGCGTCAGGCGCGCGGCCGGCGGTAGACCCACAGATGCGCCGGCGGGATGTTGCGCATCACGAAGTCGAGCCGCTCGACGCCGTAGCTGCCGCGGCCGGCCGGCAGCGGCGAGGACGGGCCGTAGGTGATCTGCACCACCGGGCGGCCGGGCGGCAGCAGGTCGAGCAGCCGCTCCATCAGCGCCACCCGGTCGTCGACCGGGAAGTTGAGCATCGGGATGGCCGAGACCACGCTGTCGAAGGCCTGGCCGCGCCAGGGTTCGAGGGCCGCGTCGAGCTCGAAGGCGCTGCCGTGGATAAAGTTGACGCCGGGCAGGTCGGCGCGCAGCCGCTCGACGAACTCGCCGGCATACTCGATCGAGATCAGCCGCTCCGGCGCGATGCCGCGCTCGAGGATCGCGCGGGTGATGACGCCGGTGCCCGGACCGAGCTCGAGCACCAGGCCGCCGGAGGCCGGGTCGATGACCGAGGCCATGCGGCGCGCGGTGATCTGGCTGGTCGGGATGATGGCGCCGACGGCCTTCGGCTTGTCGATCCAGCCGCGGAAGAAGCGCAGCTCCTCGTCGAACTTGTCGGCAAGCGCCTTGCGCAGCCCCGTTGGCTTGGTCATCCGTCTCTCCTTTCGCCGCCGCCCGGCCAAGACTCTAGCGCCCGGTGACGCAGCGGCAAGCCGCGCTCACTCGCCGAGCGATTCGAAGAAATCCTTCATGCGGGCGAAGAAGCCGCTCGACTGCGGGCTGTTCTCCTTCGAGGACAGCTTGTCGAACTCCTCGAGCAGCTCGCGCTGGCGCTTCGACAGGTTCTGCGGCGTCTCCACTGCGACCTGGATGTAGAGATCGCCGACGGCGGGCTGGCGCAGCACCGGCATGCCCTTGCCCTTGAGGCGGAACTGGCGGCCGTTCTGGGTGCCCTCGGGCACCTTGACGCGCGTCTGCGTGCCGTCGAGCGTGGCGACCTCGAAGGCGCCGCCGAGCGCGGCGGTGGTCATCGAGATCGGCACCTTGCAGTAAAGGTCGGCGCCGTCGCGCTGGAAGAACTCGTGCGGCTTGACCGACAGGAAGATGTAGAGGTCGCCGGCCGGGCCGCTGCGGAAGCCGGCCTCGCCCTCGCCGGCCAGCCGGATGCGCGTGCCGTCCTCGATGCCGGCGGGAATGTTGACCGACAGCGAACGCTCCTCGGTGACGCGGCCCTGGCCGGCGCATTTCGGGCACGGGTCGGGGATCGTCTGGCCGCGGCCCTGGCACTGCGGGCAGGTGCGTTCGATGGAGAAGAAGCCCTGCGCGGCGCGCACGCGGCCGGAGCCCTGGCACATCGAGCAGGTGACGGGCTGGGTGCCGGGCTTGGCGCCGGAACCCTGGCACTCGTCGCAGGCGATCGAGCTCGGCACGCGGACCTGCGCGGTCTTGCCGGTGAACGCCTCCTCGAGGCTGATCTCCATGTTGTAGCGCAGGTCGGCGCCGCGCTCGCGGCCGCCGCGGCGCTGCCGCGCGCCGCCCATGATGTCGCCGAAGATGTCCTCGAAGATGTCGGCGAAGCCGCCGGCGCCGAAACCGCCGGCGCCCCCCATGCCGCCCATGCCGCCATTCTCGAAGGCGGCGTGGCCGAAGCGGTCGTAGGCGGCGCGCTTCTGCGGGTCGCGCAGCGTCTCGTAGGCCTCGTTGATGTCCTTGAACTTGCGCTCGGCCGCCTCGTCCCCCGGATTGCGGTCGGGGTGGTACTGCATGGCCAGCTTGCGGAACGCGCTCTTGAGCTCTTTCTCGTCGGCCCCTTTGGCAACACCGAGGGTTTCGTAGAAATCCGGCTTCATCTTGGCTCTTGGCATGTTGCGCGGCACGCGAAGGCGGGCGCGCGTCGGCGCACCCGGCTGCGCCCCGATTTAGTAAGCTCGGCCGCGGGATGCCATAGCCGATGCCGCAACAGGCGGGATTTTTTTGCTCCGTCCTGTGAAAAACCGGCCTCCGGGGCCGATTTCAGCCGGCGCCGCCGGCCTGCACGGCCGCCGCCGGGCGCGATGCGCCGCCGGTGCGCGCGGCGATGCGGCGCGCCACCGGCGTCTCGAAGAAGCGTTCCGAGAGCATCGCCGCAGCGATCGCCGCCGCCATCGGCAGGTACCAGTAGACGAAGAACGGCACCAGCCCCGTGCGCTCCAGGACGAGGCCCCACAGCCCGGCCAAGAGCACCGTCTCGACGACGGGATGCAGCAGATAGATGCCGAACGAGACGCGGCCGACCGGATGCAGCGGCGTCAGGAAGCGTGCGCCGGCCGGGTTGGCGTGCTCGGCGGCGGCGGCGAGATACAGCGCGCCGGTCAGCAGGGCCAGCACGAGATAGGGCTCGCGCTCGCTGTACATCGCCACGAGCGCGGCCAGGAAGGCGATCCACGCCGGCAGGTGGCTCGCCGCGCGCTGCGGCTGGTGCCGCACGGCGACCGCGACCAGGGCGCCGATGACGAAATCGGCGAACGCCCGGTAGGCGCCCCAGGTGTCGGCCAGCATCCAGTGCTCGAACGGGATCAGCCCGCCGGCCACCGCCAGCTCGAGCCCGGCCACCACCGCGGCGAGTAGGACCAGCAGCCCGGCCGCGCCGCCGACGCGGTAGACCAGCACGATGAGCGGGAACAGGAGGTAGCAGAACCACTCCGCCGACAGCGTCCAGCCGACATAGTTGAAGGCCAGGCCCTCGCTCAGTCCCCAGCCCTGCACCAGCAGGACGTGCTGCCAGAAGACCGCGAAGTCGTAGCGCCCGTGCCAGCGCGGCTCGAACAGGCCGGCCTGCGCGGCCAGCCCGACGGCGGCGAAGAAGGCGAGGGTGAACAGGTAGAGCGGGTAGATGCGCATCAGCCGGCGCACGAAGAAGCGGCCGATCGCCCGGCGCCCCTCGAGCAGCGTGTCGGCATAGCGCATCATGATCAGGAAGCCCGAGATCATGAAGAACATGTCCATCAGCGGCAGGAAGCGCTCCAGCACCTCCGAGGCCGGCCGCTGGTCGCCCGGCGCGTAGCGCAGGAAGTGATAGACCATGACCGCCAGCGCCGCCGAAAGCCGCCAGCTCTCCAGGATCCGAAAGTGTTGAACGGTACCCCTGGCCACGTCCCGCCCCGTTCCGCTCGTCCGATGGCCGGCATTCTGCCACAGCATTCCCCACCAGTGGTTGAAGCCGCCGTGCGATCTGCCGGCATGGTTAACCCGCGGCAGCGTCGCGAGCGTTTCCGGCCGGCGTGCACGGCGTGCTGCTCGCGAACGCGTGAAGGCGCCCGGTCGGTGCCAATTGGCAGGTCGGTGAAGCGCGGGCGGTCTCCGCGGCCGGCGGGCTGGCGGGCAGGGGCAAAAAAAAGAACCCGGCCGCGGGGGCCGGGTTCGATGGGTCTCTCGGAAAGAGCGGGAAGCGGCCGGTCAGGCCGACTTCTTCTTGTCGTCGTCGTCGTCGATCTCCTCGAAGTCGGCATCGACGACGTCCTCGCCTGACTTGCCTTCCTGGCTGCCGGCCTCGCCCTCGGCGGCGCCGGCCTGGTTGGCCTCGTACATCGCCTGGCCGAGCTTCATGGAGGCTTCGGCGAGCGCCGTGGTCTTGGCCTTGATGTCGTCGAGGTCATCGCCCTCGATCGCCGACTTGAGATCGGCGATGGCCGTCTCGATCGCCTGGCGATCCTCCTCGGAGACCTTGTCGCCGTAGTCCTTGAGCGACTTCTCCGACGAGTGCACCAGCGCCTCGGCCTGGTTCTTGGCCTCCACGCCCTCGCGGCGCTTCTTGTCGGCCTCGGCATTGGCCTCGGCGTCCTTGACCATCTTCTCGATCTCGTTGTCGCTGAGGCCGCCGGACGCCTGGATGCGGATCTGGTGCTCCTTGCCGGTGCCCTTGTCCTTGGCCGAGACGTTGACGATGCCGTTGGCGTCGATGTCGAAGGTGACCTCGATCTGCGGCACGCCGCGCGGCGCGGGCGGAATGCCCACGAGATCGAACTGGCCGAGCAGCTTGTTGTCGGCCGCCATCTCGCGCTCGCCCTGGAAGACGCGGATGGTGACGGCGGACTGGTTGTCCTCGGCCGTCGAGAACACCTGGCTCTTCTTGGTCGGAATGGTCGTGTTGCGCTCGATCAGCCGGGTGAACACGCCGCCCAGCGTCTCGATGCCGAGCGACAGCGGCGTCACGTCGAGCAGCAGCACGTCCTTGACGTCGCCCTGCAGCACGCCGGCCTGGATCGCCGCGCCCATGGCGACGACCTCGTCCGGGTTGACGCCCTTGTGCGGCTCCTTGCCGAAGAAGTTCTTCACCGTCTCCTGCACCTTGGGCATGCGCGTCATGCCGCCGACGAGCACCACCTCGTCGACCTCGCCGCTGCTCAGCCCGGCGTCCTTGAGCGCCGCGCGGCACGGCTCGATCGTGCGCTGCACCAGGTCGTCGACCAGCGATTCGAACTTGGCGCGCGTCAGCTTCATCGTCAGGTGCTTCGGCCCCGACTGGTCGGCGGTGATGAAGGGCAGGTTGATCTCGGTCTGCGAGGCCGAGGACAGCTCGATCTTGGCCTTCTCGGCCGCCTCCTTGAGGCGCTGCAGGGCGAGCTTGTCGGTCTTCAGGTCGATGCCCTGCTCCTTCTTGAACTCCTCGGCCAGGTAGTTGACCAGACGCATGTCGAAGTCCTCGCCGCCGAGGAAGGTGTCGCCGTTGGTCGACTTCACCTCGAACACGCCGTCGCCGATCTCCAGGATCGAGATGTCGAAGGTGCCGCCGCCCAGGTCATAGACGGCGATCGTCTTGCCTTCCTTCTTGTCGAGGCCGTAGGCGAGCGCGGCGGCCGTCGGCTCGTTGATGATGCGAAGCACCTCGAGGCCGGCGATCTTGCCGGCGTCCTTGGTCGCCTGGCGCTGGGCGTCGTTGAAGTAGGCGGGAACGGTGATCACGGCCTTCTCGACCGTCTCGCCGAGATAGGATTCGGCGGTTTCCTTCATCTTCTGAAGGATCATCGCCGAAATCTGCGACGGCGAGTACTGCTGGCCCTGCGCCTCGACCCAGGCGTCGCCGTTCGACGCCTTGACGATCTTGTAGGGGACCAGCTTCTTGTCCTTCTCGACCGTCGGATCCTCGTGCCGCCGGCCGATCAGGCGCTTGATCGCGAAAAGCGTGTTCTCGGGATTGGTGACCGCCTGGCGCTTGGCCGGCTGGCCGACCAGACGCTCGTCGGAATCGGTGAAGGCGACGATCGACGGCGTCGTGCGCGCGCCCTCCGCGTTCTCGATGACCTTGGCATCCTTGCCGTCCATGACGGCGACGCAGGAGTTCGTCGTTCCGAGGTCGATACCGATGACTTTAGCCATTGTTCTCTCCGCTTAGCAGACTGTTAGGACCCGTTTCGGCGTTCCACGCAACAGCCCCTGTCCAAAGAAAGCGCCGGCAGGGCGAGCTGCGACAGCGGCCCCGCGGCGTTGGCGCGTATATAAGGAGATGGCCAATCGGCTGCAAGGCAGCGGGCGGGGCGAATCCGCCACCCATTTCCGCCACTTGGCCGGCGCGGCGCGGGCCATCTCGGCAAAGCGCGCGGCCGGCCCCATATGAGGTGCCATGACGGACCGCGAACGCAGCCTGCTCGAGCAAAGACGCCACCGCGCGATCAACCGCGTGCACACCTGGCTGCTGGCCGGCGGCAGCCTGCTGCTGCTCGCCGTCACCGCCTGGGCCTTCGCCGGGCCGGTCGGCGTGGCCGCCGCGCTGCTCGTCGGCGGGTTCACCATGTGGGGCGTCGGCCATGTCAGCCCGCGCATCGTGCTCAACATGTACAAGGCGCGGCCGGTGGCGCCGACCGCCTTTCCCGACGGCGTGGCGCTGGTCGCCGAGCTCGCCCGCCGCGCCGAGCTGCCGCGGCCGCCGACGCTCTACGTCGTGCCCTCGCGCATGCTCAACGCCTTCGCCGTCGGTCGCCGCGAGGACGCCGCGCTGGCCGTCACCGACGCCATGGTGCGCGCGCTGACCTGGCGCGAGCTGGCCGGCGTGCTGGCGCACGAGATCAGCCACATCGCGCACGAGGACGTGCGGGTGATGGCGTTCGCCGACATGGTGTCGCGCTACACCTCGATCATGTCGACGGTCGGCATCCTCTCGCTGTTCCTCAACCTTGGCGGCTATGCGGCGGGCTACGGCGCGCAGATCCCGTGGCTCGCCGTCGTCGTGCTGATGGCCGCGCCGACGGTCGGCGCGCTGCTGCAGCTCGCCCTGTCGCGCACGCGCGAATACGACGCCGACCTCGGCGCGGTGATGCTGACCGGCGATCCGGACGGCCTCGCCGCGGCGCTGCGCAAGCTCGACCGCGCGCAGCGCCGCTCGTGGGAGACGGTGTTCCTGCCCGGCGGCCGCGCGCCGGACCCCTCGCTGCTGCGCACCCACCCGCCGACCGAGGAGCGCGTGCGCCGGCTGATGGCGCTCAAGGGGCAGGGCGGCGGCGCGCAGCCGCACGGCCGGCGTGCCGTGCGGCCCGGCCGCTCGATCGTGCCGTCGGTGCCGCTCGGCGGCCGGCACGGGCCGCTGTCGGGCGGGCCGTGGGGCCTGTCGGCGCTCGGCGAGGAAGCGACGCGGCCGGCCTGCGCCGACGGGCTGTGCGAGCCGGAGACCGGGCCGCGCATGCGGCTGCGCCGCGGCGGCGTGTGGTGGTAGCCGCGCTGCCCGCCTTGGCTCAAGCCGCCGGCCGCGCCGCCGCGCTTCGCCCGCCCTGCCGCCGCGCCAGCCCCGGACGCCACACGCCGAGCACGACATTGGCGACCGACAGCGCCATGACGACCCAGAGCGTCGCCCATTCGTGGGCGAGTGCGGCGGCGAGCGCGTCGGGCGCGGCCGTGCCCTCGGCGATGCGGCGCGACAGCGCCGCGGCATAGTCGGCCTTGGCGCCGACGATCGTCAGCACCCCCTTGAACATCAGGATGCCCATCGCCGCCTTGAGCCACACCCAGCGCTTGTCGAGGAAGGGCGTGTGGACGGCCATCGAGAGAAGGCCGGAGACCAGCGCGACGGCGAGCGACGGCATCAGCAGATAGTTGCTCACCGCCGCGATCGCCTGGCGAAGCTGCGCATAGGCGGCGGGCGTCTCCTGCGGCGCCAGGGCGAGCAGCAGCATGTAGACCGCGAGACCGCCGATCAGGCCGCAGGCGGCGAGGGTGTGAAGGCATTTCAGAAGCTTGCGCATGGGCCGCATCCCGCCTCTTATGGCCGGCTTCGCCGCCGGCCGGCCGGACTATAGCATGGTGCGGCCGGCCGGACCCGCCCGGCGCTCGCGGGACATGCGGCACGATCGGGCGGGATCGCGGCGAGGCCGCCGCGCCTCCTCGTCGGCGTCGCGCGTCAGACCGGCTCCCAGCCGTCATGCGCGGCCGCCCGGTAGATCGCGTCGATCACCCTCTGGTTGGCGAGCGACTGGTCGAGCGAGACGACCGGCACGTCCTCGCCGCGGGCGCGCCGGGCGAAGGCCTCGGCCTGCAGCCGGTACTGCCGCACGTCGGCGAAGCGGAAGGCGGTCGCCGTCGCGTGGCCGCGGTCGTGCAGCACCACCCGGTCGTCGCCGTAGATGCCGGCGTTGAACGGCGTCTCCACCTCGACGAAGCCGTCGGTGCCGTGAAACACCATCGCCTGGCGCGCGGCGAGCTGCGTGGCGACGTAGAAGGACAGCCGGAAGGCGCCGAAGTCGGCCGTCACCTCGGCCTCGACGTCGGTGCCGAACGCCGCGTCGCGCACGAGGCCGGCGCGCACCCGCAGCGGCTCGCGGCCGGTGGCGAAGCGGGTGGCGAGCACCGGATAGACGCCGATGTCGGGCAGCGCGCCGCCGCCGAGCTCGGGGCGGTTGCGCATGTCGTCGGGATCGCGGTTGTAGTAGGCAAAGGCGCCCTGCACCTGGCGCAGCCGGCCGATGGCGCCGCCGCCGACCAGCTCCCGCACCTTGTGCCATTGCGGGTGGTGCACGATCATGAAGGCCTCGGCCACCAGCACGCCGGCCCGCTCGGCCGCAGCGCGGACCGGCGCGATGTCGGCGGCCGACAGGGCCAGCGGCTTCTCGACCAGCACGTGCTTGCCGGCCTCGGCCGCGCGCACCGCCCATGCCACGTGATCGGAGGTCGGCAGCGGGATGTAGACGCCGTCGACGGCATCCGAATCGAGCAGCGCCTGATAGGAGCCGAAGGCGTGCGGCACGCCGAAGCGCGCCGCCAGCGCCGCCGCGCGCGGCTGCTCGCGGCTGGCGATCGCGGTCACCACGCCGTTGTCGGCGTCCTGCAGCTGCCACAGCACGTGCTCGCGCGCGATCTTGGCCGTCGACAGCACGCCCCAGCGAAACAGCGTCTGCGTCATGCGGCTCTCCCCGCCCGTGGCGGCCGGCTACCCCCGCAGCACGCCGCCGGTCTGCTTGCCGACATTGGCGACGATCTTGCTCGCCAGCGCCTCGAAATCCTCTTCCGTCAGCGTCTTGTCCTGCGGCTGGATGGCGACCTCGATGGCCAGCGACTTCTTGTCCGCGCCGATCGCCGCGCCCTCGAACACGTCGAACACGCGCACCCCGGCGATCAGCTTCTTGTCGGCGGCGGCGGCCGCGCGCGTCACCGCCGCGGCCTCGACCGCGCGGTCGACGACGAAGGCGAAGTCGCGGCGCACCGCCTGGAACGGCGACAGGTCGAGCCGCGGCCGGGTGCGCGTGGCGCGCGCCTTGGGCTCCGGAACGGCGTCGAGGAAGACCTCGAAGCCGCACAGCGGGCCGGTCGCGTCGAGCGCCTCCAGCACGCTCGGGTGGAACTCGCCGAAGCTGCCGAGCACGATCTTCGGGCCGAGCTTCAGCGTGCCGCTGCGGCCGGGGTGATACCAGTCCGGCCCGCCGGCCTCGACCTGCAGCTTGTCGACCGGCGCGCCGCACGCCTCCAGAACGGCGATCGCGTCGGCCTTGGCGTCGAACACGCCGACCGGCGTGGCATCGCCGGCCCAGTGCCGGCCGGGGCCTTCCAGGCGCGCGGTGCCGCGGCGCACGCCGCCGGCGACCCGGCGCTGCGCCTGCGGCGCGTCGCCCTCATAGGTGCCCGAGACCTCGAACAGCGCCACGTCGGCGAAGCCGCGGTCGGCGTTGCGCTGCGCGGCGGCGATCAGGCCGGGCAGCAGCGAGGGCCGCATGTCCGACATGTCGGCGGCGATCGGGTTGGCCAGCCTGAGCTCCGGCCGGCCGCCGCCGAACAGCGCGGCGTGGCGGCCCGGGATGAACGACCAGGTGACCGCCTCCATCATGCCGCGGCAGCCGAGCGCGCGCTTGGCGGCGCGGGTGCGCTGCTGCAGCGGCGTCAGGATGCGGCCGGCGACGCTGTCGTGGTTCTTCATCGGCGCCGCGGCGATGCGGTCGACGCCGTGGATGCGCATCACCTCCTCGACCAGGTCGGCCTTGCCCTCGACGTCGGGCCGCCAGGACGGCACGGCGACCTCGACCGTGTCGCCGTCGCCCGCCGGCTCGAAGCCGAGGCGGGCGAGGATCGCCAGGCTCTCCTGCCGGGGCACGGCGAGGCCGGTCAGCCGCTCGACCTCGGCGAGCGGGAAGGCGATGCGCGGGGCCGTGTAGCCGGCATAGCCGACCACCTCGGTCTCGCTCGGGCTGCCGCCGCACAGCTCGGTCACCAGATGCGTGGCGAGCTCGAGGCCGGGCACCATGAACTCGGGGTCGACGCCGCGCTCGAAGCGGTAGCGCGCATCGGTGATGATGCCCAGGTCGCGGCCGGTGCGGGCGATGTTGAGCGGCTCCCAGAGCGCCGATTCGATCAGCACGTCGGTCGTCGTCTCGTCGCAGCCCGAATGCTCGCCGCCCATCACGCCGGCGATCGATTCCACGCCGTTGTCGTCGGCGATGACGCACATCTCCGGCGTCAGCGCGTAGTCGCGGCCGTCGAGCGCCAGCACCGTCTCGCCGGCGCGCGCGCGGCGCACCACCAGGTCGCCGGCGACC
>NZ_JAOAOP010000120.1 GCF_030398335.1 Aquibium sp. A9E412
GCGTTTCACGGAATCGCAGATCGGCTCTAACTCATTGTTTTCACGCGTTTCCGAACGGCGAACCGGTTTCCACTTCGCCTGGAAACGCTATAGGCACCGTGATCCAGATGCGAATGGCCGCGCGTTCGAGGGCGGCCGGAAAATTGTCGGCGCGCCGGTCATGACGCGTGGCGCGCCCCCGCATCGGCTTCATGCGATTGAAGAAGCGTTCGACGGTTGTGCCGACGGCCCAATCAGAACCGGTTATTGCTGCCGTGAAGCGGAGACGTTGCAGTCCACCGCCTGATCTGCCGGAACGGCGCAGTTGCGGACTTGCCCGACGCTCGGGTTGGCGGTGGGTACGCACGTGTTCGACACGTTTGCGTCGTCGGCGACGGTCCAAACGACTGGCTCGGTCGAGCGCCGATACGGGCTTACGGATGAGGATGCCTGAAAACGAGATCGTTCGGATCTTGGCGAGGCGCTTCCGCATCCAACCGCGCCCCTAGCCGTTCTGCGAGCCTGCGGGACCGGGTGTTGCAGGGGTCAATGTAGCTGACGAGGGTCTTGAGCCCACGTACCTCGAAGGCCCAGTCCCGCAATGCCGCTGCACCTTCATGGGCATAGCCCTTTCCCTCAGCGTGGGGATAGACGAACCACCCCAGTTCATGCTCCGGAAAGAGAGGTCCGTGATTGATGCCAACCTGACCGAGACATCTACCCGTCTCGCGATCGTCCATCATCAAAGCACCGTGGCCCATGAGTGCCCACTGAGCCACATCGTGACAGAACAGGCCCCAAGCGGCCCTCGTTGAATATGGACCACCCATGTGGGCTGCGCGCTGAGAACGCATCATGTCGGCATATCGTGGCCAGTCTTCGCTCGTCATAGGACGCAGGAACAGGCGCTCCGTCTCGATCGTCGGCACATCAGGCATTTGATTTTTCTCTTGGAAGGTCGGGCGGACATCTCGGTCGCAGGCACCTCGGACAGGTGACGAAGGGCTGAAGACGGCGTTGGAGTCCAGGGCGCTTCCGGGCGAAGCGGAAACCGGTTCGCCGCCGGCAAACGCGTCACGACGACACGTTGGAGCCGGTCTGCGATACCGCGAACGGCAGACTGGCGCTAGCCGGTGCCGCCCGGCCGCCGCAGGCGCGCATCCCGCCGCGCACGATTGCACCGCGGGCCATGCTGCAATACATAGGGGCATGTCTCGAATCCGCCGGGCCTTTACCCCGGCCGGGAAAGGGTGAAGCAATGAGCGGTATCAACGAATTCATCGACCAGGAAGTGAAGAGCAACGACGTCGTTCTCTTCATGAAGGGCACGCCGGGCTTTCCGCAGTGCGGCTTCTCCGGCCAGGTCGTGCAGATCCTCGACTATCTCGGCGTGCCCTACAAGGGCGTCAACGTGCTGACCTCGGACGAGCTGCGCCAGGGCATCAAGGACTACGCCAACTGGCCGACCATCCCGCAGCTCTACGTCAAGGGCGAGTTCGTCGGCGGCTGCGACATCATCCGCGAGATGTTCCAGGCCGGCGAGCTGCAGTCCTATCTCGGCGAGAAGGGCGTGAACACCAAGGGCGCCGCCTGACGGCATCCGCCACCGGTCGGCCCGGCCGCGGCCGGGACCGCAGTTGAAGGATGCGCCGGCCCTGCCCGGCGCATTTCTTTTTTTCAGCACGTCTTGTCAGATCGGGAGCCGTTTCGATGGCCGTTGAGCACGCCGCCGCGCCTGTGACCACCCGCAGAAGCGCGACGCGCGGACCGGAGTTCATCGCCATCCTCGCCGGGCTGATGGCGCTCAACGCGCTGGCCATCGACATCATGCTGCCGGCCTTCCCCGAGATCGCCGCCGACCTGGCGCTGAGCGACGCCAACCATGCCCAGTTCGTCATCCTGTCCTATGTCGTGGGCTTCGGCGGCGCGCAGCTCTTCTTCGGTCCTGTTTCCGACCGCTTCGGCCGGCGCGCGCCGCTGTTCGCCGGGCTGGCGCTCTATATCCTGAGCGCGGCCGCCGGCGCGCTGGCACCGAGCTTCGAGCTGCTGATCGCCGCGCGCGTGCTGCAGGGCATCGGCGCGGCGGCCACCCGCACCATCGCGCTTTCGGTCGTGCGCGACACCCATTCGGGCCGCGACATGGCGGCGATCATGTCGCTCGTCATGGTCGTCTTCATGGTGGTGCCGGTGTTCGCGCCGCTCGCCGGCCAGGTGATCGTGCTGTTCGGCGAGTGGCATCTGGTCTTCCTGTCGATGGCGGTGTTCGGCGGCGCGATGCTCTTGTGGACGGCGCTGCGCCTGCCCGAGACGCTGCCCGAGGCACGCCGCCGGCCGCTCACCATGGCCTCCGTGATCGGCGCCTTCCGCATCGTGGTGTCGAACCGCACCTCGCTGTTCTACGCGCTGGCGACGGCCTTCTTCTTCAGCTCGCTCTACGCCTTCCTCAACTCCGCGCAGCAGATCTATGTCGACATCTACGGCCTGGGGCCGCTGTTTCCGGTCGCCTTCGCCTCGGTGGCGATGCTGATGGCGGTGTCGTCCTTCCTCAATTCGCGGCTGGTCAGGCGGGTCGGCCAGCGCCGGCTGTCGCACACCGCGCTGCTGCTCTACGCCGTGCTCAGCACCGCGCTCGCCGTCATCGCCTGGCTGATGCCGGTGCCCTTCTGGCTGTTCCTCGGCATGTTCTGCCTGATCATGCCGCTGTTCGGCTGGGTCGGCGCCAACCTCAACTCGATCGCCATGGAACCGCTCGGCGCGGTGGCCGGCACCGGCGCCTCGGTGCTCGGCTTCACCCAGACGGTGGGCGGCGGCATCGTCGGCGCGCTGATCGGCCAGGCCTTCGACGGCACCATCTTCCCGCTGGTCACCGGCTTCGCCGGCGTGTCGGTGATCGCGCTCGGCCTCATCCTGATCGCCGAGAAGGGCCGGCTGTTCGGCGTCGGGCCGGCGTGAGGCGGCTGGGCGCGGCCGCCCCGCCCGCTCAGCCCGCGCCGAGCGCGGCGAAGTCGAACAGCGCGCGGTCGAGCAGGTGCGAGGGGCGCGCGTTGGCGAGCGCGCGGATCATCGTGTCCTTGCGGCCGGGCATGCGGCGCTCGATGTCGTCGAGCATCGCCTTCATGGCGTTGCGCTGCAGGCCCTCCTGGCTGCCGCACAGGTCGCAGGGGATGATGGGAAAGGCGAGCGCCTCGGCGAAGCGGGCGAGGTCGGCCTCCGCGCAATAGGCGAGCGGCCGCAGCACCATCACGTCGCCCTCGTCGTTCATCAGCTTGGGCGGCATGGCGGCGAGCCGGCCGCCGTGGAACAGGTTCATGAAGAAGGTCTCGAGGATGTCCTCGCGGTGGTGGCCGAGCACCAGCGCCCGGCAGCCCTCCTCGCGCGCGATGCGGTAGAGATGGCCGCGGCGCAGCCTCGAGCACAGCGCGCAGTAGGTGGCGCCCGCGGGCAGCTTGCCGGTCACCACCGAATAGGTGTCGCGGTACTCGATGCGGTGCGGCACGCCGAGCCCGTCGAGGAAGTCGGGCAGCACGTGCTGCGGAAAGCCGGGCTGGCCCTGGTCGAGGTTGCAGGCCAGAAGGTCGACCGGCAGCAGGCCGCGCCACTTGAGATCGAGCAGCACGGCGAGCAGGCCGTAGGAATCCTTGCCGCCCGACAGCGCCACCAGCCAGCGCTCGCCCGGCCGCAGCATGGCGAAGTCGTCGAGCGCCTGGCGGGCGTGGCGCAGGAGCCGCTTGCGCAGCTTGTTGAACGCGACGGAGGACGGCGCGCCGGCGAACAGCCGGTGGACGGCGCCGTCGCCGGCGGGTTCGGGGTCTGGCATCGGGTGCACGGTCATCGCGAGCCTCTTCTGGCGCCTGCATAACCGCCGCGGCGGCAAAGAAAAAGGCCGCGACTGGCGCGGCCTCGTTCTCGATCGGTGCGGCCGGGGCCGGTCAGCGCGAGTAGTACTCGATGACCAGATTGGGCTCCATGTGCACGGCGAACGGCACGTCGGAGAGGGTCGGCACGCGGGTGAAGGTCGCCGTCATC
Source organism: Aquibium sp. A9E412 (assembly GCF_030398335.1). Lineage (GTDB taxonomy): Bacteria > Pseudomonadota > Alphaproteobacteria > Rhizobiales > Rhizobiaceae > A9E412. Next base: position 4,006 of record NZ_JAOAOP010000120.1, read on the forward strand.
TTGGAGTGGTCGGCCTCGACATACTCCGGCACGTCGCGCTCGGCGAGCTGCGTCGACTCGAGCACGATGGCGAGCTGCTTCGACTTCTCGCGCACCTCGATCACGTCGCCCGGGCGGCAGCGGAAGGACGGGATGTTGACCCGCCGGCCGTTGACCTTGACATGGCCGTGATTGACGAACTGGCGCGCGGCGAAGATCGTCGGCACGAACTTGGCGCGGTAGACGAGCGCGTCGAGACGCGATTCCAGAAGGCCGATCAGGTTCTCCGTCGTCTCGCCCTTGCGCCGGTTGGCCTCGTCGTAGATGCGGCGGAACTGCTTTTCGGAGATGTCGCCGTAATGGCCCTTCAGCTTCTGCTTGGCGCGAAGCTGCAGGCCGAAGTCGGACAGCTTGCCCTTGCGGCGCTGGCCGTGCTGGCCGGGGCCGTATTCGCGGCGGTTGACCGGCGACTTGGGGCGGCCCCAGATGTTTTCGCCGAGCCGGCGGTCGAGCTTGTATTTTGCCGAATGGCGCTTGCTCATCGCATTCCCTTTCAAGACATTGCGCCCGGGTCTTCACGACCCGGGTGAAGGAAACGCGCCCTCCTCTGACCCCGTGTTTGCGGGGCCTGACAGGTCCGTGCGCGCGCGCAAGCGGCAAGCGGACCACGGGACACGTCGAAGAAACCGCCGGATGGCCTCACCCGGCGGTGCGGCTGGCCATAGACGATCGGCGCCGGGCTGTCAACGCGCGGCGGCGGTGCGCACGGCAGTGAACTCGGGTTAACGGTGTTTCGAACTTGCTTGGATTCTGATTCGGTTGGTGGCGGTGATTCGGAGACCGCTGCCATGCTTGAG
>NZ_JAOAOP010000121.1 GCF_030398335.1 Aquibium sp. A9E412
CGGGCTGCGGCCGGCCGCCGGACAGGCAGGTTTTGGCAGGCCCGGCGAGCGCCGCCGGGCGACGTGGCGGGTTGCTCGCATGGACGCGATCTTTCTTCAGGTTCTCAACGGGCTCGACAAGGGCGGCGCCTATGCGCTGATCGCGCTCGGGCTGACGCTGGTGTTCGGCACGCTCGGCGTGGTCAACTTCGCGCATGGCGCGCTGTTCATGCTCGGCGCCTTCTGCGCGGTGGCGCTCAACCGGCTGCTCAACCTGTCCTATGTCGAGATCAGCGAGACGGAGACCGATTTCCTCGGCAATCCGCTCAAGGTCGAGGTGCCCTATCTGCAAGGCTGGCTCGGACCCGAGGCGGCCGGCTTCTTGATCGACTGGTCGGTGCCGCTGTCGATCGTGCTCGCGATCGTCGTCATGGCGGCGATCGGCGTGGCGATGGAGCGCGGCCTCATCAAGCACTTCTACAAGCGCCCGCACGCCGACCAGATCCTCGTCACCTTCGGCCTGGCGATCATCCTGCAGGAGATCGTGCGGCACTATTTCGGCGCCAACCCGATCCCGCAGCCGGCACCCGACGTGGTCGCCGGCGCGGCCAATGTCGGCGCCTGGCTCGGCCTCGGCGACAACGTCATCTATCCGTGGTGGCGGCTCGTCTACTTCCTGTTCTCCGCGCTCGTCATCTTCGCCGTCTTCGCCTTCCTGCAGTTCACCACCTTCGGCATGGTGGTGCGCGCGGGCATGCAGGACCGCGAGACGGTCGGCCTGCTCGGCATCAACATCCAGCGCCGCTTCACCATCGTGTTCGGCCTGGCCGCCGTCGTCGCCGGCATGGCGGGCGCGATGTACACGCCGATCCTGCCGCCCGACTACCACATGGGCATGGACTTCCTGGTGCTGTCCTTCGTGGTCGTGGTCGTCGGCGGCATGGGCTCGCTGACCGGCGCGGTGGCGGCCGGCTTCATGCTCGGCATCCTGCAGAGCTTCGCGTCGATGAACGAGGTCAAGTCGATTCTGCCCGGCATCGACCAGATCGTGATCTATCTCGTGGCGGTGATCGTCCTGCTCACCTTGCCGCGTGGCCTGATGGGCCGCAAGGGTGTGATGGAGGACTGAGAGATGCTGCGCACCTTCTCGCGCAACGACTGGCTGCTGCTTTGCGGCTTCACGGCGATCGTGCTGGCCGCGCCGTGGCTGATGCAGCCGGTGGGCGCGGCCTATCCCGACCTTTTGCAGAAGTTCGCCATCTTCGGCATCTTCGCCATCGGCTTCAACATCCTGTTCGGGCTGACCGGCTACCTGTCGTTCGGCCACGCCGCCTTCCTCGGCGTCGGCTCCTACGTGGCGGTGTGGTCGTTCAAGCTGTTGACGATGAACGTGCTGCCGGCCGTCGTGCTGTCGATCCTGCTGGCCGGCGTCTTCGCCTTCCTGATCGGCTACGTGTCGCTGCGCCGCTCGGGCATCTACTTCTCGATCCTGACGCTGGCCTTCGCGCAGATGTCCTACAACCTCGCCTATTCGGTGCTCACCCCGATCACCAACGGCGAGACCGGCCTGCAGGTGCGCGCCATCCGCGACAGCGCGGCGGTGTCGCTGCGCGACGGCGATGTGCGGGTGATCGACCAGGCGCTCGGCATCCAGGAGATCGGCGTGCCGATCACCAACCTGTTCGGCATGAAGATGAGCGGCTTTCCCGGCTTCTACTTCTGCGCGGTGATGCTGATCGCCTGCTTCTTCGTCGCCATGTGCATCAACAAGTCGAACTTCGGCATGATGCTCAAGGCCATCAAGTCGAACCAGAAGCGGCTCAACTACACCGGCATCCACACGCGGCCCTACCTGATCTCGGCCTTCGTCATCTCCGGCATGTATGCCGGGCTCGCCGGCGCGCTGCTCGCCGTCACCGACCCGATCGCCGGCGCCGAGCGCATGCAGTGGACGGCGTCGGGCGAGGTCGTGTTGATGACCATCCTGGGCGGCGTCGGCACGCTGGTCGGCCCGGTGCTCGGCGCCGGCCTCATCAAGTATGCCGAGCAGAAGGTGTCGTCGTGGAACGAGGGCATCCTGCACAACGCGCTGTCCTTCCTGCCCGACGGGCTGGAGGACTTCGTCGTCGGCACCGTCTCGCTGTTCGTCGGCGAGGGCTGGCACCTGACGCTCGGCCTGCTGTTCATGGTGATCGTCATCTTCCTGCCCGGCGGGCTGATGGAGGGCTTCCGGCGGCTCGTCGCGCTGTTCACGCGGCCGCGGCAGGGCGGCACGCCGGTCAGCGTCGGCCAGGCGGTGGAAGAACGGGGGTAGAGGATGTCTGTTGCTGAGATCGTGCGCGACGACGAGGAAGAGCGCGGCTTCAAGAGCGGGGTGCCCGACAAGGTCCTGCACATCGACGACGTGCACAAGTCGTTCGCCGGCCTGCACGCGCTGAGCGACGTCGACCTCGACGTGCGCAAGGGCGAGACGCACGCCATCATCGGGCCGAACGGCGCCGGCAAGTCGACGCTGCTCAACGTGTGCGTCGGCCGCATCCGGCCCGACCGCGGCGCCGTCGTGTTCGACGGCCACACGCTGACCGGCAAGTCGCCGCACGAGATCAACCAGCTCGGCGTCGCCCGCGTGTTCCAGACGCCGGAGGTGTTTCTCGACCTGACCGTCCTGGAAAACGTCATGGTGCCGGCGCTGTCGAAGCGCGACGGCCACTTCCGGCTCAACCCGTTCCGCGCGCTCGGCCAGGAAAAGGCGATCCGCGCGGAGGCCGAGGAGGTGATCGCCAGCGTCGGCCTGGCCAAGCACCTGCACTCGGTCGCCTCGAGCCTGTCGCGCGGCGACAAGCGCCGGCTCGAGCTCGCCATGGGGCTGGTCCAGCACCCCAAGCTGCTGCTGCTCGACGAGCCGACCGCCGGCATGGCGCGGCACGACACCAACGCCACGATCGAGCTGCTCAAGAAGATCAAGGAAGCCGGCATGACCAAGGTCATCATCGAGCACGACATGCACGTCGTCTTCTCGCTGGCCGACCGCATCACCGTGCTGGCCGGCGGCCGCATCATCGCCCAGGGCACGCCGGAGGAGATCAAGAACAACCCGAAGGTGAAGGAAGCCTATCTCGGGGAGGAGCAGGTATGAACATGGTCGCACCGCGTCCCACCGCAGCCCCGCTCGCCGCCGACGCGAAGGGCCAGTACTTCGCCGCGCGCAACCTCAAGGCCTTCTACGGCGACAGCTACATCGTGCAGGACGTGTCCTTCGACATCGCCGAAGGCGAGATCCTGGCGCTGCTCGGGCGCAACGGCGCCGGCAAGACCTCGACGCTGCGCACCATCGCGCGCACCGACACGCCGGAGCTGCGGGGCGGCGAGATCTGGCTGATGGGCCAGCCGCTGCACAAGATGCAGTCGTTCGAGGCCGCGCTCGCCGGCGTGCAGCTCGTGCCGGAGGACCGCCGCATCATCCCCGGCATGACGGTGGAGGAGAATCTCGACCTCGCCCGCATCGCCGGCAAGCCGGGCTGGGACTACGAGCGCATCTACACGCTGTTCCCGCGGCTCAAGGAGCGCCGCCGGCAGGAGGGCACGACGCTGTCGGGCGGCGAGCAGCAGATGCTGGCGATCGGCCGCGCGCTAGCGCGCGACATCAAGCTGCTGCTGCTCGACGAGCCCTATGAGGGGCTGGCGCCGGTGGTGCGGCACGACATCGAGAAGGCGCTCAAGGAGGTGCGCGCGGCCGGCATCACCACCGTGCTGGTCGAGCAGAACGCGGTCGCCGCGCTCAAGCTCGCCGACCGCGCCATCATCCTCGACACCGGTGAGGTCGCCTTCTCCGGCTCGGCCCGGGAGGTGCTCGAGGACGAGGCGCTGCGCCACGAGTATCTGGCCATCTGAACAGAGGGGGGCCGCGGCACGGC
>NZ_JAOAOP010000122.1 GCF_030398335.1 Aquibium sp. A9E412
CGAGACGGCCGGCACGCCGGTGATCTATCTGTGCGGCCGCGTGCGCACGGCGGCGCTGGAGCGGGCGCTGGCGGCGGCCGGGCTCGACGTCGGCGCGGTCGAGACCTACGACACGGTGCCGGTGCACCACACCAGCGACCATGTGGCGCATGTCACCGGCTGGAACCCGGTCTGGGGCACCCTCGTTTTCTCTGCCGTGGCCGCACAGCAGTTCGCGGCGCTGCGGGCGCGCAGCGCGCTGGCGCTGCTGTTCGGCAACACGCGCGCCTTCTGCATCTCGCAGCGCGTGGCCGCGGCGCTGGACGGCGAGATGCCGGCGCAGCGCGTGGCCGTTGCCGAGCGGCCCGACGAGGCGGCGCTGCTCGACCTTCTGGCGGCGCACACATGAGGGCGACGGCGTTCTCTTTTCTGCCGAAGCCTCTATGCTAGGACGCGACACGGGACGCGCACGCCGCTGCCGCGCCCGCAGCCCCACCTCCCGCGGAGACCGCCGATGGTCAAGACGCCCAGAACCCGCCACTCCAAGCCCAAGCGCGACCCGGTCACGATCGATCTCGAGGCCGAGTCGGTGAAGCGCGAGCCAAGCTCCGAAACGGCGAAATCCGCCGCCGGCGGGCCGGGCGGCGAAGGCGCGGGCAAGCCGCCGGCGGGCGGCACTGCTGCCGAGGCGTCCGACAAGGCGAAGAGCGACAAGACCGACAAGTCTGACAAGGCTGAAAAGCCGGCGCAGGCGAGCGCGGGCGACCGGCCGGCCGCCGACGCGTCCGGCTCCCGCGGCAGCGCCGCCGCGGCCGACAAGCCGGCTGCGGCGGCCGGCGCGCGGGCGCAGGACAAGCCGTCTTCGAGCGACCGGGACAAGACTGCCGGCGCCGCGGCCACCGGGGCATCCGGGTCGACGGCGTCCGCCGGCAGCCGCTCGCAGGCGCGTTCGGGCGGCGGCTTCGGCCGCGACGGCGGCGCCGGCGGCGGCGGCAGCACGCCCGCGGCCCCGCGCGGCGGCGGCAGCGGCCGGGCGCTGCTCGCCGGCATCGTCGGGGCGCTTCTCGTGCTGGCGCTCGCCGCGGTGCTGCAATGGCGCGGCCTGCTGCCGGTGCCGGGCGCACCGGGCGGCGATGCGGCCTCGGCCGAGGTGGCGAGCCTGCGCGGCGAGGTCGAGCGGCTTGCCGGCGAGATCGAGGCGCTGCGCACGGCCGGCGAGGACACCGACGCGCTGCGCCAGGCGCTCGGCGAGGCGCAGCAGCGCGTGGCCTCCGTGGAAGACACGCTGCAGTCGCTCGGCCAGGAGGTCGCGGCGCTCACGGAGGCGGTCGCCTCGGGCGAAGCCGGCGAGGCACCGGGCCTCGAGGCGCTGCAGGACCAGTTCGCCGCGCTGGAACGGCGCGTCGCCGACATGGCCGAGGCCGGCGCCGCCGACGGCGCGCTGAGCCAGGCGCTGCGCGAGCGCCTTGCCGCGCTCGAGGAGCAGGTCGCCGGACTTTCGGGCGACGGCGGCGCCGGCGGCGAGGCGCTGGCCGCGCTGCGCGAGGAGGTCGACGGGCTCGCGGCCGCGGCGCGCGCGGCCGAACAGGCGGCCGCCGCGGCGGCCGAACGGGCAAGCGCCAACGAGGAGCGGCTCGCCGGGCTCGACCAGCGGCTGGCCGGCATCGACGAGCGGCTCGGCGGCCTGGCCGACCAGCTCGGCGAGGCGGGCGGCCAGGAGCGGTTGGCGCTGGTCGTTGCGGCGACGGCGCTCAAGTCGGCGATCGACCGCGGTGCGCCCTTTGCCGCCGAGCTCGAGGCCTATGCCGCGCTGGCGCCGGAGGCGCCGGAGCTCGAGCGGCTGAGGCCGCATGCGGGCGAGGGGGTGGCGACGCGGGCCGAGCTCGCCGCGCGCGCCTCCCAGGCCGCCTCGCGCATGGTCGATGCGGCGCGCACCGCTGCGCCGGACGCCGGCTTCTTCTCGCGGCTGTGGTCGAGCGCCCAGTCGCTGGTCACCGTGCGGCCGGTCGGCGAGGTGGCGGGCGACGACGCGCCGGCCATCGTGGCGCGCATGGAGGCGGCGGTCGCCAACGGCAATTACGAGCGGGCGCTGGCCGAGTACGAGGCGCTGCCGGCTGCCGCGCAGGAGGCGGGCGGCGAGTTCGCCGCGGCGCTGCGCGCACGGCTTGCGGCCGAACGCGTGGCGGAGCGGGCGCTGTCGCAGGCGCTGACGGCGGCCTGAGGAGTCATCGATGCTGCGTATCCTGTTCTTCCTGCTCGTCGTCTTCCTGCTTGGCGTCGGCTTCGCCTGGCTCGCCGAGCGGCCCGGCGAGCTGGTGCTGACGGTCGCCGGCTACCGCTACGAGCTGACGCTGATGGCCGCGGCGGTGATGCTGGCGGTCATCGTGGCGGCGGTGATGCTTGCCTGGTGGGTGCTGCGCGGAGTGTGGAACAGCCCCTACATGGTGGCGCGCTATTTCCGCGTGCGTCGGCGCGACCGCGGCTATCAGGCGCTGTCGACCGGGCTGATCGCGGCCGGTTCCGGCGACGGCGGCCAGGCCCGGCGCATGGTGCGCCAGGCGGGCAAGCTGATCGATTCGGACCGCGAGCCGCTGATCCACCTGCTCGACGCCCAGGCGGCACTGCTGGAGGGCGACCACGACACCGCGCGCGAGACCTTCGAGGCGATGCTGAAGGACCCCGAAATGCGGCTGCTCGGGCTGCGCGGCCTCTATCTCGAGGCCGAGCGGCTGGGCGAGCGCGAGGCGGCGCGCCACTACGCCGCCGAGGCCGCCGAGGCGGCGCCGCAGCTCGGCTGGGCGGTCGAGGCGACGCTGGAGCAGAAGACGCAGGAGGGCGACTGGGCCGGCGCGCTGAAGCTCGTCGAGGCGCAGAAGGCGACGCGCCAGGCCGACCGCGAGGCGCTGGCGCGGCGCCGCGCGGTGCTGCTCACCGCGCAGGCGGCCGAGCAGCTCGACAGCGACCCGGCAGCCGCCCGCGTCGCCGCGCTCGAGGCCAACCGGCTGCAGCCCGACTTCGTGCCCGCCGCCGTGCTCGCCGCCAAGGCGTATTTCCGCCAGAACGACCTGCGCCGCGGCTCCAAGGTGCTGGAGGCGATCTGGCGCAAGGAGCCGCACCCGGAGATCGCCGAGGCCTATGTGCACGCGCGCACCGGCGATTCCACGCACGACCGGCTGGCGCGGGCCAAGAAGCTGCGCGGCCTCAAGGCCAACAACATCGAATCCTCGCTCGCCGTGGCGCGCGCCGCGCTGGAGGCGGGCGAGTTCAAGGAGGCGCGCGCGGCCGTCGAGGCGGCCATCCGGCTGGCGCCGCGCGAGAGCGCCTATCTGCTGCTCGCCGACATCGAGGAGCAGGAGACCGGCGACCAGGGCCGGGTGCGCCACTGGCTGAACAAGGCGCTGCGCGCGCCGCGCGACCCGGCCTGGGTGGCCGACGGCTACGTGTCGGAGCGCTGGGCGCCCTATTCGCCGGTCACCGGCCGGTTCGACGCCTTCGAGTGGCGCGTGCCGATGGCGCGGCTCGGCCAGGTGATCGAGGGCGAGGAGCCGGAGGATACGCTGCCGGTCAGCGCCCTCGCCGCGCCGCCGGAGGCCGACGACGCGGCGGAGGCCGACGTGGTCGAGGCTGAGACGGTGGTGATGGGGCTCGACCGGCGCCCGCCGGAGGCGCCGCCGCCCGAACCCGCAGCCGAACCGCACGACGCGCCGCGCCGGGCCGATGCCGATGCCGGGCCGGCCACCGCTCGGCAGGCCGCGC
>NZ_JAOAOP010000123.1 GCF_030398335.1 Aquibium sp. A9E412
CGTGCTCGGCGAAGCGGTCGACCGGCGCGTCGGTCAGCGCCTCGTCGACGCCGGCATCGGCATAGAAGGCGAGCAGCGCGGCAAGCGCGGGCCGGTCCGTCTGGCTTTCTCTCATGCCGTCGATTGTCACGCCCCGCCGTGCGAATGCAAGCGGCAAAGGAGGCCGCCGCCCGCCGCCGCGCTCAGGAATAGGGAATGCGCGGGTCCTGCACGAGATAGAACTCGGCCACCGGCGTGAAGTCGGTGACGAGAAAGCGGAAGACCGCCGTCTCGCCGGGGTCGGTCTTGCCGCCGCGAAAGACGAGCCGGTCCTCCGGCTCGAAATCGCTGTCGTGCAGCGCGAAGGCGTCGGAGCCGACCCGCTGCGAATCCGCCCGGCGCTGGTCGAAGGACAGCCCGTCGCCATAGCCGCTCGCCTCGCCCCGCACCTCCTGCAGCTCGAAGCCGAAGGCGACCCAGGCCGCGCCGCTGCCGTTGACCGTCTCCAGCCGCAGATAGAGAAAGCCGTTCGCCGGGTCGCCGGCCATGGCGAAGGGGCGGATGACGCGGGTGGCGCGGATCACCAGCGTCACCGGGCTCGCCGAGGCGAGTTCCTGCACGATGACGACCGGATCCGAGCGCGTGCCGGTGCCGGAGACGGCGCGGATGGTGAAACCGCCGAGCTCGTCGGAGAAGGCGTAGGCGCCGGCATGCCAGCGGCCGTCGTCGCCCGGTCCCGCGCCGGCGACGAACGGGACGACGAGCAGGAGGAGAAGGAGCCGGGCACACGCTGTCAGCGGTCCTCCTTTCCGGCGGCCGCGGTCAGGCCTTCGGGCCGGCGCCGCCATCCCCAGCATACACCGCCGCCGCGCCCTTGCCGAGCGCCGCGCCGAAGCCATGCGCGAAACGCCGGCCCGGCGCCGCGGCAGCCGGCCGCATGGCAGGCGGCGCGGCGACGGGTTGATTGACCTTTACGTCAAGGTAAAATGTTTGCCCGTCGCCCCGATGGCAGCGTGCGGCGCCGCGCGCAAGCAGCGGTTTCGCCGCCCGGTCGGATGCGCTATAGCGCGGCGAGGCGACAGGCCGGCAGGTTCTCGGGTCCGACCGCTATGGTCGCGGCGGCAGGCGGAGGTGTTGATGAGCGAGAGCGAACGCGAAAGCATGGAGTTCGACGTGGTGATCGTCGGCGCGGGGCCGGCGGGGCTGGCCGCGGCGATCAGGCTCAAGCAGCTCGAGCCGGAGCTTTCCGTCGTCGTGCTCGAAAAGGGCGGCGAGGTCGGCGCGCACATCCTGTCGGGCGCGGTGGTCGATCCCGTGGGCATCGACCGGCTGCTGCCCGACTGGCGCGACGACCCCGACCATCCCTTCAGGACGCCGGTGACGGCCGACCACTTCCTGGTGCTCGGGCCGTCCGGCTCGATGCGGCTGCCCAACGTGCTGATGCCGCCGCTGATGAACAACCACGGCAACTACATCGTCTCGCTCGGCAATGTGTGCCGCTGGCTGGCCGGCCGTGCCGAGGCGCTCGGCGTCGAGGTCTATCCGGGCTTCGCGGCGGCGGAAGTGCTTTACGACGACGACGGCGCGGTCGTCGGCGTGGCGACCGGCGACATGGGCGTCGAGGCGGACGGCTCGCGCGGCCCCAACTACCAGCCCGGCATGGCGCTGCTCGGCAAGTATGTGCTGATCGGCGAGGGCGTGCGCGGCTCGCTCGCCAAGCAGCTCATCGCCCGCTTCGGCCTCGACGAGGGCCGCGAGCCGCAGAAATACGGCATCGGCCTGAAGGAGCTGTGGGAGGTCCGGCCGGAGAACCACCGTCCCGGCCTGGTGCAGCACAGCTTCGGCTGGCCGCTCGATTCGCGCACCGGCGGCGGCTCCTTCCTCTACCACCTGGACGACAACAAGGTCGCCGTCGGCTTCGTCGTCCACCTCAACTACAAGAACCCCTACCTGTCGCCCTTCGAGGAGTTCCAGCGCTTCAAGACGCATCCGGCGATCCGCGGCACCTTCGAGGGCGGCAAGCGCGTCGGCTACGGCGCGCGCGCCATCAGCGAGGGCGGCTGGCAGTCGGTGCCCAAGCTGGTCTTCCCGGGCGGCGCGCTGATCGGCTGCTCAGCCGGCTTCGTCAACGTGCCGCGCATCAAGGGCTCGCACAACGCCGTGCTGTCGGGCATGCAGGCGGCCGAGCACGCCGCCGAGGCGATCGCCGCCGGGCGCGCGCATGACGAGCTGACCGGCTACGAGGAGGGCTGGCGCGGTTCCGAGGTCGGCCGCGACCTGAAGAAGGTGCGCAACGTCAAGCCGCTGTGGTCGCGCTTCGGCACGCTGCTCGGCGTCGGCATAGGCGGCTTCGACATGTGGCTCAACCAGCTCCTCGGCCTGTCGCTGTTCGGCACGCTGGGCCACGGCAAGCCCGACCACGCGGCGACCGAGCCGGCGGCGCGGCACAAGCCGATCCGCTATCCCAAGCCCGACGGCGCGCTGACCTTCGACCGGCTGTCCTCGGTGTTCCTGTCGAACACCAACCACGAGGAGAACCAGCCGGTGCACCTGCAGGTCGGCGACATGGCGCTGCAGAAGAGCTCGGAGTTCGCCGTCTTCTCCGGCCCGTCCTCGCGCTACTGCCCGGCCGGCGTCTACGAATGGGTCGACGCCGACGGCAACGCGCTGGCTGGCGGCCCGGGTGCTGCGGAAAAGGGCGGCGCGGCCGGCAAGCCGGACGGCGAGGCGCGCTTCGTCATCAACGCGCAGAACTGCGTGCACTGCAAGACCTGCGACATCAAGGACCCCAACCAGAACATCAACTGGGTGCCGCCGCAGGGCGGCGAGGGGCCGGTCTACCAGAACATGTGAGGCCGCGCGCCCGCCAGGCGCGGGCCGGCCGGCCGTTCCTGCGGCAGCAGCGCGAAGTCGAACAGCACCGGCAGGTGGTCCGATCCCGCCGCCGCGAGGCGCCGGGCGGCGAGCGGCAGGACGGCGCCCTTGACGAGCACGTGGTCGATCGGCAGGCCGAGCGCCGGGCGCAGCGCGCCGGGCAGCGCGCGGTGCAGCCAGGTCGGCCCGATGCCGCGCACCATCGTCAGCCCGCCGGCCGCCGCCAGCCGCGTCGCCGTCTCGCTCCACGGCGCGGCGTTGAGGTCGCCGGCGACCAGCGCGGTCTCGCCGAGCGTGCCGAGCGGCGCGGCCAGCCGCGCCACCTGGCCGTGCTGGCCGTACGGCCACGGCCAGCCGAGATGCACCGCCGCCACCTTGAGCGAGCGCGTCTCGTCGAGCCACACGCCGGCGATCGCCAGCGCGCCGCGCTCGTGGCACTGCGGCGGCCAGCGGTAGTCGAAGCGCCGGCGCGACAGGATCGCCACGCCGCCGATCAGCGCGCCCGGCCGGCAGAAGACGCGGTAGGGGTAGTCGTCTTCCGTCGCGCGCAGCGCCTCGCGCCAGGCGCTCGACACCTCGTTGAGCGTCACCACGTCGGGCGCCGTCTCCGCGATCAGCGCCAGGACGGCGTCGGCCGAGCGGTTGTCGTAGCGCAGGTTGAGCTGCAGCAGCCGGTGCCGCTC
>NZ_JAOAOP010000124.1 GCF_030398335.1 Aquibium sp. A9E412
CCGCGTGCGCGGCGGCCGGACGGGACCGGTGCGGCCCGCGGGCCGGCACGAAGCACAGGGGCAAACGGTGGATCTGGCGGGCGTCCTCGCGATCGAGATCGTCTATTCGGTGGCTTCGCTGGTGCTGATCAGCGCCGGGCTCGCCGTCATCTTCGGCATGATGCGGGTCATCAACCTGGCGCATGGCGAGTTCATGATGATGGGCGGCTACGCCACCATCGTGGCGGTGCATGCCGGCATCAACGTCTACATCGCCATGCTGGTGGTGGCGCCGCTGGTCGTCGGGCTGATCGGGCTTGTCGTGGAGCGGCTGGTGATCCGCTTCCTGTACGGCCGGCTGATCGACACCATGCTCGCCACCTGGGGCCTGAGCCTGTTCTTCATCGGGCTGGCCACGATGATCTTCGGCAACACGACGACCGGCATCTCGCCGCCGATCTCCGGCTTCGCGCTCGGCGCCTACCAGGTCAACGGCTACAACCTGTTCATCATCCTCGTCGTCGTGGCGCTGCTGGTCGGCATGTATCTGGTGCTGCGGCTGACCCGCATCGGGCTCGTCGCGCGCGGCACCATGCAGCGCGCCGACATGGCCTCGGCGCTCGGCTACAATCCCGACCGCGTCTACATGGCGACCTTCTTCGCCGGCTCGGCGCTGACCGGGCTGGCCGGCGGCATCCTGGCGCCGCTCGTCGGCCTGGTGCCGTCGACGGGCGCCACCTACATCGCCAAGGCCTTCATCACCGTGATCACCGGCGGCGCCTCGGTGATCGCCGGCATGGTGTCGAGCGCCACCGTGCTCGGCCTGGTCTCGCAGGTCTTCACGCTCGCCACGACCGCGGTGGTCGGCGAGGTGGCGCTGCTGATCGCCGCGGTGATCCTCCTGCGGCTTCTGCCGCAGGGCATCACCGGGCGCTTCTTCCGGGGGTCGATGTGACGGCGCGCCGCCAGCTCCGCGGCACGCTTGCCGCGCTCGCCATCGGCGCGCTGGTGCTGCTCGCCGCGCCGCTCGCCATCGAGAGCTATACGCTGTCGGTGCTCGTCATCTACGCCATCCTGGCGCTCAGCCTCGGGCTGATCTGGGGCTTCGGCGGCATCCTGTGCTTCGGCCAGGCCGCCTTCTACGGGCTCGGCGCCTACACCTACGCGATCGCCGCCATCAACATCGGCGAGAGCACGCTGCCCTTCCTGCTCGGCATCGCGGTGCCGTTCGCCTTCGCCTTCCTGCTCGGCGCGATGATGTTCTACGGCCGGCTCTCCGACGTCTATCTCGGCGTCATCACGCTGGTCGTCACGCTGATCTTCTTCAAGTTCATGAACTCGACCGCCGGGCCGGAATACGCGATCGGCCAGGCGCGCCTCGGCGGCTTCAACGGGATTCCCGGCTATCCCATCCTCAACGTGCCGGGCGATCCGGGCTGGGTCATCTACGACCGCGCCTTCTACTACGTCTGCGCGGCGGCGCTGCTCGTCGTCTACGCGCTGGTGCGCTGGCTGCTCGCCAGCCCGTTCGGCCGCATCGCCGTGGCGATCCGCGAGAACGAGCAGCGCGCCGAGCTGATGGGCTACGACGCGCGGCTGCGCAAGACGGTGCTGTTCGCCATCGGCGGCGGCATCGCCGGGCTCGCCGGCACGCTGTTCGCCTGCTGGGCGGAGATCGTCACGCCGGGGCTGTTCTCGCTCGCCCAGTCGGCCGAGATCATCATCTGGTGCATCGTCGGCGGGCTCGGCACGCTGGTCGGCCCGGTGATCGGCGCCATGGTGCTCGGCTACGCCAAGTTCCTGCTCGGCCAGCAGTCGTTGATCGACAACACGCTGGTGCTCGGGCTGATCCTGGTCCTGTCGGTGCTCGTGCTGCCGCGCGGCATCGCCGGCCTCTTCCTGTCGGGCTGGGAGCGGGCGGGGCGGCGCCGGCCGCGGCGCGCCCGGCGCGGCGCGCGCGCCCGGCAGCGGGCGCGGGGCCTGCGCCATGTCTAGCGTGCTGGAGACGCGCGGCCTGACGATGAGCTTCGGCGGCGTCACCGCGGTCGACAATGTCGACTTCAAGCTGGCGCGGCGCGAGCTGCGCTGCCTGATCGGCCCGAACGGCGCCGGCAAGAGCACCTTCTTCAAGTGCCTGACCGGCCAGCTCAAGCCGACCGCCGGCGAGGTGCTGATCCAGGACGAGGAGACGACCGGCTGCGATCCGCAGGCCATCGCCCGCCTCGGCGTCGGCGTCAAGACGCAGGTGCCGAGCGTCATGGACGGGCTGTCGGTGCGCGAGAACATATGGCTCGCCGCCTACCGCACGCATGGCCGCCAGGGGGCGCGCGCGGCGGTCGACGGCGCGCTCGAGCGCCTTGCGCTCACCGACATCGCGCGCGCCCTGGTCGGCCAGCTCTCGCACGGCGAGCGCCAGCGCGTCGAGCTCGGCATCGTGATCGCGGCCGAGCCGTGGCTGATCCTGCTCGACGAGCCGGCCGCCGGCATGACGGCGGAGGAGGTGGAGCGCATGGCCGCGATCATCGGCGAGCTCAACCGCGACGCCGCCATCATCATCGTCGAGCACGACATGCAGTTCATCCGCTCGATCGCCAGCCTGGTCACCGTCTTCGCGCAGGGCCGCATCCTCATGGAGGGGCCGGTCGAGGCGGTGATGCAGGACCGGCGCGTGCGCGACGTCTATCTCGGCAAGAAGACCTGATCCCATGAGCGAAGGCGACGCCCTGACCATCTCCTCGCTGGCCGCCGGCTACGGCCGCATTCCGGTGCTGCACGGCATCGACATGCGCGTCGGCCACGGCGAGACCGTCGGCATCCTCGGCCACAACGGCATGGGCAAGTCGACGCTGCTCAAGACGATCATGGGCTTCCTGCCGGCGCGCGGCGGCTCGGTCGTGCTCGACGGCGAGGCGATCACGCGGCTGCGGCCGCACGACCGCGCGCTGCGCGGGCTCGGCTACATCCCGCAGGGGCGCGGCATCTTTCCGCAGCTCTCGGTGCGCGACAATTTGCGGCTCGCCTTCCACGGCGACGGCGAGCGCGGCGAGGAGGACGCGCTCGAGGAGGTGCTCGGCCACTTCCCGCGCATCGAGCGGCTGCTCGAGCGGCCGGGCGGGGCGCTGTCGGGCGGCGAGCAGCAGCTTCTGGCCCTGGCGCGCGGCCTGATGGCCGATCCCTGGTTCCTGCTGCTCGACGAGCCGACCGAGGGCATTCAGCCGAGCATCATCGAGGAGATGGAGGAGACGCTGGCCGGGCTGCGTGCCGAGCGCGGGCTCACCATCCTGCTGGTCGAGCAGAACTTCGACTTCATCACGGCGCTGTCGGACCGGGTGCTGATCCTCGAGCGCGGCCGCATCACCGCCGAGCTCGACGGTGCGGCGCTGCGCGACCCGGCGGCGGTGGAATCCTTCCTCGGCTTCGGCGCGGTGCGGCGCACGCGCGGCG
>NZ_JAOAOP010000125.1 GCF_030398335.1 Aquibium sp. A9E412
CGGCCACACGGCCGACGTGGTGGCGGCGGTCACGGCGCGCAGCGGCTTCGCCATCGCCGACGTCGCGGTCAGCGGCAACCGCGAGACCTCCGAGATCGACGTGCTGCAGGCGGTCGGCCTCGACGGCTGGACCTCGCTGGTCGGCTTCGACGCGGCCGCCGCGCGCACGCGCATCGCCGCGCTGCCCTGGGTCGAGGAGGTCTCGGTGCGCAAGGTCTATCCGGCGCGCCTCGAGGTCGAGATCGCCGAGCGCCGCGCGTTCGCCATCTGGCAGCACGGCAGCCGGCTCACCCTGATCGAGCGCAACGGCGCGGTGATCGCGCCGTTCGGCGGCCGGCGCCACGCCGCGCTGCCGCTGGTCATCGGCATGGGCGCGGCCGAGGACGGCGCGGCCTTCGTCGCGACGGTGGCGCGCCATCCGGCGATCGCCGCCCGCGTCAAGGCCTATATCCGCGTCGCCGAGCGGCGCTGGGACCTGCGGCTGGAAAGCGGCATCACCGTCAAGCTGCCGGAGGGCGCGCCGCAGGCGGCGCTCGCCGAGCTCGCCGCGCTCGACCGCGACGTCGACCTTCTGGCACGCGACATCGAGGCCGTCGACATGCGGCTCGCCGACCGGCTGGTCGTGCGGCTGACGCCGGAGGCGGCGGAAGCCCGCGCCGAGGCGATCGAGGCGGCGATGGACGGACGTCCGGCGGGGACGCGCATATGAGCTGGTTCACCGCCTCGCGCAACGCCGCGCCGCGCCGCTCGGGCGTCGTCACCGTGCTCGACGTCGGCTCGAGCAAGGTGTGCTGCATCATCGCCCGGCTCTTGCCGGCCGAGGAGGGCCGCGCGCTCAGCCACCGTACCCACCGCATCCGCGTGCTCGGCATCGGCCACCAGAAGTCGCGCGGCGTGAAGTCCGGCGTCGTCGTCGATCTCGACCATGCCGAGGAGGCGATCCGGCTCGCCGTCGACGCGGCCGAGCGGATGGCCGGCGTGACGGTGGAATCGCTGCTCGTCAACGTGTCGGCCGGCCGGCCGCGCAGCGAGAGCTCGGCCGCCACCATCAATCTCGGCGGCCACGAGGCGACGGAAGCCGACATCGACCGCGTGCTGGCCGCCGGCGCGCGCCAGGCGCTCGCCGCCGAGCGCCAGCTCGTGCACGCGCTGGCCGTCGGCTTCACGCTCGATGCCGAGCGCGGCATCCGCGACCCGCGCGGCATGGTGGGCGACGCGCTGGGCGTGGAGATGCACGTCCTGACGGCCGATCTGGCGCCGCTGCGCAATCTCGAGCTGTGCGTCAACCGCTCGCACCTGTCGGTCGAGCGCATGGTCGCCACGCCCTATGCCAGCGGCCTGGCCGCGCTCGTCCAGGACGAGACGGAGATGGGCGCGGCCTGCATCGACATGGGCGGCGGCACGACGACGCTGTCGGTGTTCGTCAACGGCAAGTTCGTGCATGCCGACGCGATTCCCGTCGGCGGCCATCACGTGACGATGGACATCGCGCGCGGCCTGTCGATCCGGCTCGACGACGCCGAGCGGCTCAAGGTGATGCACGGCTCGGCGCTGCCGGAAAACGGCGACGACCGCTCCGTCGTGACCATCCAGCCGATGGGCGGCGACGAGGGCGAGCAGCCCGTGCAGGTGCCGCGCGGGGCGATGAACCGCGTCGTGCGGGCGCGCATCGAGGAGACGCTGGAGCTGGTGCGCGAGCGCCTGCAGCGCTCGGGCTTCGGCAATCTGGTGGGGCGGCGGATCGTGCTGACCGGCGGGGCGAGCCAGCTCACCGGCCTGCCGGAGACGGCGCGCCGGCTGCTCGGGCGCAACGTGCGGCTCGGCCGGCCGCTCGGCATCGCCGGGCTGCCGGAGGCGGCCAAGGGCCCGGCCTTCGCGACGCCGGTCGGGCTTCTGATCTATCCGCAGGTGGCCGGCTTCGAGAGCCGGTCGAGCGGGGGCGGGCTGCGCTTCCTGGCCACGGGGACGGGCGGGCGCCTGCAGCGAGTCAGTCAGTGGTTGAGAGACAGTTTTTGACGGGGCAACCCCGTTGGGCGGCCGCAGCGGCGAGGCGGCAGGAAAGGCGAAAAGGACGAGGACCATGACCATCAATCTGCAGAAGCCGGACATCACCGAGCTCAAGCCGCGCATCACGGTGTTCGGCGTCGGCGGCGGCGGCGGCAACGCCGTCAACAACATGATCACCGCGGGGCTGCGCGGCGTCGAATTCGTCGTCGCCAACACCGATGCCCAGGCGCTGACGATGTCGAAGTCGGAACGCCTGATCCAGCTCGGCGCCAACGTCACCGAGGGGCTCGGCGCCGGCTCGCAGCCCGAGGTCGGCCGGGCGGCCGCCGAGGAGTGCATCGACGAGATCATGGATCATCTGTCGAACACGCACATGTGCTTCGTCACCGCCGGCATGGGCGGCGGCACCGGCACGGGCGCGGCGCCCGTGGTGGCGCGCGCGGCGCGCGACAAGGGCATCCTGACCGTCGGCGTCGTCACCAAGCCGTTCCACTTCGAGGGCCAGCGGCGCATGAAGATCGCCGATCTGGGCATCGAGGAGCTGCAGACCTGCGTCGACACGCTGATCGTCATCCCGAACCAGAACCTGTTCCGCATCGCCAACGACAAGACCACCTTCGCCGACGCCTTCGCGATGGCCGACCAGGTGCTCTATTCGGGCGTCGCCTGCATCACCGACCTGATGGTCAAGGAAGGCCTCATCAACCTCGACTTCGCCGACGTGCGCTCGGTGATGCGCGAGATGGGCAAGGCGATGATGGGCACCGGCGAGGCCTCCGGCGAGGAGCGTGCGATGGCCGCGGCCGAGGCCGCGATCGCCAACCCGCTGCTCGACGAGACCTCGATGAAGGGCGCGCGCGGGCTGCTGATCTCGATCACCGGCGGCCGCGACCTGACCCTGTTCGAGGTCGACGAGGCGGCCACCCGCATCCGCGAGGAGGTCGACCAGGACGCCAACATCATCCTCGGCGCCACCTTCGACGAGGAGCTCGAGGGCATCATCCGCGTCTCGGTCGTCGCGACCGGCATCGACAAGGCGGCGATGGACATCTCCGCGCCGGCCGATGCGGTGCGGCCGCAGCCGCGCCCGGCCGCCGTGCAGAAGCCGGCCGCCGAGGCCCGGCCGCAGCAGCCCGCCCAGGTGCCGCATGCCGGCTATCGCAGCGTCGCGCCGGCGGCCGCCGAGGCCGCGCAGCCGGCCCGCCCGGCCGAGGACCCGGTGGCCGAGGCGATCCGCAGCGCCGAGCGTCCGGCCGCCGCGCAGCCCGCGCCGGAGGCCGCGGACGAGGCCTTCCAGCCGCAGAGCCGGCTGTTCCGCGCGCCCGAGCA
>NZ_JAOAOP010000126.1 GCF_030398335.1 Aquibium sp. A9E412
GACGAGCGGCGCCGCCTCGAGGCCGCCGTGGCCGCGGCCGAGGCCGCGCTCGCCGAGCGCCTGGCGCAGGCGCATGCCGCGGAGCTGGAAGCCGAGCGCGCCCGCCACGCCGCCGAGGTCGAGGACCTGCAGCGGGAGACCGGCCGCCTGGCCGGCGAGGCGATCGCCGCCGGCCTTGCCGCGATGGAGCAGCGGCTGACCGACATGGCCACGGCGGTCGCCGCGCGCATCCTCGGCGCCGCGCTGTCGGACGACCTGCAGCGCCGCGCGGTCGACCGGCTGGCGCAGGTGATCCGCGACGCGATGGCCGACCGCGAGGCAGTGCGCGTGCGCGTCAGCGGCCCGGCCGCCCTGATCGAGGCGCTGAAGCCGGCGCTCGGCGCGCACGCCGCGCAGGTCGACTTCGCCGAGACCGCCGGCCTCGACCTCGCCGCGCAGATCGACGACAGCCTCTACGAGACCCGGCTCGCCGAGTGGGCCGAGGCCGTCACCGAAGCCCTGTCATGAGCGACGAGCGTGACGACCACCACGACGAGATCGTCATCGTCCGCCGCGGCGGCGACGGCGACGAGGACGGCCATCACGGCGGCGTGTGGAAGATCGCCTACGCCGACTTCATGACCGCCATGATGTGCTTCTTCCTGGTGATGTGGCTGATCAACGCGGCCAACGAGGAGACGCGGGTGGCGGTGGCGAGCTACTTCAACCCGGTCAAGCTCACCGACCGCAGCACCAACCGCAAGGGCCTCGACGACGCCGGCAAGGGACCGCAGAACGCCAACATCGAGGAATCCCCGGAAAAGGCGTCGGACCAGCCGGTCGGCTCGCGCGACGAGAACTCCGGCCCGCAGGACAACCAGCACTCCGCCGAACGCGACGAGCAGCGCCGCTTCTCCGACGAGAACCTGTTCTCCGACCCCTACGCGGTGCTGGCCGAGATCGCCGCGGAGACCGGCGAATTGCAGAACGTGTCGGACAAGGGCGAAGGCGGCGCGCAGCTCGCCGGGCCCTCCTCCGGCGCGTCTGGCGGCGATTCCTACCGCGACCCCTTCGCCCCCGATTTCTGGTCGCAGCAGGTCGAGACGCCGCGCGACGGCGTGCAGGGCGATCCCGACGAGGCGCGCGAGAACCCGCTCGGCGGCGACGTGCGGGCGCTCGAGACCGGCCCCTACCACCTGTCGCCGGACGGCGACGTCCTCGACGACGAGATCGCCGCGCTCTACGAGCCCGTGCCGCCGGTCGAGCCGGTCGAGCCGCAGGCGCCGGCGGAGACCGCCGACAGCGGCCCCTCGGCGAGCGAGCGGCTGGCCGAGGAGATTGGCGCGGAGCTGGCCAGCGCGCTCGCCGGCGAACCGATCTCGAGCGGCGTGACGGTGGCGCCGGGCGACAGCGGCGTGCTGATCTCCATCACCGACGACATCGCGCACGGCATGTTCCCGATCGGCTCGGCCGTGCCGCGCCGCGACCTGGTGGTGGCGATGGAGAAGATCGGCCGCACGCTGGCCGGCCGCCGCGGCCAGGTGCGCATCAACGGCCACACCGACGGCCGGCCCTTCCGCTCGGCCGACTACGACAACTGGCGGCTGTCGACCGCGCGCGCCCACGCCGCCTACTACATGCTGGTGCGCGGCGGCCTCGACGAGGCGCGCGTCACCGAGGTGGCCGGCTTCGCCGACCGCCGGCTGAAGCTGCCCGACGAGCCCTATGCCGACGCCAACCGGCGCATCGAGATCCTGCTCGAGGTGCCCGAGTGAGACGCCTCGGCCTGGCGGCGCTGGCGCTCGCCGGCCTTCTCGCCGGCGCCGGCGGCACGGCCGCCGCCGACCTGCAGCCCTACCAGATGATGCGCTCGCTGCAGCTCGTGCAGGACCGCATCGCCGAGGGCGACCATGCCGCCCTGCCGATGCAGCGCAAGCTGCTCGAGCTCGTCGACCAGCGCCTGCTCGACGCCGACCCGTCGGTCTTCGACGACCGGCGCAACTTCCGCGCGCTGCTCGTCTACGCGATGAGCGGCGGCAATCCGAAGACGGTCGAGATCCTGCTGTCGCGCCTCAAGCTCGAGGACGCGGAGAAGCGTCTCGGCTACGGCATCGTCAGCTATCTCAAGGGCGAGTTCGCCAAGGCCCGCATGCTTCTGGCCGGGGCCGACCCGCGCCGCCAGCCGCCCGGCCTCGGCGCCTTCGTCGGCCTGGTCAAAGGCGCGGTGACGACGCGCGAGGACCCCGCCGCCGCGCTCCGGCTGTTCGACCTGGCGCGGCTGATGGCGCCCGGCACGCTGGTCGAGGAGGCGGCGCTGCGCCGCTCCGTCTCGCTCGCCGCGACGCTCGGCGACGGCGAGCGCTTCGCCCGCGCCTCGGGCCAGTATGTGCGCCGCTTCCTGCGCTCGCCCTATGCCAGCCAGTTCGCCGAGGCCTTCGTGGCGGCCATCGTGGCGCTCGACGGCAAGATCGAGCTGGCGACCGTCGACGCGGTGGTGTCGGGCATGAGCGAGGAGCAGGCCGGCGTCATCTATCTGCGCCTGGCCCGCAAGAGCGCCATCGACGGCTACGATGCGCTGCTCGACTTCGCCTCCGCGCGCGCCGCCGAGCACGCCCGCCGCAACGGCGTCGAGGACGACCCGCGCGCCACGCTCTACGCCAGCATCGCCTCGGTCACCTCGCAGAACGTCGTGGCGGTTCTGGAAACGCTCGAGGGGATCGACCGGCGCCGCCTGTCGGCCGCCGACCGGCGGCTGCTCGACGCCGCGATCGGCATCGCCCGCGAGGTGCTGTCGGCACCCGCCGCGCAAGAGCCGGCCGCCGCGGCGGCCGCCGACGACGGCGCAGCGCCGGAAGCGCCCGCCCGGCCGGTGGCCGCCGGTGCCGCGGCCGACGCGGCAAGCGCCGCGCAAGGCGAAGCGGCGATGAAGACGCCAGCCATGCCGCCGGACCTGCCGCCGGCGGTGGCGGACACCCAGCGCTTCGTCTCCGACGCCCGCAACCGGCTCGAGGAGATCGACGCGCTGATCGAGGAAAACAAGCCATGACCCAGAGCGTCGCCACCCCGTCCGCCGGCCTGCGCGCGACCGCGCCGGCGCCGGCCAAGCCGCGCGCGGGCACTGCCGCCGACACGGGTTTCGCCGCGGCGCTGCGCGGCGAGGCGGCGCGGCCGGCGCCCGCCCGCGCGGACGCCGAGGCGAATGCCGCAGCGGACCGCCGGTGCGAACCCGCGCGGCACGCCGCCCCCGCCGGCGACGCGACACCGCCGCACGACCGCACAGGGGAAAAGGCCGAGACGGCGGAGGCC
>NZ_JAOAOP010000127.1 GCF_030398335.1 Aquibium sp. A9E412
CGGCGGCGCGCGCCGCCTTGCCGCTGCGCTTGCCGGCGGCCGCCCGGGCACGCTTGATGGGCGCGGCGGCCTTCATCGCCCGCCCGCGCCCGCCGCGGCCGCGGACGGCCCTGCCAACCCTGTCACTGACCCGTCGCCATGCATCGCATGCTCCCGTCACAGGCTGTTCAACGGGTCCGCCGCGCCGTGGTTCCACCTGCCGCGGCGCGCGGAGGGACGGGTGCGATGATAGCCGCCGCGCGGGGCGCGCGGAAGACGCCGGCTCACGCGCCGCCGGCGGTGCCGAGCCACACGGCCACGCCCTGCGGCGCCAGAAGGTCGGCGACGGCAAGCCGCGATGCGGCCGGCCTCCCGCGCGGCGCCAGCACGTCGCGCAGCCGCGCCCGCGCGGCCGCCGCCGGCAGCACGAGCTCGGTGCCGTGCCAGCGCACCGCCGGCACCCGGCCCTCGCCGTCGAGCAGGTTGAGCACGTGGCGCGGAACGGCGACCAGCAGCAGCCTGTCGCCGGCCGACCGCGCGAAGGCGGCCAGATGCGCGCGCAGCGGCCCCTCGACGGCGAGCGGCTGGTAGTCGCCCTGCGAAAACAGCGCCGGCTCGGCGCGCCGCAGCGCCAGCAGGCGGGCGACGAGCCGCTGCTTGACCGCCGCCCGGTCGCCCTCCGCCGGCTCGCCGGCGAGCATCGCGGCGAGGCGGGCGAAGTCGACCGGGCGGCGGTTGTCGGGATCGACCAGACTGAAGTCGGCCGCCTCGGAGCCCTGATAGATGTCGGGCACGCCCGGCGCCGTCAGCTTGACCGTCGTCTGGGCGAGGCCGTTGCACCAGCCGGCCGGCGCCAGCCGGGCAAGCAGCGTCTCCAGCTCCTCGCGAAAGGCCGGATCGTCGAACAGCGCCTGCGCATAGCGCAGCACCGCCGCCTCGTAGTCGGCGTCGACCTGCGTCCAGCTCGTGCGCTGCTTGGCCTCGCGCAGCGCCTTTTCCAGATAGGCACGGAAGCGCGGGCGGAAGCCGTCGACGGTCTCTCCGAAAGCGGCCATGCCGGCGACCGGCCAGCCGCCGGCGAGCGCCTGCGGGATCAGCCACTGGACGGCCGCTTCCGGCGCCGCACCGGCAGCAAGGTCGCAGACATGCGCGCGGGCCCGCTGCCGCCAGCATTCGAGCGCCGCCGTCCACTCGCCGGCCGCCTCCGACAGCGCCATCAGCCGCGCGCGCGCGTCCTCGCCGCGCTTGGTGTCGTGCGTGGCGGTCGCGGTGAGGGCGTGCGGCGCGGCGGCGGAGCGCGCCGCCATCGCGGCATGGAAGCGCGCCAGGTCCGGCGCCGGCCGACCGGGATCGCTGCCGACCTCGTTGAAGGCGATGAAGCGGTGGTCGCGGTAAAACAGCGTGTCCTCCACGCCCTTGGCCATCACCGGCCCGGCGAGCTGGCCGAAGCGCCGGCGCAGCGTCTCGCCCGGCGCGCCGCGCGCGGCCGGCGCGTCGCCGATCAGAACGTCGTGCAGGAAGGCGAGCGCCGCCTCGTCGAGGCCGGCGTCGGCCTTGCCCGCATCGGCCTTGGCGCGGCCGAGCACGGCACGGTCCTGGCCGCTCGCCGCAGCGCCGGTGGCATAGATGCGGTAGGCCGGCATGGCGACGAGCAGCGCGACCAGCGCCCGGCGCAGCGCCTCGGGCGCGAAGCGCCCGGCCCCCGGCAGCGCCGCCAGCAGGCCGACGAGCGCGGTCACCTCGCCCTCGAAATTGACGGTGGCGATCGCCTGCTTGGCGGCGCGCCGCTCGTCCTCGGTCGACGGCGCGCCGGTCGCCGTGCGGTAGGCGCGCGACAGCGCCGCCACGCCGTCGGCGTCGGCCAGCAGATCGGCGGTGGCGTCGACGAACTCGTAGCCGGTGGTGCCGTCGACCGGCCAGTCGCGCGGCAGGTGCTCGCCCTCGCACAGGATCTTCTCGACCACGAGATGGACGTCGGGACCGACGGCGCGGCGCAGCCGGCGCAGATAGCCGGCCGGATCGGCCAGGCCGTCGACATGGTCGACCCGCAGGCCGTCGACGCGGCCCTCGCGCACCAGCCCGAGGATGGTGCGGTGGACGTCGGCGAACACCGCCTCGTCCTCGACGCGCACGCCGACCAGCCCGGTCACCTCGAAGAAGCGGCGGTAGCTGAGCGTACGGCGCGCCTCCTTCCAGAACATCAGCCGCCAGGGCTGCGCGGCGTGCACGGCATCGACCAGCCCGGCATCGGCGGAGGCGGCGGCGAGCGCGGCGTCGAGGTCCTCGCCGCCCGGTGGGCTGAGCAGCGCCTGCACCGCATCGCGAAGGCCGGCGTCGTCACCCGGCGCGACGCGCTCGGCAAGACCGGCCAGCCGGCGGGCGAGCGGATGGTCGAGCGCGGACGCAAGCCGCGGCCAGCTCGCCGGGGCGAGCGGCAGCGCGTGGTCGAAATAGCGCAGCACCGGCCCGCCGGCCGCCGCGTCGCAGCCGAGCGCGAGCTCGCCGGCGGCCAGTGCGGCACCGTAGGGACGGCCGAGCACCGGCAGCGTCAGCCGGCGGCTCCAGTCGATGTCGAAATGGCCGGCGAAGGGGCTGGCGCTGCCCCAGCGCAGCACGCTCGCCCACCACGGGTTCTCGGTCGAGGCGGCCATGTGGTTGGGCACGATGTCGAGGATCAGGCCGAGGCCGGCCGCGCGCAGCGCGTCCGACAGCCGCTCGAAGCCGGCGCGGCCGCCGAGCGCGGGATCGATGACGTTGTGGTCGACCACGTCGTAGCCGTGCGTCGAGCCGGCAGTGGCGGCGAACAGCGGCGAGGCGTAGAGGTGGCTGACGCCGAGGTCGCGCAGATAGGGCACCACCGCCGCGGCGGCGGCGAAGTCCATGCCGCCGCGCAACTGCAGCCGGTAGGTCGCGGTGGGCGGCCTCATCGCCGCGGCCGCCGCGTCGCCATCACATCGGCGATGCCGGCGAACAGCGGCGTCTCGGCGAGCCCCTCGAGCGGCACGGCGAGGCGGCGGCGCCAGTTGGGATAGCCGTCGCTGGTGCCCGGCAGGTTGGTCGGCAGCGCCTCGCCCGCCATGTCGGCGAGCCGGGCGCCGGCGAGCAGCGACGGCGTGTCGGCGAC
>NZ_JAOAOP010000128.1 GCF_030398335.1 Aquibium sp. A9E412
TCCGCCTGCGCTCCTTCAGCGGCACCGTGGTGCGTGCCACGGTCTCCCACAGCACCCGGTCCTCCTCGCTGAGGCCTTTCGCCCGCCGCCGGCTCACGCGCGCGCCTCCACGAGCGGCCGCGGCACGAGCGCATGGAACGTCGCGGCATGGCGGATGACGCCGGCGATCTCGCCGGCCGCCGCACCGGTGCCGGTGAAGATGTCGCCGCGCGCCGGGCCGACGATCGCCGAGCCTGTATCCTGCGCCACCATCAGCCGGCGGAACGGCCGCCCGTCGACGGCCGTCAGCGCCGGCGCGTCGACGAAGACCGGCGTGGCGAAGCTATGCAGCAGACGGTCGACGGCGAGCGAGCGGCCGGGCGCGAGCTGCACCTTGGCCGCCGCGACGGGCCCATTGCCGGGGTCGCCCGTCTCGCTGTCGCGGAAGAAGATGTAGGAGCGGTTCTGCCACAGGATCTCGTCGATCCGCTCGGGATGCGCGGCGAGCCAGGCGCGGATCGTCTGCATCGTGACATGCTCGGGCGGGATGGCGCCGAGGCCGGCCAGCACCCGGCCGGGGCCGGTGAAGGGGTGGCCGGACTTGCCGGCATAGGTGAGGCGGCGCACCGTGCCGTCGGGCATGGTGAGCCGCACCGCTCCCTGGACATGGACGAAGAAGGCGTCGACGCGGTCGGCGAGCCAGGCAAGCGCCAGCCCGCGATCGGCGAGCGCGCCGCTCTCGATGGCCCGCCGGTCGGGATGCGCGACGATGCGGCCGTCGGCCAGCCGCCGGCCGCAGACGAGATCGGGCGCCAGGCAGGCAGGCCGGGACGCCACGTCGTCGAGCTCGACCAGGTCGTGCGGCCGCGCGAGCAGCGGCACGGTGAACCGCGCGGTGCGCACCGGCGAGGCGGCGAGCTCCGGCTCGTAGAAGCCGGTGACGAAGCCCGATCCGGCCGCACCGATGCGGCAGGGCACGAAATGCGCCTCGAAGAAGGCGCGTGCCGCATCCCGTCCGGCCGGCGTCGCCGCCGCGGCGGCGAACGCGGCCGCAAAGGCCGGGGCGACGATGCCGAGGCTGCCGCTGCGATAGGGCTTGTCGCGCGCCCGCGCGGCCGAGCGCGCGAAGGCGGCGAGGGCCGGCGCCGGGTCGTCGGCCTGCCAGCCCGGCAGGACGTCGAAGGAGACCGGAGACAGAAGCGGCGAAAGGCTCATGGCCGGGCCGACCCCGGCGGGCCGCGGCGCCGGCTCACACCGTGCGGCTGGCCGCCGCCCGCCCGCCACCGCGGGCGCCGGGCCACGGGGCGGCCGGGAAGGGCGGCGCGACCGTCATGGCGCTCAGTCCTCGGCCTCGGTGGCGACCAGCTTCCAGTTGGGATCGCGCGAGCGCGTGTCGCGCGCGAAGGTCCACACGTCCTTGACCTCGGCGACCGTCTCCGGATCGCCGTCGATCACCGCGCCGCCGCCGTCACGGGTCGCGGAAATCAGCTCGCTGACGATGCGCAGCGTGACATGCGCCTCGCTGCCCTTCATCTCGGCCGACACGATGTCGGCCTTGTCGATGCCGACGAAGGAGGATTCGATCTTCTCCGAGCGCTTCTCGCGCTCGGCGATGGCCGCCACGAACCCTTCGTAGACGTCGCGCGACAGCAGGTTCTTCAGCGTGCGCCGGTCGCCGTCGGCATAGGCCATCACGATCATCTCGTAGGCGAGCTTGGCGCCGTCGACGAAGGTCTTGGGCTCGAAGGAGGGATCGGCGTCGCGGATGGCGCGCAGGCCGCGGTTCAGCTCGCCGCCCGGCTCGGCCATGGCGTCGATCGCGGCATAGCGGTCCTCCTCGCCCTGCCCCTTGCGGCGCGGCAGCGAGACGACGTTCTCGGGCACCTGGGCCTCCTCGTTCTCGCGCCCCTCCCGCCGCGTGCGCCCGGCGGTGTAGGGATCGAAGGGCGGACGCTCGTTGCCCGTGCGCCGGCCGAGAACGTTGCGCAGCTGGAAGAAGATGACCAGCGCCGCGACGAGAAAGAAAATGGTGCCGAAATCGAAGAATTCCATGTCACACTAGCCAGTTGACGCGTCGTGCCCGGTGCTCCTGGGCGGAAAGGCAGCGGGGCGCGCCACGTTGCACCATCCAATCCCCAGCATATAGCCCTCATGCCCGCGTCATTCAAATCAAAGCGGGCGCTACCTATGTAGGGTCTGTGGCGCATCTTCCTATGGTGCTGATGCGCGCACGCAGACAATCAACCGCCGGCCGCAGGGCCGGCCGAGATCCACCCGGAAAACGCGACCGGTAGCCCCTTGCCCTTCAGCCTCGTTCCCTTCCTGCTGCTTGTCATCCCGCTGCTCGAAATCGCGGTGTTCGTCATGGTCGGCGGCGCCATCGGCGTGCTGCCGACGCTGGCGCTCGTCGTGGTCACGGCGATCGCCGGCTCCATCCTGTTGCGCGTGCAGGGCTTTGGCGTCGTCGACCGCATCCGCCGCACGATGGACGCCGGCCGCATGCCCGGCCGCGAGCTGGTGCACGGCGTGATGATCCTGGTCGCCGGCGTGCTGCTGCTGACACCGGGCTTCGTCACCGACACGCTCGGCTTCCTGCTGTTCGTGCCGGCGCTGCGCGACATGGCGTGGGCGCTGTTGCGCGACCGGATCGTGGTGGTGGCCGCGCCGGGCCCGCACGGCCGGACCGGTGCCGGGCCCGGCACCGGCACCGGCACCGGCGA
>NZ_JAOAOP010000129.1 GCF_030398335.1 Aquibium sp. A9E412
TGACCGCCGCCCGGCCGGCCGGCGGTCAGGCCGGCAGCACCTTGCCGACCGCCTTGGCCGTGGCGGCGACCACCGTGTCGGCCTCCGCGCGCGTCAGGCACAGCGGCGGCGCGAAGCCGAGGATGTCGCCCTCCGGCATGGCGCGGGCGATGACGCCTTCCTCGAGCAGGGCGGCGGCGACCTGCGGGCCGATCTTGCGGCCGGCGTCGAAGAAGCGGCGCGCCTGCCGGTCCTCGACGAACTCGACCGCGCACAACAGCCCTTCGCCGCGCACCTCGCCGACATGCGGGTGGTCGGCCAGCGCGTCGGCCATCGCCCGGTTGAAATAGGCGCCGGTCTCGCCGGCGTTCTCGACCAGGCCGAGGCTGTCGACCAGCTCGAGATTGGCGATGCCGGCGGCGGCGCCGATCGGGTGCGCCGAATAGGTCCAGCCGTGGCCGATCGGGCCGTTCTCGTCGGTGCCCTTCTCGAGCCCCTTCCAGACCCTGTCCGAGACGATCGAGCCGGACAGCGGCGCGTAGGCCGAGGTCAGCCCCTTGGCGATGGTGATGATGTCGGGGCGGATGCCGTAATGGTCGGAGCCGAACATCGAGCCGAGCCGGCCGAAGCCGGTCACCACCTCGTCGGCGATCAGCAGGATGTCGTGCCGGTCGAGCACCGCCTGGATCGCCTCCCAGTAGCCCTGCGGCGGCGGCACGATGCCGCCGGTGCCGAGCACCGGCTCGCCGATGAAGGCGGCGATGGTGTCGGCGCCCTCGCGCTCGATCAGCGCCTCGAGCTCGGCCACGCAGTGGGCGGTGAAGGCGGCCTCGCTCATCGCCGGGTCGGGGCGGCGGAAGTAGTAGGGCGCCTCGGTGTGCACGACGCGCTCGAGCGGCAGGTCGAACTTCTTGTGGAACAGGCCGAGCCCGGTCAGCGAGCCGGTGACCAGGCCCGAGCCGTGATAGCCGCGCCAGCGCGAGATGATCTTCTTCTTCTCGGGCCGGCCGAGCACGTTGTTGTAGTACCAGACGAGCTTGACGTTGGTCTCGTTGGCGTCCGAGCCGCCGAGGCCGAAATAGACCTTCGACATGCCCTTCGGCGCGCGCTCCAGGATCATGTGGGCGAGCGTGATGGAGGCCTCGGTGCCGTGCCCGACATAGGCGTGGTAGTAGGCCAGCTTGCGGGCCTGCTCGGCGATCGCCTCGGCGATCTCCGGCCGGCCGTAGCCGACATTGACGCAGTAGAGGCCGGCGAAGGCGTCGAGCAGGCGGTTGCCGTCGCGGTCCTCGATGTAGACGCCCTTGCCGCCGCTGACGATGCGGTTGGGCGCCTCGCCGCGGGCGTGCTGGGCGAGGTGGGTCGAGGGGTGGAGGAAGCTTTCCCGGTCCCACTGGTCGAGCGTGTCGTTCTTCAGCATCGTCTGTCTCCTATCTGATCGTCGGGCCGAGCGGGGTCCGGTTGAGCACCTCGGCGCCGGTCGGGCCGAGGAGAACGGTGTTGGACACGAAGAAGTCGCCGCGGCCGGTGCCCATCAGCCACGACAGGATGTGGAAGCTCATGCCCTCGCGGATGGCGAGCTCCGAATCGCGCCGCAGGCCGGTGACGCGGTTGCCGCCGGTCCAGGACGGCGGAAAGCCGATGCCGACGCAGTAGCCGCAATGGTGGCGCCGGTAGTGGGCGAGGCCGGCGGCGTCGACCACGTCCTGCCAGGCGGCATAGACGTCGCGGGCGAGCACGCCGGGCCTGAGCGCGTCGAGCACCGCGGCGAAGGCGGCCGTCGCCGTCTCGGCCATCGCCGCGTCCGGCTCGGCGATCGTGCCGACATGGACCAGCCGGCCGAGCGGCGCGTGGTAGCGGCTGACGCAGCCCGACAGCTCGAGGAACACCGGCTCGCCGGCGCGGTAGGTGTCGTTGCCCCAGGTGGCGTGCTCCTCGCCGAGGCGCGGACCGGGGCGGATGAAGGGGCCGAAGCCGGGCGCGTCGCCGCCGGCGCGGATCATCGCGGCGTGGCACTCGGCGACCACGTCGCGCTCGGCCGCGCCGTCGCAGATCGCCGCGACGGCGGCGCCGGCGGCAGCGTCGGAGACGGCCGCCGCCTTGCGCATCAGGGCCTGCTCGGCCGGCGACTTGACCAGCCGCAGGTCGTCGACCAGCCCGGTGACGTCGACCCACTCGACGTCCGGCAGGCTGTCGCGCAGCGCCGCGCCGAAGCCGTAGGAATGGCCGGCCGACCAGGTTTCCACGCCGATGCGCGCGCGCCGGCCGGTGAGCTCGCAGACCTCCTCGACGACGGTCTTCAGGACGGCGCCGGAGCGCTCGCGCGCGGCGAAGGAATCGCGCAGCACGCGGACCGCCAGATCGGCCGCCGTCTCGTCGTCCTCGTGGCCCTGGAACAGCGCGTTGCGCACCTGCTTCTGGATCGACACGCGCTCCATCTGGCGGGTGACCAGGATCATCTCGCCGTCCATCGGCACGATCAGCAGATGCGGCGCGAAATAGCCCCAGTGGTCGAGGCCGGTCAGGTAGAAGATGTTCTCCGGCGTCGAGACGAGCGCCAGCTCGACGTCGCGCGCGGCCATCGCC
>NZ_JAOAOP010000012.1 GCF_030398335.1 Aquibium sp. A9E412
GCGGCCAACCCCGCGCCGCCCCTCATCCGCCCCTTCGGGGCCCCTTCTCCCCGCAGGCGGGGAGAAGGGGCGGCTGGCGTGTCGCCTTCATGCCGGCCGGCAACGGCGCGTCGGCGAAGACGCGCGCCACCTCACCCTCTCCCCGCTTGCGGGGAGAGGGCAGGGTGAGGGGCGGCGCCGCGGGGGCCGGTCACGGGCCGGTGTGGTGGTCGAGCACGGTGACCGGGTTGATCTCGCCGTCATAGCTCGCATCGACGTCGTAGCGCACCAGCGTGAAGCGGCCGTCGCGGAAGATCCACAGCCCGTCGGAGGCGGCGTCGCCGAGCCCGCGCCATTTGGCGTGGGCCGAGATCGACAGCGTCTGCGGGTCGTAGCCGGAGTTCACCAGCCGGTCCTGCGCGGTGTAGCCGATGATGCGCAGATCCTCGACCGTCTCGCTGGCGTCGTCGCGGTAGCGGATGTCGAGCTCCGGCGTGGCGAAGGACAGCGGCAGCACCTCGCCGGCGTCGTTGGCCAGCACGTAGACATGGATCTCGTTGTAGGCGCCGTTGAAGCACCAGAAGCGGAACAGCCGCGCCTCGCGCTGCGGCTGGTCGGGATCGTCATAGGCGTAGTTGAAGCGGATGGTGTGCGCTTCCGGTTCGGCCGCGTCGGGCGCGGCGTCGGGTGCCAGCGACTGGCAGATGCCGTCATAGTGTGCCGCGAACGCCGCCCGCGCGCGCTGCAGAAGCGCGTCGCCGGCCGGCACCGCGCGGTCGCCGCAGCGCGTCGGCAGCGCCGCGTCGAGCGGCTCGGTGGCGATCGCCAGACGCGCGCCGGTGATGTGCAGCGGCCTGAACGGCGTGCCCTGGATCTGCGGGTTGGCGAGCCGCAGCGTGTAGCAGCCGGCGAAGCGGCGCTCCGAGCCGTCCGCCGCCGTCGCGGCGAGCGCCACGGGCACCTGGTAGACGACGCTGCCGGCCGCTCCCTCCTCGAGCGCCGGGCCGACGCGCAGCGCCACACGCTCGGTGTCGGCGTAGCCCTGCGCATAGGCCTCCAGGCTGTCGGCCGGCGGGGTGTCGAAATAGCCGTAGGCGCGGGCGTATTCCTTGCGGTTGATGGCGTTGTAGAGCGAGCGCACCAGGCTCTCGGCGCTCGAGCGGTCGTCGAGATAGGGCTCGGCCGCCGCCGCGGGTGCCGCGCCGGCGATCAGCATCGCACCGGCGATCGCGCTGAGCAGTCGTCGCATGTCGGGCCTCCAGGCTTGCGAGGCGGCGATGATAGCACCGAAAGGCCGGGCGAAGGAGGCCGCGGTGGCGCGGCGGCTGGCCGCGCGGCACGCCGATCGCTAAATTGCCATGGGCCGGATCAGACCTTTCTTAACGCCGGCGCTCTAGCCTCCGTCGACGGAGAGGCCGGACGATGAGCCGAGGGAGACGATGATGGCGGGCGCCGCCGGCCGCGACTTCGCGGCGATGCTCGACGATCTTCTGGAGGATGCCGAGGTGCCGGAGGACGGCGCCCGGCTCACCGTCTCGCTCGACTATCTCGCCGTCGTGGAGGAGCTGCATTCGGGCCGCATCAGCATCGGCGACGAGGCCGCGGCCTATGCCGAGGCCGGCGCCGGCGAGGCGCCGCGCGCGACAGAGCCGGCCGGCGCGGATGCTTCGCCGCCGCCGCCGCTGCCGCCGATCGAGCCGGAGGCGGTCGCCGCCGAGCTCGGGCTTTCCGGCCGCAAGGTTCCGGCCGATCTCGACCGGCTGCGCCGCGACTTCGCCTTCGCCAACCATCCCGACCGCGTGCCCGAGGCGCTGCGCGCGCGCGCCATGATCCGCATGCAGATCGCCAACATGCTGATCGACGAGGCTCGCCGCGGCCGGCCGCGGCGGCGCGGCTGACGGGCCGGCGGGCCCGGCACGCGTCGGGCTCCCGCCTCCGGCAGACGGCGCGCCCGGCAAGCCGGCGGGGCCATGTCGCGCGGGTCGGCGGCTTTTGCGAGGCGTTTGTCGGCGATGACGGAGGGAGCGGACGGCGACGTTGCGCTTGCCGCGCCGGGGGCAGCGCGGCAAGCGCTGGGGCCGGTCGTTGGGGCAAAGGTTCCGGCCCCGCCGCGCCAAGTCGTCCGGCGCGGAAACCGCTGAAGGATCAGCGGTCTGACGGCGCGTGCTGACTCGCGCCGTCAAGCAGGTGTCGTGCTCCCGGAGCCGTTCTGCCTGTCAGGGAATCGCAGGTCGGCTCCAGCCTGTTGTCGCGACGCGTCTCCGGACGGCGAGCCGGTTTCCACGTCGCCCGGCAACGCGCTAGTTCGCCCCCGCGCGATAGAAGACGCTCGGCGCCTCGCCGGCCGTGCGCGACACGGCGTAGACGTCGTAGCGCGCGGCCGGGTCGTAGCCCATGCCGAGCGAGCCCTGCGGCATGCCCGGCACGGCGATGCCGGCGATCTCCGGCCGCTTCTCGAGCAGCGTCTCGACCGCCTCGAGCGGCACGTGCCCCTCGACGAAATAGCCGCCGATGCCGGCGGTGTGGCAGGCGGCCATGTCGTCGGGCACGCCGGCCTGCGCCTTGACCGGCGCGAGATCCTCCAGATCGCGCGAGACCACGGTGAAGCCGGCCTTCTCCATCGCCTCGGCCCAGGCGTGGCAGCAGCCGCACCAGGGCGTCTTGAAGACGGTGAGGGTTTCGGTCTCGGCGGCCGCCAGCGCGGCGGGGGCGAGGCCGGCCGCGGCGAAGGCGGCGGCGGCGAGGGCGGATTTCAGGCGCATCGGCATCTCCGGAGCAAGCGGGAGGGCCGGGCGGCCTGCACCGCTCGGCCCAGTTTGTCGCAAGCTAAGGGTTCCCGCGACGGAAAGGTCAAGGGGCACATCCGCTTTCATGCGACAAAACGAGGGCGAGGCCGGGCGCGCGAGGGCGGAGGCCGCACGAAAAAGCCGACCACGGTCGCGCGGCCGGCTTTTTCGTCGTTTCCGGTGCCGGCCGCGGCCGGCCCGGTTCGCATCGCGCCGCCGGCTTCGGCAGGCCGAAGGCGGCGCGAATGGCCGCCTCGCACCCTGTGCCCGGCTAGCTGCAGCCGCTGGTCGAGCCGCAGGTGTCGCACTTCTCGCAGGTGCCGTTGCGCACCATGGTGAAGTTCTGGCACTCCGAGCACATGTTGCCGGTGTAGCCCTGCATGATCGCCTTCTGGCGCCGCTCGGCCGCGACCGCCTTGGCCTCGGCCGCCTCGCGCGCCGCCTCGTCGGTGAACGGCCCGGCCTCGGGCGCCTCCTGCGCCACCTCCTCGGCAAGCTCTCGGGCGCGCTCCTCGTAGTCGCGCTTGAAGGCGGTCGCCGTCTCCTCGCGCTCGGCGACGGCCGGCTTGAGCGCCGTCACGCTGGCGCCCGCGGCGACCGCGCGCACCGCCCCGGAGCGGCCGCCGCCGGCGGGCGCCGGCCTGCCGGCCGCGCCGTCGCCGGCCTGGCCCTTCGGGTCGCCCGCCTGGCCGCTCACCACCTTGAGCGGCGCACCGCGCGTCAGCCCCTTGGAGAAGGGCAGCGACTTGCCTTCCGAGATGCCCTTGCCGAGCGCGGTGTTGGTGAAGTCCGAGGTGTCGACATGGGCGAGGTCGTGGCGGCCGAGATAGGAGACCGCCAGCTCGCGGAACACGTAGTCGAGGATCGACGTGGCGTTCTTGATGGCGTCGTTGCCGACGACCATGCCGGCCGGCTCGAACTTGGTGAAGGTGAAGGCCTCGACATACTCCTCGAGCGGCACGCCGTACTGCAGGCCGAGCGAGATGGCGATGGCGAAGTTGTTCATCATCGCCCGGAAGGCCGCGCCCTCCTTGTGCATGTCGATGAAGATCTCGCCGAGCCGGCCGTCGTCGAACTCGCCGGTGCGCAGATAGACCTTGTGGCCGCCGATCACCGCCTTCTGGGTGTAGCCCTTGCGCCGGTTGGGCAGCTTCTCGCGCTCGCGCACCACCTTCTCGACGATGCGCTCGACGATCTTCTCCGTCACCTGCGCGGCGCGCGCCGCCGTCGGCGCGGCGACCAGCTCCTCGACCAGGTCGTCGGTCTCCTCGTCGTCGTCCGACAGCAGCGAGGCGTTGAGCGGCTGCGACAGCTTGGAGCCGTCGCGGTAGAGCGCGTTGGCCTTCAGCCCGAGCTTCCACGACAGCATGTAGGCCGACTTGCAGTCCTCGACCGTCGCCTCGTTGGGCATGTTGATGGTCTTGGAGATGGCGCCCGAGATGAAGGGCTGCGCGGCGGCCATCATGCGGATGTGGCTGTCGACCGACAGGTAGCGCCTGCCGACCTTGCCGCACGGGTTGGCGCAGTCGAACACCGGCAGGTGCTCGTCCTTCAGGTGCGGCGCGCCCTCCAGCGTCATGGCGCCGCAGATGTGGATGTTGGCCGCCTCGATCTCCTTGCGGGTGAAGCCGAGATGCAGCAGCAGGTCGAAGGCCGGGTCGGACAGCTTCTCCTCCGGCACCATCAGCGCCGACATCTGCTCGTCGCCGATCGTCCAGCGGTTGAAGACGAACTTGATGTCGAAGGCCGACTTCAGCGCCGCGTTGATCGCCGCGATCGTCTCGTCCTTGAAGCCCTTGGCGCACAGCGTCGTCGGGTTGATGCCCGGCGCCTGGTCGAGATTGCCGTGGCCGACGGCATAGGCCTCGATCTCGGCGATCTCGGCTTCCGAGTAGCCGAGCGTGCGCAGCGCCTCCGGCACCGCCCGGTTGATGATCTTGAAGTAGCCGCCGCCGGCCAGCTTCTTGAACTTGACCAGCGCGAAGTCGGGCTCGATGCCGGTGGTGTCGCAGTCCATCACCAGGCCGATCGTGCCGGTCGGCGCGATCACCGTCGCCTGGGCGTTGCGGTAGCCGTGCTTCTCGCCGAGCGCCAGCGCCCGGTCCCAGGCGCTGCGGGCGTGCTCGACCAGCGCCGGGTCGGGGCAGTCCTCGGCCCGGAGCGGCACCGGGTTGACCGACAGCGCCTCATAGCCGCCCGCCTCGCCATGCGCGGCGCGCCGGTGGTTGCGGATCACCCGCAGCATGCTGTCGGCGTTGCGCTCGTATTCGGGGAAGGGGCCGAGCTCGCCGGCCATCTCCGCCGAGGTGGCGTAGGCGACGCCGGTCATGATCGCCGTCAGCGTGCCGCAGATGGCGCGCCCCTCCGCCGAATCGTAGGGGATGCCGCTGGTCATCAGCAGCCCGCCGATGTTGGCGTAGCCGAGGCCGAGCGTGCGGTAGGCGTAGGACAGCCGGGCGATCTCCCGCGACGGGAACTGCGCCATCATCACCGAGATCTCGAGCACCATGGTCCACAGCCGCACCGTGTGCTCGTAGGCGGCGACGTCGATCCGCCCGTCCTTGCCGCGATAGGTCAGCAGGTTGATCGAGGCCAGGTTGCAGGCGGTGTCGTCGAGGAACATGTACTCCGAGCACGGATTGGAGGCGCGGATGCGCCCGCCGGCCGGCGAGGTGTGCCAGTCGTTCATCGTCGTGTTGAAGTGCAGGCCCGGGTCGGCCGAGGCCCAGGCGGCGTGGCCGATCTTCTCCCACAGGTCGCGCGCCTTGACGGTGCGCGCCAGCTTGCCGTCGGTGCGCCGCATCAGGTTCCAGTCGCCGTCGGCCTCGACGGCGCGCAGGAAGTCGTCGGTCAGCGACACCGAGTTGTTCGAGTTCTGGCCGGAGACCGTCAGATAGGCTTCCGAATCCCAGTCGGTGTCGTAGGTCGGGAAGCTGATCGCGGTGTAGCCCTGGCGCGCGAACTGGATGACGCGCTTGATGTAGTTCTCCGGCACGGCGTTCTTCTTGGCCGCGCGCACCTCGCGCTTGAGCGCCGGGTTCTTGGCCGGGTCGAAGCAGTCGTCGCGCGTCTCCTCCGAGCCCGCCTCGCAGTTGACGCAGGCGCGCATGATCGCCTCGAGGTGCTTGCGCACGATCTTCGAGCCGGTGACCAGCGCGGCGACCTTCTGCTCCTCGGTCACCTTCCAGTCGATATAGGCCTCGATGTCGGGATGGTCGGCGTCGACCACCACCATCTTGGCCGCGCGCCGCGTCGTGCCGCCCGACTTGATGGCGCCGGCGGCGCGGTCGCCGATCTTGAGGAACGACATCAGGCCGGACGACTTGCCGCCGCCCGACAGCCGCTCGCCCTCGCCGCGCAGGCGCGAGAAGTTGGAGCCGGTGCCCGAGCCGTACTTGAACAGCCGCGCCTCGCGCACCCACAGGTCCATGATGCCGCTCTCGTTCACCAGGTCGTCCTCGACCGATTGGATGAAGCAGGCGTGCGGCTGCGGGTGCTCGTAGGCCGACTTGGAGCGGGTCAGCTTGCCGGTGAAGGGGTCGACGTAGAAATGGCCCTGGCCGGGGCCGTCGATGCCGTAGGCCCAGTAAAGGCCGGTGTTGAACCATTGCGGGCTGTTCGGCGCCACGCGCTGGGTGGCGAGCATGTAGCACAGCTCGTCCATGAAGGCGCGCGCGTCGCCCTCCGAATCGAAGTAGCCGCCCTTCCAGCCCCAGTAGGTCCAGGTGCCGGCGAGCCGGTCGAAGACCTGGCGCGCGTCGCTCTCCGAGCCGCTGCGCGCCTCCTCCGGCAGCGCGGCGAGCGCCGCCTCGTCGGCCACCGAGCGCCACAGGAAGGAGGGCACGTCGTTCTCCTCGACGCGCTTCAGGCGCGCCGGCACGCCGGCCTTGCGGAAATACTTCTGCGCCAGGATGTCGGCGGCGACCTGGCTGAACTGCGCCGGCACGTCGATGTCGGCCAGCCGGAAGACGACCGAGCCGTCCGGATTCCTGATTTCGCTCGTCGCCTTGCGGAAGGCGATCTCGGCATAGGGCGATTGCCCTTCCTTGGTGAACCGGCGTTCGATCCGCATCGTCGTCCCTCTTCAGTCCTATATGTAGCGCCCGGCCGAGCGGATTTCCCCATCCGTCCCGCGGCCGGCGGCGCTGGTCCGCCGCTGTTGCGTCCGCAGCCCTGCGGACGGCTCTCCTGGCGCCGCGGCCCGGCATGCGCGACGCGTCCCGCCCGTGTGGCGGCACCGTCGACGCTGCGCGAGCCCCGGCGGGTCTCGTCTGACGCCTGATTGGCAAGCCCCTCTGAGAAGGGCTCACAGTATCTAGTGCCGAGGCTGCCCGTAAACACCTAAATATAGTATTAACAGGTGATTTACGCCAGTCCCCGCGCCACGCGCCAAACCCCTCCGTCGACGGCGAAACCGCCTCCGGCCACCCGCGCGAAAGCGCGGGCGGAAGCCCCTTTCAGGTACGCATAAAATGGAAAAAAGACCGGCCTCGAAACTTTCCGGCCGCGCCTCAACCCGAAGCGCATGGCCCATACAAAGCGACTCGCCGGGGGGCGTCAAGGACTCGTTTGTTGGAAGTTTTGTGACCCCAATATCTTGTGTGTCACGAATGTGGATAGCGGGGACCGCCGCGCCCGCGCGCGGCGTGCCGTGCGCGGCCTTTCAGTGCGCGCCGGTGCAGTGGGAGTGGTCGGCGAGCGCCTCCAGGACCCGGCATTCCGCGACGCTGCCGGCGCTGCAGGCCGCGGCGATGCGGGCGAGCTCGCGCTCGAGCCGCTCCAGCCGGGCGATGCGCGCGCGCACGGCGCGCAGATGGTCGGCGGCGATTCGGTCGGCCGCCGCGCACGGCCGCGCCGGGTGGCCGGCGAGCGCGATCAGGTCGCGAATCGCCTCGAGCGGGAAGCCGAGCTCGCGGGCGTGGCGGATGAAGACGAGGCGCTCCAGCGCCGCCGCGTCGTAGCGGCGCTGGTTGCCGGCGGTGCGTTCGGCCGCTTCCATCAGCCCGCACTGCTCGTAATAGCGGATGGTCGGGACCTTGACGCCCGTGCGTCGCGCCAGCGTGCCGATCGAGTACATCGCGAATCCCTCTTGAAGCTCTAGCCGCTAGAGACATTATGTCGGGTCCGGACGGTTTCAAGACGCGATCCGGAGGATGCGATGAGTGCGTCGTGCTGCGGCGGCAATGTGCGGTTCGAGGGCCTTTCGGCCGACTACAAGCGGCGGCTGTGGGCGGTGATCGCCATCAATGCCGGCATGTTCGGCGTCGAGATGGCGGCCGGCCACATGGCCGGCTCGCAGGCGCTCAAGGCCGACGCGCTCGACTTCTTCGGCGACGCGGTGACCTACGGCCTGTCGCTGGCGGTGATCGGCGCCTCGCTCGGCGTGCGCAGCGCCGCGGCGCTGGCCAAGGGGCTGAGCCTGCTTGCCATGGGCCTGTGGGTGCTCGGCTCGACCGTCTACCACGTCTTCGTCGTCGGCGTGCCGCAGGCCGAGATCATGGGGGCGGTCGGCGTCCTGGCGCTGGCGGCCAATCTTGCGAGCGTGCTGCTTCTGGTGCGCTACAAGGACGGCGACGCCAATGTGCGCTCGGTCTGGCTGTGCTCGCGCAACGACGCGATCGGCAACGTGGCGGTGATGGCGGCCGCGCTCGGCGTGTGGGGCACGGCGAGCGGCTGGCCCGATCTCGTCGTCGCCGGCATCATGGCCTCGCTGTTCCTGTCGTCGGCCTTCCAGATCATCGTGCAGGCGCGGCGCGAGCGGCTGGCCGGCGCCGCCGCCTGAGGCGGCCACGCCGGCCGTGGCTCAGGCGCGGCGGCCGAAGCCCATGCGGGCGAGCAGCCGGTCGCGCAGCACGAGCTGGTGGTAGAGGGCCGCCGCCACGTGCAGCGCCAGCAGGCCGAGCAGCACGATCGCGCCGAGGCCGTGCGCGGCGCGCGGCTGCAGCGCGTCGAAGTCGGGCAGGGGCCCCGCCGCGCCGAGGAAGAGCTGCGCGCCCGCGCCCGACAGGAGCATCAGGCCGACGCCGCTCGCCGCCATGCCGAGCGGCACCACGATCAGCAGCGCGTGCGCGACGCGCGCCATGCGCGCGGTCGAGCCGGTGCCGGCCGCGGCGGGCCGGGTGTCGGCCGCCCACCACCACACGACGCGCAGCAGGGTGAGCAGCCCGGCCATGCCGCCGGCAGCGACATGGGCGCGCAGGGCCGGCGCGGCGTCGGCCGCCAGGCTGTCGGCGGCGAAACCGGAGCCGAGCGCCACCAGCACGAGCAGCGCGGTCGACCAGTGCAGCGCGACCGCGACGCGGCCGTAGGCGGTGGGAGACGAGCGCAGGGTCATGAAAGCCTCCATCGGTGGGGCGGCGCCGGCCGGGATCGTCCGGGCCGGTTTCGCCGATTAAGATAGCTTGCTATATAACATTGCATAGCACGCTATGCAAGTGCCGGCGCAGCCGGTCGCAGCCGCGGTGCGGGCGGGGACGCAACGCCCGCCCGGCGGTGTGGCGGCCGGGCGACGCCGCCCGGAATGCGCAGGCGGTGCCGAACGGCACCGGCCGGTGCGCGGCGGGTTCGGGCGGAGCGAGCCTTGCGGGGGATGCGGCGGCGGGTGCCGCCGGCGGTCAGCCGACCAGGCCGAAGACGGCGAAGGCGAGGGCGGCGATGATGGCGGCCGCCGGCACGGTGATCACCCAGGCCGCGACGATCGTCGTCACGTGGGCGCGTCGCACCAGCTTGCGCCGTGCCGCCTCCTGGCTGGGGCTGGCGCGCGCGCGAGCCGGCGCGCCGGCGGCCTCGTCGTCCTCCTCGTCGTCGGCGGCGCTGCCGTTGTTGTTGTTATTGATGTTGAGCGCGCCGCGCCGGGCGAGATAGTCGCGCCGGCGCTGCGAGCGCGCCGTGTACCACTCGCGGAAGAAGCCGACGCCGAACACCGCGCCGACCGTGATGTGGGTGGAGGACACCGGCAGGCCGAGCGCGGAGGCGATGATCACGGTGATCGCCGCCGACAGCGCCACGCAGAAGGCGCGCATCGGATTGAGCCGGGTGATCTGGCTGCCGACCATGCGGATCAGCCGCGGGCCGAACAGCATCAGCCCGAGCGAGATGCCGAAGGCGCCGATCAGCATCACCCAGAGCGGGATCGTCACCTCGCTGCCCACCACGTTGGTCTGTGCCGCGAAGACGATCGCCGCCAGCGGGCCGATGGCGTTGGCCACGTCGTTGGCGCCGTGCGCGAAGGACAGGAGCGCGGCCGAGAAGGCGAGCGGCAGGTGGAACAGCCGCCTGAGCGACTGGTTGCGGTTCTCCATCCCCTCCGACTGGTGGCGGATCGCCGGGCTCGAGATCAGCCAGGCGAGCACGAAGGCGGCCACCGCGATGCCCAGCACGCTGCCGGGCCCCAGGTCGGTCACCTTGCCGAGCCCCTTGATGGCGAGATAGCCGGCGAAGGCGCCGGCCATGATGGCGATCAGCAGCGGAATCCAGCGCCGTGCGGCGGCGATCTTGTCGTCCTGGTAGATCATCGTCGTCTTGACGAAGGCCAGGAAGCCGGCCGCCACCACGCCGCCGAGCACCGGCGAGATCACCCAGCTCGCCGCGATCGCCGCCATCGTCGGCCAGGTGACGGCGCCGAAGCCCGCCGCTGCGATGCCCGCGCCCATCACGCCGCCGACGATGGCGTGCGTGGTCGAGACCGGCGCGCCGATCCAGGTCGCCAGGTTGATCCACAGCGCCGCCGAGATCAGCGCCGCCATCATGGCGCGCACGAAGACCGACACCTCGCCCACCGCCTCGGGCGCGATGATGCCCTTGGCGATCGTGTTGACCACCTCGCCGCCGGCCAGCAGCGCGCCGGCGCTTTCGAAGACGGCGGCGATGACCAGCGCGCCGCCGAGCGACAGCGCCCGCGCGCCGACGGCCGGGCCGACATTGTTGGCGACGTCGTTGGCGCCGATGTTGAGGGCCATGTAGGCGCCGATCGCGGCCGCCGCGACGATCAGCAGCGCGCCCGGCTCGCCGACGACGACCAGCGAGGCGAGCACGGCGGCGAGCGCCAGGAACAGCAGCCCCAGGCCGGGCGCCACCAGCGTGCGCGACAGCGTGCTGGTCGCCTCCTCGACGGAGACCAGCTTGTCGAGATCCTTGTCGAGCGTTTCCTTGCGCGCCCGCAGCTCGCTGTCAGCCATGCTCTTCGATTCTGTCTGTGGCCGACCGCCGCGGCGAAACCCGCGGGACGGCGCTGCTGCCGCGCCGGCCGGACATCCCGGCGGCGCGCTCCTGGCGGGCACAATAGGTCATACGCGCCGCGAGGCGACCGTCGAAGGGAATTTTTCCACGACCTTTGCCGGCTGGCGCACCGGCTTGCGCGCGGCCGCCGCCTGTCGGCCGGCGCTCACGCGGCCGAGCGGTGCGGCTCGGGCGAGAAGCCGGCGATCAGCTCGCCGAGATCCGGCTCGGCGACGCGGCGCGCGGCCTCCGCCGGTGCGAGCCAGACGCGCTCGCGCACCGCCTTTTCCGGCCAGCTGTCGGCCTCGTGCGCGACGGCCAGCGGAAACACCGCGACCTCGCAGCGCCGCGTCAGGCCCGACGCCGCGGTCTTGCCGTAGAAGTAGCTGCCGCAGGGGTCGCGGCTGATGCGGCCGTCGACGCCGGCCTCCTCGGCCGCCTCGCGCAGCGCGGCGGCATGCAGCGCCTCGTCGCCTTCCGGCCAGCCTTTGGGCAGCACCCAGCGCCCGGTGCCGCGGCTGGTCACCAGGAGAACCTCGACGCCGCCGCCGGCCGGCCGCCAGGGCAGGGCGGCCACCTGGATGCGCGCCGGGTTCGCGCCGAACAGGCGGCGCACCCTTTCGGCGAGCTGCTTGCGCATGCCGTGGCTGATGAGCATCGTCGAGACCCTCCGCAACGGGGGCGAATCGCTTCGCCGGCTCACCTTTCGAGATAGGTCCGCGCGGGTCCGAAAGCAAATCGGGCGCCGGCCGGCCACGCCGCGGCGCAGCCTGGAGCGGCTTCGTGACGGCCGTGCGACGGCGCGGCCCGATGCGGCCGTCAGCCGCGATGGCCCTCGGCGATCGGCTGCTGGTAGGAAAAGCCGAGGTCCCAGGGGAAGTAGATCCAGGTGTCCTGCGAGACCTCGGTGATGAAGGTGTCGACCAGCGGCCGGCCCTTCGGCTTGGCGTAGACGGTGGCGAAATGCGCCTTGGGCAC
This sequence comes from Aquibium sp. A9E412, assembly GCF_030398335.1. Taxonomy (GTDB): domain Bacteria; phylum Pseudomonadota; class Alphaproteobacteria; order Rhizobiales; family Rhizobiaceae; genus A9E412. The sequence goes on from NZ_JAOAOP010000012.1 coordinate 11,961, forward strand.
CATCGCCCGCACGATCGCCGCGGTCTTGCCGGTGTCGGTCAGGTCGTCGACGATCAGCACGCCTTCGCCCTCGTCCTCGAGCAGGCTCGGCGCCACCTCCTTGAGGATCTTCAGCTCGCCCTGCTCGGTGTAGTCGTGATAGGAGGCCACGCACACCGTCTCGATGAGCCGCACGCCGAGCTCGCGCGCGATGATCGCCGCCGGCACCAGCCCGCCGCGCGTGATGCACACGATCGCCTTCCACTGGCCGTTGATGCCGGCCAGCCGCCAGGCGAGCGCGCGCGCGTCGCGGTGGAACTGGTCCCAGGAGACCGGAAACGTCTTGTCGGGATGCTGCATCGCGCTCGGCGCTCCCTCCGCGCAGGCCCGTGCGCGCGGGCCGGAAAGGCGCGCCGATTAGCCGAAAGCGGGCGGCAACGCAAGAGCGGCGCGCCGCATCCCCCTCAGCGCGCCATCAGCGTCGGCACCGGCATCGAGCCCAGGACGGTGCGCGTCACGCCGCCGAAGACGAACTGGCGCAGCCGCGAATGTCCGTAGGCGCCCATCACCAGAAGCTCGGCGCCGAAGTCCGACACCCGGTTCTCGATCACCTCGCCGGCCGGCAGCTCGCCCGAAGTCTCCGACTTGAGCGTCACCTGCACGTCGTGCCGCGCCAGCGCCGCGCAGATCTCCGCGCCGGCCACCGGGGCGTCCTGCTTGTAGCTGTCGGCGGCGTCGACGGTCAGCACCTCGACCGCCTCGGCCTGCTTGAGGAAGGGCAGCGCGTCGAAGGTGGCGCGCGCCGATTCGCGCGTGCCGTTCCAGGCCACCAGGATGCGCTTGAAGACGGGGCCGTTGGTCCGCCCGGCATAGGGCACGAACAGCACCGGCCGGCCGGTCTCGAAGATCAGCGCCTCGACATTGGCGATCTGGTCGGAGGAGGCGTCCGGGTCGATCTGCTGCACGATCACCAGATCGGCGCAGTGGGCGCTCTCCAGGCCCGACAGCGCGGCGTCGCCCGACACGTTCTCCATGCCGCGCCACTCAGCCGACACGCCCTCGGCGCGCGTGCGCTCGTCGAACAGCTTGCGCAGCGCCGCCACCCGCTCCTCGCTGAAGGCGCGGCTCGCCTCGTTGAGGCCGGCCATCGGCGCCCCCATCGGCGCGGCATAGACCATCGGCAGGGCCGTGGCGTGCAGGCCGATCAGATGGCTCCGGCCGTGCGCGGCGAGCGGCACGGCGAGCCCGAGCACGCGTTTGGCGTCGTCCTCGCCCTGCAGGATGGCAAGCAGCGTCTTGTAGCCCATGGATCGTCTCCGTTTCCTCGCCCGAATGCAGCAGCCGCAGCGTCGGACCGGGTTGCCGACACGCGCACCGGCTTGAAGCCGGTGGCGTGGTCTCTTCAACCGATCTTGCCGCAGGCACGGCCGCGACGCCAAGCGATTCCGCCCGGCTGCGACACGGTCTAGACGGCCGGCCGGCGCGCGGCCTTGATCCTGGTCAATCGGTCTGGCTCAGCCCGGCGACCATCGCCTCGACCGCCGCGCGCGCGGTCGCCAGCGCCGCGCCGTCGCGCGAGCGCACGACGATCTCGGTCCAGAACCGGCCGTCGTCGTACTTCGGATAGGAGCCGATGATCGTGTCGGGATGCGCCGTCTGGATGGCGGCGAGCGGTGCGCCGATCGTGCCTTCGGGGAACGGGCAGGGCACCGTCTCCGACAGGAGCCGCGCGCCGGTGCGCAGCGTCGGCAGCACCGCGTCGAGCATCGCCTGGAAGATCGCCGGCACCCCGGCCATCACGTGCACGTTGGCGATGCGGAAGCCCGGCGCCGCCGACACCGGATTGGCGATGTGCGTGGCGCCGCGCGGCATGCGCGCCATGCGCCGGCGCGCCTCGGTGTAGTCGATGCCGCGCCGGGCGTAGTGCTCGGCAAGCAGCGCGTCGGCCGCCGCGTCGACCGCGCAGGGCAGGCCGAGCGCGGCGGCCACCGCCTCGGCGGTGATGTCGTCATGCGTCGGGCCGATGCCGCCGGAGGTGAACACGTAGGTGTTGCGCGCGCGCAGCGCGTTGACCGCCTCGCCGATCGCCGCGGCGTCGTCGGCGACGATGCGCACCTCCGTCAGGTCGATGCCGACGGCCGTGAGGATTTCCGCCAGATGGCCGACATTGCGGTCCTTGGTGCGCCCCGAGAGGATCTCGTCGCCGATGACGATCATGGCTGCGGTCACCGTCTGGCTCATGCGCGCGCTCCGGAGCGGAAGGGAAGCATCGCTCGTGCAATAGACCGCGCCCGCCGCGCCGGCAATGGCGCGCCGGCGGTGAACGGTCTGTCGGCGGCAGCGTGTCTTTCGTCTCTCGCACCGACGCCTAGATCAGGCGGACCGGGCGGCCGCCGCGAGGGCGTGCCGCCCGATCGCATCACAAGGAGAGATCGATGACCAAGATACTGGTTCTCTACTATTCGAGCTGGGGGCACATGGAGGCGATGGCGCAGGCCGCGGCCGAGGGCGCGCGCGAGGCCGGCGCCGACGTCACCGTCAAGCGCGTGCCGGAGCTGGTGCCCGAGGACGTCGCCAGGGCGGCCCACTACAAGCTCGACCAGGAGGCGCCGGTGGCCGCGCCGCTCGAACTGGCCGACTATGACGGCATCATCTTCGGCGTCTCGACGCGCTACGGCATGATGGCCGCGCAGCTCAAGAACTTCCTCGACCAGACGGGGCCGCTGTGGGCCGAGGGCAAGCTGATCGACAAGGTGGCCAGCGTCATGTCGTCGACCGCCACCCAGCATGGCGGCGCCGAGCTGGCCATCGCCTCGACGCAGATGGCGCTGCAGCACCACGGCATGCTGATCGTGCCGCTGTCCTACGCCTATCAGGGCCAGACCGGCAACGACACGGTGCGCGGCGGCTCGCCCTACGGCATGACGACGACGGCCAACTCCGATGGCTCGCGCATGCCCTCCGAACAGGAGCTCGAGGGCGCCCGGTTCCAGGGCCGGCGCGTCGCCGAGGTGACCCGCCGGCTGCACGGCTGAGCGGCCGCACGGCGGCACGACACTCCGGGGAGGGCGGCCGCCGCGGCCGCCTTCCTTTTTCGCCCCGCGCCCCGCGGCCGGCGGGTTGCCTCGCGCCGCCCGGCGGATAGAGTGGCGCGCGGTCTCACCGGGGAGCGTTCATGTCGGCACTGGGAATCGCGGTCATCGTCGTGGCTGTCGTCGTCGCCGCGGCGGCCGGCTATCTCGCCTATCAGGCGCGCCGCACGCGGCGCATCGCGCGCGAGGCCGAGACGCTGGTGCCGCCGCCCGGCCGCTTCGTCGAGATCGACGGCAACCGCATCCACTATGTCGAGGCCGGCGACGGGCCGCCGATCCTGTTCGTTCACGGGCTCGGCGCCTCGCAGTTCCACTTCTCGGTGCCGCTGTTCGATCGGCTGAAGGGCGATTTCCGGCTGATCGCGCTCGACCGGCCGGGCTCGGGCTATTCGACGCGGCCCGGCGACGGGCCGGCGACGCCGTGCGAGCAGGCCGCCTTCATCGTCCGCTTCCTCGACGCGCTCGGCATCGACCGGCCGCTGGTCGTCGGCCATTCGCTCGGCGGCGCCATCGCGCTGGCGCTGGCGCTCGACCACCCGGCGCGCGTCGCCGGGCTGGTGCTGTTGTCGCCGCTCACCCGGCGCAACACCGCGCTGCCGCCGGAGTTCGCGCCGCTCGCCATTCCCTCGCCGACGCTGCGCCGCATCGTGGCGAACACGGTGGCGGTGCCCAATGCCGTGCGCTTCGGCGAGCGCACGCTGGCCTTCATCTTCGGGCCGCAGGAGCCGCCGCCGGACTACGCCATCGCCGGCGGCGCCATCACGGCGCTGCGCCCGAGCCACATCTACGCCACGTCGACCGACCTGATGGCGATCGACGGCGACATGCGGCATCTGCCCGAGCGCTACGGCGCGCTCGACCTGCCGGTGGCGCTGCTGTTCGGCGACGCCGACCGGGTGCTCGACGTCGCGCGCCACGGCCGCGGCATGGAAGGCGCGGTCGCCGGCATCGACCTGGAGATCGTCGCGGGCGTCGGTCACATGCCGCAATTCGCCGTGCCCGAGCGCGTCGCGGCGATGATCCGGCGCACCGCCGCGCGCGCCTTCGCCGCTTGATCGCCGCGCCGCGGCCTGTATGGATGGCCGCGTGGCCCGCCGGCCAGCGGACGTGGCGGAACTGGTAGACGCAAGGGACTTAAAATCCCTCGGGCCTTGCCCGTACGGGTTCGATCCCCGTCGTCCGCACCAGCGGGCCGCCGGCGCGGCGCTTGCCGCCGATCGGGCGAAGCAGTTTCGTCCCCGGCATGCGTGATCGCGGCGGTGCCGCCGGCTGGATAATGCGCGGCAAGCTTGGCACAGTGCGGCAACATCCAGGAGGAGACCGCCCGCCATGCCCGCATCCCGCAAGACGTCCGCCCGACCCGCCCCGTGGCACGCGGTGGCGCAGCAGCTCGTCGACGTGGCCACCGGGCGGCGGCCGGCCGACCTGGTGGTGCGCAACGGGCGCTGGGTGAACGTGCATTCCGGCGAGGTGATCGCCGGCACCGACGTCGCCGTCGCCGCCGGCCGCTTCGCCTATTGCGGCCCCGACGCCGGCCACGCGATCGGCAAGGGCACGCGCGTCGTCGACGCCGCCGGCCGCTATCTGGTGCCCGGCCTGTGCGACGCGCACATGCACGTCGAAAGCGGCATGGTGACGGTGACCGAGTTCTGCCGCGCCGTCATCCCGCACGGCACCACCGCGATGTTCGTCGACCCGCACGAGATCGCCAACGTGCTCGGCCTCGACGGCGTGCGGCTGATGCACGACGAGGCGCTCGCCATGCCGGTCAACGTGTTCGTGCAGATGCCGAGCTGCGTGCCATCGGCGCCGGGGCTGGAGAATGCCGGCGCCAGCCTCGGCGCGGCCGAGGTCGCCGAGGCGATGACCTGGGACAACATCATCGGCCTCGGCGAGGTGATGAACTTCCCCGGCGTGGCGGCCAACGATCCCGTCATGGCCGGCGAGATCGCCGCCACGGTGAAGGCCGGCCGCACCGTCGGCGGCCACTACGCCTCGCCCGATCTCGGCCTCGCCTTCCACGGCTATGTGGCCGGCGGGCCGCAGGACGACCACGAGGGCACCCGCGTGGAGGATGCGGTGGCGCGCGTGCGCCAGGGCATGCGCGCCATGCTGCGGCTCGGCTCGGCCTGGTACGACGTGGCGAGCCAGATCAAGGCGGTGACCGAGCAGCGCCTCGACCCGCGCGGCTTCATCCTGTGCACCGACGACAGCCATTCCGGCACGCTGGTCGCCGAGGGCCACATGGACCGCGTGGTGCGCCACGCCATCGCCCAGGGCCTGAACCCGGTGACCGCGATCCAGATGGCGACGCTCAACACCGCGCAGCATTTCGGCCTGGAGCGCGAGCTCGGCTCCATAACGCCGGGCCGGCTGGCCGACTTCCTGGTCGTGTCGGACCTGCCCGGCCTGGTCATCGACGAGGTCTATGGCCGCGGCGTCCGGCTGGCGCGCGGCGGCCGGCTGGAGGCCGACATTCCCGCCTACGACTATCCGGCGAGCGCCAAGCGCACGGTGCGGCTCGGCCGCCGGCTCGCCGCCGCCGACTTCGACATTCCCGCGCCGCCGGGGGCGGCCGAGGTGACGGCGCGGGTGATCGGCGTCATCGAGAACCAGGCGCCGACGCGCGCCCTGCAGGCCGAGCTCGCCGTCGAGGACGGCGTGGTGCGGATGGACCGGCGCAACGACGTGTGCCAGATCGCGCTGGTCGAGCGGCACCGCGGCACCGGCACGGTGACCAACGGCTTCGTCTCGGGCTTCGGCTACACGCAGGACTGCGCCATGGCCTCGACGGTGGCGCACGATTCGCACCACATGATCGTCGTCGGCACCGACAAGGCCGACATGGCGCAGGCCGCCAACCGGCTGGGCGAGATCGGCGGCGGCGTGGTGATGGTCTCGCGGGGGCGCGAGCTGGCGCTCGTCGAGCTGCCGATCGCCGGGCTGATGTCGGACGCGCGCGCCGAGGTCGTCGCCGACAAGGCGGCGAAGCTGTCGGCGGCGATGCGCGACATGGGCTGCAGCCTCAACAACGCCTACATGCAGCACTCGCTGCTGGCGCTTGTGGTGATCCCCGAGCTGCGCATTTCCGACGTCGGTCTCGTCGACGTCACCCGGTTCGAGACCGTCGACCTGTTCGTGTGAGGCCGGACGGGGGCGCCCGGCGTCGGTCCTGCCCGCCGGCCGGCCGCCGGTGCGCCAGGCCGGGCGGCACCGCCCGCGCCGCCCTTCTCTACTGCTGGGTGACCACCGACAGCACCTCGGCCGGCGTGGTGATGATGATCTCGGCCGCCGAGCCGACCGTCTGGCCGAGCCCGCCGGCCAGCCGCGTGATGCGGTCGGCGACGTCGCGCTCGTTGTTGCCGAGCGCGTCGTCTTCCCTCAGCCGCTCGCCGAGCAGCCGTACCAGCAGCGGGTTGTCGGCGAACTTGGTGTGGTTGAGGCCGTCGCCGGCGGCCAGGTTGGTGACGTCGACGACGATGACGCCGAGCGCGGCCAGCCGGTCGACGTCGCGGCCGTAGCCGACGCGCGGCCGGTTGCCGGCGATCAGCGAGGAGACCTGCAGCGCCCGGTCGTCACCCGAATGCAGCACGAAGAAGGCGCGGTCCGGCCGGCCGATGCGCTGAAGCTGGCTGGCGAACACGTCGATGTCGATGTCGGGCGAGGCGAGCACCACGTCGCCGAGCCGGCCGCCGATGTCGCGGTCGCCGGTGATGGCGAGCTGGCGCAGCGCCTCCATCGCCACCCAGTTGCCCATCGAGTGGGCGACGATGTCGATGCGCGTGGCGCCGCTCGACGCCAGGAGCCGCAGCGTGCGCTCCAGCCCGTCGCGGCCGATCGTGGCGGAGTTGCTGTCGTAGATGTAGTCGACGACGCGGCCCGCCGAGGCCCAGGAAAACAGCACCGGCACGCCCTTGTAGCTGGCGTCGTGCACGATCTGCGTGGCGCGGTAGACCGCCTCGTCGAACAACGTGTTGTAGCCGTGCACGAACACCATCGCCCGGCCGTCGGCCGCCGCCAGGGCCTGCGACAGGCCGGAGGAGAAGCTGCCGGTGTCGGGATAGACGCCGATCTCGCGCGCGGCGAAGTGCTTGGCCGGGTCGCGCGGCGCGCGGCCGGGCGGGCTCTCGATCTTGCCGGTCTCGTGCACCGGCGGCACGCTGACGTCGACGCGCGCGAAGGTTACCGTCTCGGCCCGGTCGCGGCCGAACACCTCGCCCGGGTCGTCGGCCGGTTCGCGCGTGGTGGCCACGAAGATGCGATGCTCGGCCGCCACCTGAGCCTCGGCGGCGAAGGCCACGTTGGTCAGCTCGTGCGACTGCCGCCCGGCGCAACCGCCGGCCGACACCGCGAGCGCAACGATCGCGCACACGCGCAGGAACACGGGAACTGAAGACATCGGCGGCCGCATCTCCTCCGGTCGGCGGTATCCGACGACTTAGCGCCCGCGGTGCCGGCGGTCCAGTCACGCCTTGTTCAGCGCCCGCCGGGCCGCGGCTCTAGCGGCTCCAGAACACCGGCGTGAAGATCACGAGCACGGCGAGCAGCTCGAGCCGGCCCATCAGCATGGCGACCGACAGGATCCACTTGGCCGTCTCGGGCAGCGGCGCGAAGCTGCCGGCCGGCCCGATCACCGGGCCGAGGCCGGGGCCGACATTGGTCAGCGCCGACAGCGCGCCGGAGACCGCGGTGACGAGGTCGAGCCCTGTCGCCGCCAGCATCAGGATGAGCAGCGCCCAGATGACCAGAAAGGCCGACATGAACAGCACCACCGCGCGCTGCAGGTCGTCGTCGACCGGCCGGTCGCCGTAGCGCACCGTCTGCACGGTGCTCGGAAACACGAAGCGCCGCAGGCCGTTGGCCAGGAGCTCGAACAGGATGAGGAAGCGGTAGGCCTTGATGCCGCCGGTCGTCGAGCCGGAGCAGCCGCCGAGGAACATCGCGACGAAGGCGGCCGCCACGGCGAACGGGCCCCAGGCCGAGTAGTCGTCGCTGGCATAGCCGGTCGTCGTGATGATCGACACGAAGTTGAAGGCCGAGTGGGTCAGCGTCTCGGCGAAGGGCAGCCCCGTATGGAGGTGCATGTAGACCGCCACCGCCAGCACGAAGACGACGACATAGCCGGCGAAGACGCGGATCTGCGGATCGCGCAGCGCGTCGAAGCGGCCGCGCACGGCGAACAGCACCAGGATGGAGAAGGGCAGGGCGCCGGCGAACATGAAGACCGTGCCCACCCAGAGCACGGCCCAGTTGTCGGCGTAGTAGCCGAGCGAGGCGTCGTGCGTGGAAAAGCCGGCCGTGGCGATGGTCGTCAGCGCGTGATTGAGCGCGTCGAACGGCGTCATGCCGGCGGCCGCGTAGGAAATGGCGCAGGCCAGCGTCAGCGCCGCGTAGATGCTGACCAGCGACATGGCGAAGGTCGAGAAGCGCTCGAACGGGCGGTCCTCGATGTCGGAGGATTCGATCTTGAAGTAGGACACGCCGCCGACGTTGAGGAACGGCAGCACGAACAGGCCGAGCGCGATGACGCCGAGCCCGCCGATCCACTGCAGGATCGAGCGCCACAGCAGCAGGCCGGGCGGCAGGCCGTCGAGGCCGGTGACGACGGTGGCGCCGGTCGCCGTCACGCCCGACACCGCCTCGAACACCGCATCGGCCAGGCTGAGCTCGAGCGACGAGGCGATCAGCGGCACCGCGCCGGCGATGCAGGTGGTCAGCCACAGCAGGTTGACCACCAGGAAGCCGAAGCGCGAGGAGATGTCGGCCGGCTGGTTGCCGCGCGTGGCCAGCGTCACGGCGAGCGCGAAGCCGCCGGTGAAGAAGGCGGAGAAGGCGAAGACCTTCCAGTCGTCGTTGCCGTAGTAGAGATCGACCGCCGCCGGAATCAGCATGCCGATGGCCAGGTAGATCGCGCACACCGCGGCAATGTGGATCGCTGCGCGAACGGCGGAATACTGCACGGACGGGTCTCGGACTGGTTGCTCGGGGCGGCCTGCGCACCGGCGATTCCGCCGCGCCGCGGGCCGACAGTGGCGTCACGCGTCCATTTATGCAATAGCCGCCGGCGACGAGGCGCGGGCCGCAAGGCCCGGGGAGACAGCCATGACGGCATTCGCCGAGGCGGTGCGCGAGGCCGCCGGCGCCATGCGCGCCGTGTTCGCCGAGACGCCGCTGCAGGAAAACGACTACCTGTCGAAGAAGACCGGCGCGCGCGTGCTGCTCAAGCGCGAGGACCTATCGCCGGTGCGCTCCTACAAGATCCGCGGCGCGCTCAACTTCATCCGCAAGCGGCTGGCGCGCGCCGACGCGCCGGCGCGTTTCGTGTGCGCCTCTGCCGGCAACCATGCCCAGGGCTTCGCCTTCGTGTGCCGCCATGTCGGCCGGCCGGGCGTCGTCTTCATGCCGGTCACCACGCCGCAGCAGAAGATCGACAAGACCCGGCTGTTCGGCGGCGCGTTCGTCGAGATCCGCCTGGTCGGAGACTATTTCGACGCCACCAACCGCGCCGCGCTGGCCTTTGCCGCGGAGACCGGCGCCGAGATGGTGCCGCCCTTCGACCATCGCGACATCGTCGAGGGCCAGGCGACGGTGGCCGAGGAGATCATGCGCCAGGCGGCCGGCGGCCGCGCGCCCGACATCGTCATCCTGCCGGTCGGCGGCGGCGGCCTGGCGGCCGGCGTGACGCGCTATCTCGGCGAGGCCGGCCTGGCGCCGCGCTTCGTCTTCGCCGAGCCGGCCGGCGCGCCCAGCCTGGCCGAGAGCCTTACGGCGGGCCGCCGCATCGAGCTGCCTTCGGTCGACAACTTCGTCGACGGGGCGGCGGTCGCGCGCATCGGCGCCGAACCGATGCGCGCGCTCAAGGGCTTCGCGCCGGAGACGGTGCGCCGCATCCCGGAAAACCGGCTGTGCGCGACGATCATCGAGATGCTCAACATCGAGGGCGTGGTGCTGGAGCCGGCCGGCGCGCTCGCCATCGACGCGCTGAAGGATCTTCCCGCCCGCGAGCTGAAGGGCCGCACCGTGCTGGCCGTCGTGTCGGGCGGCAATTTCGACTTCGAGCGGCTGCCGGAGGTCAAGGAGCGGGCGCTGCGCTTCGAGGGCCTGAAGAAGTACTTCGTCTTCCGCTTTCCGCAGCGGCCCGGCGCGCTGCGCGACTTTCTCGACCTGCTCGGTCCCGACGACGACATCGCCCGCTTCGAGTACCTCAAGAAGTCGGCGCGCAATTTCGGTTCGGTGCTGATCGGCATCGAGACCAAGGACCGCGCCAACTTCAAGCGGCTGACCGCGCGCTTCGAGAAGGCGGGCTGGGCCTACCAGGACATCACCGACAACGAGACGCTGGCCGGACTGCTGATCTGACGCTGTGCGGCGGCGCTGCTGGCCCAATTGCCTTTCGCAGGCGGGCACGGCTAACTGCCAGTCCCGACACTGAGCCGAGGGACCCATGGCCGGACTAGCCGCGCTCGCCATCGCCTATGTGCTGTCGCAGTTCTACCGGACCTTCCTGGCCGTCCTGACGCCGGCGCTGACGGCCGAGCTCGGCGCCAGCAAGGCCGACCTGTCGCTCGCCTCGGGCGCCTGGTTTGCCACCTTCGCGCTGATGCAGTTCGCCGTCGGCCTGTCGCTCGACCGCTTCGGCCCGCGTCGCACGGCGGCGCTGCTGCTGGCGACCGGCGCCGGCGGCGGCGCGCTGCTGTTCGCCTTCGCCAGCCAGCCGTGGATGATCGTCGCCGCCATGGGGCTGATCGGCATCGGCTGCGCCCCGGTGCTGATGGCCTCGCTGTTCATCTTCGCCAAGACCTATTCGGCCGCCCGCTTCGCCGTGCTGACCTCGTGGCTGGTCGGCTTCGGCTCGGCCGGCAACGTGATCGGCGCCTCGCCGCTGGCCGCCGCCGCCGAGGCGTTCGGCTGGCGCCCGGTGATGCTCGTGCTGGCGCTGTTCACACTCGCCACCGCGCTCGCCGTCGGCGCGCTGGTGCGCGATCCGCCGGCCGACGAGGGCGAGGCCGCCGGCGCGCCGGGGCTCGCCGGCATCGCCCAGCTCCTGCGCATGCGGGTGCTGTGGCCGATCATTCCGCTGACGGCGCTGCACTACGCGCCGTCGGCCGGCATCCGCGGCCTGTGGGCCGGGCCCTACCTGTCCGACGTCTACGGCGCCGGCGGGCTGGCCATCGGCCAGGTCACGCTGTTCATGGCGCTGGCGATGGTCGCCGGCTCCTTCCTCTACGGTCCGCTCGACACGCTGCTGCGCACGCGCAAGTGGATCGCGGTCGCCGGCACGACGGTCTCCATCGTGGCGCTCGGCTGGCTCGCCGCCGAGCCGCGCGCCGGCTTCGCGCCGGCCACGGTGCTGTTCGTCGTCATCGGCATGTCCGGCGCCGGCTATGGCCTGCTGATGGCCCATGCGCGCGCCTTCCTGCCGCCGCATCTGGTCGGCCGCGGCGTCACCTTGATGAACTTCTTCTCGATCGGCGGCGTCGGCGTGATGCAGTTCGCCACCGGCGCGGTGGTCACCGCCGCGGCGGTGCCGGGCGAGCCGGCCGCCGCCTACGGCACGCTGTTCGCCTTCTACACCGGCATGCTGGTGGTCGGGCTTGCCGTCTATCTGCTGGCGCGCGACGCGCCGCCGGAGCGCCGAGCGCGGCCGGCCGTCAGCGCGCCAGGCCGCCGATCCACGCCGTGATGCGCTCGGCCAGCCGCGCGGTGGTCGACGGCGACATCGCGTCGCCGGCCAGCACGTGGTCGGTCGGATCCTCGGCATCCTCGACGATCACCGTCTCGACCGGTCCGCCCCAGCGCGCGGCGACCGCCGCGGTGCGCTCCGGCCGCACCACCTGGTCGTCCGGCGCGTAGACGAACAGCGCCGGGATCGCCACGTCCTCCACCGGTGCCGCGGTCGCCAGCGCGACGGTGGCCGCCATCGGCAGCAGCGCGCGCGTCGGATAGCGCGTCGTCCACAGCGCCTGCTGCGCCGGGTTGATCGGCTCGAAGCCGCGCTCGGGGCCCGAGACGAGCTCGGCGATGGTGCCGCCCCATGGCAGGGTCAGGATGCCGGCGCCGGCCGCGCGCGGCCCGAAATTGGGCGACACCAGGACGAGGCCGAGCGTGTCGGCCATCAGGCCGGCGTCGTCGGCCGCGGCCCAGGTGACCAGGGAGCCGCCGGTCGAGGTGGCGATCACCACGACGCGCTCGCCGATGCGCCGGCCGATCGCCATCGCCTCGGCCAGGTCGTTGACCCAGGCGTTGACCGTCGCCTCGGCCATCGCCGGCCCGTCGCGGCCGTGCCCGGCAAGCCGGGTGTAGAACAGGTTGGCGCCGAGCGCCTCCGCCACCATGTCGGGCAGCGGGCGCAGCTCGCCCTTGGAGGCGGAGAAGCCGTGCACGTAGACGAGCGCGACGGGCGTGCGCGCGCGCCGCTCCGGTTCGGCCCAGACGATTTCCTTGTGAAGCCCGGGCCGGATGCCGTCGACGGCGGCTTCCCGTTGCGCGAGATAGGCCTCGGGATCGTCGCCGATCGCCTGCGGATCGAAGCGCACGGTGGTGTCGGCCGGCACGCGCGGCCCGAGCAGAAAGACCAGCGTGGCGAGCGCGATAAGTGCGATGAAGCCGAGCAGGATGCGACGTCCCATGGATCCCCCGATCGCGCCCCGCGCGCGAAAAGGCGTCTGCGCGCTTGCGCGCGCCGTGCGATTCCTTAACAGCTTTGGCCGGCCGGCACAGCCGCTATCGCGCCGGCCGGCGTCGCGCGGCGCTGAAACCGGCGCGCGCGCCGCACCGTAACGTCCTGCGAGGACCGCCGGCACCGGAGCCCGGCACGGGAAGGAAAAGCGTACCCGCCATGCGACTGCCGACGCGCCGCCTGATGCTCTATGCCGCGCCGGCCCTGCCGCTCGCGGCGCTCACCCTGCCGCTCTACATCATCGTGCCGACCTTCTATGCCGAGACGCTGGGCGTGCCGCTGGCTGCCGTCGGGGCCGCGCTCCTGGCGGTGCGGGTGTTCGACGCGCTGAACGATCCGCTGATCGGCGCGCTGGCCGACCGCTGGCGCCCGGCCTTCGGCCGCCGCCGCACAGCCTTCGCGCTGTCGCTGCCGCTGACCGCGCTCGCCGCCTGGATGCTGTTCCGCCCGCCGGACGGGGCGGGAGCGGGCTATCTGGCGCTCTGGGGCGCGGTCCTTTCGCTCGGCTACACGGCGACGCTGCTGCCGTTCGCCGCCTGGGGGGCGGAGCTCGCCGGCGACTATCGTGAGCGGGCCCGCGTGGCGGCCTGGCGCGAGGGCTTCACGCTGGTCGGCAGCCTGGCGGCGATCGCCATTCCCTTCTCGGTCGGCCTGCAGCGCGCCGAAGGGGCGGGCGACGGGCTCGGCCTGCTCGGCCTCGTCGTGGCGCTGGCGCTGCCGCTGGCCGGGGCGCTGACGCTCGCCGCCGTGCCCGAGCCGCGCGAGCACTCGGTCGCCCGAATCGGCTTCCGCGCCGGGCTTGCCCACATGCGCGGCAACGGCCCGTTCCTGCGGCTGATGGCGGCCTATCTGGTCAACGGGCTGGCCAACGGCATCCCGGCCACGCTGTTCCTCTACTTCGTGTCGGACCGCCTGGCGCTGCCGGAGCTGCGCGGGCCGCTGCTGTTTCTCTATTTTCTGAGCGGCGTGGCCGGCGTGCCGCTGGCGCTCGCCGCCGCCGGCCGGCTCGGCAAGCACCGCGCCTGGGCGCTGGCGATGCTCGCCGCCTGCGCGGTGTTCGTCTGGGTGCCGGCGATCCCGCCCGGCGGCCTCGCCGCCTTCGCCGCGGTGTGCGTGCTCACCGGGCTGGCGCTCGGCTTCGACCTGTCGCTGCCGGCGGCGATCCAGGCCGACGTCATCGACGTCGACACCGAGGCGTCCGGCGAGCAGCGCTCGGGCGTCTACTTCGCCGCCTGGAGCCTGGTCACCAAGCTGTCGCTGGCGCTCGGCGTCGGCATCGCCTTTCCGCTGATCGGGCTCGCCGGCTTCGCCGCCGGCGCCGGCGCGGACAACCCGCCCGGCGCGCTGCTGGCGCTTGCCGCGACCTATGCCTGGCTGCCGGTCGCCCTCAAGCTCGTCGCGGTCGCGCTGATGTGGCGCTTTCCGCTCGACCGGGCGGCCCAGACGCGGCTGCGCGCGCGCATCGAGGCGCGCGGCCGGGCCTGAGCGCGGCTATGGCGTGTCCAGGCGAAGCGGAAACCGGTTCGCCGTTGGCAACCGCGTCGACACGATGACCTGCAGCCGGTCTGCGGTTCCGTGAATGGCAGATCGGCTCTAATCGCGCGCCGCCGGATTGCGCCGGTGCCAGCCGGTCGCGCGGTTCAGGACGGGGTGCACCACGGCGTGCGGAAACAGCCGCAAGGCCTTGAGCGACCATGTGAATCGTCGTGGAAACGTGGTCTCGAACCCGCCCGTGCGCAGCGCCTGCACGATGCGCGCGGCTGCCTTCTCGGCCGGCATCAGCGCCGGCATCGCGAAGCGGTTCTTCTTCGTCAGCGGCGTGTCGACGAAGCCTGGATTGATCATCTGGATGCGGATGTTGAGCTTCTCCAGGTCGAAGCGCAGCGCCTCGGCCATGTTGTTGAGCGCCGCCTTGGAGGCGCCGTAGGCGGCCGCCGAGGGTAGGCCGAAATAGGCGGTGACGGAGCCGGTGATGGCGATCTGGCCGCGGCCGCGCGCGCGCATGCGCTCGATCAGCGGCGCCAGGCCGTGCACAACGCCGAACACGTTGATCTCGATCGTCTTGACGAAGGGTTCGACCTCGAACCGCTCGCCGCGCAGCGGCTGGAAGGTGCCGGCGTTGAAGACGGCGAGCGCCACCGGGCCGGCCTGCGTCTCGATGGCGGCCAGCGTGTCGGCCATGGCCGCGCGGTCGGTCACGTCGCAGGCGAACGGCATCACGCGGCCGGCCAGGCCGGCGGCCTCGCGCGCCAGGTCGGCCAGCTTGTCCTCGCTGCGCGCCGTCGCCGCCACCGTGTAGCCGGCGCGTGCCAGGTCGAGCGCCAGCGTGCGGCCGAGCCCGGTGCTGGCGCCGGTGACCCAGGCGGTCCCGTCGGCCGGGCGTGCCCTGTAGAGTGCCATGTGCGGGTGTCCTCCTCGTTGCCGCCGCCGCGCGTCGTTCCGACGCATCGCATGTAGGACGCGCCGGCCGGCGAGCCAGTGGCCGGCGCGGGAAACGGCTGCCGCGGCGCAAAAAAATTGCCGCGCCGTCGGCCGGCGGCGCGAAATCGCGCCTTGCCACGCCCGCACCCCCTTCTTAGGCTCGCGCCGCACGTGGCACAGCGAGGATACCCATGGACCGTTCGGTCATCGACGTCATCGGCAACACGCCGCTCATCCGCCTGAAGCGCGCTTCGGAGGAGACCGGCTGCGAGATTCTCGGCAAGGCGGAGTTCATGAACCCGGGCCAGTCGGTGAAGGACCGCGCCGGCCTGTTCATCATCCGCGACGCCGAGAAGCGCGGCCTGCTGCAGCCCGGCGGCGTCATCGTCGAGGGCACGGCCGGCAACACCGGCATCGGCCTGACGGTCGTCGCCAACGCGCTCGGCTACCGCACGGTGATCGTGATCCCCGAGACGCAGAGCCAGGAGAAGAAGGACACGCTGCGCCTGTTCGGGGCCGAGCTGATCGAGGTGCCGGCGGTGCCCTACCGCAATCCCAACAACTACGTGAAGCTGTCGGGCCGGCTCGCCGAGCAGCTCGCCGCCAGCGAGCCGGCCGGCGCCATCTGGGCCAACCAGTTCGACAACGTCGCCAACCGCGACGGCCACATCCGCACCACGGCCGAGGAGATCTGGCGCCAGACCGACGGCAAGGTCGACGGCTTCGTCGCCGCCGTCGGCACCGGCGGCACGCTGGCCGGCGTGGCGGCCGGCCTGCGCGCGCGCAAGCCGGAGGTCAAGATCGCCATCGCCGATCCGCTCGGCGCCGCGCTCTACAGCTACTACACCACCGGCGAGCTGAAGTCGGAGGGCGGCTCGATCACCGAGGGCATCGGCCAGGGCCGCGTGACGGCCAATCTCGAGGATTTCCGGCCCGACCTCGCCTATCAGGTGCCCGATTCGGAGGCGCTGCCGATCGTCTTCGACCTGATGCGGGAGGAGGGGCTGTGCATGGGCGGCTCGACCGGCATCAACGTGGCCGGCGCCATCCGTCTGGCCCGCGAGCTCGGCCCGGGGCACACCATCGTCACCATCCTGTGCGACTACGGCACGCGCTACCAGTCGAAGCTGTTCAACCCGCAGTTCCTGCGCTCCAAGGAGCTGCCGGTGCCGCCCTGGATGGAGCGCACGGTCGACATCGCGGTGCCCTTCGAGGACGTCGGGTGATGGCGCATGTGACGGAGGCGATCTTCCGCGACGATGCCTATGCGCGCGGCGCCGAGGCGCGGGTCGTGGCGATCAACCAGCGCGGCGGCATCCTGCTCGACCGGACGATCTTCTACGCCACCTCCGGCGGCCAGCCGGGCGACACCGGCCGTCTGCTGCGCGCCGGCGGCGAGGCGCTCGCCATCGCCGCCACGGTGACCGGCGAGACCAAGGACGAGATCATCCACGTGCCGGCGGCCGGCGCCGCGCTGCCCGAGGTCGGCGAGACCGTCGGCCTGGAGATCGACTGGGAGCGCCGCCACCGGCTGATGCGCATGCACACCGCCTGCCATCTGCTCACCGTCGTGTGCCCGTACCCGATCACCGGCGCGGCGGTCGGCGAGGAGGACAGCCGCATCGATTTCGACCTGCCCGACGCCGGCCTGACGAAGGAGGCGGTGAGCGAGCGGCTGATGGACCTCGTCGCGGCCGACCATCCCGTCTTCGCGCGCTGGATCGACGAGGCGGAGCTCGCCGCCAATCCGGCGCTGGTCAAGTCGAAGACGGTGCGTCCGCCGGCCGGCGCCGGCCGCATCCGGCTGGTGTGCATCGGCGACCAGGGCGCCGTCGACAGCCAGCCCTGCGGCGGCACCCATGTCCGCTCGACCGGCGAGGTGGGCGCCGTGCACATCGGCAAGATCGAGAAGAAGGGGCGCGAGAACCGCCGCTTCCGGCTGCGCTTCGGCGCCGCGCCGGCGGCCTGACGGGAGGCGCCGCCGATGCTATCCTGCCGGGCCAACCGAGCGCCGAGAGCCGCCGCATGAGCCGCAAGAGCCGCTTCGTCGTGTCCGCCGACTGGCTGCAGGACCGGCTGCACCAGCCCGGCCTGTCGATCGTCGACGGCTCCTGGTACCTGCCGGCCGAGCGCCGCGACGCCTGGGCCGAATACAAGGCCGCGCACATTCCCGGCGCCGTCTTCTTCGACCACGACCAGGCCGTCGATCCGCATTCCGAGCTGCCGCACGCGCTGCCGCACCACGAGGACTTCGAGCGCTATGCCGGGTCGATGGGCGTGTCGGACCGCGACACCATCGTGGTCTATGACGGGCCGGGCCTGTTTTCGGCGCCGCGCGTGTGGTGGCTGTTCCGCGTGATGGGCGCGAAGCAGGTCTATGTGCTCGACGGCGGTTTCGACCGCTGGAGGGCGGAAGGCCGGCCGGTGACCGCCGAGCCCACGCCGATCGCCGGCTGCGCCTTCATGTCCGATTTCGACGCCGCCCGCGTCGCCGGGTTCGACGAGATGCGCGCGCTCGTCGCGGCGGGCGGCGTGCAGGTCGCCGACGCGCGGCCGCCCGGCCGCTTCGCCGGCACCGATCCCGAGCCGCGGCCCGGCATGCGCGCGGGCCACATGCCGGGCGCCCGCAACGTGCCGGCGTCGGCGCTGTCCATCAACGGCGAGTTGCTCGATCTCGACCATCTGGCGGAGGTCTTCCGCAAGGCCGGCATCGATCTCGACCGCCCGGTCGTCACGAGCTGCGGCTCGGGCATCACCGCGGCCGTGCTGACGCTCGGGCTGGAATCGCTCGGCCACACCGACAATCGCCTCTATGACGGCTCGTGGAGCGAGTGGGGCGGGCGCGGCGACACGCCGGTGGAAACGGGGACCGGCTGAGATGGCCGGCCGCAAGCCGCGCATGCTGACGGCGCGCGTCACCCATCTGGAGATGACGGAGCCGCCGGCGCGCCGCGTGCCGATGCCGGTCGGCGACCGGCTCGCGATCATGCGCGCCAGCGGCATGCCGCTGTCCTTCTACCGCTACCTCTATGCCGAGATCGGCCGGCCGCACCACTGGATGGAGCGGCGCGACCTCGACGATGCGGCGCTCGCGCGGATCGTCCACGCCGACACCACGCAGATCGACGTGCTCTACGTCAACGGCTCGCCGGGCGGCTTCTTCGAGCTCGACCTGGCGCGCCTGCCAGAGGTGGCCGATCTGGTCTATTTCGGCCTGCTGCCGGACTTCCAGGGCCGCGGGCTCGCCCGCTTCTTCCTCAGCGAGGCGGTGCTGGCGGCCTGGGCGCACGATCCGCGGCGCGTCACCGTGTCGACCAACACGCTCGACAGCCCGCGCGCCCTGCAGCTCTACCAGAAGATCGGCTTCGCGCCGGTCGCCTGGTCGGAGGCCGAGATCGCCCCCTGGGCCTGAGCCGTCTTTCGCGGTCGCCGGCGAAAAAAAAGCCCGCCGGCGAACCGGCGGGCAGTGAGCGGCGGGGAGGATCGCCGCGAAGAGGTCAGGCGGCCAGCGCCGCGGCCGGCTCGGCCATGTCGTAGCCCAGCGCCTCGGCGACGGCGCGGTTGGTGATGCGCCCCTTGTGCACGTTGAGCCCGTTGCGCAGATGCGGATCGTCGACCAGCGCCTTGAGGCCCTTGTCGGCGAGCTGCAGGCCGTAATGCAGCGTCGCGTTGTTGAGCGCGTGCGCGGAGGTCACCGGCACCGCGCCGGGCATGTTGGCCACGCAATAGTGCACGATGCCGTCGACGACATAGGTCGGGTCGGAGTGGGTGGTCGCCTTCGAGGTCTCGAAGCAGCCGCCCTGGTCGATCGCCACGTCGACCAGAACCGCCCCCGGCTTCATGCCCGACAGCATCTCGCGGCTGACCAGCTTGGGCGCCGCCGCGCCGGGGATGAGCACCGCGCCGACCACCATGTCGGCTGCGAAGCACTCCTCCTCGACCGCCTCGACCGTCGAGTAGCGGGTGTGCACGCGGCCGTCGAAGATGTCGTCGAGCTGGCGCAGCCGCGGGATCGACCGGTCGATGATCGTCACCTGGGCGCCGAGGCCGACGGCCATCTTGGCCGCGTTGAGGCCGACGACGCCGCCGCCGATGATCGCCACCTTGCCCGGCTGCACGCCCGGCACGCCGCCGAGCAGCACGCCGCGCCCGTCATTGGCCTTCTGCAGCGCCGTGGCGCCGGCCTGGATCGCCAGCCGGCCGGCCACCTCCGACATCGGCGCGAGCAGCGGCAGGCCGCCGCGGTCGTCGGTCACCGTCTCGTAGGCGACGGCGGTGACGCCCGACTCCATCAGGCCGCGCGCCTGCGCCGGATCGGGCGCCAGGTGCAGATAGGTGTAGAGGATCTGGCCCTCGCGAAGCTGCGCCCACTCGGCGGCCTGCGGCTCCTTGACCTTGACGATCATGTCGGCGCGCGCGAACACCTCCTCGGCGGTGCGCGCGATCGCCGCGCCGGCGGCGCGATAGGCGTTGTCGTCGGCGCCGATGCCGGCGCCGGCCCCGGTCTCGACCAGCACCTCGTGGCCGTGCGCGACGTACTCGCGCACCGCGCCCGGCGTCAGGCCGACACGGTACTCGTGATTCTTGATCTCCTTGGGGCATCCGACGCGCATGGCGACCTCCTCCGGACGGGCGTTCGAATTTTCAGGGTGGACAATTCAAGCACGAAACGGCCCGCACGGGCTTGCGAATGCGTTTGCACAAGGGCGCGCTTTTCGCTATTTCTTGCGTCGGAGGGCGGAAATGTCGAAGGAAACACGAAGTTCCGAGCTAGACAGGATCGATATCGCGATTCTGGAGGCGCTTCAGAAGGACGGTCGCATGTCCAATGCGGCGCTGGCCGACAAGGTCGGCCTGTCGCAGTCGGCCTGCTCGCGCCGGCTCGACAATCTGGAGAAGTCGGGCGTCATCAAGGGCTACCACGCGCGGCTGTCCAACGCCGCCCTCGACCACCGCATGACGGCGATCGTCCACATCTCGCTGTCCGGCCAGTTCGAGAAGTCGCTGAGCGAGTTCGAGGCGGCGGTCCGGCGCTGCCCGAACGTGCTGTCCTGTCATCTGATGTCGGGCGAGTACGACTACATCCTGCGCGTGGCGGCGCGCGACCTGGCCGACTACGAGCGCATCCACAAGGAGTGGCTGACCGGCATGCCGCACGTCATCCGTATCAACTCGTCCTTCGCCCTGCGCGAGGTGATCGACCGCACCGCGCTCGGCATCCGTCCCGACATGGCCTGAGCGGGCGGCTCAGGCGCGATAGATCACCTGCCGCACGTCGATGTATTCGGAGCGGAAGCCCGCCTCGCAATAGTGCAGGTAGAACTCCCACAGCCGGCGGAAGCGCTCGTCGAAGCCGAGCGTGACGATGCGCTCCCACGAGCCGCGGAAGCGGCCGCGCCATTCGGCCAGCGTGCGCGCATAGTCCTGCGCGAAGACCCGCTCGCGCAGGATCGACAGCCCGTGCGCGGCGCCGAGCGCCTTGAGCGCGGAGGGCGAGGGCAGCATGCCGCCGGGAAAGATGTAGCGCTGGATGAAGTCCGGCTGGCGGCGGTAGGCGGGAAACGCCGCGTCGTTGATGGTGATGATCTGCAGGCCCGCCGTGCCGCCCGGCTCCAGGCAGGTCTTCACCTTGTCGAAGAACACCGGCCAGTACTTCTCGCCGACCGCCTCGAACATCTCGATCGAGGCGATGCGGTCGTAGCGGCCGGTCTCGTCGCGGTAGTCCTGGAGGCGGATGTCGACCTTGTCGGCGAGCCCAGCCTTGTGGATGCGCGCGCGGGCGAAGTCGTGCTGCTCGCGGCTGATCGTCAGCCCGGTCACGCGGCAGCCGATCTCGCGCGCGGCGAACTCGGCGAAGCCGCCCCAGCCGCAGCCGATCTCCAGCACGTGGTCGTCGGGGCCGATGCCGGTGTCGCGCGCTAGCGCCCGGTACTTGGCCGCCTGCGCGCTCTCCAGGTCGTTGGCGCCGCCGGCGTAGAGCGCAGAGGAGTAGGTCATCGAGGGGTCGAGCCACTCGCGGTAGAAGGCGTTGCCGAGGTCGTAATGCGCCTCGATGTTGCGCCGCGCGCCGCGCCGCGAGTTGGCGTTGAGCCAGTGGCGCACGCGCTGCACGACCGTCAGCAGCCAGCTCGCGCCGCCGGCCATCTGCTCGCCGGCCTCCTGGTTGACCAGGAAGAATTCGAGAAAGGCGGTGATGTCGCCGCTGCGCCAGTCGCCGTCGAGGTAGGATTCGGCGACGCCGATCGTGCCGCCGGCAAAGGCGAGCTCCGGCAGCCGCCAGTTGAGCAGCTCGATGTCGGCCGCCGGGCCGGCATGGCCGCTGTCGATCAGCAGCGTGCGGCCCTCGGGCGTGCGCACCGTCAGGCTCCCGGCCGTAATGCCGGTCAGCATGCGCAGCGCCAGCCGCGCGCGCGCCGGCAGGCCCTTGGTCGCCTCTGCCAGGTTGTCGGCCGTCAGCCGCGTTGCCCCGTCGCCCCCCGTCGATGCCGTCATCGCCATCCCTTCGCTGTCGCCGCCGCGGCCGGCGGACCGTCTCACTCGCCCGGCTCCAGCCGCGCCCGGTCGCCGTAGCTGGCCGGGGCCGGCGGCGGCGGGCTCTTGCGGAAGCGGGCGCCCTTCCACCACAGGCGCAGCGCCTGCCAGTGGATCGCGACGATCACCTTCCACGTCAGCAGCGGAACGCGCAAGAGGCATGCGGCGAGGCCGGCCGTGTCGAGCGCTCGCCCGGTGCCGGCGAAGGTCGCCGCCAGCAGCGGCTCGCCGCCCTCCGTCTCGTTGATGCGCAGGCGCACGGCGCGGCCGGGCGGCAGCACGCGGAAGTCGTAGCGCGCGTCCATGCCGATGAAGGGCGAGACGTGGAAGCGCTTGGCGCGCGACTGGCGCACGCCGGCCGCCGACAGCTCGCCCTCCGCCAGCGGCGCCACATAGGTGTGGCGCTCGCCGAAGGTGTTGCGCACCGCATAGACGAGCGCCAGAAGCCGGTCGGCGCGGTCGTAGGCGAAATAGACCGAGATCGGATTGAAGACGTAGCCGAGGACGCGCGGATAGGCGAGCAGCAGCACCCGCGCGGCCGGCTCGGCGAGCCCGGCCTCGCCGAGCAGCCGGTCGACGAAGGCGCGCAGGCTCTCGCCCGGCCGCTCGACATGGTCGGCCTCGTGGAAGGCGGCGAGGTTGCCGCGGTTGACCGACAGCAGCGGGCTCATGCGGTCGAGCGCGTCGAGCCGGTCGACGTCGACCAGCAGCGAGAAGACGCGATAGGTGAAGCGGTGGCCGAACGGCTTCAGCCGGGCATGCATCACCGTGCCGGGATAGAGCGTGCCGGCCGCCCGCGGTGGCGCGCCGTTGCCGGCCATGGTGGTGATGCGCTCGGTCGCGGCCATCGGCCCCGGGTCTCCCTATTCCGCCGCCAGCGCGGGCGCCGCCGGCACGGGGGCAACGCGCCCGGCGCGCCAGGGGATGCGTGCGCCGAGCGCCTCGGCGGCGGCCAGGCCCGAGCGCAGCCCGTCCTCGTGGAAACCGTAGCCCGTCCAGGCGCCGGCATACCAGGTGTTGCGCAGGCCCTGGATGTCGTCGAGCCGGGCCTGCGCCGACAGGGTGCGCGAATCGTATTGCGGATGGTCGAACGTCCACTCGCCGAACACCAGCGGCGCGCGCGGCTCGATCGCCGGATTGAGCGAGACGAACAGCGGCAGCCTCTCGTCGATGCCCTGCAGCCGGTTCATCCAGTAGGTGACCGACACGGCGTCGGGTGCCGCCGAGCTGCGCAGGTAGTTCCACGCAGCCCAGGCGCCGCGCCGGCGCGGCATCAGCCGCGGGTCGCGGTGCAGCACCACCCGGTTGGGCCGGTAGGGGACGGCCGCCAGCACCGCCCGCTCCACCGGATGGGCCTCCTCGCCGAGCAGCGCCAGCGCCTGGTCGCTGTGGCAGGCGAGCACGACCGCGTCGAAGCGCTCGGCCCCGCCGGCCTCGCTCCACAGCGTGACGCCGGCCGCGTCGCGCGCCAGGCGGCGCACCGGGCTCGCCAGCCGCAAGCCGTCGCCGAGCGGCGCCAGCAGCCGGTCGAGATAGCGCTTGGCGCCACCGGTCACCGTGCGCCACAGCGGCCGCTCCATGTCGATCAGCCGGTGGTTCTCGAAGAACGAGATGAAGGCGCTGGCCGGATAGTCGAGCATCTGCGCGCGCGGCGTCGACCAGATCGCCGAGGCCATCGGGATCAGGTAGTCGTCGCGCAGGCCGTCGGAAAAGCCCCGCTTGGCCAGGTACTCGCCGATCGTCGCGGCGCCGACGAAGCCGGTGTCGCGGTCGCCGACGCACAGCCGGTTGAAGCGCAGGATCTCGCGCAGCATCCACAGGAAGCGCGGCGACAGGAGGTTGCGGCGCTGCGCGAAGATGCTCGCCAGGCTCTGGCCGCTCCATTCGAGCCGGCCGCCGTCGAGCGACAGCGAGAAGCCCATCGAGCTGCCGTGCGTGGCGACGCCGAGATGGGCGAACAGGGCGGTGAGCTCGGGGTAGGTCAGCTCGTTGTAGACGATGAAGCCGGTGTCGACCGGCACCGGCGTGCCGTCGTAATCGACCGTGACGGTGGCGGTGTGGCCGCCCGGCCGCGCGTCGGCCTCGAACAGCGTCACCCGGGCGCCGCTGCCCGACAGCGCCCAGGCGGCCGAAGCGCCGGAGATGCCGGAGCCGACGACGGCGATCCGGCTGCCGGCGCCTGGTCGCCGGCCGAGCGTCGATATGGTCATGAGTCCCCCTTGATGCGGTCGTAGGCCCGCAGGGCGCGCTGCCGGCCCTGTTTGTGGTCGACCACAGGTACGGGATAGCGGCCGGGAAGTTTCACCCCGGCGCGCTGCAGCGTGTCGGCATCGGCTTCCCAGGGCTTGTGCAGCACGCGGTCGGGCAGGGCGGCGATCTCCGGCACGAAGCGGCGCACATAGGCGCCGTCGGCGTCGAACTTCTCGCCCTGCAGAACGGGGTTGAAGATGCGGAAATAGGGCGCGGCGTCGGCGCCCGAGCCCGCCACCCACTGCCAGTTGGCGGTGTTGCTGGCCGGATCGGCGTCGACCAGCGTGTCCCAGAACCAGGCCTCGCCGGCGCGCCAGTCGACGAGCAGGTGCTTGACCAGCAGCGAGGCGACGACCATGCGCACCCGGTTGTGCATCCAGCCGGTCTGCCACAGCTCGCGCATGCCCGCGTCGACGATCGGATAGCCCGTCGTGCCGGCCTGCCAGCGGTGCAGCCCGTCGCGGTCCTCGCGCCAGGGAAAGGCGTCGAAGGCGCGGTTGAAGTTGACGCTGCCGAGATCGGGGTTGTGGAACAGCAGGTGCCAGCAGAACTCGCGCCACACGACCTCCTTGCGGAAGGTCTCCAGCCCGCCGCGCGGGCCGGCCTCGCGCGCCGCGCGCCAGATCTGGAACGGCGTGATCTCGCCATGCGCCAGATGCGGCGACAGCCGCGAGGTCGCTTCGCGGCCGGGCAGGTCGCGGGCCCGGCCGTAGTCCTGCGCCGCCTCGTCGAGGAAGCGCGTCAGGCGCGCCGCGGCGCCCGCTTCGCCGGGCGTCCAGGTGTCGCGCAGGCCGCCGGCCCAGTCGGGCTGCCGCGGCAGCAGCGCCCAGTCGTCGAGCGCGTCGCCTGCGATCGCGGCCGCCGGCGCCCTGAGCCGGCGCGGCGGGTCGATCGGGTCGCGCGGCTCCGCTTCGGCGGCCAGCGCCCGCCAGAACGGCGTGTAGACGCGGTAGGGCGTGCCCGCGCCGGTGCGCAGCGCCGCCGGGTCGTGCAGGAGCTGGCCGTCGAAGCTCTGCCAGGCGACGCCGCGGTCTTCCAGCATCGCGGCCATGGCGCGGTCGGCCGCGATCGCCGGCGGCTCGTAGCGCCGGTTCCACAGCACCAGGCCGGCGCCGCAGTCCTCGACCAGCGCGGCGGCCGTCTCGGCCATCGGGCCGCGCCGCAGCACGAGCGGCGTGCCGAGCCGCTTCAGGCCGTCGGCCAGCGCCTTGAGCGAATGATGCAGCCACCAGCGCCGCGCGCCGCCGAGCGGCCGGATGCCGGGACTCTCCTCGTCGAGCACGAAGGCGGCGACCACCGGCCGGCCGCTGGCGGCGGCCGCGGTGAGCGCGCGGTTGTCGGCGAGGCGCAGGTCGTGGCGGAACAGGACGAGGGCAGGCTTGTCGGTGTCGTGCTCGGACGTCATCGGCGGCAGGCGGTCTGGGCAGGGCGGGAAGGGGGGAAAACCCCCGTCGGATCGGGCAGGCTGCGGCGGCCGGAGCGGCCGCCTGCACGAAGCAAGATAAGGCGGCGCGGCGCGCGATCAACGGGTCCCTGCCCGGCACCTCGTATGCCGGGCAGGGGGTGGAGGACGGTGATCCGCAATGGGGAAACGGATCGACTGCCTGAGAACCGGTAGGGCATCCTCCACGCCCCGGATGCTGGCACGCGCCCTCGGCCGGCACCATGGTGCGATCGCGCACCTGAGGCGGGGCGATATGGCGCGATCGCGCACCTTCGCGCGCGCCGCGCCGCCCCGAATCACGGAACCGGGAACCGTCTGCCGCGTTTGGTCGGGCAAGAAACGCAACACCCGTGCCAACAGGGAGCCGGCCCGCCGCCGGACCGCGAGGACGATGAGCGAACGCAAACGCAGACTCACGCTGACGGGCGGCCTTGCCGCCGCAGTCGCGACCGCAGCCCTGGTGATCGGAAGCTGGCTGGCGCCGCTGGCGCTGGGCGGCATCCGCAGCGTCGAGGCCGCCTTCGAGCCGCAGGAGACGCGGCTGATGCAGCCCGGCCACTGCGCCGACGCCACCTGGCCCTACATCCCCGCCGACTGCCTCGAGGAAGAGACCGGACACGAGCCGCGCGCGGTCGAGGTCAAGATGGCCGGCTGACCGCCGCCAACCTTCAACCCGCTGCGCCACGGCCGGCCCGCCAGGGTCGGCCGTTTTGCGTTCGGCCTCGCGGAGAGGGCGCCGCACCGCCCCGGCCCTCCGGCGCCGCGCCGTGCGGCACTTCGCACTGGCACCTTGCGCGCAGGGCGACTAGATTGCCCCGCCGTGGCGCCTGGCGCGTGCGTCGCGGGCCGGCGGGATGCGCCCTGCCTCCGCGCGCCTGCGGAGGCACCGGCACGGCGCGCGGCGGCGCAGGCGTCTGCCGGCACAGGACGAAGGTGACCGGCTCCCCATGAGCCTCCGATGAACAGTGCAGCGAGCGAGCTTGCGGCGATCTATGCGCGTCATCCGCGCATCGCGCTGCGCCATCTGCGGCGCGCCCTGACGCTGCTCGCCCGGCCGAACGGTCGCGCGCGGCTGGCCGCCGCCCTGCGTCACCGCCTGGCCCTGCATGCCGGACCGGCCGCCGGCGGGCCGGCGCCGGACGCCACGCGCGCAGCGCTGGCGCGCCTTTCCGATGCGCGCGCCGCCCGTCCGCAGGCGATCGTCGAGGCGCTGCTGCCGCATGCCGGCGGCAACCCGGTGATCGCCGCGATCGCCGATCCGGCGCTCAAGGCGGAGGTCCTGCAGCGCTACCTGATGCGCCGCCACGGGCTCCTCGACGAGGCGTTCTACCGGGCGCGCCATCTCGCGGGCGATCGGGCGGCCGACGCCGCCGGGCACTATTTCCGGCAGGGCTGGCGCGCCGGGCTGTCGCCCAACGCCGTGTTCGATCCGCGCGCCTATCTCGCCGCCAACCCGGAGGTCGCCGACACGGGCATCGATCCGGCGCTGCACTACGCCCTGATCGGCTGGCGGTCCGGGCGCGCGGCCGGCCCCGGCTTCGACGCCGTGCACTACCTGGCGGCCAACCCGGACGTGCGCGCGGCCGGCGCGTCGCCGCTCGTCCACTATCTCGCCGTCGGTCGCGGCGAGGGCCGCGCGCCGCTGCCGCTCGGCGGCGCGGCGTATCCGGGCGCGCGGCGGTCCGGCCGGAGCACGATCCTGATCGTCGGCCACGACGCGGAGCTCGGCGGCGCGCAGCAAGTCATGCGCACCTTCGGCCGCTGGCTGCGCGACAGGACGGGCTACGACGTGCGCTTCGTGGTCATGCGCGGCGGCGCCTTTCTCGACCGCTTCGCGGCGCTCGCCCCGACGCTCGACCTTTCCACCTTGCCGCCGGGCGAGGCGGCCGCGGGGCTCGCCGCCTTCGCCGGCGACGACGTGCGCTGCGTGCTGCTCAACTCCGTCGCCAGCGCCGGCTTCCTGCGCCACTGGGGCGAGGACGCGGCGCCGGTGGTCGCCTATCTGCACGAGATGGGCGAGACGCTGGAGCGCCACGCCCACCGGCTGGAGCGCGTCAAGGCGCGCGCGGCGACGATCCTGTGCGGCAGCGACGCGGTGGCCGACGCGCTGGCCGGCCGGTTCGCCGTGCCGCGCGCCATGCTGGCGCGCGTGCACGACTTTCTCGACGAGGCGCCGTCGCAGGAGACGCCGGACAGGGCGGCCGCCCGCCGGGCGCTCGGGCTTCCGCCCGAGGCGCTGCTGGTCGTCGGCTGCGGCGTGGCGCACTGGCGCAAGGCGCCGGAGGTGTTCGTCGAGGTCGCCGCTCGGGTGCTCGCCGGCGCGACGCAGGACGTGCACTTCGTGTGGATCGGCGACGGGCCGGACCGCCAGGCCTGCGAGGCGCGCGCGCAAACGCTGGGCATTGCCGATCGGCTGCGCTTCGTCGGCTACCGGCCCGACATCGACGGCCATCTGCGCGCCTCGGACCTCTTCCTGCTGACATCGGCGGAAGACCCGTTTCCGCTCGTCGCGCTGCACGCCGCGCGCGCCGGACTTCCGATCGTCTGCTTCGCCGAGGCCGGCGGCATGCCGGAGCTCGTCGGCCGCGGCTGCGGCAGCGTGGTGCCGTTCGGCGACGTCGCGGCGATGGCCGCGGCGGTCCGCGGCTATCTCGGCGATGCGCGGCGCCGGCAGCGCGAGGGCGCCTGCGGCCGTGCGCTGGTCGAGGCCGACCACACGGTGCGCACCGCCGGACCGCAGCTCCTGCATCACCTCCGCCGCGCCGCCGGGCTGAAGCCCGAGGTGTCCGTCGTGGTGCCGAACTACGACTGCGCCGCCTTCCTGCCCGAGCGGCTGCGCACGCTGGAAGAGCAGACCTTTCAGGATTTCGAGGTCGTGCTGCTCGACGACGCCTCGACCGACGGGTCAGTGGCGCTGCTGCGCGCCTGGGCCGAGCGGCGGCCGGGTACGCGCCTCGTGGTCAACGCCGAGAACGGCGGCTCGCCGGGGGCGCAGTGGCTGCGCGGCATGCGCCTCGCCGACGCCGATCTCGTGTGGGTGGCCGAAGCCGACGACGCCTGCGATCCGGCCTTCCTCGAGACCGCGCTGGCGCCGTTCTGCGACCGCAACGTCTTTCTCAGCCATGTCCGCTCGGTGCCGGTCGACGCAGCCGGCCGGCCGCTCGGCGACTATGGCCAGCTCTATCTCGATCGCATCGCGCCGGGCCGCTGGGACGGCGATCATCGCGTCACCGACGCGGAGGAGGTCTCGGCCGGCCTCGGCATCGCCAACGTGATCCCCAATGCCAGCGCCGTCGTCTTCCGCCGCTTCGAGCCGGAGCCGGCCTTCGCGCGCCGCCTCGCGGGGCTGCGGCTGTGCGGCGACTGGCTGTTCTACCTGCGCGCCATGCGCGGCGGGCTGGTCGCCTATTCGAGCCGCCCGCTCAATTTCCATCGCCGGCACGCCGCCACCGTGACGCGGCGGCTGGAGGGCTCGCAGCGCTATTTCGACGAGATCGCCACCGTGCGCGGCGAGATCGTCCGGCACTACCGGCTCGGCCCGCGTGCGCGCGAGCGGGCGCGCGCCTTTCTCGAGCAGGACCTCGACCGCTTCGGCATCGTCGATACGGCCCGCCGTGCGGCGATCCTTGCGGCCGCGCTGCCGCCGGGCCGGCCGGAGCGGCCGGCCGTGCTGTTCGTCGCGCCCGACCTCGCGCCGGGCGGCGGTCAGACGTTCATGATCCGGCTGGCCAACGCCTGGGCGCGCCACGGCGGCCGGGCGGTGCTGCTCGACGTCGGCCACGCGCCGGCCCATCCGCGGGTGGAGGCCCTGGTCGACCCGGCCGTGGCGCTGTTCCGGGCGGCCGATCCCGGCGTCGGTCTCGCCGCGCTGGTCGAGCGTTTCGACATCGATCTCGTGCACTCGGCGATCTGGTGGGCCGACCGCTACGTCGCGGACGCGCTGGCCGGGGGCCAAGCGGTGCCGTGGGTGGTCACCATGCATGGCTGCCACGAGACGCATCTGGCCGACCCCGCGCTCGACCCGTCGTTTGCCCGGCGCATGCCGGCGATGCTTGAGCGGGTCGACGCCTGGGTCCGCACCGCCGGCAAGAACGCCCGCGTGTTCGAGCGTTTCGGCTACCCGGCGCGGCTTTCGGCGATCGACAACGGCGTTGCCGCGCCGCACGCCGCACCGCTGACGCGCGCCGCCCTCGGCCTGCGCGACGATGCGCTGGTGCTCGTGCTCGCCGCGCGCGCCATCCCGGAAAAGGGCTGGCGCCAGGCGGTCGAGATCGCCCGCCGGCTCGAGGCCGACGGCACGAAGACGGACCTGATGCTGATCGGCGAGGGGCCGGAGGCCGAGGCCCTGCGCGCGCGGCCACCGAAGCACGTGCACCTGTTCGGCCAGGTCGAGGACCTGCAGCCCTATCTGCAGGCCGCCGACATCGGCTTGCTGCCGAGCCGCTTCGTCGGCGAATCCATGCCGCTGGTGGCGCTCGAGATGATGGCCTGCGGCCTGCCGGTGGTGGCAAGCGAGGTCGGCGAGGTGGCCGCCATGCTGGGCGCCGGCGAGACCGCGGCCGGCGTGGCGGTGCCGCTGTCCGGCGGAGCGGTCGACGTCGACGGCTTCGTCGCCGCCGTCCGCGCGCTGGGCGACCCCGCGCGCCGCCGCGCCGTCGGCCGCAACGCGCAGCGCCGGCATGCCGAACGCTTCACCGTCGAGGCGATGCTCGAGCGCTACGGCGCGCTCTATCGCGACGTCCTCGGCCGGGACGGCTGAGCGCCGCTTCCCGGCTGTCGGCGCCGCGCACCGGCGCATCGGCCCGAACACGCCCTTGAGTGACGCTGCGAGAGCCGCTAAAGACGCCGCGGGGCATTGCGGGAAATTGAAACGGCATCGGTGCTGACGGGCCTCGCACGTCCGTCGGCAGCGTGACAGCGGAGAGACGGCGTGAAGGGAATTATCCTCGCCGGGGGGAGTGGGACGCGCCTTTACCCAGTGACGGTGCCGGTCTCCAAGCAGTTGCTGCCGATCTACGACAAGCCGATGGTCTACTACCCGCTCGGCGTGCTGATGATCGCCGGCATCCGCGACATCCTCGTCATCAGCACGCCGCGCGACCTGCCGGCCTTTCAGGCGCTGCTCGGCGACGGCAGCCAGTTCGGCGTGGCGATCTCCTATGCCGAGCAGCCGCAGCCGAACGGGCTGGCCGAGGCCTTCGTCATCGGCCGCGATTTCGTCGGCAACGATCCGGTGGCGCTGATCCTCGGCGACAACATCTTCTACGGCGCCGGCCTGTCGCAGGTGATCGGCCAGGCGCGCGAGCGCGAGACCGGCGCCACCGTGTTCGCCTACCGCGTCGACGACCCCGAGCGCTACGGCGTCGTCTCCTTCGATGCGGCGAGCGGCAAGGCGCTGACCATCGAGGAGAAACCGGCCCGGCCGCAGTCGAACTGGGCGGTCACCGGTCTTTATTTCTACGACAACGACGTGCTCGACATCGCCGCCGGTCTGCAACCCTCGGCGCGCGGCGAGCTGGAGATCACCGACGTCAACAACACCTATCTGCGCGCCGGCACGCTGAACGTGGCACGGCTCGGCCGCGGCTATGCCTGGCTCGACACCGGCACGCATGACAGCCTGCACGAGGCGTCCTCCTTCGTGCGCACGATCGAGCATCGCCAGGGCGTCAAGATCATGTGCCCGGAGGAGATCGGCTTCGAGCTCGGCTATCTGACGGCCGACGCGGTGCTGGCGACGGCGCGCACGCTGGGCAAGACCGAGTATGCCGCCTATCTCAGGCGCCGGGTCAAGGAGGCGCAGCATGCTTGAGGTGCGCGAGCTCGGCCTCGACGGCGTCCTGGAGCTCCGGCCGAAGGCGTTCGCCGACGCGCGCGGCTTCTTTTCGGAGACCTACAACAGCCGGCGCATGGCCGAGGCCGGCATCGCGCTCACCTTCGTGCAGGACAACCACTCGCTGTCGCGCGAGGCGGGCGTGCTGCGCGGACTGCACTACCAGGTGCCGCCGCATGCCCAGGCCAAGCTGGTGCGCGTGGTGCGCGGCCGCATCTTCGACGTCGCCGTCGACATCCGCCGTGGTTCGCCCACCTTCGCGCAGTGGGTGGGGCTGGAGGTCTCCGCCGAGCGCTGGAACCAGATCCTGGTGCCGGCCGGTTTCGCGCATGGCTTCCTGACGCTGGAACCCGACACCGAGGTGATCTACAAGGTGAGCGACTTCTACGCGCCGCAGCACGATCGCGCGATCCGTTTCGACGATCCGGCGATCGGGATCGACTGGCCGGTCGATCCGGCGCGCATCCGGCTGTCCGACAAGGACGCGGCGGCGCCGTCGCTGGCGGATGCCGAGCTGTTCGGCTACGAATAGGCGGGGAACGAACGCATGCGCATTCTCGTCACAGGCGGCGCCGGCTTCATCGGGTCGGCCGTGTGCCGGCATCTGGTGGCCGCCGGCGTCGAGCGGGTCATCAATGCCGACAAGCTGACCTATGCCGGCAACCTCGCCTCGCTCGCCGCCATCGAGGCGAG
Source organism: Aquibium sp. A9E412 (assembly GCF_030398335.1). Lineage (GTDB taxonomy): Bacteria > Pseudomonadota > Alphaproteobacteria > Rhizobiales > Rhizobiaceae > A9E412. The sequence continues at coordinate 43,883 of NZ_JAOAOP010000012.1, forward strand.
CCCCGGCTACGTCTTCTACCAGGTCGACATCTGCGACGGCCCGGCGATGCTGGAGCTGATGCGTCGCGAGCGCGTCGACGCCGTCATGCACCTTGCCGCCGAAAGCCATGTCGACCGCTCGATCGACGGCGCCGATGCCTTCGTCGAGACCAACGTGGTGGGCACCGTGCGCCTGCTCAACGCTGCGCTCGCCTATTGGCGCGGGCTGCCCGACGGGGCGCGGGAGGGCTTCCGCTTCCACCACATCTCCACCGACGAGGTGTTCGGCGACCTGCCCTTCGACAGCGGCGTCTTCACCGAGGAGACGGCCTACGCGCCGTCCTCGCCCTATTCGGCCTCCAAGGCGGCCTCGGACCACTTCGTGCGCGCCTGGCACGAGACCTACGGCCTGCCGGTGGTGCTGTCGAACTGTTCCAACAATTACGGCCCCTACCATTTCCCGGAGAAGCTGATCCCGCTTGTCATCCTCAACGCGCTGGAGGAGCGGCCGCTGCCGGTCTACGGCACCGGCCAGAACGTGCGCGACTGGCTCTATGTCGAGGACCACGTGCGCGCGCTCGAGCTCGTCGTCACGCGCGGCACCGTCGGCGAGAGCTACAACATCGGCGGCCGCGCCGAACGCACCAATCTGGCGGTGGTCGAGAGCATCTGCGACATCCTCGACGAGCGGCGGCCGCGCGCCGGCGGCGGCAGCCGCCGCGACCTGATCACCATGGTCGAGGACAGGCCCGGCCACGACCGGCGCTATGCCATCGACCCGGCCAAGGCCGAGCGCGCGCTCGGCTGGGCACCGCGCGAGAGCTTCGACAGCGGCCTGCGCCGCACCGTCGACTGGTATCTCGACAACGAGTGGTGGTGGGGGCCGATCCGGCGCCAGCGCTATGCCGGCGAACGCCTCGGCACGACCCGCAAGGGGGCTGCGTGAGGCTCGCCGTCACCGGGCGCAACGGCCAGGTGGCCATGAGCCTGGTCGAGCGTGCCGCCGGCCGGCCGGATGTGACGGCGATCGCCGTCGGCCGGCCCGACCTCGACCTCGCGGCACCGGACACCGTCGCGCCGGCGCTGGCGGCCGCCGCGCCGGACGTGATCGTCTCGGCCGCCGCCTACACGGCCGTCGACCGGGCCGAGGACGAGCCCGACCGCGCCTTCGCCGTCAACGAGGAGGGCGCCCGCCACGTCGCCGCCGCCGCCGCGCGGCTCGGCGTGCCGGTCATCCACCTGTCGACCGACTACGTCTTCGACGGCGAGGCGGACCGGCCCTACCGCGAGGACGACGCGGTGGCGCCGCGCGGCGTCTACGGCGCCTCCAAGCTGGCCGGCGAGCGGGCCGTCGCGGCGGCCAATCCGCGCCATCTGATCCTGCGCACGGCCTGGGTCTACAGCCCGTTCGGCGGCAATTTCGTCAAGACCATGCTGCGGCTCGCCGGCGAGCGCGACGCGCTGTCGGTCGTCGCCGACCAGCACGGCAACCCGACCAGCGCGCTCGACATCGCCGACGGCGTGCTCGCCGCAGCCGCCGCCATGGTGGCCGCAGACGGCCGGCCGGCCCCGTGCGGCCTCTACCACCTCGCCGGCGGCGGCACGGCGAGCTGGGCCGACTTCGCCCGCTTCGTGCTGGCCGCGAGCGCGGCGCTCGGCGGCCCGACGGCGCCGGTGCGCGACATCGCCACGTCGGAGTTTCCCACCCGGGCCGTGCGCCCGGCGAACTCGCGCCTCGACACCGCGCGGTTCGCCGCCGACTTCGGCTGGACGGCGCCGCCCTGGCAGCGCTCGGCCGAGGCGGTGGTGCGGCGCCTCCTGGCGGCCGGCGAGGAGGGGCGTACGGCATGAGCACGGCACGCAACGCGACCCCGGCGCGGGTCGAGCCGCTCGTCTCCGTCATCATCCCGGTGAAGAACGGCCTGCCGCACTTCCGCCGCGTCATCGACATGGTGGGACGCCAGGAGTTCGAGCATCCCTACGAGGTGATCGTCATCGATTCCGGCTCGACCGACGGCTCCAAGCAGGTGGTGCCGCAGGACGATCCGCGCTTCCGGCTGATCGAGATCCCGCCGCAGAGCTTCGGCCACGGTCGCACGCGCAATCTCGGCGTGCGCGAATCGCGCGGCCGGCTGTGCGCCTTCCTCACGCACGACGCGCTGCCGGCCGACACGCGCTGGCTGCGCGAGCTGGTGCGCCCGCTTCTGGAGGACACCAGGGTGGCCGGCGTGTTCGGCCGCCACGCCGCCTATGCGGAGGCGAGCCCGTTCACCAAATGGGAGCTCGACACGCACTTCGAGAACCTGCGCCGCTGGCCCAAGGTCTGGATCGCCGACGCCCGCGCCTATGCGCGCGACCAGTCGCTGCGCCAGGTCTTCCATTTCTATTCCGACAACTCCTCCTGCCTGCGCAAGTCGGTCTGGCGGCGCTTTCCCTATCCCGATGTCGACTTCGCCGAGGACCAGCTCTGGGCCAAGCAGATCGTCGAGGCCGGCTACCGCAAGGCCTTCGCCTGGGACTCGCTGGTCTACCACTCGCACGACTACTCGCTGTGGGAGCGCATGCAGCGCAGCTACGACGAGGCGCGCGCCTTCCGCGAGCTGTTCGGCTACCGGCTCTGCGCCTCGCGCCGGGCGGTGCTGCGCCACGCGCTCGCGGCGAGCGCGCGCGACATGCGGCTCGCCGTCCGGCACGGCTGGGTGCTGACCAGCCCGGTGGCCTCGATCCTGCGGCCGCTCGACAACGCGGCGCGGCAGATCGGCTACTATCTCGGGTCGCACGCCTCGCAGTTCTCGCAGCGCCACGCCGACGTCCTGTCACGCGACAGACATCTGCGGGCGCAATGATCCCGGGGGGCAATGGGGGGCCATGAGGGTGAGACAGCTCGTATCGCGCTTCGTGCGCGTGTCCAGGCGCGACGGCCTGCGCGCGGCGACCGGCAAGGCGCTCGCGCATGTCGCGCAGCAGGCGCCGGCGGTGGTGCAGGCCAAGCGCGACGTGATCGGCCAGTACGAGGCGATCCTCGGCCACCCGCTCGGCCACGGCCTCAAGATCACGCGGCAGAACGTGCCGCCGGGCTCGATGACCTGGGTGATTCCCGACTTCAGCGCCAATTCCGGCGGCCACATCAACATCCTGCGCATGATGCGGCTGCTCAAGGCGCGCGGCTTCGAGCACCAGCACGTCGTCGTGATGGCGCCGCACCGCTGGTCCTCGCGCGAGGAGGCGCAGGCGGCGCTCGACCAGGCCTTCGGCGCGCATGGCATCACCGTCTCGCTCGGTGTCGAGACGATCGAGCCCTGCCACTATCTCGTCGCCACTGGCTGGCAGACGGCCTACTGGGTCGCGAAGTACCGCGACACGCGCCACCGGCTCTATTTCGTGCAGGATTTCGAGCCGGCCTTCTATGCCTATGGCAGCGAGCATGCGCTCGCCGAGAACACCTACCGGCTCGGCCTGACGGGAATCACCGCCGGCAGCTGGTTGGCCGACAAGCTCGCGGCCGACTACGGCATGACGACCTATCCGATGTCCTTCGGCTGCGAGACGGACGTCTACAAGCCGACCGAAAAGCGCGCCCACAAGCACCGCCACATCTTCTTCTATGCGCGGCCGGTGACGCCGCGGCGCTGTTTCGAGCTCGGCCTGGTCGCCCTCAAGCAGGTCTGCGAGCGCAATCCCGACGTCGCCGTCATCTTCGCCGGCTGGGACGTGAGCGGCTACGAGATCCCCTTCGTGCATCTCAACGCCGGCACCGTGCCGCTGCCGGAGCTGCCCGATCTCTACTCGCAATGCGACGTGGCGCTGATTCTGTCGGCCACCAACCTGTCGCTGCTGCCGCTCGAGGTCGCGGCCTGCGGCTGTCCGCTGCTTCTCAACGACGACCCGCAGGCCCGCTGGCTCTTGTCGGACTCCGAGGCGTTTTACTGTGACATGAGCGTGGAGGGGGTTTCTGCCGCTCTCGAGCGTGTGCTAGCTGACCCGCAGGAGGCGTCGCGACGCGCCGCGGCCGCGCTCGACCGGGTGCGGGAGGCGACCTGGGAGGCGGAGGCCGACAAGGTGGCCGGCTATCTCGCGGCGATCGACAGCGGTGCGAAGACCGCAAGGAAAAGAAAAGCGAAATGAGCGCCAAGAAACTCTACGACATCCTCAAAGTCTCGGACATCAACTGGTTCAACGCCGCCGTCAACATCAGCCTGAACGGACGCTACGTCTTCGTCGAGAATCCGAAGGTCGCTTCGAGCACCATCAAGTCGCGGCTGCACTCGAACGAGCTGATCGGGCTGCGCAACATGCGCGTCGGACCGCACCCGGAGATCACCAGTTCGCCGATGGTGAAGCCCTATCAGCTTCCCGTCGACCAGCTCTGCGACATCCTGTTCGGCCCGGACTTCTACAAGTTCACCTTCGTGCGCAACCCGTTCGAGCGGCTGTTGTCGTGCTATCTCGACAAGATCGTCGGCTCGGCGCCGGAGAAGACGCAGGTGGACGGCTACTGGACGCGCACCCACGGCGCCGCCAAGGAGAACTACAGTTTTTCCGAGTTCGTCGAAGCCGTCGCGAACACCAATGACAACGCACGCGACAAGCACTGGCGCACCCAGTGCCGCGTTACCATGGTCGGATACATCGATTATTCGTTCATCGGTCGCTTCGAGACCCTGGCGCAGCATCTCAATCAGGTGCAGCGGGTTGGACGAATCGATTTTCGCGACGTGGCCGAAGTGTCTCCGCACAAGACAGGCGCTTCGACCAAGTTGAAAGAATATTACACGCCCGAGATCGTGGAAAAGGTCGTCGATATATACGAGCCTGATTTCGAAAGATTTAAGTACAAGAGGAGTGTAGACTAGAGGCGGGGGTTTTCGAATTTCGCTCAAGCAAGTCGCGCGGTGAATGGCGGACGATGCTTCGAATGGAAAGGAATCCCTTGTTTGTGACAAGGCGTGGCCTTAAACTGACGCCGCGTCACCGGCAACAACAGGTGAACTGGCAGGCATGGGTGGAGCAATGAGCAAGAGATTGATCAAGACATTGGGCGCTTCGGCGCTTCTGGCCGCGTCGGCGATGGCATTCGTCGCCACCGGTCACGCACAGATGGCGAACCAGGGCCAGGGGCTGGCCAACGATGGCGACGCTGCTTTCGCGAGTCACGGCGGCGACGGGGTGGTGTCGACCGCCGCACCGACCGGGCCGGGGCTCAGCCGGCTTCCGCTGACGACTCCGGACGTGATGCCCTACGACGCGGCGACGGTCCCCGCCGAGGCGCCGAGCGGCGCCAGCTCGTCGGGCGATCCGGAGGTCGGAACCGAGGCCTACGGCACCTCGACGGAAGGCTGGCCCTACTCGCACCAGCGCGTCGCGGTCACCGGCCCCTATCCGGGGCCCGGCACGTACGCCTTCCAGGTTCCGGTGACGAGCCGGCCCTACCGCTGGGCGGGCAAGCTGTGGATGCGTTTCGACAATTCGTGGTTCGTCTGTTCGGCCGCGCTCATCAAGAAGGGCGTGCTCGTCACGGCGGCGCACTGCGTGCACCAGTACGGTCAGGGTGCCGGGGGCTTCGCCGACGAGGTGCGCTGGTATCCGGCCAACCTGAACGCGGCCGGCGGCCCCTGGGGCTACTACCAGGGCGTCAACTGGATCATCCCGACCGTCTACCGCGACGGCACGGATACCTGCCAGTCGGGCGCCAACGGCGTGGTCTGCAACAACGACATCGCGACCGTGACGCTGGCCGCGCGCAACGGCCTTTACCCCGGTCAGGGCCTCGGCGGCTGGTACTGGTACGGCTGGAACGGCTACTCCTACAAGGTGAACTCGTCCGGCTTCGGCAATCACACGATCGCCGAGATCAACCAGCTCGGCTATCCGGTGGCCTGGGACTCCGGCCGTCAGATGCAGCGCAACAACTCGTTCGGCAAGTACGTCACCAGCACCAGCACGACGAACGGGCAGCTTCTGAAGAACACCCAGCTCGGCTCGCCGCTGAGCGGCGGTTCGAGCGGCGGTCCCTGGATCGTCAACTTCAGCACGCGGCCGCTGCTGACCAACACGTCCGACGCCTCCTACGGCGCCATGCCGACGCGCAACGTCATCGTCGGCACGACGAGCTGGGGCTACACCAACAAGGACATCAACGTTCAGGGCGCCTCGTGGTTCGGCCAGAACAACGAGTTCCCGAACGCCTCCTACGGCTCCTACGGGGCCGGCAACATCGGCGCGCTCGTGCAGTACACCTGCACGACCTATGCGGCCTATTGCTGACGGTCTTCGCACCGTCACCGTTCGGAAAACCCCGGCCTTGGCCGGGGTTTTTCATGTGATGCATCAACGCTTGCCGGCGCTGCGCGACCGGCTGCGCAAGGGCTTTGCAGTCCGGGCGCAAGCGGCTATGGACAAAGACAGCGGCGGCCCGCCACGGCGGCGCGGCCGCCCAGGCGTGCCGGCGGGAGCGGACGTGAAGGACCAGATCGTCAGCAACATCGAGGCCGTGGCCGGCAAGCCGCTGCTGACCACCCATCCCGTGATCGACACGCTGGCCGGCAGGCTGCGCCCGCTCGCCGCGCGCGTGAACGCGGAACTGTCGCGCAACAGGACGCCCTGGCAGCCCTTCGCGGAGCTCGCCTCGCTCGACAGCCGCCGCTCCTTCGTCAAGGCGGCGACGCATCTCCTGCCGCAGGCGGCGTTCGACACGACGCGGCTTCTCGCCGTCCAGCCGCCCGACGACATCCACCGCATGCAGCGCTCCGATCCCTACTGGATCGGCGACTTCTTCAGCGCCAACATGATCGTGCACGCGCTGCGCGCCTGCCGGCTCGACCGGCCCGACCAGACGGTGCTCGATATCGGCTGCTCGAGCGGTTCGCTGGTGCGCATGCTGGCCGCCTATGAGGGGAGCTGGAGCCTGCACGGCTGTGACCCCATCGCCTCGGCGATCGACTGGGCGCAGGCGCACGTGCCGACGGGGCGGTTCTTCCACATGAACCTCAAGCCGCCGCTCGACCTCGACGACGCGTCGCTCGACGGCGTCACCGCGATCTCGGTGTGGAGCCATCACCGCCCGGACGCGGCGGAGTTGTGGATGGCGGAAGTGGCCCGCGTCCTGCGGCCCGGCGGCTGGTTCGCCGTCACCTTCTCCTCGCTGCACCACGTCCGCTGGCTGGCGCGCAACCCGCGCGTGCGGGCGGCCGAGCTCGAGGCGATGCTGCGCTCGCTGGCGCAGAGCGGCAACCATTTCGTGCCGGTCCGCTACAAGGGCGAGGACGCCGATACCGACGTCGACTGGGGCCAGTCGTGCTACGCGCGCGAGCGCTTCTTCGGCATGGCCTATGCCTGGTTCGACGTGGCCGGCTACTTTCCCGGTCTCAACCAGGGCAATCAGGACGTGGCCGTGCTTGTCCGGCGCGGCGGAGGGCAGCCATGAGCGACACGGCATCGATGCGCCTGCTGCGCGACGGCGCGACCCGGCGCCTCTTCCTGATCGACCGCGGCCGCCGCCGCCCGGTGCTGCTGCCCGAGGTGGCGGCGTGGCTGCGCAGCGCGCTGCCGGAGGCCGGGATCGAGGTCGTCGCGTCCGATGTGCTGACCGGCCACGAGCCCGGAGCGGTCGTGCCGCGGCGCTGGGAGGAGGCCGACTGGATCGAGCCGCCGGCCAACAAGCAGATGATGCGCGAGATCATCGTCAGCCGGCTCGCCGGCCGGGGTGTCGAGTTCGGCGCCGGTTCGCGGCCGATGCCGCTGCCCGTGGGCCTCGACCTCGACTATGTCGAGCCGTTCCAGTCGACCGAGCAGTACGCGCGCATGGGCTACACCGACAATGCCGTGGTCGCGCGCTTCTCCAATCCGATCGAGGCGCAGCGCGAGTTCGCCGACGAGAGCCTCGACTTCGTGGTCGCCGCGCACGTCATCGAGCACACGCCGAATCCGATCGGCGCGATCGTCGAGTGCTTCCGCACGCTGCGGCCGGGCGGGCAGCTCGTGCTCGTCGTGCCGGACAAGCGCCGCACCTTCGACAAGCCGCGCGAGCTCACGCCGCTCGAACATCTGGTGCTCGACTTCGAACAGCCCGACCGGGCGCGCGATTTCGACAACTATCTGGAGTTCTTCCGCCTGGCCAAGCGCAGCGCCACCGTGCAGGAGGACGCCCGTCGCGCCCACGCCGAAGGCATCGACATCCACTACCACGTCTGGGAGCCGGCGAGCTTCCACCGCATGATGCAGCACATCGTGGCGCGCTATGCGCCGTTCCGCAGCTTCGAGGTCAAGCCGCCGGTCGACGACCCGAGCTGCCTGGAATTCTACATGGTCGCCGTGAAGTAGCCGGCCCGGGCGCCCAGGGCAGGCCGCAGCCGGGCGGGCTCACGCATCCGGCGCCGCCGACAGGATGGCGTGCGAAAGCCGCTCGGCGCTCTTCGGCATCACGGTCTAGCCGCCGCCGTCCTCGCCGTCGAGCGCACGCACGGTGCGCGCGATGCCGGCGTCGAACGGAGTACGCGGCGCCCAGCCGAGATGCCGCCGGGCGGCCGCGATGTCGAGGCAGGCGACGGGCACGTCGGTCGCCCGCGCCTCGACATACTCGCGGTCGAAGCGGTGCCCGGTCGCGCTCTCGATCGCCGCGATCACGGCGTTGACGGAGCGCGCCTCGCCGCTGCCGATGTTGAGCACGAGCTGCGGCGCGCCGGCGAGCCGCACCGCCGCCTCGATCGCCTCGATCACGTCGTCGATGTAGACGTAGTCGCGCTGCGCTTCGCCGTCGCCGAAGATGCGCACCGGCGCGCCCTTCTGCCAGCGCTCGAAGATCGCCGGGATCAGCCCCTGGCCCTTGCGATAAAGCTGCCCCGGGCCGAACGGGTTGGCGACGCGCAGGATGACGTGCTGCAGACCGTCCACATGGCCGTGCATGCGCACGTATTTTTCCACGGTCAGCTTGGTCAGCCCGTGCGAGCTGATCGGGTTGGTGGCCGCGTCCTCCGGCGTCGGCACCGGCGCATCGGGACCGTAGACCGTGCCGCCCGACGACACGAAGACGTAGCGCCGGACGCCGGCGCCGATGCAGGTCTGCAGGAATTCGACATGCGGCAGCACGTTCTCGCGGATGTCGGCGGCGGCGTGGTCGTTCTTCAGGCCGGGGCTCGAGCTCGAGACGAGCTGGACGACGGTATCGACGTCCTGCAGCGAGGCGGCCATGGCGAGCTGCTGGCCGAGATCGCCCTCGAACACGTCGGCCCGCCCGGCGAGCGAGGCGGCGAAGCCGGCATCGAAGCGGCGCGAGACGGCGCGCACCGGCAGGCCGGCCGCCACGAGCCGGCGCACCACGTAGCGCCCGATGAAGCCGTTGGCGCCGTAGACGCCGATCATCGCGGCGCTCCGCCGCGCGAGGCCCGGGCCGGGCGCGGCATGCATCCTGCTCGAGACCTGTTCGTGCCCGCCATCGTCAACCGCCGAGAGAAAACCGCCCGCACCCCGCATCCGGGTACCAGCCGCTGCCGCGCGAGGCAATGGCGCAGGCGCGCCGCGGGGGCGGCCCGCGAAGCCGAGGCGGCGTCACTCCGCGCGCACGAAGGTCGCGGCGGGTCGGCTGCCGCGCGCCGGCAGCACCAGACGATCGCCTTCCAGCTCGGCCGCGGCGAGGTCGGCGAGCGGATCGCCGAGGTCGAGCGACAGCGCGAGGTGGTCGCCGGCGCAGGCCCGCTGGCCGACGATCATCGCTTCCGGCGCGTCGAGCGAACCGCCGAAGCGGTTGCAGCCGTCATAGCCGCTGATCGTGCGGCCCTCGATGGTGAAGGAGGGCACGGCGCCGGACGCCTCGACGGCCCTGCCGTCGATGCTTTCCAGACGCCAGCTCCCGGCGATCCGTTCGGGCTCCACGGCCATCGCGCGCTCCGTGCCGGCGACGAGCAGGGCGGCCGCGACGAGCCGCGGCAGCACAGGCGTCCTCATCGGCGTTGCCTCCGTTGCGTCGAGCGCGCGTCCGCGCGCCAGCACGAGCCTGCGCCGTCATGGGTGCGAGAATGTGGCCGCGCCGCGCTCCTGGTGGCCCGCGCGGGGACGGCCGAGGCGCCGCTGGCCCTGCCGGAGAGCCGCGCGAAGCGCTCCGCGCACGCGAATGCGGTCCGCCGGACGGATTGCCCGTGCCGTTTTTGCCGCCAGGCTCGTGCCGGGAAACGCGCTAGGCCCGCCGGATGCGCAGGATCTCGCCCGTCCATGCGTTGAGCGTGACGATGTAGCTGCGTCCGTCGCGCACGGCGCGGAACGCGTAGCGGGTGCCGTCGCAGTCGAGCGCGCGGATGCGCACGAAGCCGTTGTAGCGCAGGATGCGGCGCCCCTCGTTGCAGGTGATGCGGTCGCGATACTCGTAGCGCGGCGGGTCCCAGCGATAGTAGCCGGACGGCGGCCGCGGGTGGCGCGGGTCGGGGCGGCGGTAGCCGGGCGGCGGCGCGGGATCGCGCGGGTCGGGCCGGTAGTAGCCGGGCGGCACGCGCTGCACGCCGCCGGGCGGGCCTTCGGCGCGGCCCGAGGTGCCGCGCCCGCAGCGCGGGTCGCCGGCGCAGTTGTCGCTGAAGCCCGACGAGGCGCCGGGCCGCTCGAAGCCTTGCGTCAGGGCGGGCGTGGTGGCGAGCGCGCTTGCCAGTGCGGCTGCGATGGCGATGGGCCTGATCATGGTCGTTGTCCTCGAACGCCTGTCCCGCGCACCTTACGCGGCGGCAGATGAACGAAACGCGAAGGCCGCGTTCATCGCCGGTTCATCTGGCAACGGACCGTGCGGCCATGCGGTTCCGCGCCCGCTCACCGGTTGGAGATGTCGCGGTCCTCGCCGTTGCCGCCCGCCTTGCCGTCGCGGCCGTAGGAGATCACCTCGACGCGGTCGTTCTCCAGCCGGTAGACGTAGGGGTTGCCCCACGGATCGCGCAGCGCCTCGCTGTTGGTCAGGTAGGGCCCGTTCCAGCGCGCCTGCAGCGCCGAGGGCGGCTCGGCCAGGGCGCCGAGCCCTTCCTCGCCGGTCGGGTAGCGCAGGTTGTCGATGTAGAACAGCTCGAGCGCGCTCTCGATGTTCTTGATCTGCGCCTGGGCGGCGTCCGAGCGCGCCGAGCCGAGGTAGCGCAGCACCTGCGGCGCGGCGAGCCCGGCGATCAGCGCGATGATCGCCAGCACGACGAGAAGCTCGACGAGCGTGAAGCCGTCGTCGCGCGCGGCCCCCGTTCGGGCAGTCGCGGCGCGGCGTCGGAGCGCGTTCAGGAAAGCGGATCGCATCAGTAACCTCTGCTGGGCACGAAAGTCGGCAGGTTCGTCCGTTCGATCGCCCAGACCGCGAGGAGGGCGATGCCGATGAAGGGGCCGAACGGTATGCGCGACCGGCTCTCGGCTCGCCCCCGCAGGGCCGGGGAGACCGCGACATAGACTAAAGCGGAGAACGAGGCGACAAAAAGAAAAAGCGCCAGGTTCCACGGGCTGAACCACAGCGCGGCCGCACCCGCCATCTTGACGTCGCCGAGGCCGAGCCCGGCCGTGCCGCGCAGCAGCCGGTAGCCGGCCCGCACCAGCCAGAAACCGCCGAGCACGAGGAGCGCGAACAGCGCCGCCGCGGCGGGAAACGCCTGCAGCGCCAGCCACTGATAGGCGAGCCCGAGCAGCGCCAGCGCCAGGTTGAGCGGATCGGGGATGCGCATGGTGCGCCAGTCGGCCACCGCGATGGCGCCGACGACGGCCAGGAGCGCCGGCGCGAAGACGAGGTCGAGCCCGCTCATGCCGGCTGCCGGCCGGCCGCTACTGCAGCCGCCGCAGGTCGCGCCGGATGCGGTTTTCGGGCGTCTCGCTCCGGCCGAAGTCGAGCCGGTCGCGGAACTCCTCGTTGACCGCGCGCGCGTCCTGGAAGTTGCGCAGCACCCGCGGCCGGATGAGGATCAGGAGCTCGGTGCGCTCGAGCTTGTCGGTCTTGTTCTTGAAGGCGTTGCCGACGACCGGGATCTCGCCGAGGATCGGCACCTGGCCGCGCGTGTTGGTCTTGCGCTCCTGGATCAGGCCGCCGAGCGTCAGCGCCTCGCCGTCGTTGACGACGACCCGCGTCGAGATCTTGCGCTGCTGGATGGTCGGCGAATCGATGCCCGAGGATGTGGTGCGCACCACGCTGCTCGCCTCCTGCTCGATGTCGAGCAGCACCCGGCCGGCGCTGTTCACCCTGGGCGTGATGTTGAGGATTATGCCGGTGTCCTTCAGGGTGACGGTGTTGACGATCGGCGCGTTGGGGTCCTCCACGCCGGTCGCCGTGCGCGTGACGATCGGCACCTGGTCGCCGATCTGCAGCGTCGCTTCCTGGTTGTTCAGCGCCATCAGCGTCGGCGAGGAGATGACGTTGACGTCGGTCACGCTCGACAGCGCGTTGATCGTCACCTCCAGGTCGCTGGAGGCGAAGCTCCACGACAGGCCGGGGAAGGCCGGCGCGACGAGACCGGAGGCGAGGTCCGACAGGCCGACGCTGAAATTGCCGCTCTCGAAGAACCAGCGCACGCCGAACTTCAGCTCGTCGTTCAGCGTCACCTCGGCGATCACCGCCTCCAGCATCACCTGGGTGGGCAGCACGTCGAGCTGCTCGAGAATGCGCTCGATGCGCTCGTAGTCGCGCGCCGTCGTGGAGATCAGCAGGGCGTTGTTCTCCGTGTCGGCGACGACCTTCGGCGCCACCGCGCCGCCGGACGCCTGGCCCGGCGCGTCGGCGCTGGCCAGCTCGACCTCCTCGAGGTCGGGCGACACCGGCGATCCCGCGCCGCCGGGGCCGGATCCCTGGCCCGACAGCACCGACTGCAGCACGCCGGCCAGCTCCTCGGCCGTGCGGTTCTGGATGTGGTAGACGAAGAGCTGTTCCTCGTTGGTGCTGGCGATCCGGTCGAGCTGCCGGATCCAGCCCTCCGCCCGGCGCAGATACTGCGGCCGCGAGGAGATCACCAGCACCGAGTTGAGCCGCTCGTTGGGCACGAAGCGGATGACGTTCTGGCCCGGCCCGTCCGTTGTGCGGAAGATCGTCTCGAGCTCGTTGGCCACCTCGACCGGCCGCGAGGTCTTGAGCGGATGCAGCGCCACCGACATGCCCTGCATCCAGTCGACGTCGAACACGCCGATCGCGTCGCGCATGGCCGCCAGGTCGGCATTGGTGCCGGCCAGCATGATGTAGTTGCGGTCGTTGTCGACGCGCAGGATCGAGCCCTCGCGGCTGATCGGCGACAGGATGTTGCGCATCTCCTCGGCGGCGATGTGCTGCAGCTCGACCACCAGCACCTTGATCCCCGGGCCGCGCGGCGCCACCGAGGGCACGCTGACCGACGGCGTGTTGGCGAGCGCCTCCGACAGCGGCACGATCTGGTAGGTGCCGGAGTTGCGCACGATGGTGAAGCCGTTCGCCGCCAGCGTCGTCTCGAAGATGTCGACCAGCGTGTCGCGCGAGACCGGCGCGCTGGTCTGCAGCGTGATCGCGCCCTGCACGCGCGGGTCGACGGTGTATGTCAGCTCGAGGATGTCGCCGAGGATGTTCTTGGCCGCCGCCGCGATCGGCGCGTCGACCAGGTTGACGCGGAACTGGGGCACGCCGTCGCTGCCGTTCTCCACGCTGACGGCCGGCGGCCGGCGCGAGACGAACTGGCCGGAGCCCGGATCGACAACGCCGCCGAACGTGGCGCCGTCGCCGGAGATGCGCTGCGACACGCCGTTGCGCTGCCGCGGCGTCTGCTTCGAGTTTTCGAGATCGCCCAGCACGGAGGAGAACATCCCCTCCGAATCGACCGAGCGGCAGCCGGCGAACGCGACGGCCAAGACAATGAAGATCAGTACGCGATACATTCCGGCCCCAAACGAAACGAACCCTGCGCCCGGACGACGTCGAGGCTTCGCGGGCCGCAGCAACGCCGACCGCGCCGTCCCCCGGCGGTGGCGCCCCTCCTGGCCCATATCCCGTCAGCAAGCCACAAAAGGCCTGGCCTGGCAAGAAAACTCCTGCACAGCGTCAACGCGCGCCGCGGCCGCGGGCCCGCGCGGCGCGCGCCATGTCGGCTGTTTCGCTCGGATTGATTTGGCTGTAAAAAATATCGCCACATTCGGTGGCGAGTGATCGTGGACATGAGCATCGCCGACAGCCTCTCCGACGTTGCGCACTGGTGGCGGTGGGAAAGCCGCGCGCTGTTCGGCGGCCGTGCGCCGGACGGCGCGGCAGGCTGCGACGTCGTCCTGCGCCTCGGCCGCGACGGCGTGCGGGTGGAGAGCGGCCGGGCCGACGCGCCCGCCTTCGAGCCGCTGCTGGTCGGCGAGACCGGGGCGGTCGGCGGCACGGTGCGCGAGCTCGCCGGGCGCTGGCGCGCGCGCCCCTCCGTGGCGCTGCTGGTCGAGCCCGACCGCTATCTCAAGCGGCGGCTGGCCGCCATGCGCCTGCCGCGCAGCCGGCTCGCGGCGATGGCGCGTCTCGACGTCCAGTCGCAGACGCCCTTCGAGCCCGACGCCCTCTTCCTGATCTTTCCCGACTACGATGCGGCGGTTTCCGAGAGCGCCTACTATGCGGTCAAGAAGGCCTTCCTGGCGCCGCTGCTCGACGATCTGCGGCAGGCCGGACTGACGCCGGGGTTCCTCGGTCTCGTCGAGGGCGCGCGCGTGGTGGCGGCGGACGCGGCGAGCCGGCGGCGCGTCGTCGGCCGCCCGCTGGCGCACCGGGCGGCCCGGCGCCTCGTCGCGGCGAGCGCGCTTGCCGCCGTCGTCGGGCTGGCCAGCCTTGTCGGGCTCGCCCACTGGCGCTACGCGAGCGCCGGCCAGCAGCTCGACGCGGCCCTCGCCGAGGCGCAGCGCGAGGTCGCCGAACTGCGCGGCCTGATCGCCGCGCGCGACCGCAAGATCGCCCAGATCGGCGCGGTGCGCCAGGAAAAGCAGGCCGCCGTGCCGGTGGTCAGCATCCTGGAGGAGATGTCGCGCGCCATCCCCGACTCGACCTGGCTGACGGAGGTCACCGTCAACGGCGACCGGGTCAGCTTCGCCGGCTTCTCGGCATCGGCCGCCACGCTCATCCCGCTGCTCGAGGCCTCGCCGCTGTTCAGCCAGCCGAGCTTCATGGAGCCGGTGGTGCGCGCCGGCGACCAGCAGGGCGAGCGGTTTTCCATCAGCATGCAGGTGGAGGCGGCCGGTGGATAGCCTGACCCGGCTGCTCAACAGCGCCAGCGGCGTGCGCCGCGGAGCGGCCGTCGCGCTCGCCGTCGCCGTCGTCGGCGGCGCCGTCGCGGTCGGCTTGGCGGCCGTCGCCTCGGTCGCCTCGCATGCCGAAAGCGTGCACGACAAGCGCCAGCAGCTCGGCCGGCTGCAGGCGGTGCTGTCGCTCAAGCCGGCGCTCGCGGCCGCGCACAGCAGCGACGGCGCCGAGGCCGAACGGTCCGAGTTCCTGCGCGGCTCCAATCCGGCGCTGGTGCAGGCCGAGCTGCAGGCCTGGCTCGGGCTGATGGCCGAGACGCACGAGGTCAAGCTGCAGTCGGTCGGCAACGCGCCGCCGCTCGAGCAGGAGGGCATGCGCTATGCCGGCCTGCGCGCCAACGTCTCGGGCACCAACGAGGCGATCCAGGGGCTGATCTACGAGATCGAGACGACGCGGCCCTATCTGATCATTCGCCAGGCGCAGCTCCACTCCACGCTGACCTCGCAGCAGGGGCCGCGCCGGGGTCCGGAGGAGCTGGTGCTTCAGGTCCAGTTCTACGGCGCGCTGCCGCCGGACACCGCCTCGGCCGACGGCGGCACGGGAGCGGTGCGATGAGGACGCTGGTCCTTCTCCTCGGCCTCTTCGCGGTCAACCTGGCCGGCTGGTCGGGCGTGTGGTGGATGGCGACGCAGCCGGTCGACACCGCCGCGATCCAGCCCGAGCGCACGGCGGGCCGGGCACTCGACGACCTCGGCGCGCTGCCCGGCGACGAGCACGTGCTCGACGTCGCCGAACTGACGCCGGTGCAGGCCTATTCGCGGCCGCTGTTCGCCCGCAACCGCAAGCCCTGGCAGCCGCCCAAGCCGCCGCCGGCCAAGAAGCCGCCGGTCCAGCAGGTCGCCAAGAAGCCGCCGCCGCCACCGGTGCCGCCGCCGCCGGTGCGGCTGGTCGGCGTCAGCTTCGCGCCCAACATGGTGCCGCGCGCGCTCCTGCGCCACAAGGCGCAGGTCGAGCCGATCTGGGTGATCCCGGGCGACAACCTGCAGGGCTGGACCGTCAGCCGCATCGACGCCCAGTCGATCGAGCTCAAGCGCGGCAACCGCAAGGTGGCCGTCAGCCTCTATCCGAGCAACGGCGCGACGCAATGACCGCCGGCCCGCGCGTGCCGCATCGGCCGGCCGACCCGCGCGACGGCGGCTTCGCCGTCGTCGTGGTGCTGCTTTTCCTGATGGCGGTCACCGCGCTGATCGCGCCGCTGGCGCTCGCCGCGCGCACCGAGTTCCTGGTCGCCGCCAACCGCATGCAGCAGGACCGTCTGGCGCTCGTCGCCGAGGGCGCCTTCACGGTGCTGGCGCGCGACCTGGCCGCGCCGCCGATCGAGCCGCGCAGCCCGGCGCTGACGGTGCGCTCCGAGCCGCTGCGCTGCGTCACCGAGGCGCTCGCCTTCGAGGTGCGGGTGCAGGACCAGGCGGGCCTCGCCGATTTGAACATGGCACCGCCGGGCCTGCTCGAGGCCGGCTTCGTCGCGCTCGGCTTCGGCCGCGGCGAGGCGGCCGGCCTCGCCCGGGCCGTGGTCGCCTATCGCCGGCCGGCGGGCGGCGAGGGCGAGAGCCCCCGCGTGCCGCCCGGCGCCGTCGTCGCCGGGCTGAAGCAGGGCGCCTTCGAGGCGATCGAGGAGCTCTACGACTTCGACGGCCTGGCCGACGTGCCGGCCGCGGCGCTGGCCGAGGTGTTCACCATCCACAACGCCACGCCGGCGATCGTCGGGCCGGTGATGTCGCGCCGCCTGTCGCAGATCCTGCCGGCCGCGCCGACGCCGCGTTATCCCTTCATCGCGGCCGAGCCGGGCGAGCCGCCGCGGCTCTACCGCATCGACGTCACGGTCGGCGACCGCCAATGGCGCACCCGCAGCCACCACGGCGCGCTGCTGCGCGCCAGCGAGGAGGAGGGCGGCGCCTTCCAGCCGGTCGAGCCGGTGACGAACCCCGCCTTCCTGCCCGGCGAGGCGGACGGCTTTGGCGCCGCCGAGGAGTGCGATAGACTGTTCGGCGTCGGCGCCGCCGCCGCCCTGGCGCGGATCGAGGGCTGAGCGGCGCCACGGAGTGAGAAGCCCGATCATGCAGCTGGAAAAGAGTGCCGCGTTCTCCGACTTCCTCGCCTTCATGGAAGGACGCGGCATCCTGTCGCCGGAGGCGGCGAAGCGCGCGCGCAACGCCTACGGCTCGACCGACCATCCCGCCGACACCGTGCTGATCGAGCTCGGCCTGACCCGCGAGACCGATCTCGCCGGCCACATGGCGACCTTCTTCGGCCTGCCTGTCGCCGAGCGCATTCCCGACGAGCTCGAGACGGCGCTGATCCAGAAGGTCGGCTTCGGCTTCCTGGAATCGAACCACGTGCTGCCGCTTGCGCTGACCGACGACCGGCTGACCGTGGGCGTGGCCGATCCGTTCGCGCACGCCGCCGTCGACATTCTCGGCTACCAGTTCGAGCGCGAGCCGGAGCTGCGCGTCTTCCCGCGCAGCGCCATCGCCGAGCGCATCCGCCAGCTCAAGCAGGCCAGCCTGGAGGCGCTCGAGGAGCGGCCGCAGGAGGCCGGCGGCGAGATCGACGCCGACGACATCGAGCGGCTGCGCGACTTCGCCCGCGAGGCGCCGGTCATCCGCTTCGTCTCGCAGATGATCCAGCAGGCGGTCGACCGCGGCGCGACCGACATCCATGTCGAGCCGGCGGCCGACCACATGCGCATCCGCTTCCGCCGTGACGGTCTGCTGAGCGTGGCCGAGACCGCGCCCAGAACGATGCATGCGGGCGTCGCCACGCGCATCAAGATCCTGTCGCGGCTCAACATCGCCGAGCGCCGGCTGCCGCAGGACGGCCGCATGCGCATCGCGGTGCGCGGCCAGGAGATCGACCTGCGCGTCTCGGTGCTGCCGAGCGTGCATGGTGAGACCTTCGTGCTGCGCATTCTCGACAAGACCGGCGTCGCGCTCAGCCTCGACGCGCTCGGCTACGACGCGCCGTCGATCGCCCGGTTCCGCACGCTGGCGCACATCCCCAACGGCATCGTCCTGATCACCGGTCCGACCGGCAGCGGCAAGACGACGACGCTCTATTCGGT
This sequence comes from Aquibium sp. A9E412, assembly GCF_030398335.1. GTDB lineage: Bacteria > Pseudomonadota > Alphaproteobacteria > Rhizobiales > Rhizobiaceae > A9E412. Next base: position 62,137 of record NZ_JAOAOP010000012.1, read on the forward strand.
GCTCAAGGAGCGCGACCCCGACTCGGTGAAGATCTTCACCGTCGAGGATCCGGTCGAGTACCGGCTCGACGGCATCACCCAGCTCCAGGTCGATCCGGCGATCGACCTGACCTTCGCGCGGGCGCTGCGCTCGGTGCTGCGCCAGGATCCCGACGTCATCCTGGTCGGCGAGATCCGCGACCGCGAAACCGCGCAGATCGCCATCCAGGCCTCGCTGACGGGGCACCTGGTGTTTTCCACGCTGCACACCAACAGCGCCGCCGGCGCGCTGACGCGGCTGCTCGACATGGGCATCGACGGCTATCTGATCGGCGCGACGATCCGCGCCGTGGTCGCCCAGCGTCTGGTGCGGCGGCTGTGTCCGCAATGCGGCGGCGCGGCCGTCGTGCAGGGCGGCGAGCCGTGCGGGCGCTGCCGCGGCAGCGGCTATGCCGGGCGCACCGTGACCTACGAGATCATGGAGATCACGCCCGAGCTCGGCTCGATGATCAGCCGCGGCGCCAGCGAGGAGCAGCTTGTCGAGCATGCCCGGCGCAGCGGCGTCCTGTCGATCGAGGACCACGCCGCGGGCCTCGCCGCAAGCGGCATCACGACCCGCGAGGAGGTGCAAAGGGTGCTGGAGCTGCGTCGTGCGTAGCGCGTTGGCAGGCGGAGCGGCAAGCGGTGCGCTGAAAGGCGCAGCGGCGCGCTCCGGCAGGCTCCTGCACACGGGACGGAAACGGTGGGCGGACAGCGCGTGAAATTCCATTTCCGGGCCTACGGCCAGTCGGGCGGCCACGACAGCGGCATCGTCGAGGCGCTCGACACGGCCGACGCCGTGCGCCAGCTCACCCAGCGCGGCAAGGTGCCCTACGAGATTCGCCCGGCCGACGGCCGCGCCGCGGCGCCGCGCGCGGCCCGGCCGCGCGCCGGCCTGTTCCAGCCCCGGCTCGACCTGACGCGCTTCTTCAGCGAGCTGTCGGTCATCATCGGCTCGGGCTTCAACGTCGACGTCGCGCTGAAGGCGGTCGCCGACGCCGAGACCAACCGGGCGCAGAAGGCCCGCATCCAGGCGATCCACGCCGAGATCACCGAGGGCAAGTCGGTCGCCGAGGCGTTCGCCAACCAGCCCGACATTCCCGAGGACGTGGTCGCGCTGGTGTCGAGCGGCGAGAGCAGCGGCCGTCTCGACGTCGTCGTCGCCGAGCTGGCCAAGAGCTACGCCGAGGCGGCCAGGCGCCGCTCCGAGATCGTCGAGGCGCTGCTCTACCCCTGCTTCCTGATCGTGGTGATGATCGGCGCGCTGCTTCTGCTGTCGACCTATCTCGTGCCGGCGCTGCAGCCGATCTTCGACAATGCCGGCACGCCGCCGCCGGTCATCGTGCGCGTGCTCGGCGCCTTCGGCGCCTTCGTCACCGCCTACGGCTTTTTGATCCTGGCCGGGCTCGCCGGGCTGGCGCTGCTGCTCGTCGTCCTGTCGCGCCGGCGCGCCGTGCGGACCCGGTTGGCCGATCTCGCCGCACGCCTGCCGGGGGTGGGCGCGCTGGTGCGCGGCACGACGCGCAGCCGCTACCTCAACACCATGGCCCTGCTTCTGTCGAACGGCGTGCCGATGCTCGAGGCGATGGGGCTCGCCGCCGAGACCGCCGTCGGCGAGCGCCATCGCAGCCGTCTCGTCCTGGCGCGCCAGCGCGTCGCGTCCGGCGAGCCCTTCTGGTCGTCGCTCACGGTGTCGGACGCCTTTCCCGAGCAGATCCTGTCGCTCATCCGCCTCGGCGAGGAATCGAACAATCTCGGCCCCATGATGTATCGCGCCGGCGCGATGACCCAGGCGCAGATGCAAAAGGCGATCTCGCGCGCGCTCACCTTCCTCACGCCCACCGTCACCATCGTGCTCGGCGGGCTGGTCGGCAGCCTGGTCATCTCGGTCATGACGACGCTGCTCAGCATCAACGAGATCGCGATCCGATGAGACCGCGCCGGCCCGACGACACGCGCGACGCCGGCTTCACGCTGGTGGAGTTCCTGGTCGCCATGGCGATCGTCGCCATGGTCGCGGCGTCCGTCGGCTCGACGCTGGCGCGGCGCGACGGACGCGCCTCGCCGATGGAGGTCGGCCAGGCGATGCAGTCGATGCTGATGCGCGCGCGCAGCGACGCCATCCGTCGCGGTGCCGACACCGTGTTCGTGCTCGATGCCGGCCGCCGCAGCTACACCTATCCGGCCGACGCCGAGCCGGTCGTGCTGCCCGACGGGATGTCGATCCGCATGAAGGCGGGCGGCGAGTTCGTTTCCGGCGACGGCAGCACCTATTCGCTCGTGTTCCGCGCCGACGGCAGCGCGTCGGGGGCGGAGATCGTGCTCGGCGACGGCGGCACGCGCGGCGCGCGGATCGACGTCCACTGGCTGACCGGCGTGCCGCGGCTGAGCGTCGCGGAGGTGCCGTGATGGCGCGCGGCGGCGACGACGGCTTCGCGCTGGTCGAGGCGGTGGTCGCCTTCGCCATTCTGGCCGTGGCGCTCGGCGTCGCCATGGCCACGGTGTCGCAGAGCGCGCGCGTCCTGGCGCGCGCCGGCGACATGGACGTGGCGAGCCGCGTGCTCGACATGCTGGCCGCCTCGGAGATTCCGGCGATCGACGGGGAGGGGACCCTGACGGGCCGCACCGACGAGGACGCGGCGTGGCGGATCGCGGCCGAACCCGTGCGCGACGGCCATGCGCGGCCGCTCTTCGCGCTGACCGTGACGGTGTGGCCGCGCGGCGAGACGGGGCCGGGCTACATCTACCACGGCTTCGCCAGCGGCACGGAGCGCTAGCGATGCAGGCGGGACAGGACAGCCCGCAACAGGGCTTCGTGCTCGTCGAGATCCTCGTCGCGCTGTCGATCGTCGCGGTCATGGGCGCGATGATGGCCGGCGTGCTCGGCCAGATGCGCGCCGTCGGCCAGATCAAGGAGCAGGTCATGGTTCAGGCGGAGCTGGCCGCGGCCGCCGCCCATCTGCAGCGCACCATCGAGGCGGCCCGCCGGGCGCCGCTCGGCGGCGGCGGCGAGGAGGAGCCGAATCTGTTCGAGGGAGAGGCGGACGCGCTGCGCTTTGCCGGCGTGACGCGACAGGGCTTCCGCTCGCTGGCCCTGCGCGACGTGCACATCCGCCTGGAGGCCGCGGCGGTCGGCGCGCGCCTCGTTCAGACGATGACGCCGCGCCGCCCGCAGGCCGAGTCCGGCAGCGTCGAGGCGCTGCGGCTGGTGGTTCTGGAGACGGTCGACGCGGTCGAATTCGGCTATTCGCGCGACGGCCGCAGCTATCTCGACGAATGGGAGGAAGGCCGGCTGCCGCGCACGGTGCGCATCACCCTGTCGCGCACCGTGCAGGGCCGCCCGGTCACCGCCTCGGCGGTGGCCCGACTGCTCTGACCGGCGCGCTCTCAGCCGGCGCCGGGCCGGCGTCAGGCCTCGTCGCGATCCGTCGGCGGAGCGACCTCGGGCAGGGCGTTGGTGACGCTGCCGTTGGCCAGCCCGGTCAGTGCCGCCTGAAGCAGGCTGGCGCCCTCGGGCAGGTCGTTGGCGACATCGTCGTCGGGGGAGGCGGCGGCGAAGTCCGCCGGATCGCCGGCGCCGCCGTCGGTCGCCGTCGGGCTGGCGCCGGGCAGGGCATTGGTGAACTCGCCGTCGTTCCAGGTCTCGCCGCCGGCCGTGCCGTCGCCCGGCAGGTCGTTGGTGACGCCGTCGCCGGGCAGATCGTTGGTGACGCCGCCGGACAGGCTGGAGAACGGATCGACATAGGGCGCTGTCGACTGGCGAAGCGCCTCGGGCGCGGCCGGGCGCTCGGCGTCGCGCGCTGCCTCGGGCGCGACGAAATCGGAGAAGCCCTTGCCGGACAGGCCGTCGCCGCCGGGATGGCGGCCTTCGGGGGGCGGCGACGATGGCCGCCCGATCTGGGTTGCGAAACCGGAAAAACCGGCCCCCATAGACGCGTTGACGCTCATCTTTCGCGCTCCTCGGAATCGTTCCGGTTGCTGAAAGCCTAGCGGGCGGGCCTTGCGCGAAGCTTGACGGCCGGGCAGCGTCAAAGCCGGTTGAGCAGCGCGGCCACGTAGAGGCCGGCCTGGCCGCCGCGGGTCTGGCGGTAGACGCCGGAGCGGCCGAGCGCGGCGACCCGGCGGTGCGGCGGGCCGTGCCGCGCCGCCGCATAGCGCTCGACGACCGCGCGCGCCTCCGGCGTCAGCAGGTCCGCGCAGCTTGCCAGGCCCGCCAGATTGCGCGTGTTCCATTCGCGGAAGCGGCCGGCCATGACGCGGCGCACGCGCGACAGCCGCGCCCCCAGCGAGGTGTTCTCGCCGATGCTGTTGCCCTTGTGCTGGCGGTAGCGCGTGTCGGGATCCTGCGCGTAGAAGACGTCGCCGCCGGCGCCGCTGACGATCATGTAGGCCCACCAGTCGTGGCTGACGAAGCCGGTGCGCGCGCACGCGGTGCGGAGAAGCTCCCAGGCCGGCCGGTTCATCACCATCGTGTTGGCGCCGGCGATCGACTGGACCAGGGCGTTGCGGAACGAGGGCGGCCGCGCGAACGGGGTCGAGTGGCCGATCGGCCGGTCCTCCTCGTCGATCAGCAGCGTGCGCGAGCAGTGCAGCGCCGGCCGGCCGGCCGGCCGTGTCGCGAGATAGGCCAAGGCGCGTGCCAGCTTGTCCGGCTCCCAGACGTCGTCCTGATCGCAGAAGGCGACGTGGTCGCCGCCGACGCGCGGGTCGGTGATCATCGAGCGGAAGTTCTCCGCGAAGCCGCAGCGCGGCCCGTCGACCACCGTGAAGGCGCCCTTAGACCAGCGCGCGGCGTTGTCCTGCAGGATGGCGCGCGAACCGTCGCTGGAGCCGTCGTCGGAGGCCCACACGTCGACCGCCGCGACCGTCTGGGCGGCGAGGCTGTCGAGCTGGCGCTGCAGGTGGCGGGCGCCGTTGTAGACCGCGAGCGCGACCGTCACGCGTGCTGTGCTTGTGTCGGGCTGGCTGGCCATGGCGGTCCGGCGGTGCTTGACGTCGAGAAGGCGGGTCGACCGCGTCGCCCGGGGTCGGCCGTGGTCTGCGCCGGCCGGAGTGCCGGCCGCGTGCCGACGCTTCCGTCCGGGTGCCGGTCTTCTAGCCCGCGCCGGGCGCGCTGTCCACGCGGCGTCGGCGCTCAGGCGAGCCGTGCCGCCAGCGTCAGCCCGAACAGGATCGCCAGCCAAAGCAGCATCGCCGCCGCGGCGAGCCGCGGCAGCGCGTCGCCGGACAAGAAGCGCATGAAGACGACGACGACCAGCACGCTCTTCACCGCCGCGATGGCGACGTTGAGGACGGCGTTGCCGAGGCCGAGCTCGACGAAGGCCGAGCCGACCGTGGCCGCCAGCAGCGCGAGCAGCGCGAGATAGGTGGCGAGGGTGCGGGCGGCGGCGCTCATCGGTCGATCAGGTAGAGCACGGGAAACAGGAAGATCCACACCACGTCGACGAAATGCCAGTAGAGCCCCGTCGCCGTGACGCGCCTGAGCCGGCCGGCGGCGGCGGTGCGGCGCCAGCGCGCCAGCACGAAGCCGACGACGGCGATGCCGCCGAGCAGATGCGCGGCGTGCAGCGCGGTCATCGTGAAGTAGAGGTTGAAGAACAGCTCGGCATTTGCCGGCGCCGGCCCCTCGTAGCGGAACGGCGCGCCGAGCACCGGCGCCAGCCCCTCGAGATACTCGCTGCGGTATTCGTAGCCCTTGACGGCGAGGAAGACGAGGCCGAGCGCCCCGGTGGCGGCGAGGCCGGCCGTCGCGCCGCGCCAGCGCCCCGCGTCGGCGAAGACGTGCGCCAGCGCCATGGTGAAACTGCTGGTGATCAGCACCACCGTGTTGGCCGTGCCGAGCGGCAGCGACAGGTGGCCGGAGGCGGCGGCGAAGGCCTGCGGATAGGCGATGCGCGCGGCCAGGAAGACGAGCAGCAGCGCGCCGAACAGCATCGCCTCGGAGGCGAGGAAGATCCACATGCCGAAGGTGTCGGCGGCGAGCTCGCGGCGCGGCGCCGCGAAGGCCTCGCTCTGCGTGCGCTCGCTCATCGCTCGTCCTCCGGCTCGGGATAGGCGTAGGGACCCTCCGTCACCGTCGGCGTGCGCGCGAAATTGTGCTGCGGCGGCGGCGAGGCGGTCTGCCATTCGAGCCCGCTCGCCCGCCACGGGTTGGCCGGCGCGGCCGACCCGCGCAGCAGCGACCAGCCGAGATAGAAGAACGGCATCACGTAGCCGATCGCCAGCACCACCGCGCCGGTCGACGACAGCACGTGCCAGAAGGCGAACTCGGCGGGATAGGCGTGGTAGCGCCGCGGCATGCCGAGATAGCCGAGCACGTATTGCGGGAAGAAGGTCAGGTTGAAGCCGATGAAGGTCGTCACCGCGGCAATGCGGCCCCACAGCTCGGAGTACATGCGCCCGGTCATCTTCGGCCACCAGAAGTGCAGCCCGCCCATGTAGGCGGTCACCATGCCGCCGACCATGATGTAGTGGAAGTGGGCGACCACGAAGTAGGTGTCGTGCAGGTGCACGTCGACGGCGAGCGAAGCGACGAACAGCCCGGCCAGGCCGCCGAAGGTGAACAGGCCGAGGAAGCCGAGCGCGTAGAGCATCGGCGTGTCGAAGGTGATGTGCCCCTTGCGCAGCGTCAGCGTCCAGTTGAACACCTTGATCGCCGAGGGGATGGCGACCAGGAAGGACAGGAAGGAGAACACCACCCCGGCATAGGCCGACTGGCCGCTGACGAACATGTGGTGGCCCCACACCAGGAAGCCGAAGACGGCGATCGCCATGCTCGACAGCGCCACCGCGCGGTAGCCGAACAGCGGCCGCCGCGCGAAGCAGGGCAGGATCTCCGACACCACGCCCATGCCCGGCAGGATCATGATGTAGACCGCCGGGTGCGAGTAGAACCAGAACAGGTGCTGGAACAGCAGCGGGTCGCCGCCGAGCTCCGGGTTGAAGACGCCGATGCCGAACACCCGCTCCAGCACGATCAGGATCAGCGAGGCGGCGAGCACCGGCGTGGCGAGCACCATCACCAGGGCGGTCGCATACATCGTCCACACGAAGATCGGCAGCCGGAACCAGGTCAGCCCCGGCGCCCGCAGCTTGTGCACCGAGACGATGAAGTTGATGCCGGTCATGATGGTCGAGAAGCCGACGATGAACACACCGAAGGCGGCCGCGCTCACATAGCTGTCGGAGTAGAGGCTCGACAGCGGCGTGTAGAAGGTCCAGCCGGTGTCGACGCCGCCGGCGATCACCGCGAACAGCGTGAACAGGCTGCCGAACGCGAACACGTACCAGCTCGCCAGGTTGAGGCGCGGGAAGGCGAGGTCCTTGGCGCCCAGCATCAGCGGCAGCAGGAAGTTGCCGAGCGTGGCCGGGATCGACGGCACCAGGAAGAACCACACCATGATGATGCCGTGGATGGAGAACATCCGGTTGTAGACGTCGGCCGTCAGCACGTCGCCCTGCGGCGTGGCGAGCTCGAGGCGCATCACCACCGCCATCGCCCCGCCGATGAAGAAGAAGGCGGTCAGCGCGACGAGGTAGAGCCAGGCGACGCGCTTGTGGTCGGTGGTCAGGAACCAGGCGCGCGGGCCGTAGCCGGCGGCAAAGTAGCTCTGCGGCGGGTATGTGTCGGCACTCATGGCTCGCGGTCCTCCGCCAGGCTCTTGATGTAGGCGACGATCATCTGCAGCTCGTCCTCGTCGATCAGCTCGTCGTAGCTCGGCATCACCGCGCCGTAGCCGGCGACGATGTGCTTCTGCGGCTGCAGGATTGAATCGCGCAGATAGGCCTCGTCGGCGATCACGGTGCGCCGGCTGGCGAGCGGCACCGGCCGCCGGTAGAGACCCTCGAGGCTCGGCGCGGGAATGCGGCTTTCCGCCCCGTGGCAGCCCGAGCAGCCGAGCGAGCGGAACAGCCGCTCGCCGGCCGCCGCCAGCGGCTCGCCGCCCGACCGCGCCTCGAGCCACGCCGCGTAGCGCTCCGGCTGCATGGCGATCACCTGGCCGCGCATGCCGGAGTGCTGGGTGCCGCAATACTCCGCGCAGAACAGGTGGTAGCGGCCGGGCTTGGTGGCGGTGAACCACACCCGGGTGGTGCGGCCGGGCACGGCGTCCTGCTTGACCCGGAAGGCGGGCACGAAGAACGAGTGGATGACGTCCTGCGAGGCGAGCGAAACGACGACCGGCTGGCCGACCGGCACGTGTAGCTCGTTGATCTCGCGCTGGCCGCCGGGATGGCGGAACTTCCACATCCACTGCTTGCCGATGGCGGCGATCTCGATCGCGTCCGCCGGCGCCTTGTTGCGGTCGACGAACAGCACCGCGCCCCAGGCGAACAGGCCGAAGGCGATGGCCACGGTGGCGGCCGTCCAGGCGATCTCCAGGCGCAGCGAGCGCGCCCTGCGGCCCGACCGGTCGGCGCGCGAGCCGGCGCGGTAGCGCGCGCTGTAGCGCACCACGAGAAAGGTGAGCACCAGGCCGAGCCCGAAGGAGAAGGCGAGCAGCGCGTAGAACAGCAGGTCGACGCCGGGCGCGAAGTTGGAAGCCTGCTCGGGCATGAAGGGGATGGACCAGCTCACGGCCGCCTCCGCCGTGCCATCAGGACGATGCCGAGGCCGAGCGCGCCGAGCGTGACCAGGCCGCCGGCCTGCACGGCGGCCCAGACGACCGGGGTGTAGCGGCCCTTGCTCTCGTCGAAGCCGGCGCACAGCAGGAAGACGCGGTCGCCCAGCGTGCCGAGCCGGCCCTGCGAGGCCTCGACCAGCGCCAGCCGCAGGTCGCGCGCGCGGAAGGTGGCGGCCGGCAGCACGCGCGCCAGACGGCCGTCGGGGGTGAATGCGAAGACGGCGATCGGATGCGCGAACTCGCCGGTCCGCGGCCGCCGCTCGAAGGTCACGCCGAGCGTCTCGGCGAGCGCGGCGCCGGCGCCGTCGCCGTCGGTCAGGAAGCGCCAGGCCGACAGCCCCGCCGCGTCGGTCGCCTCGGCCACCTTGCCTCGCATCGCACGCGCCTCGGCCGGGCCTTCCGTGGCGTCGATCGACACGAACAGCGCGCGATAGCCGTCGGGCGCGAGGCCGCTGTCCTGCAATTCGGCGGCGACGGCCTGCTGTGTCACGCCGCACATGTTGCGGCACGCGTTGTAGCCGAGCACGAGCAGCGCCGGCCGGCCGTCGAGAAGCCCGCGCAGGCTGGCGCGCCGGCCGTCCGCCGTCTCGAAGCGCGCCGCCAGGTCGATCGCGGTGCCGATCCGCGGCGCGAGCGCGGGCCGCCCGGCGGGGTCGGCGGCGGCCGGCGCCGCGGCGACCAGGACCAGCAGGATCGCGAGCCATCGGCGGATCATCGGTCGTCTCCCTCCTCGTCGGATCGGTCGTCGGGCGGCGGGCAGGCGTCGGTTTGCGGCGCCCGCGGCACCGCCTCGGCGAAGGGCGGGCAGGCGGCCGGCGCGGCACCCTCCGCGCGCCAGGCCGGCAGGCCCCGCTCGGCGACGAGCCGCATCGCCGCCTCGATCGGAATGCGCGCGATGCCGGCCTGCCGGTCGACCCAGCCGAGCGTGTCGAGCGCCTCGGTCTCGGCCCGCCGCAGGCGTGCCAGATCGGCGGCGGGATCGCGCTGCAGCGCCGGGCTGCGCGCGTTCGGCGTCTGCGCCGGTGCCGGGCCGTCCGGCCACAGCGGATCGGTGCGGAAGAGCAGCGCCAGCACAACGAGCGCGACGACGAGAAAGGCGACCAGGCCGCCGGCGAAGGCGAGCACCCGCCTTGCCGGCACGTCGCGCGTCTCGACGGAGGGGCGGCGCTCATCCATGGCGCACCTGCGGGTGCGGGAGGCGGATGGGAAAGCCGGGCAGGAGGAGGAGGAAGACCGCCGCCCAGGCGGCCGCCGCCGCGGCGAAGCCGGCGAGCGACAGGAGCGCGGCCGGGCCGCCGGCTTCGGCGAGCGGCGGCGCCACCCGCCAGACCGTCTCCAGCGCATGCGCGGCGACGAGGGTGGCGGCGAGCGCCGCGACGCCGCGCCGGCTGCGCTTCAGCCGGCGGTTCGGGAAGGCGAGCAGCGGCACCGCGACGTGCAGCGCGAGCACCAGCCACAGCACGACCTGCCAGCCGCCCTCGGTGCGCGTGAGATAGTGGCCGATCTCGCGCGGCAGGTCGGCCGCCCAGACGATCAGGAACTGCATGAAGGCCAGATAGGCCCACATCAGCACCAGGCCGAACAGCATGTTGGCGACGTCCTCGCCGAGCGCCATCGCCGCGTCGCCGGCCGGCAGCGCGCCGAGGTCGCGGCGCCGGGCGAGCACGAGCGTGGCGAGCGCATAGGCGCCGACGGTCTGCGCGCTGGCGACGAGCAGCGGATAGATGGTGGAGAAGAATTCCGGCTCGAGCGACATCATCCAGTCGACCGACAGGACGCTGACGGCCAGAGCGTGCAGCACCAGGCCGCCGGCGGCCCAGCGACGCAGAGCCAGCGGCCGCCGGTCGGCCGCCGTTGCGGCCGGCGCGGTGAGCGCCAGCACCCGCCAGCACAAAACCAGCCAGACCGCCGCCGTGGCGGCGAAGCGCAGCGTGAAGAACGGCGCGTTGAGATAGGCGAGCTTGTGGCGCACGCTCTCCGGCAGGTCGGCCGTCTCCGCCGCGGCCCAGGGAAAGGCCTCGCCGAGCGCCGCCAGCACCGGCACGAGCAGCAGCAGGCCGGCCGGCAGCGTCGCGGCGACGGCGCGCAGCGGCTGGCGCAGCGCATCGCCCCACGCGCCGCCGGTCAGCGCGTGGATCATCAGCATGGTCAGCGCGCCGAGCGGCAGGCCGAGCGCCAGCAGCGCGCCGGCCAGCCAGCCGGCGAGCAGCGGCTTGGGCACCGGCAGCA
>NZ_JAOAOP010000130.1 GCF_030398335.1 Aquibium sp. A9E412
ATAGGAGAGCTGTCGCGTTTCCATGGTGCCACCCCGATTGCCCCGGTCCGGCCGTGCCGGATGCACCGCCCGCGCCGCCCGCCGGCGGTCGTCTCGCCGCCGTGCGCCGCGCGGCCCGTCGGGCGTCTGCCGGGGCAGTCTATCAGAAGCGGCCGGCCATGCCGCAACCGCCGCGCTGCGGCGTCGCGGCGCGCCGGCCTCAGCCGAGCAGGCATCGCCCGCGCTCAAGGTTCCTGCTCAGGACGTCCACGAAGTGGACTTCGCCTATCGCAGCGTCGGGTTCGTCATCGCCTAATCGAATTTCCCTAGAGCTATTTTCACACTATGTCGCGGCGACCTGAAATCTGACCTGCCTAAACAGGTTCGTCGCTTTCCTTGTTGGTGGATTTTGGAAGTTGTAAGCAGAACGCCAGCGGACACTTTGGCGAGACGGCTTCCGCAGATCACAAGGGAAACGCTTGCCGAGAAGGCAGCGATAATGCATTTCGCGGCGGGCTGGAGTAGCTGATTACGGGTCCTTGTCGCATTTTTAGGGCGACAAAAACGTCTCCCTGAGGGGAGGTAAATTTGACCCCCGGGGACGGTCGCGGATGTCCTACAAAGTAAGAACACTCATTTCGGGCAGCACATAACGGGCTTAGCACCCAACAGTACGCAATAGGCCCGGTCAGTTTTGTCTCCCTGTCTGCACCCCCCGAAACCCTTGTGCCTTCTGCGTGGTGTGAGCATATTCGCGTCATGACAAACGAAGCCGCATCACCAACTGCCACCGTGATCAATCTGCCTTCCGCTAAGAAGGGCAAGCGTCGGGCCGAAGACAAGTTCGGTGCTGCCGTAATGAAGCACGGCTATACCATACTGCCGAACCTTTTGATGGAGGCGCAAGGCAGGCTGGAAATCGGACACGCGGAGTTCAATGTGCTTGTGCAACTCATCCATCATTGGTGGGAGGCCCATGAGGAACCGCATCCGGCCAAGGAAAGCATAGCGCGCCGGATGGGGCTTAGCCCCCGACAGGTCCAGCGGCATCTTACTACGCTGGAGAAAAAGGGGTTCATTTCCCGCGTCGAACGCTTCTCGGGGAGAAAGTCACAGATCGCCAACGGCTACGATCTTATGCCTCTTGTTCGGAAGCTGGGCGAGGTGGAGCCGGAGTTCCGCAAAGCGAAGGAACAGCGGAGAATCCGCCAGAAGAAGGTAGAAGGGGCCGCATAGAGTTCCGCGACGTAGCTCAACTGGATAGAGCACCCGCTTGCTAACGAAATCCTTGGTCGCGCTCGGAGAGTAGTGGCGGGAAGATGCAGGTTCAAGTCCTGCCGTCGCGCCCATCTTCAAAATGGGATGTCATCCTCCAAGTCTCGACTGAAACCGCCAGACGGCTTGTGCGAGCTAGGGAGCCCCTTCTTCGGCGGCTCGATTTGCTTGCGCTCGCCCCATGGCGGAAGCGCATCCTTTAACTTCTTGGACTTCTCGATCCAGTCAAATATGCGGTCGATGGTCTGTTGCAGGGGTTTCAGTTCGTCATTGACTTGTTTGCCGGTGCGGGCGGCTTGTACTGCAAATGCGAAGAAGGCTTCGGTTCGGGTCCGCGTCCGATCTACCTCGGTGGCAAACGTGTGCAACTTATTGAACAGCGACTGCCGAAGGTCTTCCGGCAACACCATTTCCGCAAGCCTCTCACGGATCGCCGCTATCAAGGTGTGGATCGTCTGGCGGGCCGTCGCGTCCAGCACGATGATGTTTTCGGCATTCACCTTTTGACGGCGTGCGGCTTCCATTAGGATTTTCTGCGACGTGATTTCCGCATGTCGCCGGAAGTCCTGAAAGAAGTTGGAGAACTCGTTATCACTTATGGGAGGGTTGCGGAATGCGACTAGCAATCCGAGACCGTGGACTTCATCAAAAGCGGTCAGGTGATCGACGTATTGTCGCTCCATGTACAAGCCGCCGTTTCGATTGTCCTCCCACGCTTCTTCCAGTTTCTTGAACTTGTGCAGTTGGAGAACTGCAAACGCCTCCTCGGGATCGTCGGGAAGCTCAAGGTACTCGTTTTCGAATTCTGTCATTCAGTCGCCCCCAAAAAGCGACACAATCCACCGCTCCACATAAAATGTAGGAAATTGCGCCCCCTGCAACAAGCGCTGGGTTGCGGTTGACCCATGGCGAGCGAAATCATCTTCACTTGCACCTAATGCTGGCTTCCACGGGCGGCTGGAACAGCTTGATGCCGAGCTCCTCCTCGAGAAGCCGCAGGTTCTCGCTGAGCGCGGAGGCGGAGATGCCGGCATGGGCGGCGGCCTCGGCG
>NZ_JAOAOP010000131.1 GCF_030398335.1 Aquibium sp. A9E412
GAAGCCCTCGCGCGTCAGCCCGGCCGCGCGCGCGGCGGCGCCGACGCGGCCGCCGGCCGCACTCAGCGCGCCGATCAGCGCCGCCGCCTCGGCCCGGCAGGCATCGTCGGCCGCGGCCGCGGCGACCCGATCGGCGAGCGCCATGGCCAGCGCCGTCGGATCGGCCGCGCCGTGCAGCCCCGGCAGCGCCACGACACGGCCGGCCGCCGCGCCGAATGCCGCTGCGCCCGCCGCGTCGCCCGGCAGGTAGATGTTGACGCTTTCCGTGCCGGCCGCCGCGGCGAGGCCGCGATGCGCCAGGCCGGCCGGCAGCACCACCGCCTCGCCCGGCCCCGCGCGCAGCACGCCATGCGCGGTGGCGAAGGCGCGCGTGCCGGCCTTGACCAGCGTGACCTGCGTCTCGGCATGCACGTGCACGGCGAGCCCGGCCGGCCCGGTGGCGACCAGATGCGCCTCCTCGATGCCGCCCGCCACGCGGTAGCGCCACTGCGGCGGGCCGCAGCCGGCGGGCCCCGGATCGCTTGTGCGTGCATCGTCCATGACCGGCAGGCTCGGCGCAAACGGCGCCGCTGTCCAGCGTTTTCGCGGCACCGCCGGTCAGCCGAAATAGCGGCCGGGCGTGCGGCCGAAGGCGAGCCGGAAGGCCTCGATGAAGGCGCTGGTGCTGTCGTAGCCGACGGCGAAGGCGACGCCGGTCACCGGCTCGCCGGCGGCCAGCCGCTCGAGCGCGGCGAGCAGGCGCGCCTGGCGCTGCCACTGGCGGAAGGTCATGCCCGTCTCGGCCAGGAACAGGCGCATCAGCGCGCGCTGCGACAGGCCGAGGCGGCGCGCCCAGGCGGCGAGCGTGCGCCGCGCCGCGGGATCGGCGGCGATCGCCTCGGTCATCGGCCGCAGCCGGGCGTCGGCCGGCTGCGGCAGCGCGAGCGGCAGCGCGTCGCTGTCCGCCACCTCGGCCAGCAGCACGGCCAGCAGGTGGTGCGTCAGCGCCGCGTCGGCCGGCCGCTCGGCGATGCGCACGATCACCTCGCGCAGCAGCGGCGACACCGACCACACCGCGCAGTCGGCCGGCAGCGCCGGATGGCGGCCGGCCAGATAGGCCGTGCGCAGCCGCGTGGCGGCGGCGAAGCGGATGGCGTGCACGCGGCCGGCCGGCATCCACAGCGCCCGCCCCGGCGGCACGATCCACACGCCGCCGGCGCTTTCCACGCGCATCACGCCGGCCGGCGCATGCACGATCTGGTGCACGTCGTGCGCATGCGCGGCGATGCGCGCGCCCGCCGGATAGTCGGCCGCGAGCCCCCTGACCGACAGCGCGGCGCGCGTCGGCTGGCAGTCCGCCGATGTTTTCTGGCGATCCATCGCAAGAATGCTGCCATCGCGACGGCTAGCCTGTCGAGCCGTTCCGACCGCTTCGCGAGGCCACGATGTCCGCCCGGATCCAGCTCCGCATCCTGCACGGCGCGCATTTCGCCTGCCATTTCTTCCTGCTGATCTTTCCCACCGCGGCGATCGCCATCGCCGCGGAGGCCGGCGGCGGCTATGCCGCCGCGCTGGCGCTCGGCACGCCGCTCTACGCCGCCTTCGCGCTCGCCACGCTGCCGGCCGGCTGGCTCGCCGACCGGCTCGACGGCGGGCTGCTGATCGCCGTCTTCTTTCTCGGCTGCGGCGCGGCCTCGCTGCTCGCCGGCCTCGCCCCCGGCGAGACCGCTCTGATGGCCGCGCTGGCGCTGCTCGGCCTGTTCGCCGCGCTCTACCACCCGGTCGGTCTGGCGCTGCTCACCCGGCTCGCCGAGCGGCCGGGCCGCACGCTCGCCGTCAACGGCGTGTTCGGCAATCTCGGTCTGGCCGGCGCCGCGCTGGTGACCGGCGTGACGGCCGACCTTGCCGGCTGGCGCGCCGCCTTCGCGCTGCCCGGCCTCGTCGCGCTGGCCGCCGGGGCGGCGAGCCTCGCCGCGCTGCGCCGCATGCCGGCGTCGGGCCGCGCCGCCCGTCCTTTGCCGCATGCCGCGCCCGCCGTGCCGGGCGCGGC
>NZ_JAOAOP010000132.1 GCF_030398335.1 Aquibium sp. A9E412
CCAGCCTCGACGTCGACACGCCGGAGGCGCTGCGCGCGGCCGGCGGGGTGCTGGTGTCGTGAGGCGGCGCGTGCTTCCCGGCCTGGCCGGCGTGGCGCTGGCCGCCGGGCTCGCCATCGCCGCCGTCATGGCCACCGCCGCCGCCGCGCCGATCGCGCCGCACAAGGACGCGCTGTTCGCCTATCCGGCCATCCTGGCCTCGCGCGACGGCGGCGCCTACCGCGTCGTCGACTACCGCGAGATGCGCGACATCAACGGCCGCGACGCGGTACCCGAGCGGCGCGTCGCGCGGCGCTACGTGGCGACCGGCGTGCGCCGGGTGCAGGCGGAGCTGACCGTGCGGACGGCCGCCGGCCCGGTGCGCCATTTCGCCGTCGGCCGGCGCGAGGGCGCGCGCGTCATCACCGTCTATCTGCACGGCCAGGGCGGCAACCGGCGCCAGGGCGTCGACGACTTTTCCTTCGGCGGCAATTTCAACCGCATCAAGAACCTGATGGCGTTGAGCGGCGGGCTCTACCTGTCGCCCGACGTGGGCGATTTCGGCGAGGCGGGCGCGGCGCGGATCGCCGGGCTTCTCGCCCATTATGCCGCCCGCGCGCCGGGCGCGCCGATCGTCGTCGCCTGCGGCTCGATGGGCGGGGTGCTGTGCTACCGGCTGGCCGACGAGCCGGCGCTCGCCGGACGCCTGGGCGGCCTGATGCTGCTCGGCTCGATGTGGCATGAGGGGTTTTTGCACAGCGCCGCCTTCCGCCGCCGCGTGCCGGTCTTCTTCGGCCACGGCAGCGGCGACACGGTGTTCGCGGTCGACCGGCAGGAGGCCTTCTTCGAGCGCATCCGGGCCGCCGCGCCCGGCTATCCGGCGCTTTTCGTGCGCTTCGAGACCGGCAGCCACGGCACGCCGATCCGCATGACCGACTGGCGCGAGACGCTCA
Source organism: Aquibium sp. A9E412 (assembly GCF_030398335.1). GTDB lineage: Bacteria > Pseudomonadota > Alphaproteobacteria > Rhizobiales > Rhizobiaceae > A9E412. The sequence continues at coordinate 933 of NZ_JAOAOP010000132.1, forward strand.
ACTGGATGCTGACGCGGCGCCGCGACTGAAACCCGTTTTTGCAAGCGGAGACGAGACGATGAGCGGCTTTGTCGATCCCACGCGCGAGCGCTTCGGCGCCTTCCGTGCGCTGCCCGAGGAGGGGCCGGTGCACATGCTCAACCTGGTGCGCCTGCGCGAACGCGCCGCCTATCCCGACGGCCGCGCGGCGAGCGGGGCGGAGGCCTACGCCGCCTATGGCCGCGAGAGCGGGCCGATCTTCCGCCGCGTCGGCGGCCGCATCGCCTGGACGGGCGATTTCCGGCTGATGCTGATCGGGCCGCAGGACGAGGCCTGGGACCGCTGCTTCATCGCCGAATATCCGAGCGGCGCGGCCTTCGTGGCGATGGTCAAGGACCCCGACTACCAGAAGGCCGTCGTCCACCGCCAGGCGGCGGTCGCCGATTCGCGGCTGATCCGCCTCGCGCCGCGCCCGCCCGGCGAGACCTTCGGCAGCTAGCGCGGTCTCCGGCCAAAGCGCCACCTCACCCTCTCCCCGCGGGCGGGGAGAAGGGGCGGCTGGCGTGTCGCCTTCATGCCGGCGGCCAGCAGCGCTTCGGCGAAGACGCGCGCCACCTCACCCTCTCCCCGCCTGCGGGGAGAGGGCAGGGTGAGGGGCAGCGGCGACGTGGCGGCCGGCGCGCGGTTTTCGCAAGGAAGGCAGTGCCGTGGCGGCCAACGCCGGCGCCGCCCCTCATCCGCCCCTTCGGGGCACCTTCTCCCCGCATGCGGGGAGAAGGGGCGGCTGGCGTGTCGCCTTCGTGCCGGCCAGCAGCGCGTCGGCGAAGACGCGCGCCACCTCTCCCTCTCCCCGCATGCGGGGAGAGGGCAGGGTGAGGGGCAGCGCCGACGTCGCGGCGGCACGCGGTTTTCGCAGGGATGGCAGTGCCCGTGCGGCCAACCCCGCGCCGCCCCTCATCCGCCCCTTCGGGGCACCCTCTCCCCGCCTGCGGGGAGAGGGCAGGGTGAGGGGCAGCGCCGACGTCGCGGCGGCGCGCGGTTTTCGCAAGGATGGCGGCGCCGTGGCGGCCAACCCCGCGCCGCCCCTCATCCGCCCCTTCGGGGCCCCTTC
>NZ_JAOAOP010000133.1 GCF_030398335.1 Aquibium sp. A9E412
TACGATCCGGAGAAGGCCAAGGCGCTGCTCGAGGAGGCGGGCGCGACCGGCATGTCGCTCGAGATCAACTTCCCGACCGGCGTCGTGCCGCAGGGGCCGCTGGTGTCGCAGGCGATCGCCGCCGATCTCAAGCGCGTCGGCATCGACGCCACCATCCAGCAGGACGAGTGGTCGGTGTTCGCCGGCAAGCTGTTCGACTTCACCAACAAGCAGGCCGATCTCGGCTCGCTGTTCCTGATGTACTACGGCGCCGGGCCGACGCTGGAGCGCGTGCTGGCCACCGTGCTGGTGTCGGACCGCAACTGGAACTGGACGCACTACGACAACCCGAAGGTCGACGAGCTGATCCGCACGGCGGAGACCGCGCCCAATGACGAGGTGCGCCGCGAGGCGATGCTCGAGATGGCGCAGATCGTGCACGACGACGCGCCGTGGCTGTTCCTCTACGAGATGTATCGCCTGTGGGGGGTGAGCAACCGCATCGCGTGGGCCGGGCGCGCCAACTACCTGATCTCCGTCCAAGACATGGAACCGGCAGAATAGCCGGCACCGGCCGGGCGCGGCAGTCGCGCCCGGCCGGACCGCCCGCGGCGGGGCGCCTTCACCGTCATGCAGAACTGGAGAACCGACATGACATCCATCGCATCCTTACCGCGCATCGTGGCCCGCATGGCCTGTGTCGCGGCGGTCGCCGGCGCGGCGGCGGTCGGGCCGGCCGCGGCACAGTCCGACGAGGCCGGCGCGCTCGGCAGCGTGACGATCGCCACGCATCTCGACCTCGACACGCTCGACCCGACGCAGAACATCAACACCCACCAGCGCTGGGTCTACCGGCACATCTTCGACCCGCTTCTCACGCACGACACCGAGGGCCAGGTGCAGCCGGCGCTGGCGACGCGCTGGGAGCGCGTCGACGACACGCGCTGGCGCTTCTGGCTGCGCGACGACGTCACCTTCACCAACGGCGAGCCGTTCACGGCGGAGGCGGTGAAGTTCACCGTCGAACTGATGCAGCGCGCCGAATCGCAGGCCAAGAGCTACTACAACGAGTTCGCCGCCGTGGAGATCGTCGACGACCACACCGTCGACCTGGTCACCAAGGGACCCTATTCGGCGACGCTGTCGCTGATCACCGACTATCTCAACCCGGTGCCGCCGAAATACTACCAGGAGGTCGGCGAGGAGGGCTTCGCCGCCAATCCCGTGGGCACCGGCGCCTACATGCTCGACGCCTGGAACCGCGGCGACCGCATCATCCTGAAGTCCAATCCGGACTGGGCGCTCGGCACGCCGAAGGCCGACGAGGTGGTGTTCTGGGTGGTGCCGGAGCCGGCCACGCGCATCTCCGCGCTGCTCAACGGCGAGGCCGACGTGATCGCCACCGTGCCGGCGATCCAGGCGAGCCAGGTGGAAGACGCCGACAACGTCCGCATCGAGGCTTCCGACGTCAGCGTGCAGCCGATCTGGGGCGGCCTGATCGTCGACCGGCCGGAGCTGCAGGACGTGCGGGTGCGCCACGCCATCAACTATGCCGTCAACAAGCAGGCCATCGTCGACCGGCTGCTGCGCGGCTACGGCCGGGTGATGGGCCAGCCCTGCCCGAGCGATTCGTCGTGCGGCAATCCGCAGATCGAGCCCTATTCCTACGATCCGGAGAAGGCCAAGGCGCTGCTCGAGGAGGCGGGCGCGACCGGCATGTCGCTCGAGATCAACTTCCCGACCGGCGTCGTGCCGCAG
>NZ_JAOAOP010000134.1 GCF_030398335.1 Aquibium sp. A9E412
CCCCGGCGCGTTGCGATTCGAACGGATGACGGCGCCGCCGGCGGCGCCGAGGGGCCGGCGGGACAGAACACGGCGTTGCGGATTGCGACACGACGCCACACAGCCGCGTTCGCGCGGCAACCGGCCGGCCACCGCACGACAGCCTGAGGGCAGCCGACAGGGCCACGCGTTGGGGCAGGCGCGGGCGCAGGAAACACCGAGAAAGGAGCACGGAAGACAGGGATTTTGGCGAAGGAGCCGGTCTTCGGCTGCAGGCCGACCGGCGCAGCGACACATAACAAAATGGGGGAACTCCATGTCGCACAGCACTGCAGCGGCCATCGTCTCGCAGGGCAACCTACGATTGACGCCGGCTGAAAACCGACTAGACAGCCCCGCGGGTCAGACGACGCTTCGGGACGATAAACCATTGTTGGGCAAGAATTTTCCGGCCGAGTGGCCGGCCGAGTACAGCGTCAGCTACCGACAAGACATCCGGCCCGTCCGGTCCCATTCCCTGTCTCAGCTCTTCGAGCGATACGGCGATCTCCTGTGGGAGGAGGGAAGCCACAAATACAACGTCCGCTTCTTCATCGGCGAGCTCGATGAGATCCTGCTCGGCGCGACCTTCAGCGCCTTCTCACAGGAGACGGTGGACGAGCTCGTCGGTGCCCTGCGCGCGCGCGGAAACAGCAACGCGACCATCAACAGGAAGATGGCCGCGCTCAGCAAGCTCCTGCGCAAGGCGTACAAGATGGGCGACATTCACAGCCTGCCGGAGTTCCGGCGCCAGAAGGAGAGGTCCGGCCGCATCCGCTTCCTCGACCGCGAGGAGGAGCGGCGGCTGTTCGCGGCGATCTGCGAGCGCTCGCTCGACGCGCACCGGCTCGCCGTCTTTCTGGTCGACACCGGCTGCCGCCTCGGCGAGGCGCTCGGGCTGACCTGGGCCGACGTTCAGGGCGGCCGCGCCAGCTTCTGGATCACCAAGTCGGCGCGCGCGCGCACCGTGCCGCTGACCGACCGGGCGCAGGCCGCCGTCGCCATCGAGCGCCAGGCGCACAAGGGCCCGTTCGCCATGCTGACGGCGGCGCGATTCCGGGCCATCTGGAACGAGGCCAAGGCGGAGATCGGGCTCGGCGACGACAAGCAGGTGGTGCCGCACGTGCTGCGCCACACCTGCGCCTCGCGCCTGGTGCAGGGCGGCATCGACATGCGCCGCGTGCAGATGTGGCTCGGCCACCAGACGCTGCAGATGACCATGCGCTACGCCCACCTGGCGACCAACGACCTCGATTCCTGCGTCAGCGTGCTGGAGCGCGACAACACGGAGGCCTGCTGCAAGGGTCGCCTGCGCAAGCCGCGGCCGGGCTGAGCGGCGGCGCTACTCCGGCGACAGCACCTCGGAACGCTTGACCTGGCCGAGCGCGAAGCTGGTCTCGATCGAAGCGACGCCGGGCAGCCGGGTCAGCTTGTCCTTCAAAAAGCGCTCATAGGCCTCCAGATCGCCGACCACGATGCGCAGCAGGTAGTCGCGCTGGCCGGTCATCAAGTAGCAGTCGACCACCTCCG
>NZ_JAOAOP010000135.1 GCF_030398335.1 Aquibium sp. A9E412
CGCTGCCCCTCACCCTGCCCTCTCCCCGCAGGCGGGGAGAGGGAGCGGCGACGCGTTCGCCCGCCAGCCCGATCTCCCTCCTTGAGGGGGAGATGTCGGCGCAGCCGACAGAGGGGGGCCCGCGGCCGCGCGCCGACCGCGCGGGCCCTGCCTTCCTCCGCCCGCCGACACCCGCGCACCGTCTCATCCCCGGCCGCTACCGCCCGCAGCCCCTTCTCCCCGCGTGCGGGGAGAAGGTGTCATAGAGCGTCTGGCGCGAGACGCCCGCCGCCCCTTCTCCCCGCACGCGGGGAGAAGGTGCCCCGAAGGGGCGGATGAGGGGCGGCGCCGGCGTTCGCCGCGAGGGCGCCGCCATCCCTGCGAAAACGGCAACCCCTTCGGCGCGTCAGTGCAGAACCAGCTCGCCCTTCAGCGCGTGCCACTCCTGCGGCCCGATCAGCCGGCGGTGCGTGTAGCGCACCGAGTGCAGCGGCCCGTCGAGCTCGCGCTGCCAGAAGTCCAGGAAGCGGTACATCTCCGGGAATTCCGGCGCCACGTCATAGGCCTGCCAGACATAGCTTTGCAGCATGTGCGGATGGTCGGGCATGTGGTAGAGGATCTCGGCGGTCGTCAGGCCATAGCCGGCCATCTGCCGCTCCAGCTCGCTTGCGATCGGCATGGCGTCTCCCATGGTTGGTCGTCGCCGATCGATCCTAGCAGCGCCGCGCCGCGGATGGCCAGCGCAGAGATCGATTTCATCGAGCGAAAACAGCATATTAGCAGCCGTCAAGGGGTGCTGCTGATTTTTTTGCCGCAGCATCTTGAACAACCCCGCCGCCGCGCCCAGATGATCCGCGCGCAGCGCTGCGGAGCAGGCCGCGCCGCGCCGGTTTCCGGCGCGACGGATCAACCTTGTTTGTCCCAGGAGGAAAACATGAACTTCCGTCCATTGCACGACCGTATTCTGGTTCGCCGGATCGAGGCGGAGGAGAGGACGGCCGGAGGCGTCATCATCCCCGACACCGCCAAGGAGAAGCCCCAGGAGGGCGAGGTGATCGCGGTCGGCCCCGGCGCGCGCGACGACAGCGGCGCGGTGCAGCCCCTCGAGGTGAAGGTCGGCGACCGCATCCTGTTCGGCAAGTGGTCGGGCACCGAGATCCGCCTTGAGGGCGAGGATCTGCTCATCATGAAGGAAAGCGACGTGATGGGCGTGCTCGAGGCCGGCGTCGCGGCCAGGAAGGCCGCCTGAGCCGGGCCGTTCCGAGACAGTCGATGATGCTGCCTTTCGAAGGAGTATGACGATGGCTGCAAAAGACGTGAAGTTCCACACCGACGCCCGCGAGCGCATGCTGCGCGGCGTCGACATTCTCGCCAACGCCGTCAAGGTGACGCTCGGGCCGAAGGGCCGCAACGTCGTCCTCGACAAGTCGTT
>NZ_JAOAOP010000136.1 GCF_030398335.1 Aquibium sp. A9E412
CGGCGCGGCGGCGATCGCCGACAAGGCGCATGTCGAGGCCGCGGTGGCGCACAACGACCGCTGGCTCGCCTGGCTGACCGAGGAGCTGACGGCGCTCGGCCTGCGGGTGACGCCGAGCGTCGGCAACTTCGTGCTGATCCACTTCCCGGCCGATGGCGGCAACGCCGCGGCGGCCGCCGACGCCTATCTGACGGCGCGCGGCTTCGTGCTGCGCCGCGTCGCCGGCTACGGCTTCCCCGACGCGCTGCGCATGTCGGTGGGCAGCGAGGAAGCCAATCGCTGCGTCGTCGCCGCCCTCGCCGAGTTCCTGAAAAGCTGATTTGATGTCCGAGCCCCTGTTTGCCAAGATCGCCCTGGTGGGCATCGGCCTGATTGGCTCGTCGCTCGCCCGCGTCATCCGGCGCGAGAAGCTGGCCGGCGAGCTCGTGGTGTCGACCCGGCGTCCCGAGACGCTGGCGCGCGCCGCCGAACTCGGCCTCGGCGACCGCTACACGGCCGACGCCGCCGAGGCGGTGGCGGATGCCGATCTCGTCGTCGTGTCGGTGCCCGTCGGCGCCTCGGGCGACGTCGCGGCGACCATCGGGCCGGCGCTCAAGCCCGGCGCCATCGTCACCGACGCCGGCTCGACCAAGGGCTCGGTGATCGCCCAGATGCAGCCGCACATGCCGGCCGGCGTGCACTTCATCCCCGGCCACCCGATCGCCGGCACCGAGCATTCCGGCCCGGACGCCGGCTTCGCCGAGCTGTTCGCCGGGCGCTGGTGCATTCTCACCCCGCTCGCCGGCACCGATGCGGCCGCGCTCGACCGGCTGACGCGGTTCTGGCAGCGCTGCGGCTCGACGGTCGAGACGATGGACCCGCAGCACCACGACATGGTGCTCGCCATCGTCTCGCACCTGCCGCACATCATTGCCTACAACATCGTCGGCACGGCCGACGACCTGGAGGCGGTGACCAAGAGCGAGGTCATCAAGTACTCGGCCTCCGGCTTCCGCGACTTCACCCGCCTGGCCGCCTCCGACCCGACCATGTGGCGCGACGTGTGCCTGCACAACCGCGAGGCCATCCTGGAGATGCTGGCGCGGTTTTCCGAGGACCTGTCGTCGCTGCAGCGCGCGATCCGCTGGGGCGACGGCGACAAGCTGTTCGACCTGTTCGCCCGCACCCGCGCCGTGCGCCGCTCGATCATCGAGGCGGGGCAGGAGATCGACGCGCCCGACTTCGGCCGCCTGGCGCGGGCCGAGCGGTCCTAGAGCCGTTCTGCGTTTCACGGAATCGCAGATCGGCTCTAACGCATTGTTTTCACGCGTTTCCGAACGGCGAACCGGTTTCCACTTCGCCTGGAAACGCTATA
>NZ_JAOAOP010000137.1 GCF_030398335.1 Aquibium sp. A9E412
TGCCGGCCGGAGCGGTCCGCACGTCCCGCCCACGTCCCCGCACCGAGAGGCCGCGGTGCGACAGCCGCAGCCGGGCTGCTCGTCGCCGGTGCCGGCGCGTTCGCGGACGGCGAACCGGTTCCCACTTTGCCTGCAAACGCTTTGTCCCGGCGCGTTTGCGGACGGCGAACCGGTTCCCACTTTGCCTGCAAACGCTTTACAGTTCGATGGCGCGCTGCTCCTCGATGCTGCGCTCGGCCGCCAGCACGATGCGCAGGCTGTTGACGGCGGCGTCCATCGATTCCGACAGGTCGAGGTCCTTGCGGATGGCCTCCAGGAAGAAGGCCTGCTCGCGGTCGCACAGGTCCTGGTGGCCGGGCTCGTCCTGCATCGACAGGATCTCGTCCTTCCTGACGAAGTTCTTGTCGGCGTCGACCTCGGCGTGATGGATCTTCAGCGCGTCGGTCTTGGTGTGCTGGTCGATGTCGGCCGAATCCGACAGGTCCTCGCCGTCGCGTTCGTCCGCGTCGGCCTGGCCGGCGACGATCGACACCGCGCCCTTCGGCCCCACCACGTCCTTCACGAAATAGGCGATCTCGCTCATCATCGGGCCCCAGCCGGCCTCGTACCAGCCGACCGAGCCGTCGTCGAAGGTGACGTGCAGGTGGCCGTAGTTCTGCTTGGCCGCGTCGTCCCACAGCTTGGCGCCGATGCCGTGCACGCGCACCGGCCGGGCGCCGGTGAGCTGGCACATCACGTCGACATAGTGCACGCCGCAGTCGACGATGGGGATCAGCGAATCGATCAGGTTCTTGTGCCAGTGCCAGGCCGGACCGCTGCTCTGCTGGTTGAGGTTGAGGCGCATGACCAGCGGCTTGCCGAGCGTCTGGCCGATCTCGACGAACTTGATCCAGGAGGGGTGCACGCGCAGGATGTAGCCCAGCACCAGCTTGCGGTCGTGCTTGCGGGCGGCGGCGACCACCTTCTCGGCGTCCTCGATGTTGGTGGCGATCGGCTTTTCCATGAAGACGTGGCAGCCGGCCTGCATGGCGCGGATGGCGTAGTCGGCATGGGTGTTCGGCCAGGAGTTGATCGACACCGCGTCGGGCTTCGTCTCGGCCAGGGCCTGGTCGAAATCCTCGAACAGCGGGTAGCCGGACAGTTCGTCGGGGATCGTCTTGCTCTTGATCGTGCGGCTCATCAGACCGACGATCTCGAAGCCGTCGAGGCGGTGATAGGCGCTGGCATGGGAGGCCCCCATGTTGCCGAGCCCGACGACGAGAATCTTCACTTTGTCCGCCACTTGGTCTCCCCCGCTGTGCTGGTGGCAAGGTTCGGCCGGGCGGCGCGCCGCC
>NZ_JAOAOP010000138.1 GCF_030398335.1 Aquibium sp. A9E412
CACGGCAGTGAATCCGGGTTAACGCGGCAAGGGCTGGAGGATGTGAGCGAGGTATTGGTTGTTTCTGGCAGCGCGTTTTCTGCGCAGTCTGATGGAACGTCGATCGTCGACCATGCGGATGAGGTTGAAGGCGAAGTGGCGCAGGACGGCCATGTTTGCCGGTCCGTGGCCGGTTCGGCCTCTTGCCTTGTCTTCGTTGAAGGTGACGTCGAGGACCCAGTGCAGCGAGGTCTCGATGGCCCAGTGGGCGCGGATGGCTATAGCGGCCTGTGGCGCGGTCATGGCGCGGGAAGAAACATAGAAGCGGCGGCTCCTGCTTGTGTTGCCCTTCTCGAAGGTCTCGGCCTCGACCATGACGATGGCTGCGATGTCGGGCAGGCGGTATTCGCCGGGGAAGCGGCGTTCGCCCTTCATCCAGTCGACATGGGTGGAGACGGCAATGCGGCGTTGCTCGACGCGGCCGTGGCCCTTGTCGATGTCGGCGGCGCGGTCGAGCCGCGGGGACTGCGGGTCGTCGAAGAAGCGCTCGATCTCGGCAAACAGGCCGGGCTGGTTGGCCTTGACCGCGATCAGATAGTCGGCGCCGGCGTCGACGACCGCTTTGGCCACTTTGGGATTGCAGGCGATGGCGTCGATGGTGACGAGCGCGCCGTCGAGGGCCTTCGCGCTCGCCAACCGCTCCAGCAGCAGCGGGATCGTGTCCTGCTCGCAGCTTCCCTCCGCAACCGCCTCCTGGCCGATCACCAGACGCTCGCGCGTGGCGAAGGCCGACACAAGATGCAGCGCCGCCCGTCCACGCCGTCGGTCATGGCTGCCGCGCGATGTCTTGCCGTCGATGGCGACCAGGTCCGGCGCATCGGGCCGCAGCGCCGCCGCCCAGGATTGGAAGCAGGCGCAAAACAGGCTCGGGTCGATCCGGTTCATGAGCATGCGCAACCAGCGCGCACCGGGAACGCCGTGATGATAGGGCAGGAAGCGGCGCAGGAAGGCGAGATTGTCCTCACCCCAGTCGGCGATGTCCTCAAAGTCGTCGCCCGACGCGATCGTGCCGCAAACCACCAGCAGCAAGACCTCGGGCAGCGGATACGCCACCCGCCAACCCTCCCGATCATCCTCAATCAGCGCGAAATGGTCGAGCAAGAGCCGCAGGCGCGGCTTCTCAGCGATCTCAAGCATGGCAGCGGTCTCCGAATCACCGCCACCAACCGAATCAGAA
>NZ_JAOAOP010000139.1 GCF_030398335.1 Aquibium sp. A9E412
ATGGCCAAAGGTAAATTTGAGCGCACGAAGCCGCATGTGAACATCGGGACGATTGGTCACGTTGACCACGGCAAGACGTCCCTGACGGCGGCGATCACGAAGTTTTTCGGCGAGTTCCGTGCGTACGACATGATCGACGCTGCGCCTGAGGAGAAGGCGCGCGGCATCACGATCTCGACGGCGCATGTTGAGTACGAGACGGAGAACCGTCACTACGCGCATGTCGACTGCCCGGGCCACGCGGACTACGTGAAGAACATGATCACGGGTGCGGCGCAGATGGACGGCGCGATCCTGGTGGTCTCGGCGGCCGACGGCCCGATGCCGCAGACGCGCGAGCACATCCTGCTTGCGCGCCAGGTCGGCGTTCCGGCGATCGTGGTGTTTTTGAACAAGGTCGACCAGGTCGACGATCCTGAGCTTCTGGAGCTGGTCGAGCTCGAGGTGCGCGAGCTTCTGTCGTCGTACGAGTTCCCGGGCGACGACGTGCCGATCATCAAGGGCTCGGCGCTGGCGGCACTCGAGGATTCCAACAAGGAGATCGGCGAGGACGCGGTGCGCGAGCTGATGAAGGAGGTCGACGCCTACATCCCGACGCCGGAGCGTCCGATCGACCAGCCGTTCCTGATGCCGATTGAGGACGTGTTCTCGATCTCGGGCCGCGGCACGGTGGTGACGGGGCGCGTGGAGCGCGGCGTGGTCAAGGTCGGCGAGGAGGTCGAGATCGTCGGCATCCGTCCGACGTCGAAGACGACGGTGACGGGCGTCGAGATGTTCCGCAAGCTGCTCGACCAGGGCCAGGCGGGCGACAACATCGGCGCGCTGCTGCGCGGCGTTGACCGGGAGGGCGTCGAGCGCGGCCAGGTTCTGACCAAGCCGGGCACGGTGACGCCGCACACCAAGTTCAAGGCCGAGGCCTACATCCTGACGAAGGAGGAGGGCGGCCGGCACACGCCGTTCTTCACCAACTACCGGCCGCAGTTCTACTTCCGCACGACGGACGTGACGGGCGTGGTGACGCTGCCGGAAGGCACGGAGATGGTGATGCCGGGCGACAACGTGACGGTCGACGTCGAGCTGATCGTGCCGATCGCCATGGAGGAGAAGCTGCGCTTCGCCATCCGCGAGGGCGGCCGCACCGTCGGCGCCGGCATCGTCGCCTCCATCACCGAGTAAGACGGGCA
>NZ_JAOAOP010000013.1 GCF_030398335.1 Aquibium sp. A9E412
GGCCGGCCGCTCGTCATCCGCGCCGACGACTTCCGCTACCGGCGCTACCGCCAGCGCACCGAATCGACGGCCATCTTCGCCGTCGACGCCTCCGGCTCGACGGCGCTCGAGCGGCTCGGCGAGGCCAAGGGCGCGATCGAGCTCCTGCTCGGCGACTGCTACGTGCGGCGCGACCATGTCGCGCTCATCGCCTTTCGCGGCGCGCGCGCCGAGATGCTGCTCGAGCCGACGCGCTCGCTGACCCGCGCCAAGCGCTCGCTGACCGGGCTGCCGGGCGGCGGGCCGACGCCGCTCGCCGGCGGCATGATGCGCTCGCTCGAGCTCGCCGCCCATCTGCGCCAGAAGGGCCAGGCGCCGCTCGTCATCCTGATGACCGACGGGCGCGGCAACGTGGCGCTCGACGGCAGCGCCGACCGCGCCGCGGCGCGGCGCGACGCCGAGCGCGTGGCGCGCCAGGGTGCGGCGCTCGGCGTGCGAACGGTGCTGATCGACATCGCGCGCCGGCCGCGCGAGGAGGCGCGCAGCCTCGCCGACGCCATGCACGCCGACTACTGCCTGCTGCCGCGCGCCGACGCGGCCGCCGTCTCCGGCCTCGTCGCCGGCTATCTCAGGGCCGGCTGAGCGTGGCCGGCGCCTCCAGCGCGCGGCCCGACTGGGAGACCGACGGGCGCGACTGGCCGAACCGTTCGGCGAGCCGCTTCGTCGAGGCGGCCGGCTACCGCTGGCACGTGCAGCGCGCCGGCGCGGCGGCCGCTCCGCTCATGCTGCTGGTGCACGGCACCGGCGCGGCCACCCACTCGTTCCGCGACCTCTTGCCGCTTCTCGCCGCGCATTTCGACGTCGTCGCCTTCGACCTGCCGGGCCACGGCTTCACCGCGTCGCTTGGCGGCGACGACCTGTCGCTCGCCGGCATGGCGGCGAGCGTCGGCGGCCTGCTCACCGCGCTCGACGTGGCGCCGGCCTTCGCGCTCGGCCATTCGGCCGGCACCGCAATCCTCATCCAGATGGCGCTGGACGGGCGCATCGCGCCGGCCCGCCTGTTCGGCCTCAACAGCGCGCTGCGGCCGATCGAGGGCAACGCCTTCTTCTCGCCGATGGCCAAGCTGCTGTTCCTCAACCCGCTGGTGCCGCGGCTCTTTTCCTGGCGCGCGCGGCACGGCGGCGTCGCCGGCACGCTGCTGTCGGCGACCGGCTCGTCGGTCGATGCGGCCGGTCAGCGCCACTACACCATGCTGCTCGAGCACCCCGCCCATGTCGCCGGCGCGCTCGGCATGATGGCGCGCTGGGACCTGGTGCCGCTGGTCGAGCGGCTGCCGCGGCTCGCCGTGCCGCTGACGCTCATCGTGGCGGAGGACGATCCGATGGTGCCGGCCGAGGTGTCGCGCCGCGCCGCGGCGCGCGCCGCGCAGGGCGAGGTGGTGGCGCTGACGAGCGGTGGCCACCTCCTGCACGAGGCCGAGCCGGCGCTGATCGTGCGTCTCGTCCTGCAGCGCACCGGCGCGTCGGCGCGGCGTGCACAGGGCGACTTGCGCTAGAACAATTTACAGTCTTAACTGTCAACGAATGATGACAGTCCACGTCCCTTCCGCCACGCTTCCCGGCGCCACGGACCGCCGCCCGCACGCGGTGGTCATCGGCGCCGGTTTCGGCGGGCTGGCGGCGGCCGTCCGGCTCGGCGCGCGCGGCTACCGCGTCACCGTCGTCGACCGGCTCGAGCAGCCCGGCGGCCGGGCGAGCGTCTTCGAGCAGGACGGCTTCCGCTTCGACGCCGGCCCGACCATCGTCACCGCGCCCTTCCTGTTCGAGGAGCTGTGGGCGCTGTGCGGCAAGCGGATGGCCGACCATGTGACGCTGAAGCCGCTGTCGCCGTGCTACACGCTGCGCTTCGCCTGCGGCGAGAGCCTCGCCTGCCACGCCGAGGCGGCGGCGATGGAGGCGGAGGTCGCGCGCCTCAGCCCCGGCGACCTGGCCGGCTACCGCCGCTTCATGGCCGAGAGCGAGGCCTGCTTCCGCACCGGCTTCCAGGGCATGGTCGACCGCCCCTTCCCGACCCTTTCCAGCATGCTGCGGGCGCTGCCGGCGCTGCTCGCCCGGCGCGCCGACCGCTCGGTGCACGCGCTGGTCGCGCGCCACGTGCGCGACGCGCGGCTGCGCATGGCGCTCAGCTTCCATCCGCTGTTCATCGGCGGCAACCCGATGCGCACGAGCGCCCTCCTCAGCCTGATCTCCCATCTCGAGCGGCAGTGGGGCGTGCACTACGCGATGGGCGGCACCGGCGCGCTGGTGCGCGGCCTGGTCGACCTGGTCGCCGGCCAGGGCGGCCGGCTGCGGCTTTCCACCGAGGTGCGCGAGATCGTCGTGCGCGACGGCGCGGCGCGCGGCGTGCGGCTTGCCGGCGGCGAAACGCTTGCCGCCGACATCGTGGTGTCGAACGCCGATGCCGCGTGGACCTACCGGCATCTCGTGCCGGCCCGCCACCGGCGCCGCTGGACCGACCGGCGGCTCGACCGCGCCGCCTACTCGATGAGCCTCGTCGTGTGGTATTTCGGCACGCGGCGGCGCTACGAGGAGGTCGGCCACCACACCATCATGATGGGCCCGCGCTATGGCGGGCTGCTCGCCGACATCTTCGACCGCAAGGTGCTGGCGGAGGATTTCAGCCTCTATCTGCACCGCCCCTCGGCCAGCGACCCGTCGGTCGCGCCGCCGGGCTGCGACGCCTTCTACGTGCTGGCGCCGGTGCCCAACCTCGACGCGGAAATCGACTGGCAGAGCGCCGCCGAGCCCTACCGGCAGCGCATCCAGGCGCATCTCGAGGCCAACCTGCTGCCCGGCCTCGGCGCCGAGCTCGCGACCTCGCGCCTGATGACGCCGCTCGACTTCCGCGACCGGCTGCTGTCGCTCAAGGGCGCGGCCTTCGGCTTCGAGCCGCGGCTCACCCAGACCGCGTGGTTCCGGCCGCACAACGCCAGCGAGGAGATCCGCGACCTCTATCTGGTCGGCGCCGGCACGCATCCGGGCGCCGGCATGCCCGGCGTGCTCGCCTCCGCGCGCATCCTCGACACGGTGCTCGACCATGCCGGCGCCGTACGCTGAGCCGCGGCCGCTCTCGGCCGCCGATCGCGCCGCCTGCCGCGCGGCGATCCGCGCCGGCTCGAAATCCTTCCACGCCGCCTCGCTGCTGCTGCCGCCGCGGGTGCGACCGGCCGCGCGCGCGCTCTATGCCTTCTGCCGCGCCTCCGACGATCTCGTCGACTGCGAGGCCGGCCCGGGCGGCGCCGTCGCCGCGCTGCGCGCGCGGCTGGCCGCCATCTATGACGGCCGGCCGGCCGATCTCCTCGCCGACCGCGCCTTTGCCGCGGTGGTCGCCGCGCACCGCATCCCGCGCACCCTGCCCGAGGCGCTGATCGAGGGCTTCGCCTGGGACGAGGCCGGCCGCCGCTACGACACGCTCGACGCGCTGCTCGCCTACGCCGCGCGCGTCGCCTCGACCGTCGGCGTGATGATGACGCTGATCATGGGCCGGCGCGAAGCGGCGGTGCTGGCGCGCGCGGCCGATCTCGGCCTCGCCATGCAGCTCACCAACATCGCCCGCGACGTCGGCGAGGATGCGCGGCGCGGCCGCGTTTACCTGCCCGCCGCGTGGCTCGCCGAGGTCGGGCTCGACGCCGAGGCGCTGATCGCCGCGCCGCGCCACGGACCGGCGCTCGCCGCCGTCGTGCGGCGGCTGGTGGAGACGGCCGACGGCTTCTACGCCGCCGCGCTCGGCGGCGTCGCCGGCCTGCCGCTCGGCTGCCGGCCGGCGATCCGCAGCGCCGCGCTGATCTATCGCGAGATCGGCCGCGAGATCGCCCGCGCCGGCTTCGACAGCGTCGGCGGCCGGGCGCGCACCGGTACGCTGCGCAAGCTCGAGCTGATGGCCTATGCGACGGCCACGCCGTTCCGCTTCGTGCCGGTCGGCGCGGCCCCCGCCCATCCGGCGGTGCGCGCGCTGGTCGAGGCGGCGGCCGAGCCGGCGGCCGACGCGCCGCGCGGCTTCGACGCCCGGTTCGGCCGCTTCATCGAGCTGATGCACGCCTCGGAGCTGCGTCAGCGGCAGTGGACGGCGGCCGCGCGCGGCCGGGCCTGAGCCGGTGTTCGCGCAGTATTTCGGGCTGATCGAGGCGGTCTTCGTCTTCGGCCTGGCGCTCGCCTTCTATGTCTGGCAGATGCGCAGCCTGAAGCGCGACGTGCGCGCCCGCGAGGCGCGCGAGGCGGCGGCGCGGCGCACGACCGAGGCGGCGCGCGACGAGGCCAAGGACCCGGACGAGTCACACCGCGCGTGAGCCGGTCCGTCGCGGCATGCGGAAGGGCAGCATCAGCTTGACCAGCGGCGAGCCGAAGCGGTGGCCGGAAAAGCTCTCATGCATCATCGTCACCGGCTCGCCGAAGAGCCGCGTGGCGACCAGCGAGCGGGTGTAGAACGGCCCGTCCTCCAGCGTGCGGCGCACCGCCGGCAGCGCGCCGGCATCGCCGTGGCCGTAGCGCGCGACGCCCCAGAAGCCGGCCGCAAGCCGCGTGCGCACCGGCGCGTCGACCGGTTCGGCCTCGCCGCCCGGCGGCACGCGCAGCGCCAGGCAGCGGCGGTGGCCGGTCGCCTCGGTCGTGTCGTAGACGATCGCCGCGCCGCCGTCGGCAAGCCGCGCGCGCGCCCAGTCCCAGCGCGCGAAGCCGGTCTCGAGCGGCGCCTCGCCCCAGTTGCTGTCGAGATAGCCGTGGCCACGCCAGCGCGGCCCGTCTGCGCCGCAGTCGAGCGCGATGTCGGCTGTCGGCGCCACCGGCCACCAGCGGTGCCGGCCCGCCGCGTCGATGTCGAAGACGCGGCCGGTGACGGCTCGCGGCGTCACGCGGATCGTGCCGCGCATGCGCCGCGGCCACCACTGGCGCGGCGGCCGGGGCAGGCTCACCTCGTCGAAGGCGACGGTCAGCGTCGTGCCGTCCCAGGCAAGCGCGCTCGGGCCGACGCGGAACGTGCCGGCGTCGCGCGCCAGCGCCGCCCGGCCGCGCTCGGTCATCGACCAGCGGTCGGCGCCCGGCGCATAGAGCGCGACGTTGATGCACACGTGATCGTCCGGCCGGCGGCGACCGGCCCAGGCATAGTAGGGCGAGAACACCGAGCCGACGAAGGCGATGACGGTGAGGCCGTAGCGGCCGCACGCGCTCAGGCCGTCGACGTACCACCAGAGATAGCCGCCGGGCGGAACCGCGGCGTCGAAGCGCGGTCCGCTGCCAGGCGCTCCGCCGCCAGCCAGCCGGAAAGCGCGGCCATCGGCACGCCCGGCCCCGGATGCACGCTGCCGCCCGCCAGGTAGAGGCCGGGCAGCCGGCTCGCCGCTCCCGGCCGCTGGAAGGACGCCATCCAGCCATGCGCGGCGCGGCCGTAGAGCGCTCCGCCGGTCGCCGGATAAAGCCGTTCGAAATCGCCCGGCGTCGTCGCCGCCGGCGGCGCCGCCGGCTCCAGCGTCAGGCCGCAGCGCGCGGCCTGGGTCAGCGTCCTGTCCAGCCATCGTTCGGTCTCGCTTGCATCGTCGGGGCGCCGGTCGCCGTCGGCCGGCGCGTTGATCAGGCAGAAGAGCCGTTCGCCGGCGGCCGCCCCCGGCGCCTTGGCGTGCCGCGTCTGCGGCCGGCCGGCATCGTCGCGGTCGGGCGCGCACAGATAGACGGTCGGCCGGTCCGGCACGCGGCGCCGGCGGAAGATCGCCTCGAACTCGGCCCGGTAGTCGTCCGAAAACAGCACCGTGTGGTGCGCCGGGGTGAAGCCGCGCGCCCGGCCGGCGAAGGCGAAGGTGACGGCCGACAGCGAGCGCGCCGGCGGCGCAACCGGCTTCAGCCCGGTCGCCAGATCGCCGAGCCGGCCGGCGGCGAGCGCCGAGACGTCGCCGTTGAAGACGACCGCGCCGGCGGCCAGCTCGCTGCCGTCGGCAAGCCGCACGCCGGCGGCGCGGCCGCCGCGGACGGTCACGGCGGCGACCGGGGTGCGGCAGCGGATGACGACGCCGAGACGCTCGGCCACGCGCGCCAGCGCGGCGGCGAGCGCGGCCATGCCGCCCTCGACCAGCCACACGCCGGCCTGCTCGACATGGGCGACCAGCATCAGCGTGGCCGGCGCGGCGAAGGGCGACGACCCGCAATAGGTGGCGTAGCGGCCGAAGAGCTGGCGCAGCCGCGGGTCCGTGAAATGCGTGCCGAGCGCCGACCACAGCGTCGAGAACGGCTTGAGCGCCAGCATCGCCGGCAGCCGCGCGGCGCCGACGCGCGCAGCCAGCTCGAACGGGCCCGGCCGGCTGGCGGCGATGTAGCTCGCCTCGAGCGTGCGGTAGATGCCGGCCGCCTCGGCGCAGAAGCGGCGATAGCCCTCGGCGTTGCGCCGGTCGGAGAAGGCGGCGATCGCCGCCGCGCTGCGCTCCACGTCGGCGAAGAGATCGAGCCGCGTGCCGTCCGGCCAGGCGTGGCGGGCAAGGGTTGCGGCCCGGGCGATCGCGAGCTCGGCTTCCGGCGTCGTGCCGGCGGCGGCGAGGATGCGGTCGAACACCCACTTCATGGTGAACACGGTGGGGCCGGCATCGACCGGACCGGCCGGCGTGTCGCGGGTGCGGACCTTGCCGCCCGGCCGCGCCCGGCTTTCCAGCACCAGCACCTCGAAGCCGCGCGCGGCCAGGCCGATCGCCGCCGTCAGCCCGGCGACGCCGGCGCCGACCACCACCACCCGGTCGCGGTTTCGCACCGCCTGCATCGTCGGGCCAGCCTCCGCGTTGACTTTTCGTCCACCTGTGTCAATCTAATTTTACACTGTTGCTTGTCGATGTAAATTGACGCTTCGCCGGGAGGACGCCATGGAGACGCAACGCATCGAGCGCAGCCTTGAGCGGGCGGTCGCCTTCGCCACGCCCGGCGGCGCGCCGCCCAAGCTCGCCGCCGCGCTGCGCTACGCGGTGTTTCCCGGCGGCGCGCGCGTGCGGCCGCGGCTGTGCCTGGCCGTGGCCGGTGCGTGCGGCGACCCGACGCCGCAGGCGGCCGACGCGGCGGCCGCGGCGATCGAGCTCCTGCACTGCGCCTCGCTGGTGCACGACGACCTGCCGTGCTTCGACGATGCCGGGCTGCGGCGCGGCAAGCCCTCGGTGCACGCGGCCTATGGCGAGCCGATCGCGCTTCTGGCCGGCGACGCGCTGATCGTGCTCGCCTTCGAGACGATCGCGCGCGAATGCGCCACGCTGCCGGCGCGCATGGGGCCGCTGGCGGCCACCGTCGCGCGCGCGGTCGGCATGCCGCACGGCATCGTCGCCGGCCAGGCCTGGGAGAGCGAGGCCGACATCCCGCTCGCCGAGTACCACCGCGCCAAGACCGGCTCGCTGTTCACCGGCGCGGCGGCGGCCGGCGCGATCGCCGCCGGCGCCGACCCGCAGCCCTGGATGGCGGTCGGCGGCACGCTCGGCGCCGCCTACCAGGTCGCCGACGACCTGCGCGACCTCGTCGCCTGCGACGGCGAGACCGGCAAGCCGTGCGGCCAGGACGCGCAGAACGGCCGGCCCAACGCGGCCGCCGCGCTCGGCGTGGCGGGCTGCGTGGCGCGGCTCAACGACCTGGTCGAATCGGCGGCCGCGGCGATTCCCGACTGTCCCGGCGCCGGCATGCTCAGCGAGCTGATCCGCAGCGAGGCCAAGCGGCTGATGCCGGAGAAGCTGGCGCTGAGCGCCGCCTGAGGCGATGCTTCCGCGCGCCGGACCGATCGCCAGCCGGCCGCCGGCCGACGGCCGCACGTCGTCGCTCGGCGCGCGGCTTGCCGCCTGGCGCACACGGCTCGTCGGCGACCCCGCCTTCCAGCGCTGGGCGGCGCGCTTCCTGCCGACGCGCGGCCTGGCCCGGCGCCGCTCGGCGGCGCTGTTTCGCATCACCGCCGGCTTCGCCTACACGCAGGTGCTCGCCGCCTGCGTCGCGCTCGACCTGTTCGGCCAGCTGGCCGGCGGGCCGCGCAGCGAGGCCGCGCTCGCCGCCGCCACCGGCGTGCCGCGCCGGCGGCTGCAGCAATTGCTGGCCGCGGCGCAGGCGCTGGAGCTGATTCGCGCCGGCCGCGACGGCACATGGGCGCTCGCGGATTTCGGCGCCGTGGTCGCCGGCAATCCGGGCATCCGCGCCATGATCGGCCACCACGCCATGCTCTACCGCGACCTGGCCGATCCGGTGGCGCTGCTGCGCGGCGAGGCGGGCGAGACGGAGACGGCGCGCTTCTGGGCCTATGCCGGCCGGCGCGAGGCGGCCGACACCGCCGTCGACGACGACGCGGCGGCGGCCTATTCGCGGCTGATGCGCGCCAGCCAGGACCTGGTGACGGCGGAGGTGCTCGACGCCTACCCGCTCGGCCGGCATCGCGTGCTGCTCGACGTCGGCGGCGGCGACGGCGCCTTCCTGGCCGCGGCCGGGCGCCGGCACTCCCGCCTCGCGCTGCGGCTGTTCGACCTGCCGGCGGTCGCCGGGCGGGCCGAGGCGCGGCTCGCCGCGGCGGGGCTTGCGACGCGCAGCGCGGTGACCGGCGGCAACTTCTTCACCGACCCGCTGCCCGGCGGCGCCGATCTCGTCACCCTGGTGCGGGTCCTGTGCGACCACGAGGACGAGGCGGCGCTGGCGCTGCTCGGCAACGTGCGGGCGGCGATGCGCGGCGGCGACACGCTGCTCGTCGCCGAGCCGATGGCGGCCGGGCGCGGCGAAGGCGACGCGCTCGCGGCAGCCTATTTCAGCGTCTACTTCCTGGCCATGGGCGCCGGACGCAACCGCAGCCCGCAGGCGCTGATCGCGCTTCTGCGCCAGGCCGGCTTCGCCTCGGCCCGGCTGCGCGCCACGCGCAACCCGCTGTTCGCCCGGCTGATCGTCGCCCGCGCTTGACCGGCGCGGCCCGTCCTGTGTGTAAAAATAAATTGACACTTAGTAATGTCCATTTAGGATTACAAGCGAGAGGCAAAGGCCGGCGCCCAATGCCAGGCGGGCCTGAAGCGAAGCGATGAACACAACCGCAGTAGTGCTCGACAAGCCCCGCAGCATCGGCCTGGAAGGCCTGACGCTGCTGGACGCCGGCGAGCGCGACGTCGTCATCGACGTTGCCTGGAGCGGCATCAGCACGGGCACCGAGAAGCTTTTGTTCGAGGGCGCCATGCCACCCTTCCCCGGCATGGGCTATCCGCTGGTGCCCGGCTACGAGGCGGTCGGCCGCATCGCGCAGGCCGGCGCGCAGTCGGGCCGCAGGGCCGGCGACATGGTGTTCGTGCCCGGCGCGCGCTGCTTTCGCGGCGTCAACGGGCTGTTCGGCGCCACCGCCTCGCGGCTGGTCGTCGCCGGCGAGCGCGCGGTCGTCGTGCCCGAGCCGCTCGGCGAGGATGCCGTGCTCCTGGCGCTCGCCGCCACCGCGCACCACGCGCTCCGGCTCGACGGCGCGCCGCCGCCCGATCTCGTCATCGGCCATGGCGTGCTCGGCCGGCTCCTGGCGCGTGTCGCGCTGGCGCTCGGCTTCGCCGCGCCGACCGTGTGGGAGCGCGACGCGGCGCGGCGCGACGGCGCGCGCGGCTATCGGGTGATCGACGGCGCGGCGGACACGCGCAGCGACTATCGCGCCATCATCGACGCGAGCGGCGATCCGCATGTGCTCGACACCGCGATCGCGCATCTGGCGCCGCGCGGCCACATCACGCTGGCCGGCTTCTACGGCGCGCCGCTCGGCTTCGCCTTTCCGCCGGCCTTCATGCGCGAGGCGCGCATCGCGATCGCCGCGGAGTTCACGCCCGACGACACGCGCGCCGTTCTGGCGCTGGCGGCCGACGGACGCCTGCGGCTCGACGGGCTGATCACCCACCGCGCAGCGGCCGCCGACGCACCGGCCGCCTATGCCACCGCCTTCGGCGACCCGGCCTGCGTGAAGATGGTTCTGGACTGGAGGACGAGCGCATGAGCGAGGCAATGGCCGACTACAACAGCCGTGCCGCCTACGAGCGCCTGCGCGAGGAGGCCGCCTTCGAGCCCGACCCGGTGCACACCGGCGAGCCGGCCCGGCAGACGCAGATCATCGCCATCTACGGCAAGGGCGGCATCGGCAAGAGCTTCACGCTCGCCAATTTGTCCTACATGCTGGCCCAGACCGGCAAGAAGGTGCTGCTGATCGGCTGCGACCCCAAGTCGGACACCACGTCGCTCTTGTTCGGCGGGCGCGCCTGCCCGACCATCATCCAGACCGCCTCGACGAAGAAGGAAGCCGGCGAGGAGGTCGCCATCGGCGACGTCTGCTTCAAGCGCGACGGCGTCTTCGCCATGGAGCTCGGCGGCCCCGAGGTCGGCCGCGGCTGCGGCGGGCGCGGCATCATCCACGGCTTCGAGACGCTCGAGAAGCTCGGCTTCCACGACTGGGACTTCGACTACGTCCTGCTCGACTTCCTGGGCGACGTGGTGTGCGGCGGCTTCGGCCTGCCGATCGCCCGCGACATGTGCCAGAAGGTCGTCGTCGTCGGCTCCAACGACCTGCAGTCGCTCTACGTCGCCAACAATGTGTGCTCGGCGGTGCAGTATTTCCGCAAGCTCGGCGGCAATGTCGGCGTCGCCGGCATGGTGGTCAACAAGGACGACGGCACCGGCGAGGCGGCCGCCTTCGCGCGCGCCGTCGGCATCCCGGTGCTGGCCGCCGTGCCGCAGCACGAGGACATCCGCCGCAAGAGCGCCAACTACCAGATCATCGGCCATCCGACCGGCCGCTGGGGGCCGCTGTTCGAGGAGCTGGCGACCAATCTGTGCGGCGCGCCGCCGGTGCTGCCCGAGCCGCTGTCGCAGGACGACCTGATCGGCCTGTTCGACACCGAGCAGACGGGCGGCGACGTGGTGCTCGAACCGGCCACGCCGGAAGACATGTGCCCGGCCGCCGCGCTCGACCGCGCCTCCCTCGAAGTCATCTACGACACGGTGTGACCGGTGATGGACGACCCCCGCCCCGCCCGTGATGCCGAACGCCCGGATGCCGCCGAGCCGGAGAGCGCGGGTGCGGCCGACGGGCTCGGCTGCCACGCCGGCGCGGAGCGCATGAAGGCGGCCGCCCGGGCCGCCGGCAAGGCGCAGATGCTGGAGCGCTTCGAGGCCGACTATCCGAAGGGGCCGCACGACCAGCCGCAGTCGATGTGCCCGGCCTTCGGCTCGCTGCGCGTCGGCCTGCGCATGCGCCGCGTGGCGACCATCCTGTCGGGCTCGGCGTGCTGCGTCTACGGCCTCACCTTCACCGCCCATTTCTACGGCGCGCGGCGCACCGTCGGCTATGTCCCGTTCAGCTCCGAGACGCTGGTCACCGGCAAGCTCTACGAGGACATCCGCGACGCGGTGCACGCGATGGCCGATCCGGCGCTCTACGACGCCGTCATCGTCACCAATCTGTGCGTGCCGACGGCCTCCGGCATTCCGCTGCAGATGCTGCCGCGGGAGATCGACGGCGTGCGCATCGTCGGCATCGACGTGCCGGGCTTCGGCGTGCCCACCCATGCGGAGGCCAAGGACGTGCTGTCGGGCGCGATGCTGCGCTACGCCCGCGAGGAGGCGCAGGCCGGCCCCGTGCAGGCGCCGCGCCAGGCGCGCGGCGACCGGCCGACGGTGACGCTGGTCGGCGAGATGTTCCCGGCCGACCCGGTGAGCATCGGCGCGCTGCTCGAGCCGATGGGGCTTGCCGCCGGCCACACCGTGCCGGTGCGCGAATGGCGCGAGCTCTACGGCGCGCTCGACTGCGCGGCGGTCGCCGCCATCCACCCCTTCTACACCGCCACCTTCCGCGAGTTCGCCGCCGCCGGGCGGCCGGTCGTCGGCTCGGCGCCCGTCGGCGCGGACGGCACCGACGCCTGGCTCAAGGCGATCGGCGAGACCTGCGGCGTCGGCGCGCGCGCCGTCGACGACGCGCGCAACCGCGCGCTCGCCGCCGTCCGCGGCGCGCTGGCCGACAATCCGGTCCGCGGCCGCATCACCCTGTCGGGCTACGAGGGCTCCGAGCTGCTCGTCGGCCGGCTGCTCGTCGAGGCCGGCGCCGACCTGCGCTATGTCGGCACGGCCTGCCCGAAGACGCCGCATTCGGCCGAGGATGCCGCCTGGCTCGAGGCGCACGGCGTGCACGTCGCCTACCGCGCCTCGCTGGAGACCGATCTCGCCGCCTTCGCCGAGTTCCGCCCCGATCTCGCCATCGGCACCACGCCGGTGGTGCAGAAGGCCAAGGAAGCCGCCACCCCGGCGCTCTACTTCACCAACCTGATCTCGGCGCGGCCGCTGATGGGCCCGGCCGGGGCCGGCGCGCTGGCGCCGATCGTCAACGGCGCGATCGCCAACAAGCCGCGCTTCGACGCCATGAGCGCCTTCTTCGAAGGGGTCGGCGCTGGCGACGCGGCGGGCGTCTGGCAGGACGTGCCGGCCGACCGCTCCGCCTTCCGCAAGAAATACGCCGCGCGCACGCGCACCGCGCGCAACGCCGTCGATTCCGGGGAGGCGGTGGGATGCTGATCCTCGACCACGACCGCGCCGGCGGCTACTGGGGCTCCGTCTACGCCTTCACCGCCATCAAGGGGCTGCAGGTCATCATCGACGGCCCGGTCGGCTGCGAGAACCTGCCGGTCACCTCGGTGCTGCACTACACCGACGCGCTGCCGCCGCACGAGCTGCCCATCGTCGTCACCGGGCTCGGCGAGGACGAGCTTGGCCAGCACGGCACCGAGGCGGCGATGAAGCGCGCCCGCGAGACGCTCGATCCCAACCTGCCGGCCGTCGTCGTCACCGGCTCGATCGCCGAGATGATCGGCGGCGGCGTGACGCCGGAGGGCGCCAACATCCAGCGCTTCCTGCCGCGCACCATCGACGAGGACCAGTGGCAGTCGGCCGACCGCGCGCTGAAGTGGCTGTGGACCGAGTTCGGCCCGAAGAAGGGCAAGGCGCGCCCGCCGAAGCCGCGCAAGGCGGGCGAGAGGCCGCGCGTCAACATCGTCGGGCCGATCTACGGCACCTTCAACATGCCGTCCGACCTGGCCGAGCTGCGGCGCCTCGTCGAAGGCATCGGCGCCGAGGTCAACATGGTCTTCCCGCTCGGCAGCCATCTGGCCGATGTCGGACGGCTGGCCGACGCACAGGCCAATGTGTGCCTCTACCGCGAGTTCGGCCGCGCGCTGTGCGAGGCGCTCGACCGGCCGTACCTGCAGGCGCCGATCGGCATCCACTCGACCACCGCCTTCCTGCGCAAGCTGGGCGCGATCCTCGACCTCGACCCCGAGCCCTTCATCGCGCGCGAGAAGCACACGACGCTGAAGCCGATGTGGGACCTGTGGCGCTCGGTCACGCAGGACTTCTTCGCCACGGCGAGCTTCGCCATCGTCGCCGGCGAGACCTACGAGCGCGGCATCCGCAACTTCCTGGCCGAGGAGATGGGCCTGCCGTGCACCTTCGCGGTGCAGCGCCGCCCCGGCGTCAAGCCGGACAATGCGCGCGTGCGCGCCCTGGTGCGCGACAAGCCGCCGCTCATCCTGTTCGGCTCCTACAACGAGCGGCTCTACCTCGCCGAGGCCGGCGGCCGGGCGATCTACATTCCGGTCTCCTTCCCCGGCGCCATCATCCGGCGCCACACCGGCACGCCGGTGATGGGCTATTCCGGCGCCGCCTGGCTGATCCAGGAGGTCTGCAACGGCCTGTTCGACGCGCTGTTCAACATCCTGCCGCTCGGCAGCGAGCTCGACGCCATCGAGCCGACGCCGGCGCGCCCGGAGATGGCCTGGGCCGAGGCCGCCAAGAGCGCGCTCGACGAGAGCCTGGCCAGCGAGCCGGTGCTGATCCGCATTTCCGCCGCCAAGCGCATCCGCGACGCCGCCGAGGCGGCGGCGCGGCGCGAGGGGCACGAACGAGTCGAGGCCGAGCATGTGCGCTCGGCCCGCCGGACGGTCGCTGTGGGGGCGGCCTGACGGCACGGGTGCGGGCGGCGAACGGCCGCGCCCGCGAAGGCAAGGAGGAACCTCGCAATGGCCATCGCAAGATCCAGGCGCGCCGGCCTGCCGCGCGCCGCGAATGCCCGGGACCGGCTGGAATACCGGCTCCTGGTGGCGCTGTCCTTCGTGTTGTGCCTCGGCGTGGCCGCGGTGCGGCGCCTCCTGTCGGGCGGCCGCGCCGCCGAGGGAAGCGGCCGCCAGTCGGTCATCGCCGAAGCACGGTCTGCGGCCCATGCGGCCGTCGGCTACGCCTTCATCGCGTAGCCATTCGCCCTTGCCGGGGTCCAAACCCGGCAGACGCCGTAGGCGGGTCGCTGCGCGTCCGTCGCCGGCACCCGCGTCGCGGGGGGAACCGCGGCAGCTCAAGACTGGAGGTGACGTTAATGGCTGGTCCGAACGACGTCTCACTTTCGGGTCTGACCGAAAGCGAAGCGCAGGAGTTCCACAAGTACTTCATCCAGGGCTTCCTGATATTCACGGCGATCGCGATCGTCGCGCATATCCTGGTCTGGATGTGGCGCCCGTGGATCCCGGGCCCCGACGGCTACGCCGCCCTTGACGGCGTCAGCCAGACGGTCTCGGCGCTCCTGCCGATGGTCGCATAGGAGGAACGCAAATGTGGAGAATCTGGATGCTGTTCGACCCGCGCCGCGCGCTGGTCGGGCTCTCGGTCTTCCTGTTCGCGCTTGCGCTCCTGATCCACTTCATCCTGCTGAGCACGGAACGCTTCAACTGGCTCGAGGGACAAGCCGTCACCTCGAGCGTTGAGCAGACCCTCTCGGCGCCGGTTGAAGTGCCGCGGCTCATCGGATGACCACCCGATAGGGCGGCGGGCGGGGCTCCTGCCGGCCGGACCCCGGTCCGGCGGCAGCCCGCCCGCCGCCAAACCGCCTCATCCAGCGGCAGGCACGTCCTGCCGATGCCTAGCGTGGAGGGACGACCATGGCGTTGCTCAGCTTCGAACGGAAGTACCGCGTGCGCGGCGGCACCCTCGTCGGCGGAGACCTGTTCGACTTCTGGGTCGGGCCGTTCTACGTCGGCTTCTTCGGTGTCACGACGATCTTCTTCACGGCCCTCGGCACGGCGCTCATCGTCTACGGCGCCGCGCTCGGGCCGACCTGGAACATCTGGCAGATCTCGATCGCGCCGCCCGACATCAGCTACGGCCTGGCGCTGGCGCCGCTCACGGAGGGCGGGCTGTGGCAGATCATCACGATCTGCGCGCTCGGCGCGTTCTGCTCCTGGGCGCTGCGCGAGGTCGAGATCTGCAGGAAGCTGGGCATCGGCTACCACGTGCCGGTCGCCTTCGGCTTCGCCATCTTCGCCTACTTCACACTGGTGGTGATCCGCCCGCTGCTGCTCGGCGCCTGGGGGCACGGCTTTCCCTACGGCATCTTCAGCCATTTGGACTGGGTGTCGAACGTCGGCTACCAGTACCTGCACTTCCACTACAACCCGGCGCACATGATCGCGGTGTCGTTCTTCTTCACCACGACGCTGGCGCTGTCGCTGCACGGCGCGCTGATCCTGTCGGCGGCCAATCCCGGCCGCGACCGGCTGGCGCCCGGCCGCCAGGCCGAGGTCAAGACGCCGGAATACGAGGACACCTTCTTCCGCGACACGATCGGCTATTCGATCGGCACGCTCGGCATCCACAGGCTCGGCCTCGTGCTGGCGCTCAACGCCGGCTTCTGGAGCGCCGTGTGCATCGTCATCAGCGGTCCGTTCTGGAACGAGGGCTGGCCGCAGTGGTGGTCGTGGTGGCTCGACCTGCCCTTCTGGAGCTGAGGAGACCGGCCATGCGCGAATATCAGAACATCTTCACGGCGGTGCAGCTTCGCGGACCGATCGAGCCCGGCATCCCGCTGCCGGCGGGCGACAGCCCGCGCACCGGCCAGGGCGGCGTCGAATACTGGTTCGGCAAGATCGGCAACGCCCAGGTCGGGCCGATCTATCTCGGCTTCATCGGCACGATCTCGATCGTGTGCGGCACCATCGCCTTCGTCATCATCGGCCTCAACATGTGGGCCTCGGTCGGCTGGGACCCGATCCAGTTCGTGCGCCAGCTCTTCTGGCTGGCGCTCGAGCCGCCGCCGGCCGAGTACGGCCTCGAGATCCTGCCGCCCCTGCAGGAGGGCGGCTGGTGGCTGATCGCCGGCTTCTTCCTCACCACCTCGGTGATCCTGTGGTGGGTGCGCATGTACCGGCGCGCCCGCGCGCTGGAGATGGGCACGCACGTGGCCTGGGCGTTCGCCTCGGCGATCTTCCTGTTCCTCAGCCTCGGCTTCATCCGGCCGCTGCTGATGGGCAGCTGGGCCGAGGCGGTGCCGTTCGGCATCTTCCCGCATCTCGACTGGACCGCGGCGTTCTCCATCCGCTACGGCAACCTCTACTACAACCCCTTCCACGCGCTCTCGATCGTCTTCCTGTACGGCTCGGTGCTGCTGTTCGCCATGCACGGCGCCACCATCCTGGCCGTCAGCCGCTACGGCGGCGAGCGCGAGATCGAGCAGATCGTCGACCGCGGCACCGCGTCGGAGCGGGCGGCGCTGTTCTGGCGCTGGACGATGGGCTTCAACGCCACCATGGAATCGATCCACCGCTGGGCCTGGTGGTTCGCCGTGCTGACGCCGCTGACCGGTGCCATCGGCATCCTTCTGAGCGGCACCGTGGTCGACAACTGGTACCTTTGGGGCATCAAGCACGGCATCGTGCCGCCGGCGCCCGACCTGTGGCCCGACGTCGCCGATCCGGCCCTGTCAGGAGGCACACAATGAGACTGTGGATTCCTTTCGCCGCCGGCGCCGGCGCGCTGCTGACGATCGCCAGCATCGTGGGGGCCGACTGGGACCTGCCGCCGGTCGAGACCGTCGGGGTCGGCTATCCGGGCTCCGGCATGGTTCTGGTGCAGGATGTCGAGGAGAGCGCGGCGCTGGCCGCCGCCAACGTGCCGCCGCCCTCGCCCTACACGCCCGATCCCGAGGGCGAGCGGGCCTCCGAGTTCTACGAGAACGTGCAGGTGCTGGGCGACCTGTCGGTCGACGAGTTCAACCATCTGATGGCCTCGATCACCGAATGGGTCTCGCCCGAGCAGGGTTGCGCGTACTGCCACGACATCGAGAACCTGGCCTCCGACACCGTCTACACCAAGGTGGTCGCCCGCCGCATGATCCAGATGAACCAGACGGTCAACGCCGACTGGACGGACCATGTCGGGCAGGCCGGCGTGACCTGCTACACCTGCCACCGCGGCAATCCGGTGCCGGAAAACGCCTGGTCGACCGGCGCGCCGGAGCCGGCGCCGGCCGGCGGCATGGCCGGCTACACCGGCAGCCAGAACCGCGTGGCCGAGGTGACGGCCTACTCGTCGCTGCCGCACGAGGCGCTCGAGGCCTACCTGCTCGAGGACCGGCCGATCCGCGTGCATTCGTCCACGGCGCTGCCGACCGGCGAGAACCAGGCGGACATCAAGGACACCGAATGGACGTGGGCGCTGATGATGCACATGTCGCGCGGGCTCGGCGTCAACTGCACGGCCTGCCACAACTCGCGCGCCTTCAACGACTGGGACGAGAGCCCGCCGCAGCGCGTCACCGCCTGGCACGGCATCCGCATGGTGCGCGAGATCAACAACGCCTATCTGACGGGCCTGGCGCCGGTGTTCCCGGACAACCGGCTCGGCCCCGAGGGCGACGTGCTCAAGGCCAACTGCGCGACCTGCCACAACGGCCAGCTCAAGCCGCTCAACGGCGTGTCGATGCTGGAGGACTACGTCAACTCGCTGACCCGCAAGATCAGCACCGAGGTGCCCGACTTCGAGAGCTACCGGCCGGGCGAGACCGAGCTGCTGGCGCCGGGCTCGACGTCGGACGCCGGCCCGGCGCGGCCGGCGGCCTCGTCCTACGCCGCGGCCGAGTAGCCGGGCGACGACAGGGCGCCGCGCCCCGCGGGGCGGCGCCGGCTTCGGGGCGCGACCGCCGGTCGCGCCCTTCTTCTTGCGTGCGATGCTGCGAAAAGGCCGCGCGGGCTGCCGGCGGCCAGGGCGCGCGCCACGCCGCCCCTCAGATCACCAGGTCGGCGAAGCGCTCGACGTAGATGCGGAACCACGGGGTGAAGGCGTCGGGCCGTGCGGCGATCTCCTCGCGCAGCGCCGCCGGGGCGACCCAGCGCGTCGCCGACACCTCCTGCGGGTCGGGGCGGATCGCCAGCCGCGCACGGTCGGCCTGGCCGACATACATCGTCACCTTCTCGTGCTCGTGCAGCCCGCCGCCGACATCGGCGGCATATTCGACCACGCGGCGGCGCTCGAGCGGCACCGAGAAGCCGAGCTCCTCGCGCAGCCGCCGGTCGGCGCAGTCGGCCAGCGATTCGTTCCAGTGCGGATGGGTGCAGCAGGTGTTGGCCCACAGCCCGCCGCAGTGATACTTGCGCGCCGCGCGGCGCTGGATCAGCAGCTCGCCGCGGTCGAACACGAAGACCGACACGGCCAGATGGAAGACCGCGTCGGCATGGGCGCGCAGCTTCTCGATGGGAAACAGCGAGCCGTCGGCCGCGATCGCGGGAATGATGATGTCGCTCAAGGCTTCGCCCTCGCGCTTGCGGACAGCGGGCGGACGGCCATCTGCCGGCCGCTGCGGCTGCCGGCGGGCGAGGCCGCCCGGCCGGGCCGGTCCTGCCGCCCCTGCCCCGTCAGGCCACCGCGCGGGCGAGCGCGCAGCGCGACCACAGCTCGTTGAGCGCGCCGACCAGATGGTCGATGTCGGCGTCCGAGTGCAGCGGGGTCGGCGTGATGCGCAGCCGCTCGGTGCCCTTGGGCACCGTCGGATGGTTGATCGGCTGCACGTAGATGCCGTGGTTCTCCAGAAGCAGGTCGGAGATCCACTTGCACTTGGCCGCGTTGCCCACCATCACCGGCACGATGTGGCTCGGATTGGGCATGTGCGGGATGCCGGCGGCGTCGAGCAGGCTGCGCACCCGGCGCACCCGCTCCTGGTGGCGGCGGCGCTCGAACTCGCTCCGCTTGAGATGGCGGATCGAGGCGGCCGCGCCGGCCGCCAGCGCCGGCGGCAGCGCCGTCGTGAAGATGAAGCCCGAGGCGAAGGAGCGCACGAAGTCGACCAGCGCGGACGACGCGGTGATGTAGCCGCCCATCACGCCGAACGCCTTGCCGAGCGTGCCCTCGATGACGGTGAGCCGGTCCATCAGGCCCTCGCGCTCGGCCACGCCGCCGCCGCGCGGGCCGTAGAGGCCGACGCCGTGCACCTCGTCGAGATAGGTCATCGCGCCGTGGCTGTCGGCGACGTCGCAGATCTCCTTGATCGGCGCGATGTCGCCGTCCATCGAGTAGACGCTCTCGAAGGCGACCAGCTTCGGCCGCTCGGGGTCGTCGGCCGACAGCAGCCGGTCGAGATCCTCGGGCGAATTGTGCTTCCA
The DNA here is from genome assembly GCF_030398335.1 of Aquibium sp. A9E412. Classification (GTDB taxonomy): domain Bacteria; phylum Pseudomonadota; class Alphaproteobacteria; order Rhizobiales; family Rhizobiaceae; genus A9E412. Next base: position 19,437 of record NZ_JAOAOP010000013.1, read on the forward strand.
CACGCGCTTGTCGGCGCGGCTGTGGCGGATGCCCTCGATCATCGAGGCGTGGTTGAGCGCGTCGGAATAGACGATGCAGCCGGGAATCTTGCTCGCCAGCGTGCCGAGCGCGGCCCAGTTGGACACGTAGCCCGAGGTGAAGATCAGCGCCGCCTCCTTGCCGTGCAGGTCGGCGAGCTCGGCCTCGAGCAGCGCATGGTCGTGCGTCGTGCCGGAGATGTTGCGCGTGCCGCCGGCGCCCGCGCCGCAGCGGTCGATCGCCTCCTTCATCGCGGCGCGCACGATCTCGTTCTGGCCCATGCCGAGATAGTCGTTCGAGCACCACACCGTCACGTCGTGCGTGGAGCCGTCGTCGCGGTAGCGGGTGGCGCGCGGAAAGTCCCCGGCGTGACGCTCCAGCTCGGCGAAGACGCGGTAGTTGCCCGCCTCGCGCAGGCCGTCGAGCGCCTGTTCGAAAAACCGGTTCATGTCCATGACGTGCCTCCCGTTCTAGGCGCGGCCGGGGCTGGACCGCGCCGCTTCGCATAATCGACTGGAAGGGCGGCGCGGTGGGGCGATGTCGCCCGCGCCCCCTTCAACACCACACGCCTGCCGATCGCAAGGGGCGCGTGGCCCCCTGCGGCATCACGTTCGTCCGCGGCCGGCGCCATCCACGCCCAAGACAGCGCGTCGGGCACCGGCAGCACCAGGAAGAAATGCTCGGCGATCGCCAGGCCGGCAAGGGCGGCGATCAGCGTCGCGGCGACCGCCAGGTGCAGCGCCTCGGCCGTCGCCGCCAGGTAGCAGAAATAGCCGAACGGCACCGCCGCCAGCGCGATGATCGCGGCGAAGGCGCGGCTCGTGCGGTCGGTGCGGAAATAGCTCGTCAGGTAGTCGAGATGCGGCGGGATCAGGCCGCTGACGGAGAACGGCGCGCCGAGGAAGATCGTCAGCTTGGCGCTGACGCGCATGCCCCACAGGACGAGGAAGGTCCACAGCCCCGCCTGGTTCGGCGCGCCCCACACGAGCAGCGCCACCAGGCCGGCCGACGCCAGGATGGCGAGCTCGTGGTCGCGCAGCGTGGCGAAGGCGGCTGCGAAGCGCCGCCAGCCGGTCAGCTCCGGCGGACAGGGCGTGCGCCGCGGGCCGGTGACGAAGCCGAAGAGGAAGGCGATCTCGTGCCAGGCCCACACGGCGAGCGCCGACAGGAAGGCGAGGTAGACGCCGGCCAGGCTCTCCTGGCGCGCCGTCCAGGCAAGGCCGGCGAGCCCGGCCAGGGCGAGCGCGGTGAAGCCGGCAAGGACCAGCCGCGGCCGCGCCGCGCCGCGCCGCGCGGCGAGGAAGACGAAGCCGGTGGAGACCCACCAGACGACGACGGCGACCAGCACTGCGGCGGCGAGATGGGCCACCGGCGCCTCCCTTCCTACCAGACCGGCTCGAGCCGGCCGTCGGCCGGCACGGCGTTGTGCTTGGCCGGAATGGCGTACAGGCGGGCGAAGTTGAGCGCGGCGGCCGCGCCCCAGAAGCCCTTGCGCAGGCGCCCGCCGAGGCCGCCGTCGGCATCGGCGCGCGCCATCGCCTGGCCGATGCGGTTCATCCGCTTCAGCCCGGCCACGAAAGCCGGGTTGTCGAGATCGAGCACCAGCGGAAAGACCTGGCGCGAGATCTCGCTGGTCAGCCGGAAGACGCGCATGTCGTACTCGTCGATCTCGATGCCGAGGCCGCGGTGGAAGGCCGGGCGGGCATGGTCGCGCACATACATGGTGGCGAAGACGGCGAGCAGGAAGAACTTGATCCACAGCTTGTTGCGCCCGGAGGTCAGCCGCGGGTCGGTGCGCATCAGCAGCGAGAACGCCTCGCCGTGGCGGAACTCGTCGTTGCACCACTTCTCGAACCACTTGAAGATCGGGTGGAAGCGGTTTTCGGGATGCCGCTCGAGGTGGCGGTAGATCGTGATGTAGCGCGCGTAGCCGATCTTCTCCGACAGGTAGGTGGCGTAGAAGATGAACTTCGGCTTGAAGTGGGTGTACTTCTTGGCCTTGGCGAGAAAGCCCATGTTGACGCCGATGCCGAACTCCTTGAGCGCGTCGTTGATGAAGCCGGCATGGCGCGACTCGTCGCGGCTCATGAAGCCGAACAGCTCGCAGATGTCCTTGTTGGTGCCGCGCCGCTTCATCTCCTTGTAGAGCACGCAGCCGGAAAACTCGGCCGTCAGCGAGGAGACCAGGAAGTCGATCAGCTCCTTGCGCAGGTCCTCCGGCAGGCTGTCGAGGTCGAGCGTCTCCCACTCCTCGGTGCGCTTGAAGTGGCCCTTGTTGGGGTCGGCGCGCATCTCGGCGAGCAGCGCGTCCCATTCGGCGCGGATCGGCGACACGTCGATGCGGTCGAGCTCGTCGAAGTCGGTCGTGTAGAAGCGCGGGTTGAGCATCGTCGATTCGAGCGCGGTGCGCGTCGTCTCGTTCTGCTCATCGAAGCCAGCGGCCGGGGCCGCGGGGTTGACGTGCGTGTTCATAGCGTCGCCCTTTCGGAAAAGGAGAATTCGCACAGCTCCATGAACTCCAGGTCGCCGGTGGCGCGCGTCCAGGCGCGCTCGAGCCGGCTCGCCCGGGTGATCGTGGCGTTGCGGCGGAAGGTCTGCGCCTGGCCATAGGGCACGGCCACGGGCGCGCCGTGCACCAGCACCTCGTCGCCGGGATGCACCACCACGCCGCCGTCGAAGCGCACATGCGCGGCCAGGCTGTCGAAGGTGTTGTTGATCTCCACCGTGCAGGGCACTTCGATCCGCTGCCGGCGGAAGGGGCTCTTGAGCTTCATCGCGCGATCCTCCCCGGGCTGTCGAGAAACTGGGCGAAGGCGGCCGCATTGTCGGCCCCGAAGGCGTCGAGATAGATGCGTTCGCCGGTTGCGGTGTCGGACAGCGAGATCGCCCCGCTGTCCCAGCGGATCAGCCGGTAGGGCTTGTCGGCGGCCGCGCCGGCGGCCAGGCGCATGCGCGCCAGCGGGCGCAGCGCGCCGCGCACGAAGCCGCCCTCGCCGGCCGGAAAGACGGCGACGGTGGCGCCCGAGCGCGCGTCGGCGACGACCACCGTGTCGTCGTCGTGGCGGGTCAGCACGATGTCGCGGATCGCCTGCGGCGTGCCGAGCGCCACGCGCACGGTGCCGATGCCGGTCGTCTGGCCGAACACGATGGCGCCGGCGGCGAACAGCACCAGCCCGATGGCGGCGAACAGCGGGTAGCGCGGAAAGCGCGGCGCGCGGCGGCCGGGCGCGATGGCGGGAACGCGGGCGGCTGCGGTCATCGTCTTTCTCCTCCCTGCCCCGGCTACTCGGCCGCCAGGCGCGCGGCGGCCAGCACCTCGCCGTCGATGTCGGCGCAGGCCGGACGGCCGGCCGGCCGGTCGGCCACGCCCACCGTCTTCTCCAGCTCGGCGGCGAGCAGCGCGGCCACCCGGTCGACGTCGGCAAGGCAGATCAGCGCCGGCTCGGGACGGGCGAAGCGCCACGGCCGGTTGTGCGGCCACAGCATCAGCCAGGAGAACTTGTAGTCCTCCTTGAGCGCCAGCGTGATCGTGCCGCTGCCGTCGCGCTCGCGCTGAACCGCGGCCGACGCGATGTTGGCGAACGGCACGTTGAGCGTGATCGACAGGCCGACACCGATGCGCATGACGATGCGCGCATTGGTGATCGTGTAGAGCGTCGTCTTCTGCACGCCGAGACCGAACAGCTCGAACAGCGCCAGCCCGATGGCGCCGAGCAGCGCCAGCACGCCGACGGCGAACAGGATCGAGCCGGCGGTGCGGCCGTCGGCATAGCCGGCCAGCGCCGCCCAGCCGGCCAAGAGAACGAAGTAGCCGGCGAGCCAGCGCGTCTTCAGGATGCGGCGGGCGACGAGACGGCCGGACGGACGCCCCTGCCAGACGATGAACTCGCCCTCGGGCGGCCGTTCGGGCAGGCCCGGCAGCGGCTCGTGGTCGTGCTCGCGGGCGACGGGCTCGGTCATAGCAGGGCCTCCTGGCGCTTCGGCGTGGCGTAGAGCTGGCCGCCGCCGTAGTAGGCGACGACGCGCTCCTCCTCGAGCCGCGTCACCTGGTCGGGGGCGGCGAGGCCCGGCACGTTGGCGAACTGCGCCGCGGTGATGGCGTGCACGTAGACCACGCGCTCGGCCCCGCGGGCGCTGCGGAAGACGCTGAAGTTGATCGGCAGCAGCACGCTGCGCGCCTCCTCCCCGCCGTCGGTCAGCGCGACCTCGAGATAGCGGATCAGATGCTCCTCCATGTCGACCCAGATGTCGCGGACGGTGCCGGCCAGCACGCTGTCGCAGCCGACGACCCGCATGCCGCGCGGATCGGGGTCCTCGCTCGCCACCGTGACCTCGGGAGCGACCCGCATCGGCACGATGCGCGGCGCGCCGCGCGCGGTGACGTCGGGCCGGTCCGCGCGCTCGGCCCACGAGCCGGGGCCGACGCCGGCCAGCATCGGGTCGCCGGTCGGCACCGAGGCCGCGCCGGAAAAGGCGGCGGTGCGGGTGGTCGAGATGGCGCGGGTGTCGCGGCTGCCGTCGGGCACGCGCACGTCGGGGTGGCCGTGGCCGATGACGAAGGTCTTGGCCGGCGGCACGAACAGGAAGCCGTGCTTGTTGTAGCGGCCGGTCACGTCGTCCTCGAGCGGATAGCCCTCGCGCCGGTCCTCCTGGCGCAGATACCAGATGAGGCCCGCGAAGAAGACCCAGAACGCGTACAAGGTGACCTGCGCAACGTCGATATTCCCGACAATCGATCCGGTTTCCATGACGGACCTCCCGTGGCTAGCGGCTCATCCCGGCAGATCGGCGAGGCCGAAGCGGGACAGCCGGTCACGACCCTTCGCGAACCGCCTTCCGGCGAGCGGTCCGAGAACGGCCAAACTGACGAAAAGCAATGCGATCTCCAGATGGTAGACGGTGTTGTAGCCGGTCGACGGCGTGACCAGCGCGGCACCCAGCGCGCCGTCGAGGGCGAGCGCGTTGACCGCATCGCGGATGATGCCGCCGAGCGCTAGGCCGACGCCGATGGCCGTCGCCTGCACCGCGCTCCACGCGCCGATGGCAAAGCCGCTGTCGGTGCGCTCGGCCAGCTCCATCGCCGCCAGCATGGTGCCGACGGCGAACAGGCCGCTGCCGAAGCCGATCACCGCCGTGCCGGCGCGGAACAGCGCCGCCGAGGCGAGCGGCCCGGCGAAGATGACGGCCGAGAAGGCGGCGATGCCGGCGAGCGCGCCGAGGGCGGCGACGCGGTGCATGTCGAAGCCGCCGGCGAGCAGCCGGCCGGCGAGCGCGAAGCCGGCCAGCGTGCCGGCCGCCCACAGCGCGGTGAGCAGCGTCGTCTGCGCCACGGTGAAGCCGAGGATCTCCGCACCGTAGGGCTCGAGCAGCACGTCCTGCATGCTGAAGGCGGCCGAGCCGAGGCCGACGCCGACGAGCAGCCGCGGCGTGCGCGGATCGGAGCGGTAGAGCGCGAAGACCTCGGCGAAGCGCGGCCGCGGCCGGTCGGGCCGGGTGCGCTGCGGGTCGCGCGGCTCCTGCTTCCACAGCGCGGCGACGTTGAGCAGCACGGTGACGACGGCGGCCCCCTGCACGACCTGGATCAGCCGCTTGGGCGAGAACTCGGCAAGCAGCAGGCTGAAGGCGAGCGAGGCGGCGATCATGCCGACCAGCAGGACGACGTAGACCAGCGCCACCACGCGCGGCCGGTTGCGCTCGGCCGACAGGTCGGTGGCGAGCGCCAGGCCGGCGGTCTGCGCCATGTGCATGCCGAGGCCGGTGAGCAGGAAGGCGGCGGCCGCGGCGACCGGACCGGCCCATGTCGGCCCCAGCGTCTGCGACTGCAGAAGCAGCAGCGCGAAGGGCATGATGGCGAAGCCGCCGAACTGCAGCAGCGTGCCGAGCCAGACATACGGCACGCGGCGCCAGCCGAGCACCGAGCGGTAGGTGTCGGAGCGGTGGCCGATCAGCACGCGCAGCGGCGCGGCGAGCACCGGAATGGCGACCATCAGCGCCACCAGGCTGGTCGGCACGCCGAGTTCGACGATCATCACCCGGTTGAGCGTGCCGGTCAGAAGCACAGCGGCCATGCCGACGGAGACCTGGAACAGCGACAGCCTGAGCAGCCGGCCGAGCGGCAGGTCCGGCGAGGCGGCGTCGGCGAACGGCAGGAAGCGCGTTCCCACCGACTGCCAGAACGCCACCATGCGTCCGCCTGCAGAGGCCCGACCGATCATCGCCTGGCCACCTCCATCGCATGCGAGATGTAGAAGCCGCAGTCGACGCGCTCCACCGGGCGCGGCTGCCAGCCGCCGAGCGCCGGCTCGGCCGAAAGCCGGCGGACCATGGCGCGCGGCGCCACCGGCTCGATGGCCGGCGCGCGGTCGGCGCGCGGGAACAGGCGGCCGGCCATGTGCATGGCGAGGAGCAGCGGCGTCGCCGGCGCCACGGTAAAGACGATCGCGCGCTCGGTGCGCTCGGCCAGCCGCGCCACCGCGGCGACCGCGTCGGCGGCGCGATAATGAATGAGCGAATCCATCGCCACCACCGCGTCGAAGCGGCCGTGCTCGGGCGCCAGCATGTCGCCGGCCCGGAACGTCACGCGGCCCGGCCCGGCGATCGCCGGCGCGGTCTCGGCGGCGAAGCGCACCATCTCCGGCGACAGGTCGATGCCGGTGACGTCGGCGCCGCGGCGCGCCAGCGCGACGGCGAGATGGCCGGCGCCGCAGCCCGCGTCGAGCACGCGCCAGCCGGCGAGGTCGTCCGGCAGCCGTGCGGCAAGCGCGCGGCGCATCGCCGCGCGGCCCTCGCGCACCGTCGCGCGGATGCGGCTCAGCGGCTCGTCGGAGGCGAACCTCTTCCAGGCGTCGACCGCCGTGCGGTCGAAATAGACCTCCAGCTCGCCGCGCCGTCTGAGATAGCTCGCTCCGGCCATCGTCCGCGTCCTATTCGAAGCCCAGGAACTCGAAGATGTCGCGATCCTTCATCGGCGACGCGTCGAGCTCGTCGGAGCCGTTCCACAGATGCTGCGCCAGGCGCAGATACTCCTCCTGGATGGCGCGCACCTCCGGCGTGTCGTCCATCTCGAACAGCGTGCACTTCTTCAGCCGGCTGATGCGCACGGTGTCGGAATCGGGCACATGCGCCAGCCGCTCGAGGCCGATCGCGGCGTTGAAGCGGTCGATCTGGTCGGTCTCGCGCGAGCGGTTGGCGATAACGCCGCCGAGCCTGACGTCGTAGTTCTTCGACTTGGCCTTGATGGCGGCGACGATGCGGTTCATCGCGAAGATGGAATCGAAGTCGTTGGCCGCCACGATCAGCGCCCGCTCGGCATGCTGCAGCGGCGAGGCGAAGCCGCCGCACACCACGTCGCCGAGCACGTCGAAGATGACGACGTCGGTGTCCTCAAGCAGCCGGTGCTCCTTGAGCAGCTTGACCGTCTGGCCGACGACGTAGCCGCCGCAGCCGGTGCCGGCCGGCGGGCCGCCGGCCTCGACGCACTGCACGCCGTTGTAGCCCTCGAAGACGAAGTCCTCGGCGCGCAGCTCCTCGGGGTGGAAGTCGACCTCCTCGAGGATGTCGATGACCGTCGGGATCAGCGACTTGGTCAGCGTGAAGGTGGAATCGTGCTTGGGGTCGCAGCCGATCTGCAGCACGCGCTTGCCGAGCTTGGAAAAGGCGACCGACAGGTTGGACGAGGTCGTCGACTTGCCGATGCCGCCCTTGCCGTAGATCGCGAAGACCTTGGCGCCCTCGATCTCCAGCGACGGGTCGAGATGCACCTGCACGCTGCCTTCGCCGTCGCTTCCGCGGGCCGCCTCGCGCAGCGCCCGGGCGTCGCGGGCGGCGGTCTTGGGATGGGTGTAGACGTTCATGCTGCGGCCTCCACGGTGATGCCTTCCACCCGGTCCTCCAGCTCGTCGCCGGCCGCGCGCAAGGCGTTCCAGGTGTCGTCGTCGGGCGTCCAGTAGCGCCGCTCGCTGGCCTCGATCAGCCGGTTGGCGAGCTTGGCGCTGGCGCGCGGGTTGAGCGCGGCCATGCGCCGGCGCATCGTCTCGTCGAGCACGAAGGTCTCGGCCAGGTGGCGGTAGACCCACGGCGCCACCTGGCCGGTGGTGGCCGACCAGCCGAGCGTGTTGGTGACGTGGCTCTCGATCTGGCGCACGCCCTCGTAGCCGTGCGCGAGCAGCCCCTCGTACCATTTCGGATTGAGCATGCGGGTGCGCGTCTCCAGCGCCACCTGCTCCGACAGGGTGCGCACCTTGCCGGTGCCGCAGGTCTGGTCGCCGACATAGACCGCCGGCTCGCGCCCGCCGGCCCGGCGCACCGCCCGGCTGATGCCGCCCAGCGTGTCGAAATAGTGGTCGATCGAGGTGATGCCGAGCTCGAGCGATTCGATGTTCTGGTAGGCCGCCTCGACGTCCTTGAGGATGGCGCCGAGCAGCTCGGGCTGCTTCACCGGCCGGCCGTCCACCGCATAGGCGAAGCACTTGCGGCGCGTGTAGGTGTCGGCGATCTCGTCCTCGTCGTCCCAGGCGCCGCTGTCGATCAGCATGTTGACGTTGGAGCCGTAGGCGCCGGCCGCGTTGGAGAAGACGCGCAGCGCCGCCGTCTCGAGCGGGCAGCCATGCGCCTCGGCATAGGCCAGCGCATGGGCGCGCACCGGGTTCTGGTCGAGCGGCTCGTCGGCCCTGGCCGCCTCCAGGCTCGCCTCGGCGAGCAGCCGCGTCTGCAGCGGCAGCAGGTCGCGGAAGATGCCCGACAGGGTGACCACCACGTCGACGCGCGGCCGGCCAAGCGCGGCGAGCGGGATCAGGTCGGCGCCGGCCAGCCGGCCGAAGCCGTCGAAGCGCGGCGTGGCGCCGATCAGCGCCAGCACCTGGGCGATCGGCGCGCCCTCGCTCTTCAGGTTGTCGGTGCCCCAAAGCACCATGGCGAGCCGCTTGGGCACCGCGCCGGTGTCGCGGGCCAGCCGCTCCAGCAGGCGCTCGGCCTGGCGCTGGCCGTCGGCGACGGCGAAGGCGCTCGGCAGGCGGAAGGGGTCGAAGCCGTGCAGGTTGCGCCCGGTCGGCACGATGTCGGGCGAGCGCACCAGGTCGCCGCCGCTGACCGGGCGCACATAGCCGCCGCCGAGCGCGTGGATCAGCGCCGGCAGCTCGTGGTCGACGGACAGGTCGGCGGCCAGCCGGGCGAGCCGCCGGCCGGTCTCGGCCGCCGCGCGGTCCTGGGTCGCCGGCGCGCGGCCGGCGGCGATCGCGGCAACGGCGGCATCGTCGAGCCGGTCCTCGCCCATCGCCTCGTTGACGGCGGCCAGGAGGTCGGCGCGCGCCTCGGGCGCCGGCGGACGGCCGACGACGTGCAGGCCGTGCGGGATCAGCGTCGTCTCGAACTCGCGCACCCGCTCGGCGAGCGCGGACACCTCGGCCGCGCCGTCGGCGCTCCATGCCGCGTCCTCGGCGACGAGATCCAGCGCGGCGGCCTGCGTGCGGATCGCCTCGGCGAGCCGCACGCGCTCGTCCTGCGCGGCCGGCGGCAGCGCGCGCCAGCGGTCGAGCGCGCTCTTGAGGTCGATGAGCCCCTTGTAGAGGCCGGCATGGCCGACCGGCGGCGTCAGGTGGCTGACCAGCGTGGCGGCCGAGCGGCGCCGCGCGATGGTGCCTTCCGACGGGTTGTTGGCGGCGTAGAGATAGACGTTCGGCAGGTCGCCGATCAGCCGGTCCGGCCAGCACGCGCCGGACAGGCCGACCTGCTTGCCCGGCATGAACTCGAGCGCGCCGTGGGTGCCGAAATGCAGCACCACGTCGGCGGCGAAATCCTCGCGCAGATGGCGGTAGAAGGCGGCGAAGGCGTGCGTCGGCGCGAAGCTCTTCTCGAACAGGAGCCGCATCGGGTCGCCCTCGTAGCCGAAGGCGGGCTGCACGCCGACGAAGACGTTGCCGAAATGCCGCCCGAGCACGAACAGCCGGGCGCCGTCGCTCTGGTGGCGGCCGGGCGCCGGGCCCCACTGCGCCTCGATCTCCGGCAGGAAGGTCTCGCGCCGCACATGGGTGTCGGCGTCGACGAAGGCGGCGACGTTGGCCGGCATGCCGTGGCGCTCGGCGTTGCCGCCGAGCACGGCCGCGCGCAGCGCCTCGGCGTCGGCCGGCAGCGCGACCGTGTAGCCGTCGGCCTGCAGCGCGGCGAGCGTGTTGAACAGCGAGGCGAAGACGTCGAGATGGGCGGCCGTGCCGGTGGCGCCGCCATTGGGCGGGAAGTTGTAGATGACGGCGGCCACCTTGCGCTCGGCCGCCGGCTTGCGGCGCAGGCGCACCAGCTTGTCGACGCGGGCCGCGAGCATCGCCGCGCGCTCGGCGTCGCAGCCCATGTCGCGCGCCGCCCGGCCGCCCTCGCCGCCGCGCCGCCCGCCATAGAGCATCGGACCGGTGGCGCCGTCGATCTCCGGCAGCGCCACCATGATCGTCGTCTCGACCGGCGTCAGGCCCTGCTCGCCGGCCTGCCACTCGGGCAGCGACTGGAACTCGGTGGCGAAGGCCGACAGGTAGGGCACGTCGAGGCGGGCGAGCATCGCCTCGGCGGCGGCGGCGTCGTTGAAGGCCGGTCCGCCGACCAGCGAGAAGCCGGTGAGCGAGACCACCGCGTCGACCGTGGCGCGGCCGTCCTTCATGAAGAAGCGCTCGATCGCCGGGCGCGCGTCGAGACCGCTGGCGAAGGCCGGCACGACGGCGAGCCCGCGTGCCTCCAGCGCCCGGATGACGCCGTCGTAATGGGCGGTGTTGTCGGCCAGCACGTAGGAGCGCATGACGATCAGGCCGACCGTGCCGCTCGTCCCGGCGCGCGCCTTGCCGCGCAGGCGGGCAAGCGCCTCCGGATGGTCGGCGACGCGGGCGGCGAGGTCGGGGTGGTAGAGGCCGACGTCGGGATAGTGCACCGGATCGGCCGCGCGCACCGTGCGGCGCAGCGCCGCCCGCGGCCCGGCGGCATAGCGCGAGACGAGGAAGCGCACCAGGTTGACGATGTTGTCGTCGGAGCCGGCGAGCAGATATTGCAGCGTCAGGAAATAGGCGCGCACGTCCTGCGCCTTGCCGGGAATGTACTTCAGCAGCCGCGGGATCGAGCGCAGCAGCTTCATCTGGCCGCGGCCGGCCGAGGCGCCGCTCCTGTGCTGGCCGCGCAGCCGCTTCAGAAGGCCGATCGCGCCGCCGCTCGGCTGCGCCATGGAGAAGTCGCCGATGCGCGTCAGCCGCACGATCTCGGCCGCTGCCAGGCAGCCGACCATCGCGTCGCAGGCCTCGCGGCGGGCCGCCAGCCAGGGGCCGACGCGGCGCACATGCTCCTCGAGGAAGATCATGTTGGCGACCACGATGTCGGCACTCTCGATGTCCTTGCGGCAGCGCTCGGCCGCCGCCTCGTCGCCGCCCCATTCCGTCACCGCGTGCAGCGTCAGCTCGAGGCCCGGCAGCTCGCCGCGCAGCACCGCGCGGGCCCGGGCGACCGCGCTCGCCATATGGCTGTCGAGCGTGACGATCGTCACCTTCACGGCAGGGTCCGCCGGCGCCGCGCCGGCGCCGCGCTCAGCGGCCGAAATGCGCTTTTGCGTCATAGAGCGTCTCGACGGTGATGGGGTTCAGACCGCGCTCGGCGGCAAACAGCTCGGTGTTGCGGCGCGCCCGGCCGCGCACGAAGAACGGGATCTTCTTCAGCTCGCTCTCGGCGTCGGAGGTCCAGGCGGGCGCGCGCTCCTCGGCGCCGTCGGCCGGCGGCGCGGCGGCCGGCGCCGCCGTCTCGAGCGCGGCCAGATGCGAGGCGTCGGCCTGGTCGTTGAACTCGAAGTCCTCGCGGAACATGCCGAGCAGATGCTCCTCGAGGCCCATCATCAGCGGGTGCACCCAGCTGTCGAAGATGACGTTGGCGCCCTCGTGGCCCATCTGCGGCGAGTGGCGGGCGGGAAAGTCCTGCACGTGGACGGGCGCCGAGATCACCGCGCAGGGCACGCGCAGGCGCTTGGCGACGTGGCGTTCCATCTGCGTGCCGAGCACGAGCTCGGGCTGGCTGGCGACGATGGCGGCCTCGACGTCGAGATGGTCGTCGGTGATCAGCGGCTCGACGCCGTGCTCGGCGGCCGCCGCGCGCACCTGGCGGGCCTGCTCGCGCGCATAGGTGCCGAGACCGCAGACGCGGAAACCGAGCTCGTCGCGGGCGATCCGCGCGGCGGCGACCGCGTGCGTGGCGTCGCCGAAGATGAAGACGCGCTTGCCGGTCAGATAGTTGGAATCGATCGAGCGCGAGTACCACGACAGCCGCTCGTCGGCGCCGTCGAGCGCGGGCGCGGGATCGACGCCGGCCAGCTCGGCCACCTGCATGACGAAGTCGCGCGTCGCGCCGACGCCGATCGGCACCGTGTCGACCGCCGGCTGGCCGTATTCGCGCGTCAGCCAGCGCGCCGCCGGCTCGGCGATCTCGGGATAGAGCACGATGTTGAAGTCGGCCTCGGGCAGCCGCGTCAGGTCATGCGGGCTGGCGCCGAGCGGCGCCACCACGTTGACCGGCACGCCGATCGCGTCGAGCAGCTTTCGCACCTCGACGAGGTCGTCGCGGTTGCGGAAGCCGAGCGCGGTGGGGCCGAGGATGTTGCAGCGCTTCGGCGCAGCGGCTTCGCGCTGCGGCCGTTCGCGACCGCCGGCGAAGCCGCGCACCAGGCGGTAGAAGGTCTCGGCCGCGCCCCAGTTCTCCTTCTTCTGGTAGGAGGGCAGCTCGAGCGGCACCACCGGAATGTCGAGGCCGAGCGCCTTCGACAGGCCGCCGGGGTCGTCCTGCAGCAGCTCGGCCGTGCACGAGGCGCCGACCAGCATGGCCTGCGGCCGGAAGCGCTCGGCCGCCTCGCGGCAGGCGCGCTTGAACAGCTCGGCGGTGTCGCCGCCCAGATCGCGCGCCTTGAAGGTGGTGTAGGTGACCGGCGGCCGCGCCTTGCGCCGCTCGATCATGGTGAACAAGAGGTCGGCATAGGTGTCGCCCTGCGGCGCGTGCAGCACGTAGTGCAGGCCGTGCATGGCGGTGGCGACGCGCATGGCACCGACATGCGGCGGGCCCTCGTAGGTCCATACGGTGAGCTGCATGGCCTAGACCTCCACCTTGAGGGCGGCGCGGCGCACGAAGGGGCGGGCGAGCAGCTCGGCCAGGTCGCCGGCCTGCTCGTAGCCGTGGATCGGCGAGAAGACGAACTCGATCGACCACTTGGTCGTCAGGCCCTCGGCCTCGAAGGGGTTGGCCAGCCCCATGCCGCAGATCACCAGGTCGGGCCGGGCGGCGCGGCAGCGCTCGATCTGGCGGTCGACGTCCTGGCCCTCGCTGACGGCGATGCCGGCCGGCAGCAGCGCGAACTCCGGCTCGGTGTGACGGCGGTGCAGGAAGGGGCTGCCGATCTCGACGATCTCGGCGCCGGTCTCGCGCGCCAGGAAGCGGGCGAGTGCCGGCTCGAGCTGCGAATCGGGAAACAGGAAGACGCGCCTGCCCTCGAGCCGGTCGCGGAAGCGGGCGACGGCGCGGCGGGCGCGCTCGCGGCCCGGCGCGGTGATCGCGTCGAAACGGTCGTCGGCCACGCCGAACGCCTCGGCGGCGGCGCGCAGCCAGGCGGTGGTGCCCTCCTCGCCGAGCGGCATCGGCGCGGCGATGCGCTGCGCGCCACGCGCTGAAAGCGCGCTCGCGGTGGCGCCGAGATAGGGCTGGGCGAGCAGGAAGCGGGTGTTCGGCCCGACGGCCGGCAGCGCGGTGCTGCGGCGCGCCGGCAGGAAGGCGACGCGCGCGATGCCGAGACCGTGGAAGATGCGCAGCATCTGGTCCTCGACGACGTCGGCGAGCGCGCCGGCGACCACGAGCGACGGCGCCGCACCGGCCGGCTCGCCCGGCATCTCGGCGACCAGCGCGGTGAGGAAATTGTCCTCGCCCTCGGTGAAGGTGGTCTCGATGCCGCTGCCCGAATAGCTGATGACGCGGCGCTCGGGCGCGTGCTGGCTGTCGAGGCGCTGCGCGGCGCGACCGAGGTCGAGCTTGATGACCTCGGAGGGGCAGGAGCCGACGAGCACCAGGAGCCGGATGTCGGGCCGGCGCGCGACGAGCCGGGCGACGACGCCGTCGAGTTCCTCGTTCAGGTCGGCCATGCCGGCCAGGTCGCGCTCGTCGATGATCGCCGTGGCGAAGCGCGGCTCGGAAAAGATCATGACGCCGGCTGCCGACTGCATGAGATGGGCGCAGGTGCGCGAGCCGACGATCAGGAAGAAGGCGTCCTGCATCTTGCGATGCAGCCAGATGATCGAGGTGAGCCCGCAGAACACCGCGTGCTGGCCGCGCTCGCGCAGCGGCTCGGCGGCGCTGCAGGCCGCCGCCGCCGGGCCGTCGCCGGCCGGGCCGGCCCTCTGGGTGCGGGCGGGGGCGTTCACGGCGCCGGCTCCGGCAGCGCGCCGGCGCGCGGCGCGGCCGCCGCGCCCTGAAGCCGCGCCTGGCGCAGCTTCCACAGGAACTGGCCGGCATTGACGAGATAGGCGGCGTAGGCGGCGAGCGCCAGCGCCATCAGCCCCGCCGGCGGCAGCAGCGCGTATGCGTAGGCGACGAGATAGGCGGTGTGCAGCGCCAGCACCGCCATGGAGAAGACGTCCTCCCAGAAGAACGGCCGGGCGAACAGGTAGCGGCCGAAGACCTGCTTCTCCCAGATCGAGCCGGTGACCATGATGGCGTAGAGCGTGGCGGTCTTGGCGACGACCGAGAGGTTGGCGGCGGCAAGGCCCGTCCCGGTGACGAGATAGCGCGCGATCAGCACCAGGCTGACGGCGAAGACGAGGAACTGCACCGGCGCCAGCACCCCCTGCACCACCGTCCATGGCGAGGCGTCGCGGCGGCGCCGCTCCTCGGCCGTGTAGAGCGGGCCCGGGCTCCGGTCTGTGCTGCGGCGGCTGGACATGGCGCTCGAAATCTCCGCCTCCCTCGGAAAGCTCGAGGGGAACTGTAAACCCGGCCAATCTGGAGTGTCAACTTTTCTTGACGTAATGCAGTATTTACAAACCCGCCTGCCTGCGTCATTCTGATCCTGTTAACTGGACCCGCCGACAGGGCAGAGCGTCCATCCGGGGCCGCAACCGCGCGAGGCGCGCACCAGGCCCGACGCTCCCGCTCCGCTTGACGCGCCCAGGCATCACGCGGGGACCGAGCGTCGCGCCCGCGGCGCCGTCCGCCATCCGGCCCGAGGATGGACCATGAACGACGACAGCCTGCACACCGAGCGCACCTGGCAGCCCGCCCCGGTCGACGACTTCGCCTGCTTCGAGGCGGCGGCGCGGCCGACCGCCGAGATCCTCGCCGAGGCGATTCGCGGCGAGGTGCTGCGCGAGGTGGCCGTGCGGCTGAGCCGGCGGCTGGCGCTGCTCGAATCGCCGCGCCGGCAGACGGAGATGCGCGTCGAGGAGTTCAAGAAGCTGCTGCTCGCGCCGCCCGATGCGAGCCGCTTCGACCCGCTCGCCTATCTCGACACCATGCGGCTGGAGACCGACGACAAGCTGATGTTCCTGGAATCGGTGGCGCGCAGCCTGGGCGACGACTGGGCCGAGGACAGCCGCAACTTCCTGGAGGTGACGATCGCCATGGGCCGGCTGCAGTGCGTGCTGCGCCGGGTGTGCCAGTCCGAGCGGCGGTTTCTCGCCGGCGACTGCGCCGGCTCGGTGCTGCTCGCCGTGCCGCCGGGCGAGGAGCACGGCTTCGCGCAGTGCCTTCTGGAGGAGCTTTTCCGCGCCTGCGGCTGGGACACGATGCTCGTGCAGCCGCAGTCGACGGCCGACATCCGCGTCCACCTGGAGCGGGCGCGGTTCGACATCGTGTGCTTCTCCTGGGCGAGCGGCTTCCTCGCGCCGCAGGTCTCCGAGACGCTGCGTCTGGTCGAGCGCATGCCCCGGGCGCGGCGGCCCGTCGTCATCGCCGGCGGCTACTCCGCCGAGCGCCGGTCGGGCTGGCTCGTGCGCCACGGCGTTGACTGCATCTGCGAGACCACTTATCTCGCATTGAAACGGGCTCAGGAATGCGTGGCCGCGCGACGCTCAACCGCCGCGCTGCCGCTGCGGGTTCAGGGCCCCTAGAGAACCGGGACCGAAAGCGCATATGGACGATCGGATCTCACGATCAACCCATCGCACCTTCAGCGAATCTGAAGAGCTCTTCGCTTCGGTCGGCGGCAACATCGCTTCCTATCTGGCCTCGATCGGCTCGGACATCTCGCTGGTGCTGAGCCTCGACGGCGTGATTCGCGACGTCGCCTACCGCGACGCCGGTCTCGA
Organism: Aquibium sp. A9E412; assembly: GCF_030398335.1. Lineage (GTDB taxonomy): Bacteria > Pseudomonadota > Alphaproteobacteria > Rhizobiales > Rhizobiaceae > A9E412. The sequence goes on from NZ_JAOAOP010000013.1 coordinate 35,748, forward strand.
GCGCTACGGCATCGACGACTGGATCGGCAAGCGCTGGCAGGACACCGTCACGCCGGAGAGCGTGGAGAAGATCTCCGCGCTGATCGACGAGAGCGCCAAGGGCATGACGACGCGGCGCCGGCAGGTCAACCACCCGGCCAAGGGGCTGCCCGACCTGCCGGTCGACTACACCGTCATCGCCATCGAGGGCCTGCCCTACCGCGTCGCGCTCGGCGACGACCTGCGCACGCTGGCGGAGATCCAGAGCCAGCTCGTGCGCGCCCAGCTCGAGCTCGAGCGCGAGTACCGCAAGATCCGCGAGGCAGAGACGCGCTACCGCACCGTGTTCCAGAAATCCGATCAGCCGATCCTGATCGTCGACGGCGCGGAGCGGCGCATCGTCGACGCCAACCTGTCGGCGGTCAAGCTGCTCGGCCGGCCGCTGCAGAAGCTGATCGGCGAGGCGCCGACCAGCTTCCTGGAGCGCTCGGAGCGCGAGAGCGCGGCCGAGGCGCTGAGCGAATCGCAGCACAGCGGCACCGCCAAGCTGATCCGCTCCAGGCTCAGCGAGCCCGGCGCCGAGCAGCTCATCTCCATCGATCCGTTCCGAGAGAACGGCCGCAACAACCTGCTCCTGCGCTTCATCGACAGCGAGCCGGGCGAAGGCGTGCCCGGCGAGGACCTGTTCCAGACCCTGCCGGAAGGCCTGGTGCGCACCGACATGAAGGGCGTGGTGCGCGACACCAACGACCAGTTCCTCGACCTGGTCAGCGTGCTCAACAAGGACCGCATCGTCGGCCGCAACCTGAACAACTGGCTGGGCGCCTCGCCGGTCGACATGAACGTGCTCCTGTCGCGGCTGCGCGAGGAGGGCCAGGTGCGCCAGTTCTCCACCGTGGTGCGCGACGAGCTCGGCGGCAGCCGCTCGGTCGTCGTCTCGGCCGGCGTCTACCACGGCAACGGCGAACCGATGATCGGCCTGCTGATCGCCGAGGCGCCGCGGCGCGAGAGCGCGGTGCCGGCCATGCAGCCCGGCGGCCTCGCCTCCGGCTCGTCCGACTTCTCGCAGCTCGTCGGCCGCGTGCCGCTCAAGGAGCTGATCCGCGAGGCCGTCGACGTCATCGAGAAGATGTGCATCGAGGCCGCGCTGCGCCAGACCGACAACAACCGCGCCTCGGCGGCCGACATGCTCGGCCTCAGCCGGCAGAGCCTCTACATCAAGCTGCGCCGCCACGGGCTGGAGAACTTCGGGTCGGGAAGCTGACGCAGCCGACGGGCGTCAACTTTTTTTTACATGCGCCGGCCGCCGACATGTCAATATAGATTGACACTCGACCATGCCGCGCCTAGCATCCGGGCATGGTCGCGCCTTCCGTCACACGGCCGGCCGCGACGGTGCCCGCACCCGGCGCGGTGCTGTCGCTGCTCAAGCCGATCACCTGGTTTCCGCCGATGTGGGCCTATGGCTGCGGCGCGCTGTCGGTCGGCGCGGCGAGCGGCGCGCGCTGGCCCTACGTGCTGGCCGGCGTGCTTTTGGCCGGGCCGCTGGTGTGCGGCACCAGCCAGGCCGTCAACGACTGGTTCGACCGCGAGGTCGACGCCATCAACGAGCCCGACCGGGTGATCCCGTCGGGCCGCGTGCCCGGCCGCTGGGGGCTCGGCATCGCCGTCGCCTGGACGGCGCTGTCGCTCGCGGTGGCGAGCCTGCTCGGACCCTGGGTGCTGGTCGCCGCGGCACTCGGCCTGGCGCTCGCCTGGATGTACAGCGCGCCGCCCTTCCGCCTCAAGCGCAACGGCTGGATCGGCAACGCCGCCGTCGGCTTCTCCTACGAAAGCCTGCCGTGGCTGACCGCGGCGGCGGCCGCGCTCGGCGGCTTTCCGCCGCTCGAGGTGGTGCTCGTCGCGCTGCTCTACGGCCTCGGCGCGCACGGCATCATGACGCTCAACGACTTCAAGTCGATGGAAGGCGACCGCCGCATGGGGCTCGCCTCGCTGCCGGTGCAGCTCGGCGCGCGCGGCGCGGCGGCGCTGGCGAGCGGCGTCATGGCCGCCGCCCAGCTCGCCGTCGTCGCCCTGCTCGTCCTGTGGCAGCAGCCCTGGCACGCCGCCGCGGTCGGCCTGCTGCTCGGCGCGCAGGTGGCCTGCATGGCCCGGCTGCTGCGCGACCCGGCCCGCTTCGCGGTGTGGTACAGCGCCGTCGGCGTCGGCCTCTACGTGCTCGGCATGGCGGTCGCAGCGCTCGCCCTGGCGGCGCTCGGCGCCAGCGCGGCGGCGGCGGGCGCATGACCGCGCCGGCGGCATCGGGCGCGGCGCGCGGCCTCGGCTGGGTCGCCATTGCGCGGCTCGGCCTGGTGCAGGCCGCGCTCGGCTCGATCGTGGTGCTGACGACCTCGACGCTCAACCGCGTGATGGTGGTCGAGCTGGCGCTCGCCGCCGTGGTGCCCGGCCTGCTCGTCGGGCTGCACTACGCGGTGCAGATCGCGCGGCCGCTGTGGGGCCACGGCTCCGACGTCGGCGGCAGCCGCACGCGCTTCATCCTCGGCGGGCTGGCGCTGCTGGCGCTCGCCGGCACCGGCGCGGCCGCCACCACCTTCCTGTTCGAGCGCGGCTTCTGGCCGGGCTTCCTCGCCGCCCTCGCCTGCTTCACGCTGATCGGCGTCGGCATCGGCGCCTCCGGCACCTCGCTGCTCGCGCTGCTCGCCAGCCGCACCGCGCCGGCGCGCCGGCCGGCGGCGGCGACCATCGTGTGGATGATGATGATCCTCGGCATCGTCGTCACCGCGCTGGTGTCGGGCAGCTTCCTCGATCCCTACTCGCACGGCCGCCTGGTCGCCGTCACGGCCGCCGCCGGCACGCTCGCGCTGGCGATCGCCGCGCTCGCGGTGACCGGCATCGAGCGGCGCGCGGCGGTCGCGGACAGGCCGGCCGAGGCGGGGCCGGCGCCGCGCTTCTCGGAAAGCCTGGCGGAGACCTGGGCCGATCCGCGGGCGCGACTGTTCACCGTCTTCGTCTTCGTGTCGATGCTCGCCTACAGCATGCAGGACCTGATCCTGGAGCCGTTCGCCGGCTTCCTGTTCGCCATGACGCCGGGCGAGACGACGCGGCTTTCGGGCACCCAGCACGGCGGCGTGTTCATCGGCATGGCGCTGGTCGGGCTGGTCGGCAGCCTGCTGGCGCGGCGCCGGCCGGAGGTGCTCAGGCTGTTCACCGTCGGCGGCTGCATCGGCTCCGGCCTGGCGCTCGCCCTGCTCGCCGTATCGGCCTCGCTGGCGCCGGCCTGGCCGCTCAAACTCAACATCTTCGCGCTCGGGCTGGCCAACGGCGCCTTCGCCGTCGCCGCCATCGGCACCATGATGGCGCTCGCCGGCGCCGGCCGGCCGGCGCGCGAGGGCATCCGCATGGGGCTGTGGGGCGCCGCGCAGGCGGTCGCCTTCGGCCTCGGCGGCTTCCTCGGCACCGTGGCGGTCGACGTCACCCGCGCGCTGACCGGCGACGTGGCGCTGTCCTTCGCCATCGTCTTCACCGGCGAGGCGGCGCTGTTCGTCGCCGCCGCCCTCATTGCCCTGCGCGTCGGCGTGGCGACGCGCGGCGAAGGCCCGGCGCCCGCCGCCGCGGCCCCCCTCCAGCCCGCGGAGTAGCGCCATGACCGGAAGCGCCTGGGACGTCATCGTGGTGGGCGGCGGCCCGGCCGGCGCCACCGCCGCCGCGCGGCTCGCCGGGGCCGGCCGCAGCGTGCTGCTCGTCGACCGCGAGGGCCGCACCAAGCCGTGCGGCGGCGCCATCCCGACGCGCGCCATCCGCGACTTCGCCATCCCGCCGGAGCTGCTCGCCGCGCGCGTGCGCAGCGCACGCATCATCGCGCCGAGCGGCCGCGCGATCGACATGCAGATCGGCGACCTCGGCTATGTCGGCATGGTCGACCGCGACGTGTTCGATCCGTGGCTGCGCGACCGCGCGGCCGCCGCCGGCGCCACGCGGCTTGCCGGCACCTTCCGCGCGCTCGCGCGCAACCGCGACGGCACGGTGACCGTGACCGTGGCGCCGAAGGACCGCAGCCCGCCGGTGCACCACCGGGCGCGCGCGGTGATCGGCGCCGACGGCGCCAACTCGGCGGTGCGGCGCGCCGTCTTCGGTCCGGCCAAAACGCCGCCCTACGTCTTCGCCTACCACGAGATCGTCAAGTCGCCGGCCGGCGCGACGGAGGCCTTCCGCCCCGACCGCTGCGACGTCGTCTACGACGGCGCCATCTCGCCCGATTTCTACGGCTGGGTGTTTCCGCATGGCGGCCAGACGAGCATCGGCTGCGGCACCGCGGTCAAGGGGCACAGCCTCAAGGCGGCGACGCGGCGGCTGCGCGCGGAGGCCGGCCTGGCCGAGGCCGAGACGGTGCGCGAGGAAGGCGCGCCGCTGCCGCTCAAGCCGATGCGGCGCTGGGATGACGGGCGCAACGTGGTGCTGGCCGGCGACGCGGCCGGCGTGGTGGCGCCGTCGTCGGGCGAAGGCATCTACTATGCCATGCTCGCCGGCACGCTGTGCGCCGAGGCCGCCGAGAGCCTGCTCGCCACCGGCCGCGCCGGCGCGCTGAAGGCGGCGCGGCGGCGCTTCATGCGCGAGCATGGCCGCGTCTTCCTGGCGCTCGGCCTGATGCAGTGGATCTGGTACCGCAGCGACAAGCGCCGCGAGCAGTTCGTCGCCATGTGCGCCGACGCCGACGTGCAGCGGCTGACCTGGGAGGCCTATCTCAACAAGCGCCTGGTGCGGCGCGAGCCGATGGCGCACATGCGCGTGTTCTTCAAGGACCTGCAGCAGCTCCTCGGCCTGGCGGCGCGCTGAGGCATGGCGGGGCGCGCACGGCCGGCCCGGCGGGCTTCGCCCCGCGGCACCGCGGCGCGGCCGGCCGCCGGCCGGACGGCGTGATGCCCGGCTGGCTCGAGCCGCTGTTTGCCGGCGGGCGCATCGCCGAGCTGGCGATGGCGGTGCTCGTGGTGGAAGGCGCGCTCCTCGCCTGGCTGGTGCGGAGCGCCGCCTGGCGGCGGCTTCTGCTCGTCAACGCGCTCGCCGGGCTCGCCCTGCTCGGCGCGCTGCGCGCCGCGCTGCTCGACGCCGGCCCGGTGTGGCTGGCGCTGTGGCTGGCGGCCGGGCTTGCCGCGCATGTCGCCGACGTGATCCTGCGGCTGAAGCAGGCGCGCGCCGGCCGGCCGAAGCCACGCGCCCCGTAAGGAACGCGCGGGTCCCCCTCACGCACCGCGCACGGCCTCGCGCGGGTTCATGCTCCAGACCTGCCAGTTGAGCGCGCCGGCCAGGCTGACCCACACCAGATAGGGCACGAAGCACAGCGCCGCCCACAGCGAGACCGGCCAGGCGACCAGGATGAAGCCGGCGATCGACAGCCAGAGCAGCGTGACGTCGGCAAACGCGATGTCCATGCGCCGGCGGCCGAAGAACAGCCACGACCAGGCGGCGTTGAAGACAAGCTGCGCGCCCCACAGCGCCACCGCCAGGCCCCAGCCGACCTCGCGCCACACCAGCCAGCCGGCCAGCGCGATCAGCACGTAGAGCGTCGTCCAGACGACGGGAAACGCCCAGTCGGGCGGCGTCCAGCCGGGCTTGTCCAGCGATTCGTACCACGCCCCCGGCTTGAAGATGGCGCCGGACGCCGCCGCGGCGACGACGAGCACGACGAAGACGGCGAGACTTGCAAGGTCACTCATGGCGTCCCTTCTCCGGCCGGTGCGGCGCGTTCGAGCGGTCCCGGCGCCGGCCGGGCCGCGTCCGGTCCGCGCGCGTCGGCCGAGTTCGGCCCGCCGCGGACGGGTTGTCAAGCGCCGTCGGCTTCCACGCCGGCGGGACGCGCCGGTTCCGCCCGCGCCGCCCGGCGCGGGCGATGCGCTGGCAAGCCGCAGCGCCAGCACCAGGAGACCCACGCCGAGCAGCGCCGGCCAGCCCGGCACCTCGCCGAACAGCAGCACCGACAGCGCCGCCCCGCCGACCACGGCGACGTAGTTCGCCTGCGCGGCGAAGCTGCCGCCATGGCCACGCGCCAGGCGGAAGAACAGCACCAGCGCGACGAGCTCGGCCGCCACGATCAGCCAGACCGACGGCAGGCCGGCCAGGGCGACCAGATCGCCCCCCGTTCCGCCGCGCATGACGGCGAGGCCGGCGAAGACGGCGAGCGCCACATAGGCCTGGCCCTGGGCGACCTGCAGGTTGTCGGCGGCGCCCGGCCAGGCGGCGGCGATGAACAGCACATAGGCGGCGTAGAGAACGGGAATCGCGAAGGCGGCGACGATCCACAGCGGCGCCGCGCCGGCCGGCGCATCGGGTGCGGCCGGCAGCGCGGCGATGACCAGCGCCGTGGCGAGGAAGCCGGCGACCACGCCGACGACGCGCCGCGGGCCGGCCGGCTCGAGCCGCAGGACGAGCGCGATGAAGACGGTCCAGACCGGCGCGCTGGTCACCACCAGCACGAACAGCAGTCCCGGCAGGTGGCGCGCGACGATAAGCTCCACCGCGAAGGGCGCCCCGAAGCCGACCACGCCGGCCACGAGGTAGAAGCGCAGGTGCCGGCGCGTGGCCGGCGGCCAGCGGCCGCGCAGCCCGTTGACCAGCGTCACCAGCAGCGCCACGCCGGCGGTCGCCACCAGCGCCACGTCGAAGGCGGCGGCGCCATGCGCGGTGGCGGCCTTGATGGCGATCAGCCGCACCGCCCAGGCGAGGCCGAGCGCGACGAGCAGCGCCAGCGCCACGGTCCCCGGAGCGCTGCCGGAGATGCCGATGCCGGCGGCTGCATCGCCGCCTGGCGCCTTTTTCCTCGGTGAGACCATCGCGATCCGGCTCCGTGCATTGCGGCCGGCGGCTTTCGCGCCGCGGCAAGGCGTGGCACCCTGCCACCTCAACCTTTCTTGAGGTCAAGGGGAAAGAACCGCATGCCGAACGCAAGACCGCGGGCCACCGATGCCCTGTCGGTGGGCGAGCTCGCCGCGCGCAGCGGCGTCGCCGTCTCCGCCATCCATTTCTACGAGCGCGAGGGGCTGATCGCCGGCTGGCGCACCGGCGCCAACCATCGGCGCTTTCACCGCAGCACGCTGCGCCGGCTCGCGGTCATCCGCATCGCCCAGCGGCTCGGCCTCCCGCTTGCCGAGATCGGCAACGCGTTCCGGGCGCTGCCGGACGACCATGCGCCCGACGCGCGGGCCTGGCAGCAACTGTCGGGCCTGTGGCGCGGCGATCTCGACCGGCGCATCGCCGAGCTCACGCGGCTGCGCGACCAGCTCGACTTCTGCATCGGCTGTGGCTGCCTGTCGATGAAGACATGCCCGATTTACAACCCAGACGATGCGCTCGCCGAACGCGGGCGGGGCGCACACCGCTTCTGACGCGACGCATGGCCGTGCGCGGCGGGGGCGGCGCGGGGTAAGAAAAAAATATTGCATCTGCATATGCTTGCAAAAAAACGGTACGGAACCGCACTGAGATACCACACTGGTGTGCTCGGCCACTTCCCCAACGTCACACGCGGACAGTTTTAACAGCCCGCCTTACGGGCGATTAATCTATCCATGGTTGCATGTCCCGGACGAGGAGGTGGGGCATGTCATCCATGAAGATTCAGTCGTTCTGCCGACGGTGCGAGGGAACCTCTGCCGTCGAATTCGCACTGATCGCGCCGGTCTTCGTGCTGATCCTGATGGGCATGACGGCCTTCGGCATCTATCTCGGCGCGAGCCACTCGATCCAGCAGATCGCCGCCGATGCGGCGCGCTCGGCGGTCGCCGGCCTCAGCGCCGACGAGCGCGAGACCATCGTGGCCGGCTTCGTCAGGGAGCGCGCCGGCGGCTATCCCTTCGTCGAGGCCGACCGGCTTGCCGTCAGCGTGATCGACAGCGATGACGGTCGCGCCGTCTCGATCTCGGTGCGCTACGACGCGCGCAACCTGCCGATCTGGCGCTTCGCCGCCGGTCTGCCGCTGCCGCCGGTCGAGATCGGCCACCAGTCGGTGATCACCGTGGGAGGCGTGTGATGCGTGCGCTGCTCCATCGTTTCGGCCGCCGGGTCGCCGGGTTCGTCCGCGCCAGCGGCGGCAACGTCGCGCTGATGACGGCGGCGACCGCACCGGTCGTGCTCGGGCTGGCGGCGGTCGCCGTCGACGAGGGCACGCTTTATCTCGAGCGCCGCCAGGTGCAGGCGGCAACGGACCTAGCCGCGATCATGGCCGCCGCCGAGATCGACACCGCCGAAGCGGCCGCCCGCGCGGTCCTGCGCGACCAGGGCCTGCTGGCCCGCGTGTCGGACGGCAGCGAGACCGCCGGCGGCGACGGCGAGGATCCGCTCGCGGTGGTCAAGGGCCGCTACACCGCCGATCCCACGCTGACGGTCGAGCAGCGCTTCGTGGCCGGCGCGGAGCCGGCCAACGCCGTCAAGGTGACCTTCGCGACGACGGGCACGCGCCATTTCTCGCAGCGGCTGTTCGCGCCGCCGCGGCTGTCGGCTTCGGCGGTCGCCAGCACCGAGGCGCATGCCGCCTTCTCCGTCGGCACCCGGCTCTTGCGCCTCGACGGCGGCATCGTCAACGCGCTGCTCGGCGGACTGACCGGCTCGGAGATCGCGCTCGACGTGATGGACTACGAGGCGCTGCTCGACGCCGACGTCGACCTTCTGACCGTGCTCGACACGCTGGCTCTGTCGCTCGACCTCGAGGCCGCCACCTATGAGGACCTGCTCGACACCGAGATCGGCATCAATGCGCTGGCGACGGCCATCGAGGCGGTGCCGGGGCTCGAGCGCGGCGCGCGCAACGCGCTCTCCCGGCTGGCGCGGCAGACCGCCGGCGCCGACCACGGCATGTTCCTGCTCGGCGACCTGGTGACGCTGGCGCCGCTCGCCGACAAGCAGATCGGCCTGCGCAGCCCCGGCCTGGCGCTGAAGGCCGGCGTGCTCGACCTCGTGCAGGCGGCGGCGGTGGCGGCCGGCGGCGGCCACCAGCTCGCCCTCGACCTCGGCGCCGGCATCCCCGGGCTGCTCGAGGCGCAGGTCGAGCTGGCGATCGGCGAGCCGCCGCAAAACTCCGCGCCGTTCGGCGTCGGCGAGGTGGGCGACACGGTGCACACCGCCCAGACGCGGCTCTACGTCGCCCTGAAGATCGGCGGCGAGGGCGTCCTGCGCGGGCTCGCCGTGCGGCTGCCGATCTATCTGGAGGTGGCGCACGCCCAGGCGCGGCTGACCGACATCGCCTGCGGCAGCTCCGGCGCCAGCGCGACCGTCGCGGCGAGGCCCGGCGTCGCCGACCTGCGTGTCGCGGGGCTCGACATGCATCGCTTCGCCGACTTCTCGTCAAAGCCGCATTTCGACGACGCCGACATCGTGCGCGCGCCGCTGATCCGCGTCACCGGCTCGGCCCGCGTCGCGGTCGAGGAGCAGACGGCGACGTCGCTGCGCTTCACCGCGCGCGAGATCGCCGACGGCGAGACGAAGACGGTGTCGACGCGCGATCTGGTGACGTCGATCGCCTCGTCGCTGATCGAGGATCTCGACCTCGACGTGCGCATCCTCGGCCTCGATCTCGGGCTGTCGGGCCTGGTGCGGCTGACGGTCGGCAACCTGCTGCTCGCCGTCGCGCCGGCCGTCGACGGCGTGCTCAACGCCGTGCTCGACCTCCTCGGCGTCTCGGTCGGCCAGGCCGACGTGCGGGTGACCGGCGCAAGCTGCGGCCAGGCGGTGCTGGTGCAGTAGGCGCCGCTGCGGCACGCCCCTCGCGAAGCCGTCCTTACCGCGCCGTCGCGTGATAGGCGCGGAACCAGGCGACGAAATCGGCGATGCCGTCGGCGAGCGGCACCGTCGGGCTGTAGCCGAGGTCGCGCGCGGCCAGCGCGATGTCGGCGCAGGTGCGCGTCACGTCGCCGGCCGGCTTCGGCGCCATCTCCATCACCGCGCGGCGGCCGGCGGCGCGCTCGATCGCGGCGATGAAGTCGAGCAGCCGCACGGGCCGGTTGTTGCCGAGATTGTAGAGCGGCGCCGTCGCATCCGGCCGCGCCAGCAGCCGGTCTGTCACCGCCACCACGCCGGCGGCGATGTCGTCGACATGGGTGAAGTCGCGCTCCATGTCGCCGCCGTTGAACACCTTGATCGGTCGGCCGGCGAGGATCGCGTCGGTGAACAGCCACGGCGCCATGTCGGGCCGGCCATAGCGGCCGTAGACGGTGAAGAAGCGCAGCCCGGTCGTCGTCAGCCCATGGATCTGGCCGTAGGCGTGGGCGATCAGCTCGCCCGAGCGCTTGGTCGCCGCGTAGACGGAGACCGGCCTCGCGGCCGGCGCGTCCTCGGCGAACGGAACCGGCGAATCGTCGCCATAGACCGACGAGGACGAGGCGTAGACCACCGGCAGGCCGCGCGCGGCGGCCAGCTCGAGCACGGACACCTGGCCGGCCACGTTGGCGTGAACGTAGGCGTGCGGGTTCTCCACCGAGTAGCGCACGCCCGCCTGGGCGGCCAGATGCACGATCGCGTCGAGCTTTGCCGTCCCGTCGCCGAGCGCCCCGGCCAGGTCCGGCCGCGCCACGTCCATCTCGTGGAAGGTGAAGCCCGCGTGCCCGGCGAGCTCGGCCAGCCGCGCCCGCTTCAGCGCGACCGGGTAGTAGGGGTTGAGGTCGTCGAGCCCGACCACGGTGTCGCCGCGCGCCAGGAAGCGGCTCGCCGCGTGGAAGCCGATGAAGCCGGCCGCGCCGGTGAGAAGCACCCTCACCGGCCCGCCTCCGCACGGCGCGGCGCGCCCGGGCGGCGCGTCACATTGCCTTGCGCGCGGGCATGTGCAATGGGAGCCGCGCAAGCGCGGACCAGCAGCAGGAACAGGGGCGGCTCGATGCGAATATCCATGATCGGGACCGGCTATGTGGGACTGGTTTCGGGCGTCTGCTTCGCGGAGTTCGGCTACCACGTCAACTGCGTCGACCAGAACCACGGCATCATCGACCGGCTGAACGGCGGCGAGCTGACCATCTACGAGCCGGGGCTGGAAGACCTGCTGCGCAAGAACGTGGCCGAGGGGCGGCTCACCTTCACCACCGATCTGGCGGCGGCCGTGGCGGAGTCCGACGTCGTGTTCATCGCCGTCGGCACGCCCTCGCGGCGCGGCGACGGCGAGGCCGACCTGCAATACATCTTCGCCGCCGCCGAGGCGATCGCCCTGGCGATGCGGCCCAACACCACGGTCGTCATCAAGTCGACCGCCACCGTCGGCACCGCGGCCGCCGTCGCCGAGCGCATCGCCGCCGCGCGGCCCGACGTGCCGTTCTCCATGGTGTCGAACCCGGAGTTCCTGCGCGAGGGCTCGGCGGTGGAAGACTTCATGCGTCCCGACCGGGTGGTGGTCGGCGCGCGCGACGACAACGGCCGCGCCGTCATGCAGCGCGTCTATCGGCCGCTCTACCTGCGCGAGACGCCGCTCGTCGTCACCTCGCTGGAGAACGCCGAGCTGATCAAGTACGCCTCGAACGCCTTCCTGGCGATGAAGGTGACCTTCATCAACCAGCTCGCCGACCTGTGCGAGCGGGTCGGCGGCAACGTGCAGGACGTCGCCAAGGCGATCGGCATGGACCGGCGCATCGGCTCGAAGTTCCTGCATCCGGGGCCCGGCTTCGGCGGCTCGTGCTTTCCCAAGGACACGCGCGCCTTCGCCGCCATCGGCCGCCGCTTCGAGGCGCCGCAGCGTCTCGTGGAGACCGTCGTGGCGGAGAACGAGCAGCGCAAGAAGCGCATGGGCGAGCGCATCCTGTCGTTCCTCGCAGAGCCCGCCGCGGCCACGGTCGCCGTGCTCGGCGTCTCCTTCAAGCCCAACACCGACGACATCCGCGAGGCGCCCTCGCTCGACATCATCGCCGCGCTCACGGCCGCCGGCGTCACCGTGCGCGCGCACGATCCCGCCGCGATGGCGGCGGCCAGCCGCGCCCTCGACGGCGTTGCCTGGTGCGGCTCGCCCTACCAGGCGGCCGAGGGGGCCGACGCGGTGGCGCTCCTGACCGACTGGAACGCCTATCGCGCGCTCGACCTGACGCGCATCGCCGGGCTGATGCGCGGCCGCATCTTCTTCGACGCGCGCAACGTCTACCAGCCGGCCGACCTCACCGACACCGGGCTCGCCTACCACTCGGTGGGCCGCCCGCCGATCGGGTAGCGCCGGCGATGCCGGCCGGCCCGTCATGAGCGTGCTCGTCACCGGGGCGAGCGGCTTCATAGGCGGCGCCGTCGCCCGCCACCTCGCCGCGCAGGGCCGCACCGTACGTCGCGCCGGCCGCGCGCCGCTGCGCCCCGGCATCGACGTCGCGCTGCCGCCGGCCGACGCGGCGGACGCCGCCTTCGACGCGCTGATGGCCGGCGTCGACGACGTGGTGCATTGCGCGGGGCTGGCCGATGCGCGCGGCCGCACGGAGGCCGAGCTTCACGCGGCGAACGCGCGGCTTGCCGAGCGGCTCGCGGCGGCGGCGGCGCGTGGCGCCGGCGGCCGCTTCGTCCTCGTCTCGTCGATCCGCGCGGTGGCCGGCGCCGGCTTCAGCGGCACCATCGACGCGGCCACCGCGCCTCAGCCGGCGGGCGCCTACGGCCGCTCCAAGCTTGCCGGCGAGCGCGCCGCGACGGCCGCCTACGCGGCGCGGCCGGGCGATCTCTCGGTGCTGCGCCTGCCGGCCGTCTACGGGCCGGGCATGGGCGGCTTCCTGGGCCGCCTGCTGGCGCTGTCGGAGACGCCGCTGCCGCTGCCGCTCGCCGGGCTTGCCGGCCGCCGGCCGCTGGTCGACGTCGCGGCCGTGGCCGGGGCGGTCGCCTGCCTGCTCGATGCCGCGGTGGCGCCGCAGCCGGTGCATGTGGCAAGCGACCAAACGGCGCTGACGCCGGGCGAGATCGTCGCCGCCTTCCGCCGCGGCCGCGGCCGCTCCGCGCGGCTGTTCGCGCTGCCCGGGCGGCTCGTCGGCGCGGCGGCGGCCGTCACCGGCAGACGGGCGCTCTGGCAGGCGCTGCAGGCCGACCAGAGCTGCGACGCGCGGCCGCTGGCACTGCTCGGCTGGCATCCGGTGGCCGACAGCCGGCCGCGGCTCGCCGCGCTGGCCGCCGCGCACGCGCGTCAGTTGGGATAGGCGCCCTGCTCCTGCGCGCCCGGACCGGCCGGCCACAAGGCGGCCTCGCCCTCGCCCGCCGGCTGCTCGATCAGGAAGTCGAACAGCAGGCGCCGCACCTCCGCCTCGTCGCTGCGCTCCACCGCCTCGCGCATGCGCGCCAGCATCAGCGGCACCCGGTCCGACAGGCCGTCGGGCCGGCGCGCGCGCAGGATCTTGGGATGCGGCGTGCGCGCGACGCTGGCGCGGTGGTAGAACAGCTCCTCGTGGATCTTCTCGCCCTCGGCGAGGCCGATCGTGACGATCTCGATGTCGCCATGCGGATTGTCCGGGCCGCGCACGGTGAGACCGGCCAGCATGATCATGTCCTCGGCGAGATCGCGGATGCGGATCGGATCGCCCATCTCGAGCAGCAGCACGTCGCCGGCCTCCGACAGCGCGCTCGCCTGGACGATCAGCTCGGCCGCCTCGCGCACCGACATGAAGTAGCGCGTCGTCTCATCGTGCGTGATCGTCACCGGGCCGCCGCTGGCGATCTGCTCCTTGAACAGCGGCACGACGGAGCCGCTCGAGCCGATGACGTTGCCGAAGCGCACCGCCGCATAGCGCGTGCCGTGGCCGCGGGTCGCGGTCTGCTGCGCGTAGTGGCGCACGATGAGCTCGGCCCAGCGCTTGCTGGCGCCCATCACGCTCTTCGGATGAACCGCCTTGTCGCTTGAGATCAGCACGAAGTTGTCGACGCCGAACTCCTGCGCGGCATCGGCCAGCACATGCGTGCCGAAGACGTTGTTGCGCACGCCCTCGATCTTGTTCCGCTCGACCATCGAGACGTGCTTGTAGGCGGCGGTGTGGTAGATGGTGTCGACATGCTCGGCGCGCAGCGTGCGCCGCACCAGCGCGGCGTTGGTGATGGAGCCCAGCACGGGCACCACCGGGCAGGTGCACAGCGCCTTCAACTCGCGCGACATCTCGTAGAGGCCGTGCTCGTTGACCTCGAGCAGCACCAGCTTGGCCGGATTGTTGCGCACGATCGTGCGGCAGAGCTGCGAGCCGATGGAGCCGGCCGCGCCGGTGACGAGAATGGTGCGGCCCTCGATCATCTGGCGCATCAGGCCGAGATCGGCCGGCACCGGCGAGCGGCCGAGCAGGTCGTCGAGATCGATGTCGCGGATGTAGCTGACCAGATAGCGGCCGGCCGCCAGGTCGGCGATGGCCGGCAGGATGCGCATCTTGACCGGCAGGGCGCCGAGGCGCGCCACCAGCTCGCGGTTGTCGGCCCCCGCCTGGGACGTGATGACCACTTCCTCGATGCCGAAATTGGCCACCACCGACTCGAGCTGCGAGGGCGAATAGACCCGCAGGCCGAGGATATCCATCCCGAACAGGCCCGGATTGTCGCTGACGAAGCCCATCACCTGGCGATCGCCGGCCGAGCGCAGCGCGTCGGCAAGCTGCACGCCGGCATCGCCGGCGCCGTAGATCAGCATGCGCTTGACGCTGTCGCCGTTCTTCTCGCCGTGGCGCAGCAGCCATTTCAGGGTGAAGCGGCTGCCGGTGACAGCGAGCACGGAGATGATCCAGTAGAGCAGCGGAATGCTGCGCGGAATGCCCTCGATGCCGGTCATCTGGGTGAGGAAGGCGAGGCTGACGAGCGCCAGCGTCGCGAAGGTCACCGCCTGGACGATAGTCCAGATGGCGCGCTCGGGCAGATAGCGCAGCACCGAGCGGTAGAGGCCCATGCGCACGAAGATCGGGATCGTGACGAGCGGCGCGGCGAGGAAGAACAGCGCCTGCTGCAGGTTCGGCACGAAGAGCTGGTCGAGGCGGATCGAGAAGGCCGCCCACATGATCGCGATGAGGCCGAAGACGTCGGCCACGAGCAGCACCAGGCGCTTGGCCCGGCGCGGCCGCTCGGCGATCCAATGGCGCATCCTAGAGAGCAAGACACGCCCTCCGATGCATGGCCGGAGACCACCGGCCGCCCATCCCGGGCGCCCCTTCCGGCCTGCCGGCACCGCCGGCCGGGCTCCGGGACACACGGGCAGACAGATCGCCCGTACGCAACCAGCTTCGCAACGTCAAACGCAACCAACCCCCTTCTTCGCAAGCCGCCGCCCCCGCCCCGGCGACGACCTCCGATTGTTCTTGGTTTTGCTTATCTTAGCACATTATGCCACGAACATGCCGCAATTGTGACACGATTGCGGCATTGCCGCCAACGCAGCGGGCAATCGACGCCGTCTCAACGCGCCACGGCATGGCAGCCGGCTTCGGCGACGAACCAGGGATTGGCGAAGTCGCTGTCGTGCGGCTGGTCGCGCTTGCCGTAGGCGAGCGGCCGGCCGTCGAGGGTGAGCGTGCGGCCGCCGGCCGCGCGCAGGACCGCGTCGCCGGCCGCGGTGTCCCACTCCATGGTACGGCCGAACCGCGGGTAGAGGTCGGCGCGGCCGCTCGCCAGCATGCAGAACTTGAGCGACGAGCCGACCGCCATCAGCTCGGCGCCGGGAAAGCGGGCGATGAAGGCATCGGTCTCGGCGGTGCGGTGCGAGCGGCTGGCGACGATGACCGGCGGCTCGGGCGCACCGCGCACCGCGATCGCACCGCGCGCGACGACACGCGCGCCGTCCTCGACCGTGGCCGCCTCGGCCCGGTCGGGCCTGGCCGCGAACAGGGCGCTGCGCGCCGGCGCGTAGACGACGCCGAGCTCGGGCACGCCGCCGCGCACCAGCGCGATGTTGACGGTGAAGTCGTCGCGCCGGTTGACGAACTCGCGCGTGCCGTCGAGCGGATCGACCAGCAGGAAGGCACCGTCGAGCGCCGGCGGCACGCGGCCGGCGGCGACCGATTCCTCGGCGACCACCGGCACCTGCGGGCACAGCCGGGCGAGCCCGCGCAGGATGATCGCCTCGGCCGTGGTGTCGGCCTCGGTGACCGGCGAGGCGTCGGCCTTCTCGCTCACCGACACGCCGCGCGCGTAGCACGCCATGATCGCGCGGCCGGCTTCGAGCGCCAGCTCCTCGAGCCCGGCGACGAGGTCCGCGTCAGCCGGCTGCGCCGGCCGCGCCGCCGCGCCCTCCCCGCTCAGCAATAGCCTTGCTCCCGCAGCCAGGCCTCGATCGCCTCGACCATCTCCTCGGGCGTGCGGTTGAGTGTCTCCAGATGCACCTCGGCCGCCTCCGGCGGCTCGTAGGGCGAATCGACGCCGGTGAAGTTCTTGATCTCGCCCTTGAGCGCGCGGGCGTAGAGACCCTTGGGATCGCGCCGCGCGCACTCCTCGAACGGCGTGTCGACGAAGATCTCGACGAACTCGCCCTCGCCCATCAGGTCGCGCGCCATGCGCCGCTCGGCGCGGAACGGCGAGATGAAGGAGACGAACACCATCAGCCCGGCATCCGCCATCAGGCGCGCGACCTCCGCCACGCGGCGGATGTTCTCCACGCGGTCCTCCTCGGTGAAGCCGAGGTCGCGGTTGAGGCCGTGGCGCACGTTGTCGCCGTCGAGCAGATAGGTGTGCCGGCCGGCGACGTGGAGCTTCTTTTCCAGCAGGTTGGCGATGGTCGACTTGCCCGAGCCCGACAGGCCGGTGAACCACAGCACGACCGGCTTCTGGTGCTTGAGCGCGGCACGCGAGCCCTTGTCGACGTCGAGCGCCTGCCAGTGGATGTTCTCGGCGCGGCGCAGCGGGTGCAGGATCATGCCGGCGCCGACCGTGGCGTTGGTCAGCCGGTCGATCAGGATGAAGCCGCCGGTGGTGCGGTCGTCGGCGAACCGGTCGAAGGCGATCGGCGCCTGCAGCGACAGGTTGCACACGCCGACCTCGTTGAGCTCGAGCGACTTGGCCGCCTCGTGCGCGAAGTTGTTGACGTTGACGCGGTACTTGAGCTCCGACACCGTGGCGCTGGTCTGGTCGACCTCGGTGCGCAGGATGTAGGAGCGGCCGGGGATCATCGCGTGCTCGTCGAACCACACGACGTTGGCGGCGAACTGGTCGGCGACGTGCGGCCGGGCGTCGGGCGCGACCAGCAT
Source organism: Aquibium sp. A9E412 (assembly GCF_030398335.1). GTDB lineage: Bacteria > Pseudomonadota > Alphaproteobacteria > Rhizobiales > Rhizobiaceae > A9E412. Next base: position 52,853 of record NZ_JAOAOP010000013.1, read on the forward strand.
GTTGCCGCGCGACACCTCGATCTCATCCTCGAGCACCAGCGTGACCGCCTGGCCCTCGACGGCCTCCTCGAGGTCGCCGTCCTGGGTGACGATGCGCGCGACGCGCGAGCGCTTGCCCGACTTGGCGACCACCACCTCGTCGCCGGCGGCGACGCGGCCGGCGGCCACCGTGCCGGCAAAGCCGCGGAAGTCGAGATTGGGGCGGCTGACATACTGCACGGGAAAGCGCAGCGGCCGCGCGGCGGCGTCGCGCTCGACCTCGACGGTCTCGAGATGCGACAGCAGCACCGGCCCCTTGTACCAGGGCATGCGGTCGGAGCGGCCGGTCACGTTGTCGCCGAAGCGCGCCGACATGGGGATCGGCACGATCGACTGGAAGCCGAGATCGGCGGCGAAGCCGCGATAGTCCTCGACGATCTGCTCGAACACGTCCTCGGCATAGTCGACCAGGTCGATCTTGTTGACCGCCAGCACGATGTTGCGGATGCCGAGCATCGCGGCGATGATCGAGTGGCGCCGCGTCTGGCGCAGCACGCCGGCGCGCGCGTCGACCAGCACGATCGCCAGGTCGGCCGTCGAGGCGCCGGTCGCCATGTTGCGCGTGTACTGCTCGTGGCCGGGCGTGTCGGCTACGATGAACTTGCGCTTGTCGGTGGCGAAGAAGCGATAGGCGACGTCGATGGTGATGCCCTGCTCGCGCTCGGCCTCCAGCCCGTCGACGAGCAGCGCGAAGTCGATGTCGGTGCCCACCGTGCCGTGCTTGCGCGAATCGCTCTCCAGCGCGGCGAGCTGGTCCTCGAAGATCAGCTTGGTGTCGTAGAGCAGCCGGCCGATCAGCGTCGACTTGCCGTCGTCGACCGAGCCGCAGGTGAGGAAGCGCAGCAGCGTCTTGCCGGACTGCGCCGCGAGATAGGCGCGGATGTCCTCGGCATCGGGCAGTGCGGCGGCGGTGGCGAGATCGTCCATCTCAGAAATACCCCTCGCGCTTCTTCTTCTCCATGGAGCCGGCCTCGTCCTTGTCGATCAGCCGGCCCTGACGCTCGGAGGTGCGCGCCGTCAGCATCTCGGCGACGATCGCCTCCAGCGTGTCGGCCTGCGAATCGATGGCGCCGGTCAGCGGGTAGCAGCCGAGCGTGCGGAAGCGCACCATGCGCTCCTCGACGCGCTCGTCGGGGCGCAGCTTCATGCGCGCGTCGTCGACCATGATCGTCATGCCGTCGCGGTCGACCACCGGCCGCCTCTTGGCGTAGTAGAGCGGCACGATCGGAATGTTTTCCTGCAGGATGTACTGCCAGATGTCGAGCTCGGTCCAGTTCGACAGCGGGAAGACGCGGATCGATTCACCCGGCGCGATGCGGGTGTTGTAGATCTTCCACATCTCCGGGCGCTGGTTCTTGGGGTCCCAGGCGTGCGCGGCGTTGCGGAAGGAGAAGATGCGCTCCTTGGCGCGCGACTTCTCCTCGTCGCGCCGGGCGCCGCCGAAGGCGGCGTCGAAACCGTGCTTGTCGAGCGCCTGGCGCAGCGCCACCGTCTTCATGATGTGGGTGTGGGTGTTGGAGCCGTGGTCGAACGGGTTGATGCCGTCGCGCACACCGTCCTGGTTGATGTGGACCAGCAGATCGAAGCCGCGCTCGGCCGCCATGCGGTCGCGGAACTCGATCATCTCGCGGAACTTCCACGTCGTGTCGATGTGCATGAAGGGAAAGGGCGGCCGCGCCGGATAGAAGGCCTTGAGCGCCAGATGCAGCAGCACCGAGGAATCCTTGCCCACCGAATAGAGCATCACCGGCTTGGAGAAGGTCGCGGCGACCTCGCGGAAGATGTGGATCGATTCCGCTTCGAGCCGGTCGAGATGGCTGAGGGGCTTGGTCATGCTCGGGCCTCAAACACTGGATTGCGTGCAGGCACGCGCTTTCCGCAACGGCAGCCAGCCTTTTCTATCGGCCGGTGCCGCAAATTCAAGGCGAAGCCTTGCTCGATAGGGGCCGCTCCGCGGCGGTTCGTTCCCGCCCGGCCCCGATGGGGGCAACTTTCTGCCCGGGCCGGCGCGGCGCCTCTCACCGGGCGGCCGCGTGGCGCAGGCCGGCCGGCGCCAGCACGGCGCGCACCGCCTCGATGATGCGGTCCTGGTCGTCGGCCGCCAGATAGGGGTGCATCGGCAGGCACAGGATGCGCGCCGACAGCCCCTCGGAAACCGGCAGCCCGTGCGGCGCGCGCGGACAGTGCGCATAGGCGCGCTGCAGGTGCAGCGGCTTCTCGTAGTAGACCACCGAGGGGATGCCGGCCTCGGCGAGGCCGGCGCGCAGCCGGTCGCGATCCTCGCACTCGATGGCGAACTGCGCCCAGGCCGAGCGGCTGCCGGCCGGCACCCGCGGCACCCTGGCGACGTCGCCCAGGCCGGCGATGTAGCGCCGGGCGACCGCCTCGCGGCGCTCCATCTCGTCGGGCAGGATGGCGAGCTTCTCGATCAGGATCGCCGCCTGCAGCGTGTCGAGGCGCGAATTGAGGCCGACGCGCACATTGTCGTACTGGCCGTTGCCCTTGCCGTGAAAGGCGATCGAGCGCAGCACCTCGGCGAGGTCGGCGTCGTCGGTCATCATCGCGCCGCCGTCGCCGTAGCAGCCGAGCGGCTTGGCCGGATAGAAGCTGGTGCCCGCGACGCGGCCGAAGCTGCCGCAGCGCCGGCCGTCGCGCACGCCGCCGATCGACTGCGCCGCGTCGGAGACGATGACGAGATCCTCGCGCAGGGCGATGCGCTCGAGGGCCGCATAGTCGGCCGCCTGGCCGAACAGGTCGACCGGAATGATCGCCCGCGGCACCAGCCGTCCCTCGGCGCGAACGGCCGCGAGCGCCGCCTCCAGGCTCGCGACATCGATGTTGTAGCTGTCCGGCTCGACGTCGACGAAGACCGGCTCGGCCCCGGCGAGCGCCACCACCTCGGCGGTGGCGGCGAAGGTGAAGCTCGGACAGAACACCGCGTCGCCGGGACCGATGCCGAGCGCGCGCAGCGGGATGTGCAGCGCGTCGGTGCCGTTGGCGCAGGCGACCACCTGGCCGACGCCGAGGAACTCGGCCAGCCGCTTCTCGAACTCGGCGACTTCCGGGCCGAGGATGTAGCGGCCGCTTTCCACCACGCGCGCGATCGCGGTGTCGAGACGCTCGCGGATGCGCGCGCGCTGGGCCTGGAGATCGATGAACTGCATGGGCGCCCCGTGCTGCGGGCCGGCGGTCGCCGCCGGACCTGACATGCCGTCCTTAGAAAGCGCCGCGCCGCTTGGCAACCGGGGCGCCGCTTCAATCTCTCGCGCGTCGCTGTCACACGACTTGAACGGCCGGCGCCGCACCGCCCGGGCGCCGGCGCGATTGCGATTGCGTCACGCGCGATCCATGCCTAACACCGGCAGGACACCCGTTGGCAACGGCAAAGGACAGCACCCGATGAACTCGCCCTTCAAGGCCTACGACGTGCGCGGCCAGATCCCGGCGGCGATCAACGCCGCCTTCGCCTACCGGTTCGGCCAGGCGACGGCCGAATTCCTGAAGGCGGACGCCGTCGTCGTCGGCCACGACATGCGCATGGACAGCCCCGCCCTTGCCGCGGCCCTGTCGCAGGGCCTGCTCGACAGCGGTTGCGACGTCCTGCCGGTCGGCCAGTGCGGCACCGAGGAGGTCTATTTCCACACCGCGCGCTCGGGCGCCGATGCCGGGCTGATGGTGACGGCGAGCCACAACCCGCCCGACTACAACGGCTTCAAGATGGTGCTGAAGGGCGCCGCGGCGGCGACGCGCGACAACGCCTTCGCCGCCATCGAGGAGATGGTCTATGCCGACCGCGCCATGCCGGCGGTCGACGACTATGCCAGGCGCGGCGTCGTGCGGCCGCTGCAGGATCGTGCCTCCTATGTCGAGCGGCTGCTCGGCGAGGTCTCCGGCCACGCGCTGAAGCCGCTCAAGATCGTCTGCCATGCCGGCAACGGCTGCGCCGGACCGATCATCGACCTGATCGAGCCGCACCTGCCCTTCACCTTCATCAAGGTCGACCACGAGCCCGACCCGACGCTGCCCAACGGCGTGCCCAACCCGCTGCTGCCGGAAAAGCGCGAGCGGGCGAGCCGCGCGGTGGTCGAGCACGGCGCCGATCTCGGCATCGCCTTCGACGGCGATTTCGACCGCTGCTTCCTCTACGACCATCACGGCCGCTTCGTCGAAGGCTACTACCTGGTCGGCATGATCGCCCAGCGCATGCTGCGCGATCATCCCGGCGCGACGATCCTGCACGACCCGCGGCTGACCTGGAACACGATCGACATCGTCGAGCGCGCCGGCGGAGTCGCCAAGGCCTGCCGCACCGGCCACGCCTTCTTCAAGCAGATGATGCGCGAGGAGGACGCCGTCTATGGCGGCGAGATGAGCGCCCACCACTACTTCCGCGACTTCGCCTACTGCGATTCGGGCATGCTCGCCTGGCTCGACGTGGTCACCGAGCTGTCGGCGACCGGCACCAGCCTGGCCGAGCTCCTGGAAGAGCGCATCGCCGCCTTCCCCTGCTCCGGCGAGATCAACTTCACCGTATCCGACGCCAAGGCGGTGCAGCAGCGGCTGGCCGAGCGCTATGCGGCGCAGGACCCGCAGGTCGAGACGCTCGACGGCCTGGGGCTGGTGTTCGACGACTGGCGCTTCAACGTGCGCGCGTCGAACACCGAGCCGCTGCTCAGGCTCAACGTCGAGACGCGCGGCGACCAGGCGCTGCTCAAGGCCAAGGTGGACGAGCTGACGGCGCTGATCCGCGCCTGAGGCGTTTGCAGGCGAAGTGGAAACCGGTTCGCCGTCGGCAAACGCGTTGAAATGAAAAGTCAGAGCCGATCTGCGAATCCGCGAACATCAGAACGGCTCTGGCGCGCGGCCGGTCAGCCCTTCTCGAGACGGCCGTAGCGGTCCTCCAGCCGGACGATGTCGTCCTCGCCCAGATAGGAGCCCGACTGCACCTCGATCAGCTCGAGCGGGATCTTGCCTGGGTTCTCCAGCGCATGCACCTCGCCGAGCGGGATGTAGGTCGACTGGTTCTCGCCGAGCAGCACCGTCTCCTCGCCCTTCTGCACGCGGGCGGTGCCGCGCACCACCACCCAGTGCTCGGCGCGATGGTGGTGCATCTGCACCGACAGCTTGGCGCCCGGCTTCACGGTGATGCGCTTGACCTGGTGGCGGTCGCCGAGATCGATCGAATCGTAGTGCCCCCACGGGCGGTAGACGATGCGGTGCGTCAGATGCTCGGCGCGGCCGTTGTCGCCGATCGTCTCGACGATCTTCTTGACGTCCTGGGCGCGCGCGCGATCGGCGACGAGCACCGCATCCGGCGTCTCGACCACGACGAGGTCCTCCACGCCCACCAGCGCCACCAGCCGCCGGTCGGCGCGCACGAGCGAGTTGCGCGCGTCGAGCGCCAGCACGTCGCCGGCCAGCACGTTGCCGGCCGCGTCCTTGTCGCTGATCTCCCACAGCGCATCCCACGAGCCGATGTCGCTCCAGCCCGCGTCGAGCGGCACCACGGCGGCCGCGCCGGTCTTCTCCATCACCGCATAGTCGATGGAATCGCTCGGCCCGGCGGCGAAGGGCCCGGCGGCGACGCGCACGAAGTCCATGTCGACCGCCGCCCCCGCATAGGCGGCGCGGCAGGCCGCGAGGATCGCCGGCGCATGCCGCTCGAGCTCGCCGAGATAGACGCCGGCGCGGAACAGGAACATGCCGCTGTTCCAGTAGTAGTCGCCCGACGCGACGAAGGCCTCGGCCGTCGCGGCGTCCGGCTTTTCCTCGAAGCGGTCGACCGCATGGCCGTCGTCGCCGAGCGGCGCGCCGCGGCGCACGTAGCCATAGCCGGTCTCGGCGCGCTGCGGCACGATGCCGAAGGTCACCAGCCGGCCCGCCTCGGCCAGCCGCACCGCCTTCGCCACGCTCGCCTGGAAGGCGGCGACGTCGACGATCAGGTGATCGGCGGCCAGCACGAGCAGCAGCGGGTCCTCGCCGCCGGCCGTCGCATGCAGCGCCGCCAGGGCGATCGCCGGCGCGGTGTTGCGGCCGACCGGCTCGAGGATCACGGCGGCCGCGTCCTGGCCGATCTGGCGGAGCTGCTCGGCGGCCAGGAAGCGGTGCTCCTCGTTGCACACGACGAGCGGCGCTGCCGCGTCGAGCCCGGACAGGCGCGCCGCGGTCTCCTGCAGCATGGTGCGCTCGCCGGTCAGCGCGCAGAACTGCTTGGGATAGAGCTTGCGGGACACCGGCCACAGCCGCGTCCCCGACCCGCCCGCCATGACCACCGGCACCAGCATCGCATCCCCTCCTGCCAGGTCCCGCGCCGGCCTTCGCACGCGCTGCCCGTGCGCCGACACACCTCGTGGGATGACCCAGTAGCACGGGCATGTCTAGAAAAAGTTGCCGAGCGCGCACAGCGGCTCCGCGCCCTGTCGTTGCAAAATTGGGGTTGCTCGCCGGCAATGCCGTGCTATCGCAGGTCGGTCTCCCCGGCAGGCGCTGCGGGCCACCGCCCGGCCCCCCTGGCGCATGCCGCCGGCAGTCCGGTTCGACGTCTGGAAAGCGCCACATGCCCGCGATCCTGGTCATCTGCAACGACGGCGACTACTTCCTGCGCCACCGCGTTGCGGTGATCGACGATCTGGTGGCGCGCGGCTTCGACGTCACCGTGGTGACCGGCGGCACGCCGATCCCCGCCGCGGCACGCGCGGGCTGGCACTACATCCACCTGCCGGTCGAGCGCTTCCGGTTCCATCCGGTGCACGACATGCGGCTGGTGCGCGTGACGCGGCGGCTGATCGGCGAGCTGCAGCCCGTCGCGGTGCACCTCATCACGCTGAAGCCGGCCGTCTTCGGCGGGCTCGCGGCGCTGACGGCGCGCATGCGCGGCCGCGTGCTCGTCACCATCCCCGGCCTCGGCCGGCTGATGGCGCCCGACCTGGCCGGTCGGCAGCGGCGCGGCACCCCGGTGCGCTGGCTGGTCGAGCGGGCGATCCGGCTGATCTCCGCGCGGCCGAACGTGCGCTTCACCTTCGAGACGGCGGCCGACCGGGCGCACTGGCTGAAGCGCGGGCTGGTCAGCGCGGACAAGGCGCATGTGGTCAGCGGTGCCGGCGTCGACCCGCAGCTCTACCGGCCGGCCGACCGCCAGCCGGCAGAGCGGCCGCTGCGCGTCCTGTTCGCCTCGCGCCTGCTGCGCGCCAAGGGGCTCGACCTGTTCGTCGACACCGCGCGGCGCCTCGGCGGCCGGTCCGACGCCGCGTTCGCGGTCGCCGGCATGCTCGATGCCGGCGACCCGGACGGCCTGGCGCCGGAGACACTGGCCGCCGAGCCGGCCATCCGCTTTCTCGGCCGCGTCGACGACATGGCGGGCCTGCTGCGCCAGACGGACGTGGTGTGCCTGCCGACGCGCTACGGCGAGGGCATCCCGCGCATTCTCATCGAGGCGGCGGCGAGCGGCGTGGCCTGCGTGGCGAGCGACCTGCCGGGCTGCAGCGCGATCGTGCGCGACGGCGAGACGGGGCTGCTCGTCGCGCCGGGGCCCGACATGGGCGCGGCGCTGACGGCGGCGGTGGCGCGCTATCTCGACGAGCCGCAGCTCGCCGCGCGGCACGGCGCGGCCGGACGGGCGCTCTTCGAGGCGGGCTCGTTCGACCAGCAGAGCGTCGTGCTGCAGTTCGCTAGGCTGCTCGGCATCGAGGACGCCGAGCGGCCGACGACGGCCGGCACCTAGACAAAAGGCTGGGTGGCGCCGGCGAAACGGGTTCTTCTAACCTGCGGCGAAACCGGCTACAGGATGCGCGGATCAGCCGTCGGGCGGCCGGCCGCCCGGCGCCGCGCGGCGCAGCGACCGCGCGACGAGGGCTCGATCCGACGGCCTGCCGGCGGCAGGTGACAGCGCCGGAGGACGGTCGCGCGCGATCCGTTCCGGCCGAACGAGTGGAGCGACGGCCTGATGCCCATAATGATCGACGCAGATTCGCGATCCCTCACCACGGTCGCAGCGCGACGCACCGCGCGCGGACGGCGCCCGGCGGCGCGGCGGCTCGGCCTTTGCGCGGCGGCACTGTGGGCGGGGCTGGCGGCCGCCCAGGCGCAGCAGACGGTCGTCGTCGAGCCCGGCGACAGCCTGTCGGAAATCGCGCTGCGCGTGCTCGGTGACGGCAACCGGTGGCCGGAGATCTGCGCCGCCAACACCGCCGTGCTCGGCGAGAACTGCGACGTGCTGCTGATCGGCACCGAGCTCGTGGTGCCCGGCGGGGAGGACCAGGCGGCGACGCCGCAACTGCCCGCCCTCGACGGCGACTACGTGGTGCGCCTGGGGCGGGCCGAGGCGGAGACGCTGCAGGTTCCCGACGGCATTTCGGTCGAGCGGCGCGGCGACGCGCTCGTCGCCTCCGGCAGCGTCTCCGAGCCGTCGTCGGCCGGCCGCACCGCCGGCCTCTCGCTGCGCCTGCCGGACTCGCTCGAGCTCGCGGCGAGCGGCAGGACGGTGCGCGTGTCGCTGCTCGCCGCCGCCGCCGACGGCGCGGCCGTGGCGATTGCCTATTCGACGTCGGAGGTGGGCAACAGCGGCTGGCGCACGCTCACGCTTTCCGCCACGCCGGCCGTCGTCTCCTTCGACTACGCGGTGCCGCAGGGCAAGCCGCGCGGCGGCGACTATGTCGGCATCCTGCCCGACCCGCAGGCGACCGGCCAGTCGGTGACGCTCTACGGGCTCAGCGTGGAGGTCGTCGATTGAGCCTCGCCTCGCCCGCTCCCGCCGCAGACCGCGCGCCAGCCAGCAGCAGAAGGCACGGCATGACCCGCAGCATGAGCCGCATCCTCTACCTCACCTGGTTCACCTTCGCGATCCAGTACCGCCGCACCGTGCTGGGGCCGCTGTGGCTGCTGGTCGGGCCGAGCCTGTTCGTGGCCGTGCTCGGCCTGCTGTTCAGCGAGGTCTACGGCATCGCGGCCGCCGTCTACGTGCCGCATCTGGCGATCGGCCTCGTCGTGTGGAACCTGATCGCCGGCGTCGTCAACGGCGGCGCCACGGTGTTCGCGCGCTACCGCGGCCAGGTGCTGCACGGCGGCATGTCGCTCGCCGAGATCCTCGCCGTCGACGGCTTGAAGACGGTGATCCAGTTCCTGCATCAGGCGCTGATCGCGGCGGCGGTGATGGCGCTGTTCGGCGTGCCGCTGACGCTTTATTCCGCGCTCGCCCTGCTCGGCTTCGCGCTGCTCGTCTACAATTGCGGCTGGTTCCTGTTCTTCTTCGGCGTCGTCGGCAGCCGCTTCCGCGACGTCGGCGAGATCGTCTCGGCGATCATGCGCATCGCCTTTCTCGCCACGCCGATCATCTGGATGCCGGGCGAGGCCGGACGCGGCGGCGTGCTCGGCGCCTTCCTCACCTACAACCCCTTCTACCACTTCCTGGAGATCGTGCGCGCGCCGCTGCTCGGCAACCCGATCTCGCCGGTGACCTGGCTGGCGGTCGGCGGCATCAGCGTGATCGGCACGGTGCTGGCGGCGATCGTCTACCGCGGCTATTCGCGCTACGTGCCGCTGTGGGTGTGAGGCGGCCGGGCGGCACCGGCGCGCGCCGGTCTGCCTTTCGCGGCATCGCGGACCCGCTCCAAGTTATCGTTTGACGCCTTTGCCGACGGCGGACCGGCTCCCGCTTCGCCCGGAAGCGCCTCAGCCGAGCAGCGGCATCAGGCCGTCGACGAAGCGCGCCCAGGCGGGCTGCGGCCGGTGGCGGGCGAGCGCGGCCGCACCCAGCCGGCCGGCCAGCGCCGGCTCGTCGGTAAAGCGCGCGAGCAGCGCGGCGAGCGCGCCGGCATCGGCCCGCGCGGCCAGCATCCCGTCGACGCCGTGCTCGACCTGCTCGGCGATGCCGCCGACCGGCGTGGCGACGACGGCGCGGCCGCGCGCCTGGCACAGCGGCACCAGGCCCGACTGGGTCGCCTCGCTGTAGGCAAACAGCACCAGGTCGGCGGCGTCGATCTCCGCGACCAGCGCGCGCTCGTCGAGCCATTCGAGGCGCAGCGCGACGTCGTCCATCGCCCGCGCGCGGGCGAGCCAGGGCGGATCGTCGGCCGCGCCGGCGATGCGCAGCGCCAGCGGCCGGCCGGCGAGCGCGGCCACCGCGTCGAGCGCGGTCTCCACGCCCTTGTAGCCGCGGATGCGGCCGGTCACCAGCACGCGCAGCGGCCCGTCTCGCGCCGCCGGCGGGGCGGCCGGCGGCGGCAGGTCGAGATCGGCGAAGGCGAAGGGCGGGTGGAACAGCGGCACCACCGTGCCGCCGGCGGGGCCCGGCGGGCCGGCGGCGGCCAGCGCGTCGGCCATGAAGCGCGACAGGGTGACGACGGCGCGGCTGTGCGCCACGACGCGGCGCTGCAGCCGGTAGACGGCGTGGTGGCGGTCGCCGCGGTGCGGCCGCATGTCGTGCACCACGGTGACGAGCGGGATGCGCAGGGCGCCGAGCCGGGCGGCGACGAACGGGTCGAGATAGCCCGGCATGGCGCAGATCGCGGCGGCCGGCCGCGCCGCGGCGAGCCGGCCGGACAGCCGGGCGAGCGTCACGGGCAGCCGGCCGGCCTGCAGCGCGAGGCCGGCAAGGCCGCTGCCGCCGGCCACGTGATGGCCGTCGGGGCACAGCCCGGCCAGGCCCTCGAAGCTCTCGGCCGCGCGCGACAGCGACAGGATCGGCCGCGCGCCGGCGGCGGCCAGGGCGGCGGCGAGCTCGGCGGCGAAGCGCGGCCCGGCGCCGCGCCGGCCCCACTGCCAGACGAAGACGGCAGGCTGCGCCATGGTCTAGGAACGGACGGCCGCGCGCGGCCTCACGCGGCGGCCCCCGCAGCGGCGGCCGGCGTGCGGTAGTGCGCCAGCGCCTCCTCGATGGGGCCGAGAAAGGCGACGCGGCCGCCGTCGAGCACCATGCCGGTGGTGCACAGCCGGCGCATCAGCGCCATGTTGTGGCTGGCCAGCACCAGGCCGCGGCTTTCCGAGACGAGCTGCTCCATGCGCCCGCGCACCTTGTCGAGGAAGCCCTGGTCGCCGGCGCCGATCCACTCGTCGAGCAGCAGGATGTCGGGCTCGACCGCCGTCGAGATGGCGAAGGCGAGGCGCATGCGCATGCCGCTCGAATAGGTCGAGAACGGCTTGTCCATGGCATCCTCGAGCTCGGCGAAGGCGACGATCTCCGGCACCCGGGCGCGGATCTCCGCCAGCGACAGGCCCATCTGCAGGCCGCGCAGATAGATGTTCTCCAGCCCCGTGGCCTGCGGCAGCATGCCGAAGGTGATGTTGAACAGGCCGCGCGTCGAGCCGTTGACGACGAGCCGGCCGCCGCTCGGCTTGTAGATGCCGGCCAGAAGCAGAAGCAGCGTGCTCTTGCCGGCGCCGTTGCGGCCGATCAAGCCGAGCCGCTCGCCCGGCGAAAGCGTGAAGGAGACGTCCTCGACCAGCGTGTCGAGCCGGCGCCGGCCCTTGGCGAGGTAGAGGTCGCGGATGAACAACAGCGGGTTGGCGCGAAGCTGGCGCTCGTGCGTCTGAAGCACCGGCACGTCGAGGCGCAGATGGGTGGCCTCGATCAGCGGCCGGCCGGTCTCGTCCATCAAAGGCTCCCGCGAAGCATCGACACAAGCATCGCCACGCGGCCTAGACCAGCGCGCGCGGCGAAGCAACTAGCCGCAGACCGTGGCGAGATCGTGTCGCGGCGCCGGCGCGCGTCCGGGCCGGCCGCGCCGTTATGGCGCCTGCAGGCGAAGCGGATGCCGGCGCGCCGGGCGAAAACGCGTCGGGACAACGCGCTGGAGCCGATCCGCGGGTCCATGAAGCGCAGATCGGCCCTAAAGGCCGAACAGCGCCTCGTAGGTGCCGGTCACGGTGCCGGTGCCGTCGGCCTCGAGATAGAGCTGGCCCCACACCGCCACGTCGACCACCGGGCTGCGCGTGTCGGGCGTGACGAGCTTGCTCTTGCCGCCGGTGACGATGATCTTCAGGTTGGCGCCGTCGAACTGCGTCACCGTGATGCGGTAGATCACGCACTTGTCGCGCGCGCGCACGAGATTGCCGTCGAAAACCTCGATGCTTTCCCGGTTCGAAAGCTCGAACTCCATTCCCCACCCCCTTTTTCCTGACGGGCGCCGCGGTCCCCTTCCGCCACGTCACCCCCTTGCAATCACGCCTATGCCACGGTTCGATAAAACGCAACCGGACAATTGTACTATGGTCTATACTGGCCGCTGCCCATCGCCCGCCCGCCTTGCACGGCCTTTCCAATCCTGCCATAGAGCCGAACTGGCGCCGAACCCGGATCGGCGGGTGGGCCGATCCGTTGCGATAGGAGCACCGTGGACTTGCTGACTCTCAATGACCGGCCGTGGAAGAAGGACGGCTACGCCTTTCCGAGGCACCTCGAAAACCCGCGCGGCATGGTCGGCCCCGAAGAACGCCGCTGCTACTACTGGCTCGGCAAGAACTGGTACTCGGGCAAGGGCTTCATCGTCGACGCAGGCGCCTTCCTCGGCGCCTCCACCTACTGCTTCGCCGCCGGCGTGAAGGATGGTGGGCATGGTACGTATGACGGCCATCCGCCTATCCACGCCTATGACTATTTCAAGGTCGTGGACAAATATGTCGGGGAAACGATCAGCAAGGAGTTCCGTCCGGTCGAGGACGGGGAGTCCTACCTCGACATCTTCGAATATCAGACCGGCCGCTATCACGAGCTGATCACCGCGCATCCCGGCGACTTCATGAAGCAGAAGTGGACCGGCGATCCCATCGAGATCCTGTTCATCGACATCGCCAAGACGCAGCCGCTCAATTCGCACGCGGTCGGCGAGTTCTTCGCGCATCTGATACCGGACCGGTCCGTGCTCGTCCATCAGGACTATTACCATTGCTGGCATCCGTATATTCACATCTCAATGGAATTCTTTGATGAAGAGTTCGAGCTCGTTGACGAACTCGTCACGCATCAATCGCGTGTATGGCGGCTGACTAAGCCGTTACCAAAATCCAAAATTGACCGCATAAGAAATTACGATTTGGATGAAACTGAAAGAAACAACCTGCTCGAAGTCGCTATCGAAAAATCATCCGCGAAGATGCGCCCCATGCTCGAGCTGGTGAAAATCTGGCAACTTTGCATAGACAAAAAATGGCCTGACGCTGACGTAGCTCTAAGAAATTTTAGGGAGAAACACGATGTTTTTAACCGTCATGAACTTTGGGCAAAGCAATCATTCGACGTCGAATCTCATATAGCGCAAAAACTAGATTCTGGGAACTAAAACGACTCTTTAAGAAAAGAAGATAAAAAATATGATTACAATATTACTTTCACACGAACGATCGGGAAGCCATTTACTTGGCGAGGCGATCAAATCGCTTGATAACGTGAACATGTACGATGAGGTCTGCAATCCACACGCAGTCCCCGCCGAAAAGAGCGAAGCGTCTTTTTTTCGCTTTCTACAGGAATGGATTAAGCAAGACCCTTCGTTCATAAGTTCGCCCAGCTATGAGAAGAAGAAAGTATTTTCTTCTGAGTATTTTAATCACCTTTTGTCAAAATCTGGAACAGACTCAATAGTAATCGATATAAAGTATGGCCATGTTCACAATTTTGAATCCTTTTGGTGGCCGATATTCAGAAAACCCTCTCTATTCTCGTACTGCGAAGAACTAGGAATACGAGTCATACATCTTTTTCGTGAAAATGTAGTAGAGGCCGCCGTATCCGCCTTTATCGCTAACGAAAACAAAATTTGGCATTCTTGGCAGAAGGGCTCTGAACTTCATAAAGAGCGCACTCATTTAATTCCCGTAAAAAAGATTATAAGTGATGCGAAGTTATTAAAAATACAGAATAGATGGTTTTCTAATTGGATGCGCGATCTCCCTCTATTAACTTTCACTTATGAAGAGATAGATAAAAATCTTAATGCAGACAACGATGAAATTATGAAGAAAATTTCCGATCACGTTGCAGGCGTATACTCCAAACCGTACACGCCAAAGCTTAAAAAACTTGGTAAACCACTAAGAGAGAGCGTATCTAATTTCGATGAACTTGCAAAAGCATGCCAAGGAACCGCTTTCGAAGGAATGGTTTAGACCCATACAGAACGAGTCCGATCCATGAAAGAAGATATTAACCAATCTCTCTCTATAGATTTTGTTTTATTCGCATTTCCTAGAACTGGCTCCAATTGGCTTTGCACGCTTTTAAATTCTGTTCCAGACATAGTTATGCACTATGAACTTTTACATGAAAGGCGGCCGTTTTTTAGCGCCAAGATAAAAGAAAACCCCGTTGTCAATACAACGAGCTCTGAAAGGGACGAGGCACCCTTTGCCTTTCTTGAGAAAATCAAGATGGCCAGCCCGGAGAGAAAGGTTGGTTTCAAGCTATTTCCGGGACAAAATAGTGGCGTTCAAAAAGAAATACTTGAACGTCCTGACATCAAAAAGATTATTCTATATCGAGAAAATATCTTAGCAAATTTTGCGTCTAAACTATTTGCCTCTAAGACAGGAAAATATTTTTCCTCATCATCTAGGACGCAAGAATCAGTTCCGAATGAAGAATTACCAGAGTTTGATAGGCACCAGTTCGAGAGCTGGGAAATTTTTTATCAACAATGGTATACAGAAATTTCGACAAGTGCGCTCCGGGAAGGAAACACCTGTTTTGTCGTTTATGAATCGATTTCTTTTCTCCCCGCTTTTCAGAGCGTAGTTCGCTTCCTTGATGGCCCGGTAGTCACCAAGATGCCTGCGACAAAACATAAGAAAACTGGTCGTTCTGACGTATCAGAAAGGTTTTCGAATCCTGAAGACGTGAGGATGTATCTTTCGGATAGGGATCTTCTACGTTGGAGATTTGATTAGGCGTAAAAAATCCCCGCCCAACGCGGCTGCGCTAGCTTATTGCCCGAGCCAGTAAGCATACTTGCTAGCGGAGCCCTCCCATGCCGGACACCACCCCCCGCTTCCTTCTTCCCTACATCCTGCCCAGCCAGGCGCAGAAGCACGTCACCCACAACGAGGCGCTGCGGCTGATCGACGTGCTGGTGCACGGCGCGGTCGAGGACGAGGCGGCCGCGCCGCCGGCCGACCCGGCCGAGGGCGCCTGCCATCTGGTCGCCGCGGGCGCGACAGGCGCCTTCGCCGGGCAGGACGGCGCGCTGGCCGCCTTCGTCGACGGCGCCTGGTCGTTCGTCGCCCCGGTCGAGGGCATGCGGCTGTGGCGCCGGGCCGACGCGCGCGTCGTCGTCTTTTCCGCCGGCGCGTGGACCGACCTCGCCGCGGCGCTGGGCGCGCTCGATGCCGCGGCGCTGGCCGCCGGCGGCATCGACAGGCTCGGCGTCAACGCGGCCGCCGACGCGGTCAACCGGCTCGCCGTCAAGACCGACGCCGTGCTGCTGTCGCACGACGACGTGACGCCCGGCAGCGGCGACATGCGGCTCGTCGTCGACAAGGCGGCCGCCGGCGCCACCGCGAGCGTGGTCTTCCAGACCGGCTGGTCGGGCCGGGCGGAGTTCGGCCTGGCCGGCGACGACGACTGGCGCGTCAAGGTCTCGCCCGACGGCGTCACCTGGCACGAGGCGCTGACGGTCGACCGCGGCACCGGCCGCATCACCCTGCACGACCAGCTCACGCTGCGCGACGGCAATCTCGTAATGGAGCGCGAGGACTGGCAATCGGCACAGATCACGGTGTGTCATGATGTCGCACGTGCCCAGTTCAAGGGCCGGCGGGCGCGCGGCAGCCTGGCCGCGCCGGCGCCTGTCGCCGCCGGCGACACGCTGGTCTCGCTGACGCCGGAGGCCTATGACGGCGCGACCTATGCGCTGTGCGGCGGCTTCCACTTCTTCGCGCAGAGCGACTTTGCCGTGCGGCGCGACGTCGGCGCCCGGCTCGCCGTGGTTCACGACGGGGTGTGGACCGAGACGCTGCGCGTCGACAGCAACGGCAACACCGGCATCGGCCGGACGCCGCAGACCAGCCTCGACGTCGCCGGCCCGATGCGCCCGGCGAGCTATGCCGTGGCGAACCTGCCGGCGCCGGCCGGCATCGCCGGCGCGCTGGTCTTCGTCAGCGACGAGGCGGGCGGCCCGGTGCCCGCCTTCTCCGACGGCGCGGCCTGGCGCCGGGTGACCGACCGCGCGGTGGTGAGCTGACGCGATGGACGCCGCCCGGCCACACGCTGTAGCATGCCGCGGCCGGGCGGCCCCGCCCGGCGCCGCTGCCCTGCGGCACGAACAACGGAACGGGCCATGATGGCGTCCGCCGGCCGCTGCACGCTTGCCGGCGTCATGCCTTTCGGCGCGGCCCCCTGCCCCGAGCGACCGGCGGAGCGATGACCGGACCCTACGACCGCGGCTTCTTCCAGCGCCAGGCCGAGGAGAGCCTGGCCTCGGCGCGCCGGGTGCTGTCGCACCTGTTCGCCGACGGCCCGCCCGACAGCGTGCTCGACGTCGGCTGCGGCGTCGGCCCGTGGCTCGCCGCCGCGCGCGAGCTCGGCGTCGCCGATCATGTCGGCGTCGACGGCGACTGGGTCGACCGCTCGATGCTGATGATCGCGCCGGAGCGCTTCGTGCCGCACGATCTCGCCGCGCCGATCGAGCTCGGCCGCCGCTTCGGCCTGGTGATCTCGCTCGAGGTCGCCGAGCACCTGCCGCCGGAGGCGGCGCAGACCTTCGTCGACAGCCTGACCCGGCACGGCGACACGGTGCTGTTTTCCGCCGCGCTGCCCTACCAGGGCGGCGAGGGCCACCGCAACGAGGCGTGGCTGGAGACCTGGCAGGCGCGTTTCGAGCGCGCCGGCTTCGTCGGCAGCGATCCGCTGCGCGCCGCGCTGTGGGCCGACCCCGGCATCGCCTGGTGGTACCGGCAGAACATCGTCGTCTTCCGCGCCCGCGGCACGGCCGCCGCCGCGCCGGGCGCGCGGCTGCGCAGCCTGGTCCACCCCGAGGCGCATCTGCGCGCCGTGCGGCGCCGGCCGCAGGCGCCGTTCGCGACCACGCTCGAGGCCGACCTGCAGCACTGGCGGGCGCTCGCCGCCGGCCGCCCGCAGCCCGGCCCGCCGCCCGCCTATGGCCGCGAGTTCGACTTCGCCGAGGCAGCGCCGCCGCCGCAGCCCGAAAGCTATGCCGAGCTCCGCGCGCTCGCCGGCCGCCTCGCCGCGCCGGTGCTGAGCGACGCGCTCGCCCCCGTGGTGCCGCGCCGCCCGCCGCCGCCGCCGCTCGGCCGCGGCACGCGGGTGCCCGACTTTCTCGGCATCGGCGTGCAGAAGGCGGCGACCACCTGGATGTTCCGCCTGCTGCAGGGCCACCCCGACGTCACGCTGCCGGGCGGCAAGGAGGTGAACTTCTTCAACCGGCGCGCCTTCGCGCCCGAATCGGCGTTCTCCGGCGCCTGGGCGACGGCGCATGCCGAGACCGCGCTGCGCAACCATGTCGAGCGCAACCGCACGCTCAACCCGCGCTGGGTGCGGGTGCTCGCGCACCTGCTCGACCACGGCCTCGACCAGGCCTGGTACGAGACGCTGATGGGCTTCTTCCCGAACGTCGCGCGGCGCGGCGACATCACGCCGGAATACGCCCACCTGCCGGGCGACCACATCGACGCGCTGCTCGCCTTCGCGCCGCAGGTGCGCATCGTGCTGCTGCTGCGCGAGCCGGTGGCGCGCGTCGTCTCGCATGTCGCGATGATCGGCGCGCAGGTGCCGGCCGCCCGGCCCTTCCTCGACGCGCTGGCGCGCGAGCCCGCGGTGCTGGCGCGCAGCCGCTACGAGACGATCGTGCCGGCCTGGACGCGCCGCGTGCCGCCGGAGCGGATGCTGGTCATGCGCTCGGAGGCCTTCGAGAGCGAACCGCAGGCCGCCGCCGGCCGGCTCGCCGGCTTTCTCGGCATCGATGCCGGGCGCTTCCGCGCCGAGCACCTGAAGGCCAAGCACTTCGTCGCCAGCTACCAGGCCGCGCTGGCGCCCGACACCCTCGCCTTCCTGCGCGAGACGCTGGCCGAAAGCCGCCGCGTGCACGCCGAGGCGGGCGGCTGACGGCAGGCGGCCGGGCGGACCGGACACCGACAAACGGCGAGGTTGCTTTGCACGGCGCACGGGGCTACCGGTAGGGCGCGCCTGCGCCGCAAGGTCGCAGCGGCGGCCTGTGGCCGGGGCGGGCGCCGAAGACGTCACCAGCCCGGGGCTTCCATGCAGTCATCCAAGCGCAGGCTCGTGATCCTCGACCCCGCGCGCGCCTTCGGCACGCCGCACGAGCGCGGCTTCTCCGACCGGATCGCGCTCGCCTTCCGCGAGGCCGGCTGGTCGGTCGACTGGCATCTCGACCGCAACGACCCGCTCGCCGAGCGGCCCTATGCCCGGCTGCACCGCACGCTGGGGCCGACGCCGGTCGCCGAGGGCCGCCAGGCCGTGCGCGCCGAGGAGCCGCCGCTGCCCTATGCCGGCACCGCGGTGGCGCA
>NZ_JAOAOP010000140.1 GCF_030398335.1 Aquibium sp. A9E412
ATCACCGCGACGCCGCCGGCCAGCTTGGCCAGCCGCTCCTGCAGCTTCTCGCGGTCGTAGTCGGAGGTCGTCTCCTCGATCTGCTGCTTGATCTGCGCCACGCGGCCCTGGATCTCGTCCTTCGAGCCGGCGCCGTCGACGATGGTGGTGTTCTCCTTGTCGATGGTCACCTTCTTGGCGCGGCCCAGCATGTCGAGCGTCACGTTCTCGAGCTTGATGCCGAGGTCTTCCGAGATGGCGGTGCCGCCGGTCAGGATGGCGATGTCCTGCAGCATCGCCTTGCGGCGGTCGCCGAAGCCGGGCGCCTTGACGGCCGCCACCTTGAGGCCGCCGCGCAGCTTGTTGACGACCAGCGTGGCGAGCGCCTCGCCCTCGACGTCCTCGGCGATGATCAGCAGTGGCTTGCCCGACTGCACGACCGATTCCAGCACCGGCAGCATGGCCTGCAGGTTGGACAGCTTCTTCTCGTGGATCAGCACATAGGGATCGTCGAGCTCGACGCGCATCTTCTCCTGGTTGGTGACGAAATAGGGGGAGAGATAGCCGCGGTCGAACTGCATGCCCTCGACCACCTCGAGCTCGGTCTCGAGCGACTTGGCCTCCTCGACGGTGATGACGCCCTCGTTGCCGACCTTTTCCATCGCGTCGGCCAGGAAGCGGCCGATGTCGGCATCGCCATTGGCCGAGATGGTGCCGACCTGGGCGATCTCGGCGTTCTGCGAGATCTTGCGGGCGTTCTTCCTGAGCTCGGCGACGATCGCGCCGACGGCCAGGTCGATGCCGCGCTTGAGGTCCATCGGGTTCATGCCCGACGCGACCGCCTTGGCGCCCTGGCGCACGATCGCCTGGGCGAGCACGGTCGCCGTCGTGGTTCCATCGCCGGCCACGTCGTTGGTCTTCGAGGCGACCTCGCGGACCATCTGCGCGCCCATGTTCTCGAACTTGTCCTCGAGCTCGATCTCCTTGGCGACGGTGACGCCGTCCTTGGTGATGCGCGGCGCGCCGAACGACTTGTCGAG
>NZ_JAOAOP010000142.1 GCF_030398335.1 Aquibium sp. A9E412
TCGGATCCGCGGCCTTTGCGCCGGTCACGCCGGCCGTCAGGGCCGCCGCGGAGCCGATGAGAAGGCTCTTGATTTTCATTTCTGACCTCCAGTCAAAGTTCGAAAGCGGGTCTGGGTTCTGGCTGAAGGACAGCGTTCCCTGCCCCATCCCCAATGACGAAAAAGACGCGCGATGTGCGCCCCTTCTTCGACAACGACATTACTCAGCGGCCTTGCCCGTTCAACAGCGTTTCGCCGCCTGGCGGCCCGCCCGCTGCGCTATCGCCGGGCGCTGTTGCACAAAAGACACGAATTGGCCCACGACGGTAAGGAAGCGTTAACCGACGGGGCGCCGGAAGGCCCGTTTCGCTACCGGTTCGGCCGAGGCAGGGCCGGGAATCATCGCCCCCGCCGGGAGAATCGCCGCCGTCGCGGCAGCGGCGTCCGAACCCCCCGGACTTACCGCGCGCGCTCGCGAATCCATAGGGTCGGGTCGCGCAAGGCGGCTCACGCACGGTCGATTGCCGGGCGACCGGCCGGGTCGCCGCGCGGCCGGCCGGCGATCGCTGCCGGGTGTGGACAGGGATGCCTTGTCTTGGCGGCAATTTCCGTGTTTATGCGGGGCGCGAACGGAGAGGTGGCCGAGTGGTCGAAGGCGCTCCCCTGCTAAGGGAGTAGGCCCCAAAAGGGCCTCGTGGGTTCGAATCCCATCCTCTCCGCCATCCGGTCTTCGGAAAATTCCCAAATAAAACAGTGCCTTGCGGAGCGGTTTGCGGCTCCGAACGCGGTGGCTCCCGGCCGCTCGCGCCGCGCTTCGGCGCCTCCGGACGACGCCGAGGCGGCGATTCTGACTGGAGGTCAGAAATGAAAATCAAGAGCCTTCTCATCGGCTCCGCGGCGGCCCTGACGGCCGGCGTGACCGGCGCAAAGGCCGCGGATCCGA
>NZ_JAOAOP010000143.1 GCF_030398335.1 Aquibium sp. A9E412
CGTTCGAATCGCAACGCGCCGGGGGACGGAGCCCCCGGCGCGAAGCTGGCAGGGTGCGGAGCGCGGAACCTGGAGACGGACCGACGTCCGTCCGATGTCGCCGCGCATCCGCTCGTCCCCGATCAGAAGTAGCGCGTGAAGCGGAGGTAACCGCTGAACGTGCCATCCGGATCGAAGCCCGGAACGACCTCGCCGACGTCGTCGTAGTGCAGCTCGGTGCGGATCTCGAAGTTCTCGATCGGCGTCCAGACCGTCGACAGCTCCGCGCCCCAGGCGTCGACGCCCGTCGAGACGTCGGTGCCGGCGATGTAGAGATCGTTGAAGTACTGCACCGCCACCGAGGCGCCGAAGGTCGGCGTGAACTGGTGGTTGTACGAACCGAGGATCGACCACTCGGCACCGCCGAACAGCGCACCGTTGTACTGGAAGACCGGGAACAGGCCGCCCGTGCTGGCAGCGAAGTTGATGGTCGGGCTGCCGACATTGTACGAGTGCGCGCCGTCGGCGTAGTAACCGATCACGCGGAGCGACGAGCCGGGCATGTTCGGCACGTTGATCTGCGCGCCGACCTGGGCACCGAAGCCGCCGCTGTTGACCGTGCCGGTCAGCGCGTTCAGCGTGTTGACCGAGCCGTCGAAGCTCTCGTCATAGCCGACCGCGGCCCAGACCGCACCCCAGCCCTGGTTGACGCCGATCTTGGCGACCACGTCGGGCATGTAGCCGTCGGAACCGGCCGCGAACGGGGTATGCGCATCGTCTTCCAGCGCCAGGGCGCCGAAGAAGCCGTTGCCGCCCTCGAAGCGGTAACCGATCAGGTGGCGCTGCTGGTAGCCGTAGTACATGCCACCCCAGGAGTGCGAGCCGT
>NZ_JAOAOP010000144.1 GCF_030398335.1 Aquibium sp. A9E412
TCGAGACGGTGTTCAACTGGCCGGGCATGGGCCGGCTCGCCTTCGATTCCATCCTGCGGCGCGACTATCCGACGGTGATGGGCGTGCTGTTCTTCTCGGCCGTCATGGTCGTCGTGGCCAACATCGTGACGGACCTGTCTTACCGGCTCGCCGATCCGCGCATCGCCTCGGGAGGGCGCAAGGCATGACTGTCGACACGGCAGGGCGCGAGCGGCCGGCCGCGGCCGCGCCTGTCGCGGCCTCGAGCCCGCTGGCCGAGGCGTGGCAGAACTTCCGGCGCAACCGGCCGGCCGTCGTCGGCCTGGTGCTCTTGTCGGCGATCGTCGCGCTCGTCCTCTACGGCACCTTCGCCTATCCGCACGACCCGCACGACATCGTCTGGGCGCCGCTGACGCCGCCCGGCAGCGCGGCCGGTTTTCCGCTCGGCACCGACTATCTCGGCCGCGACGTGCTGGCCGGCATGCTGACCGGCGGCGGGCCGACGCTGGTGGCCGGTGCCGCGGCCGCGCTCATCACCGTCGTGATCGGCGTCACGGTCGGCGCGCTGGCCGGCTTCTTCGGCGGCTGGGTCGACAACGTGCTGATGCGGCTGACGGAGTTCTTCCAGGTGCTGCCGGCGCTGCTGTTCGCCATGGTGCTGGTCACGCTGTTCTCCGCCTCGCTCGTCACCATCGCGCTGGCGATCGGCGTCGTCTCCTGGCCGCAGATGGCGCGGCTCACCCGGGCCGAGTTCCTGAGGATCCGCGAGCTCGAATACGTCACCGCCGCGCGCGCCGTCGGCGCGCGCGA
>NZ_JAOAOP010000145.1 GCF_030398335.1 Aquibium sp. A9E412
GCCGGCCCGGCAGGGTGGCGCGGCGGGCGGCCGGTGGCGGTGATCGGCCCGCGCATCGTGGCGACCGGCGGCGCCCATGTCGACCGGCGCGGCCGCGTCGCCGGCGTCTATGTGCCGGGCGCCTCGAACCCCGGCCGCATGCGCGAGGAGGTCGGCGGCGCCGCCTTCAACGCGCTCGCCACCGCGGTGCGGCGCGGCGCGTCCGGTGCCTTTGCCGGGCTGCGCGGCGGCGACGCGGCCGGCGCGGCGGTCGCCGCGGCGCTCGAGGCGGCCGGCATCGCCGACCTGTCGGGCGTCCATCTCGACCGGCCGACGCCGAGCTACACGGCGCTGCTCGATGCCGACGGCGAGTTGATCGCCGGGCTCGCCGACATGGCGCTCTACGAGGCCGGCTTCGCGCGCCATCTGGCGCGCCGCGGCTTCCGCGCCGCGGCGGCCGCCGCCGACGCGCTGCTGATCGACGCCAACCTGCCGCCGCCGGCCCTCTCTCTCGCGCTCGAGGCGGCCGGGACACGGCCGGTCTACGCCGTCGCCGTGTCGCCGGCCAAGGCGGTGCGGCTCGGCCCGCATCTCGGCCGCCTGGCCGGCGTGTTCATGACGCTGCGCGAGGCGCGCGCGCTGGCCGGCGCGCAGGCGGACGCGGCGATGCCGGCGGAGGCCTGCGCCGGGGCGCTCGCGGCGGCCGGGCTCGCGGCCGGCATCGTCACCGCCGGCGGCGCGCCGCTGGTCGTCTTCACGGGCGCGGCGTGCTGGCGGGTGACGCC
>NZ_JAOAOP010000146.1 GCF_030398335.1 Aquibium sp. A9E412
CGGAGCCTGACGGCGCTCTACAAGGGGGTCGGCGGTGTGAGCCTGACGCTGCGCGACGGGATCATTTTCATCGAGGCCGACCGGTATGAGGGCCGCGGCGGCTTCGGCGGGATCAAGGACGCGCAGCCGACCGAGCTTCCCGAGACGGTCTCCGACGCGGAGCTCGGCGCCGCCATCCGCGCCGCCATCGCGGTCAGCCGCGCCGCGGGCAAGCGCTGACACAGCGCTCCCGCTTCAGGCAAAGCGGAGAAGGTTCGACCCCGGAGACCCTCCTTCCGCCACCTGCCCTCGGGGCATTCGGCAGACAACCACTACACGTTATGATAGAGATATGGAGCGCATTGCCCGTCTGCCGGCGCGTCGCTGCGGTGGAGCGGGGCAATGCGGAAAGCCGCGGCTTCGCGTGGGAGGCAACGATCCTCGAATGACCCGGGAACCGTTCAATCCGCCGCCGCCGGAGGAGCGCAAGGAAGCCAGCATCACCGCGTTCCGCGCTTTCTTCTGGATCCACTCCTGGGCCGTCTATCGCGCATCCTTGCTCGACCCCGAGGGCGTCGACGCCGAGTATCCGGCCGACCTCGACGATGCAGCGCTCGGCGCGGCCGCGCGCGAGGCGCTGCTGGCCAGCCGCTTCATCGCACCGGACCATCCCGACTGGGACCGCGTGGGC
>NZ_JAOAOP010000147.1 GCF_030398335.1 Aquibium sp. A9E412
GATGCCGAGCCTGAGCCACCAGACGGAGAGCCTGGACAAGCCGAACAAGGCATTGCCGGAGGCAAAGGGCACCCCGTTGTCGGTTCGGATAGCCGGAGGGCAAGCCGAACTCCTTGAAGACGCGTTCGAATATGGTGAAGGCGACGTCGGAACTGGGGGGGTCCATACCGGAGACATGGGTAACAGCTTGTACCTAAGATATGGGTGACAACCTCGTGCCGAACGCGCCACGGAGCGTTGGGCGCGGCGGCCTGCGATAGCACCGTGGCTCGGCCTTGAAGCGCCGTCGCTGACGGGTGCGCTTCACCGGGCCATGGCGGTCGAGCACGGCGTGCACCGTCGAGGTGGCCGGGATGCGAACCTCGCCGGCCAGTCTGCGCACCAGAAGCTCCTGATCTTCATGGCGCCGCAATGCGGCTTGCCCTTCTTGGTCTCCACGATCAGCCGCTCGATCTGGTCGGGCAACCGATTGGCGTAGCGCACCGGCCGCCGCGAGCGGTCGCGAAGCGCTTCGAGGCCCTCCTGCCGGTAGCGGTCCCAGATCTTGTAGCCGGTCTTGCGCGATATCCCGAACTGACGGCACACATCGCTCATGCCTTCCCCGTCGAGAAGCCGAGCCACG
>NZ_JAOAOP010000148.1 GCF_030398335.1 Aquibium sp. A9E412
CCTGCTCTACCGCTGGCGCATCGGCGCGCTGCCGATCGACATCGTCGCGGTGATCTCCAACCACATGGACTACCAGAAGCTGGTGGTGAACCACGACATCCCGTTCCACTGCATCCGGGTCGGCAAGGACAACAAGCCCGAGGCCGAGGCCGCGCAGATGCGCATCGTCGAGGAGACCGGCGCCGAGCTGATCGTGCTGGCGCGCTACATGCAGGTGCTGTCGGACGCCATGTGCCAGGCGATGTCGGGGCGCATCATCAACATCCACCATTCCTTCCTGCCGTCCTTCAAGGGCGCCAACCCCTACCGCCAGGCCTATGAGCGCGGCGTCAAGCTGATCGGCGCGACCTCGCACTACGTCACCGCCGACCTCGACGAGGGGCCGATCATCGAGCAGGACACCGTGCGCGTCACCCACGCCCAGTCGCCGGAGGACTACGTCTCGCTCGGCCGCGACGTCGAATGCCAGGTGCTGGCGCGCGCCGTGCACGCGCACATCCACCGCCGCGTCTTCCTCAACGGCGACCGCACCGTCGTCTTCCCCGCTTCGCCCGGCAGCTACGCCTCCGAACGCATGGGCTGA
>NZ_JAOAOP010000149.1 GCF_030398335.1 Aquibium sp. A9E412
AAGGTGCCCCGAAGGGGCGGATGAGGGGCGGCGCGGCGTTGGCCGCCACGGCACTGCCATCCCTGCGAAAACCGCGCACTGCCGCCACCTCGGCGCTGCCCGTCACCCTCACCCTCTCCCCGCAGGCGGGGAGAGGGTGAGGTTGCGCACGTGTTTGCCGGCGCGCCGTTGCCTGCCGGCATGAAGGCGACACGCCAGCCGCCGCCTTCTCCCCGCGCGCGGGGAGAGGGGCGGGGGTGGCACGGCGGCGCCTGGCGCGCTTGCCTTCTCCCCACGGGCGGGGAGAAGGTGCCCCGAAGGGGCGGATGAGGGGTGGCGCGGCGTTGGCCGCCACGGCACTGCCATCCCTGCGAAAACCGCGCACTGCCGCCACCTCGGCGCTGCCCCTCACCCTGCCCTCTCCCCGCAGGCGGGGAGAGGGTGAGGTGGCGCGCGTCTTCGCCGGCGCGCCGTTGCCCGCCGGCATGAAGGCGACACGCCAGCCGCGGCCTTCTCCCCGCGTGCGGGGAGAGGGGCGGGGGTGGCACGGCGGCGCCTGGCGCGCTTGCCTTCTCCCCGCGCGCGG
>NZ_JAOAOP010000014.1 GCF_030398335.1 Aquibium sp. A9E412
CCTCGGCAGCGGCCGCCGGCGCGGGCTTGTTGGCCGCGGTCGGCCGGGCGCGGCGGCGGGCTGCCGGCTTGTCGGGGGTGCGGGCCATGGGTTCCTTCTACCACGAAACGGGCAGCAAGCCGAACGTGCGGCCGCGCGCATGGTTCCACGGCCGGCCGGAACCAAGCCGCGACCGGCCGCGTTGCGCGCAGGAACGACAACAAGGTGCGGGGCGAGCGGCATCACGCGCATCGGCTTCGGCGGCCGGGACCGGCGGTCCCGCCGGGCGCGCCGGACGGCCCCGCGGCCGACCACACGCGGACCAGCGAACGGAACTCCATGGCCAGACCGCAAAAGCCGATCGTCCTCATCACCGGCGCGGCGGGCAACATCGGCGGCCATCTCGCCGATGCGCTGTCGGACGCCTATCACGTCGTCGGGCTCGACATGCCCGGCAAGACCTCGCCGCACCCGCTGATCGAGATCGACATCACCTCCGACGATTCCGTCGCGCTCGCCCTGACGAAGTTCGCCCAGGGCTACGGCAAGTCGATCGCCGCGGTCGTCCATCTGGCCGCCTATTTCGACTTCACCGGCGAGGAGAGCCCGCTCTACGAGGCGGTCAACATCGAAGGCACGCGCCGGCTGCTGCGCGCGCTGCAGGACTTCGAGGTCGGCCGCTTCATCTATTCCGGCACCATGCTGGTGCACCGCGCCGGCACACCCGGCACGCGCATCGACGAGACGACGCCGGTCGAGCCGCAATGGGCCTACCCGCAGTCGAAGGCGGCGGCCGAGGCGGCGATCCGCGCCGAGCACGGCCACATCCCCTACCTGCTCCTGCATCTGGCGGGCCTCTACAGCGAGGCGGCGGCCGTTCCCACCCTGTCGCACCAGATCGCCCGCATCTACGAGCGCGACATCAAGAGCCGGCTCTACTCGGGCGACCTGCGCTCGGGCCAGTCCTTCATCCACCAGGACGACCTGATGGACCTGTTCCGCCGCGCCGTCGACCGGCGCGACGAGCTGCCGGACGACTGCGTCATCCTGGCCGGCGAGCCCGAGGCGGTGTCCTACGCCACGCTGCAGGACCGCATCGGCGAGCTGATCCACGGCCGCGACGCGTGGTACACGATCTCGGTGCCCAAGCCGGTCGCCAAGGCCGGCGCCTGGGTGGAGGAGAAGTCGGAGCCGATCGTGCCCGACGACTTCGACCAGGGCGAGAAGCCCTTCATCCGTCCCTTCATGATCGACATGGCCGACGACCACTACGCGCTCGACGTCTCGCGGGCGCGCCGCCTGCTCGGCTGGGAGCCGCGCCATGCGATCCTCGACACCCTGCCGGCGATGATCGCCGCGCTGAAGCGCGATCCGCTCGCCTGGTATCAGAGGAACGGGATCACCCCGCCCGACTGGATGAACCGCGCGGCCGAGCACGCGGTCAATCCCGAGGCGGTGCGCCGGCGCCACGAGAGCCACTACCACAGCGAGCACAAACGCAACCTGTGGGCGCATTTCGCGGTCGCCGGGCTCGGCACCTGGCTGCTCACCTCGCCGGCCACGCTCGGCTATGGCGGCACGCCGCTGGCCGCCAGCGACTACGCCTCCGGCGCCGCGCTGCTGGTGCTCGGCATGCTGTCGCTGTCGTGGCGGCTCGCCGCCGCGCGCTTCGCGGCGGCCGCCGTCGGCCTGTGGCTGCTCGCCGCGCCGCTCGTCTTCTGGACCGGCTCGGCCTCCGGCTATCTGAACTCGACGCTCGTCGGCACCTTCGTCATCGCGTTCGCCATGATGCTGCCGCCGATCCCCGGGGTGGCGGCGGTGGCCGCCGAGACGGGGCCGAGCGTGCCGGTCGGCTGGTCCTACAACCCCTCGGCCTGGCTGCAGCGCCTGCCGATCATCCTGCTCGCCTTCGTCGGGCTCTATTTCTCGCGCTATCTGGCCGCCTATCAGCTCGGCCACATCGACGGCGTGTGGGAGCCCTTCTTCCCCGGCACGGTGGCGGGCAAGAACGGCACCGAGGACGTCATCACCTCGCGCGTGTCGGAGGCCTGGCCGGTGCCCGACGCCGGCCTCGGCGCGGCGACCTACATCCTCGAGATCCTCACCGGCGCGCTCGGCAGCCGTGCGCGCTGGCGCACCATGCCGTGGCTGGTGCTCGCCTTCGGCGTCATGATCGTGCCGCTCGGCATCGTCTCGATCACCTTCATCATCATCCAGCCGATCGTCATCGGCACCTGGTGCACGCTGTGCCTGATCGGCGCGGCGGCGATGCTGGTGCAGATCCCCTACTCGCTCGACGAGCTGGTCGCGACGATCCAGTTCCTGGCCCGCCGCCGGCGCGCCGGGGCGCCGCTGCTGCGCATCTTCTTCACCGGCGACACCGACACCGAAAGCGGCCTGCGCGACCCGGAAAGCTTCGAGCGCCATCCCGGCGCGATCGTCCGCGAGATGGTGGCCGGCGGTCTCAGCGTGCCGTGGAACCTGGGACTGTGCCTGGCGATCGGCGTCTGGCTGATGTTCACCCGGCTGACGCTCGGCACCGACGGCGCGATGGCCGATGCCGACCACCTGATCGGCGCGCTGGTCGTCACCGTCACCGTGATCGCCTTCGCCGAGGTGGCGCGACCGCTGCGCCTGCTCAATGTCGGCTTCGGCCTGGCGCTGACGATCACCCCCTTCGTGCTCGACACCACGCTGTTGGCGACGGGCGCCTCGCTGGTCGCCGGCGTGCTGCTGATCGGCCTCAGCCTGCGGCGCGGGCCGGTGCGGGCGAAATGGGGCGGCCTCGAGCGCTACGCGGTGTGAACGGCGGACGCGAAACCGAGGCGCCGCCGCCGCGTTGACCCCGAGCAAGCAAGGCCGCCGCGGCGGCCCGAACCGCAAGGAGACGATGATGGCCGACGACAAGGGTCACCCCGCGCCGAAGAAGACCAGGCCCGGCAAGGCGACGGAAGCCGACTTCGCCGCCCGCAAGATGGGCCGCAACAGCCTGCAGGGCGACGATCAGGAGAACGTGCGCAACCAGCGCCAGGTGGTGCCGGACGTCAAGACCGAGCCCGACGAGGTGATGGAAAGCTTCGAGAAGACCGACAAGGACGTGCGCGCACGCACCGATCTGGGCAAGGGAAACCGGAGCGGCAAGCCATGACGAGAACGCCATGGCCCGTGCTCGCGGCGGTCCTCGCGGCTCTGGTGGCCGCCCCCGCCGCGGCGCAGGACGACGGCGCGGCGGCGGACGCCGACGCGCCGGAAGGCCGCGAGAAGCTGCAGGACTTCGACACCGCGCCGGTCATCATCAAGCAGCGCGCCCATGACGAGACCGCCGTCGAGACGCCGCCGGAGCTGCTCAGCGCCGACCAGGCCTGGGTGCAATTGCGCGGCACCTGGGTCGGCAACGGCACCTGCGCGCCGTCGGCCGGCGACGACGGCCGGGGGCTGGTCGTCACCGACACCCAGATCCTGTGGAACGGCACCGCCTGCGCCGTGCGCGAGGTCGAGACCTCGGCCGAGGGCGAGGCCACCGTGCAGGCGCAGTGCGCCATCAACGGCGAGCGCGTGCCGCGCATCTTCCGCTGGGTCGTCGAAGGCGACAGCCTGACGATGCGCTACCGCGACGACGGCGCCTGGCGCGACGCGGCGCTGACGCGCTGCCCCGAGTAGCGGCGGCGCGCCGCCGACGGTGCGCGTCGACCGGGCGAACCCGCCTGGCCGACAGCACGCGCGTCACGGAAGCGCAGATCGGCTCCTGCATGTTGTCTTGACGCGTCTGCGGACGGCGAAGCGGTTTCCACGTCGCCTGGAAACGCGCTAGGCGTCGCCGCGCTGCGGCCCGTCCCGGGCGGGGTCGGCAGGCGCCTCGCCCCGCTCCGCCTCGACGCGCGATTCGCCGAGCGTGTCGGCGACGACCGCGCCGCGCTCGCCGATCGGCTTC
This sequence comes from Aquibium sp. A9E412, assembly GCF_030398335.1. GTDB lineage: Bacteria > Pseudomonadota > Alphaproteobacteria > Rhizobiales > Rhizobiaceae > A9E412. The sequence goes on from NZ_JAOAOP010000014.1 coordinate 3,911, forward strand.
GGCGCGCCGGCGGTGGAATCGTGCCCCGTCTGGTGCTCCATCTCGGCGTTGAGCTCGGCCCCGACGAGCAGGATCAGCACCGAGATCCAGATCCACACCATGAAGCCGACGACGGCGCCGAGCGAGCCGTAGGTCGCGTTGTAGTCGGCGATGTTCTGCAGATAGAAGGAGAAGCCGAGCGAGGCGAGGATCCACACCGCGGTCGCCAGCAGGCCGCCCCAGGTGATCCAGCGCCACTTGGCCCGCTCGCGGCTCGGCGCGTAGCGGTAGATCAGCGTCACGACGGCGGCGATGAACAGGAAGGTGAGCGGCCAGCGGAACACGCGCACCAGGATGTCGGTGATGCCCTCCAGATTGAGGAAGGCGGCGACCGCCGGCAGCACGCCGACCAGCGCGACCAGCACGATGCCGACCAGCATGCCGATCAGCGTGAAGCCGAAGGACAGCAGGTTGAGCGCCACGATGCCGCGCTTCTCGGCCTCCTCGTAGGCGATGTTGAGCGCCTCGAACAGCGCCTTGACGCCGTTGTTGGCGCTCCAGAAGGCGATGGCGAAGCCGATCAGGAAGCCGAAGGACAGCGAATCGCTGTCCTGCTCGATCAGCTCGTCGAGCTGCTGGCTGATGAGGTCGAGGCCGCCGGCCGGCAGCAGCGCGGCGAGATAGGCGATGTGCTCGGCGATCGTCGCGGGATCGGCGAAGAAGCCGTACAGCGAGACGAAGGCGGCGAGCGCGGGAAACAGCGCCAGAAGCAGGTAGAAGGTGACGCCGGCGGCGACCAGCATCACGCGGTCGGCCATGATCTCGTTGAAGACGCGCCAGAAGATGTCCTTCCAGCCGCGCATGGGGATCCTGCCGGGATGCGCCGCATCGCGGCCGCGCCCCTCCTGCTGCATGCGCCGCTTGGTGACCGCCATGTCGCCCGCCATTCTCCCTTTTTCCGCCTTTCGCCCCGGTCCGGTTGGACTGTTAAGGCTTTTGTGCTGTAACCGTAGCTGTCCTGCCGGCCGGCGGAAAGCTTGCCCGCCGGCCTGGGGCGCCGCCGCCACGCGCTCAACCGGTTGCGGGTGCGGTCGGTTCCCCGCCAGGGCTCGATCGGGTGAGGCCCGGGCCGCCGGCGGCCCGGCGGGAGACATGTGTGACGCGTAGCACCGCTGGACGATCACCGCTGGGCCGGGCCGCCCTGGCATGCCTCGTCGGCCTCGGCGTGGCCGGCGCGCCGCCGCCGGCTGCCGCCTTCGAGCTCTTCGGCTTCACCTTCTTCGGGCGCGACGAGCCGGCCGACGACGTGATCGGCACGCCGCAGCCCTACACGCTCGATTTCGCCGTCACCGGCCCGCAGGAGGTGGAGGACGCGCTCAAGGCCGCCTCCAGCCTGTGGGCCGACCGCGACGAGCCGGCCTCCGGCGCCGCCGGGCTGATCGCCAAGGCGCGCGGCGACTACCGCAGGCTGCTCGATGCGCTCTATTCCGAGGCGCGCTACGCCGGCACGATCTCGATCACCATCGACGGCCGCCAGGCGACCGAGCTGGCGCCCGACGCCGTGCTCGCCGATCCCGCCCTGGTGCGCGTCGTCGTCACCGCCGGGCCGCTGTTCCGCTTCCAGACGGCGCGCGTCGTCAACGCGCCGCCGCCGGCGGTCGACCCCGACGACGTGGTCGACGATCCCGCCGCCGAAGGCTTCCGCAGCGGCGCGGAGGCGCGCTCCGGCGCCATCGTGCGGGCCGGCCGCCTGGCCGTCGAGGGCTGGCGCCAGCAGGGCCACGCCAAGGCCGAGGTCGCCGGCCGCGACGTGACCGCCGATCACCGCGACGACACCGTCGACGCGGTGGTGACGGTGGCGCCCGGCCGGCGCGCGGTCTACGGTCCCGTCTCGGTGCGCGGCACCGAGCGCATGGACCCCGGCTTCGTCGCCTACATGACCGGGCTGCAGCCCGGCGTCGAATACGACCCCGACAGCATGCAGAAGGCGGCCAACCGGCTTGCCCGCCTCGACGTCTTCCGGGCCGCCCGCCTGGTCGAGGCCGACGAGATCGGCGCCGACGGCACGCTGCCGATCACCGTCGTGGTGCAGGAGCGGCTGCCGCGCCGTTTCGGCGTCGGCGGCACCTTCTCGACCGTCGACGGTCTCGGCCTGGAGGCCTACTGGCTGCACCGCAACCTGTTCGGCCGCGCCGAACGGCTGCGCGTGGAGGGCCGCGTCGGCGGCATCGGCAAGACCTTCGATCCGACCGCCTTCACCTACCGGCTCGGCGCGATCTTCACCAAGCCGGGCATCTACACCCCCGACACCGACTTCGTCGCGTCGGTGTTCGGCGAGCGCGAGGTGCTGGAATCCTACACCCGCACCGGCGTCACCGGCGAGGCGGGCTTCAAGCACGACTTCAACGACGCGCTGTCCGGCCGGCTGATGGCGACCGGCGGCTACGCCCGCTTCGAGGACGATCTCGGCACCCGCGAGTTCACCACCGCCGGCCTGTCGGGCGCGCTGACCTTCGACAGCCGCGACGATCCGGCCGACGCCACGCAGGGCTTCTTCGTCGAGGCGGTGGCCGAGCCGTTCTACGAGTTCAACTACGGCAACGCCATCCTGCGCGGCACGATCGAGGGCCGCACCTATTACGGCTTCGGCGAGGACGACCGCGTGGTGGCGGCGGGGCGGCTGAAATTCGGCACGCTCTACGGCGCGCCGACGGCCGAGACGCCGCCCGACAAGCTGTTCTTCGCCGGCGGCGGCGGCTCGGTGCGCGGCTACGCCTATCGCAACATCGGCGTGCCGGTGCCCGGCGGCGTGGTCGGCGGCCACTCGCTGATCGAGGGCTCGGCGGAGCTGCGCGTGCGGGTGACCGACACGATCGGCGTCGTCGGCTTCGCCGACGCGGGCTATGTCGGCGACGACCCGATCCCCGACTTCAGCCAGGACCTCAGGGTCGGCGTCGGCGGCGGCGTGCGCTATCTCACCGGACTGGGACCGATCCGCCTCGACGTCGCCGTGCCGCTCGACCGCCGGCCGGGCGATCCGTCGGTGGCCTTCTACGCGGGAATTGGACAGGCATTCTGATGCGACGGCCACGCCCGACAGGACTTTTCCCGGCGCTCGCGCTCCTCGCGCTGCTGCTCGGCGCCCTCGCCCCGGCCGGCTTCGGCCCGGCGCTGACCGCCGCGCACGCCCAGGAGCAGGACCCCGAGGAGGAGCGCTCGCTGTTCGTCTCCTTCCTGGAGAACCAGCTTTCCACGCCCAACCGGCAGATCCGCATCTCCGGCATCCAGGGCGTGCTGTCGTCGCAGGCGACCATCGGCTCGATCACCGTCGCCGACCGCGAGGGCGTGTGGCTGACCATCGAGAACGCGGCGATCGACTGGAGCCGCTCGGCACTGCTGCTGCGCCAGCGCCTGGAGATCGAGCGGCTGGCCGCCGAGCGCATCGCCGTCAGCCGCCGGCCGCTGCCCGAGGAAGGCCTGCCGGCGCCCGAGGCGAGCCCGTTCCAGGTGCCCGAGCTGCCCATCGCGGTCGACCTCGACCGGCTGGAGATCGCCCGTCTGGTGTTCGGCGAGGACGTCTTCGGGCTCGCCTCCGAGCTGACCGTGGAGGGCAGCCTGCTGCTCGACGGCGGCGCGCTCGACACCGAGCTCGCCGTCGAGCGGCTCGACGGGCCCGGCGGCCAGTTCACGCTCGCCGCCAGCTACGACAACGCGACCGAGGCGCTGGCCGTCGACCTCGCCCTGAGCGAGCCGGCCGACGGCGTCGTCGCCAATCTGCTCGACATCGAGGGCCGGCCGCCGCTGTCGCTCGCGCTGTCGGGCGAAGGCCCGCTCGACGATCTCGACCTCGCGCTGGCGCTCGACACGCAGGGCGAACGGGTGCTCGAGGGCATCGCGCGGCTGCGCGGCCGCGCCGGCGGCATCGGCTTCGCCGTCGAGCTGTCGGGGCCGATCGCCCGGCTCGTGCCGGCCGCCTACCGCGACTTCTTCGGCGCCGAGACCGCGCTCACCGCCTCCGGCCTCGCCAAGGACGGCGGCGGCTTGCGGCTCGACGCGCTAGCGCTCGAGAGCGCGGCGCTCACCCTCGACGCCGAAGCCGAGACCGGCGCCGACGGCTTCCTTCAGCGCCTGGCGCTCGAGGCAACGGTGGCCGAGCCGGGCGGCGCGCCGGTGCTGCTGCCGGTCGCCGGCGGCGAGACCACCGTCGGCCGCGCCACGCTCGCCGTCGATTTCGGCGGCGCCGGCGCCGAGCGCTGGACCGGCCGGCTCGCGGTCGATCGGCTGACGACCGGCAGCTTCGCGGCCGAGCGCGTCGCGCTCGACCTCGACGGCCTGGCGCAGAACCTGTCCGACCCGCAGACCCGCCGCATCACCTTCGCCGCCGACGGCGCGGTGACCGGCATCGTCGCCGAGCGGGCCGACGTCGCCGAGGCGCTCGGCGACCGGCTGGCGCTCGACGTGTCGGGCGCCTGGCAGGCGGGCACGCCGCTGCGCCTCGACGAGGCGACGCTGACCGGCAACGGCCTCGCCGTGCGGCTCGACGGCAGCGTGTCGGACTACGCCTTCGACGGCGACATCGCGGTCGAGGCCGAGAGCATCGCGCCGTTCTCCGGGCTCGCCGACCGCGCGCTGGCCGGCGCGCTCACCCTCGAGGCGGCGGGCACGGTGCGGCCGCTGTCCGGCGCCTTCGGCCTGACCCTCGACGGCACGGCGCGCGACCTGCGGATCGCCAACGAGGCCGCCGACAGCCTGCTCGGCGGCGTCACCCGCATCACCGGCCGGCTGGCCCGCGACGCCGACGGCCTGACCGCCGAGCGGCTCAGCGTCGCCAACGATCAGGTCGAGCTCACCGCCGACGGCACCTTTGCCAGCGACGCGGCCGACTTCCGCTTCGATCTCGCGCTGGCCGATCTCGCTCTGGTCTCCGAGCAGGCGTCCGGGCGGCTGACGGCGACGGGCACGGCCAACGGCGCGGACGGGCTGATCGCGCTGACCTTCTCGGCTGAGGTGCCGGAGGGCGAGCTCGCCGGCAAGCGGCTGACCGGCGCCGCGCTCGGCTTCGAGGGCACGCTGCAGGCCGGCGTGCTCGACGGCCGGGTGGCCGGCGACGCCTTCCTCGACGGCGTGCGCGCCACCCTCGAGGCCGGGTTGGTGACGACGCCCGAAGGCGCGCGCCGGCTGACCGACCTCGCCTTCTCCGCCGGCGGCGCGCGCGCCACCGGCAATCTGATGCAGCGCGCCGACGGCCTGTTCGAAGGCCGCCTCGACATCGACGCGCCGGACATCTCGACCGCCGCCGCGCTGGCGCTGGCCGAAGCGCGCGGCGCCCTCGACGGCACGCTTCAGCTGTCGGTCGCCGACGAGCGCCAGGATGCCGCGCTCGAGGCCGCGCTGCGCGACCTCGCCGTCGGCGACCTGACGATCGGCAGCGCCGACGTCGAGGCGACGGTCGAGGCGCTGTTCGCGGTGCCGCGCGTGCGCGGCACGCTTGCCGCGCGCGACGTGACGGCCGCCGGCATCGACATCGCGCGGCTCGCCGCCCGCGCCGACCGCCAGGGCGAGGCCACCGCGTTCTCCGCCGAGGCGGCGCTCGACAACGGCACCGACCTCGCCACCGCCGGCCGGCTGACGCCGACCGAGACGGGCTACCGCCTGGCGCTCGACGAGGCCCGCCTCGCCGGCCAGGGCGTGACGGCGCGGCTGGCCGAGCCGGCGACGCTCGCCGTCGCCGGCCAGACCGTCTCCTTCGACACGCTGCGCCTCGACATCGGCGGCGGCACGCTGACGGCCGCCGGCACGATCGCCGACGAGATCGACCTGTCGCTCGACATCGCCCGCCTGCCGCTGTCGGTCGCCAATGCGGTGCGGCCCGACCTCGGGCTCGGCGGCACGGTGAGCGGCAGCGCCTTAGTCCGCGGTCCGCGCGAAAGCCCCGAGGTGGACTTCGACGTGACCGGCAGCGGGCTGACCGCCGCGGCGCTGCGCGAGGCCGGCATCGCCGCCCTGTCCGTCACCGCCGAGGGCGCGACGCGCGGCGAGCGGCTGACGCTCGACGCCAGCCTCACCAGCCCCGACGGCGTGCGCGCCACGGTGCGCGGCAGCGCGCCGCTCGGCGACGGGCCGCTCGACCTGACCGTCGACCTTGCCGCCTTCCCGCTCGCCACGCTCGACCGGCTCGCCGGCGGCCAGGATCTGGCCGGCCGCGTCACCGGCAGCGCCCGCGTCGCCGGCACGCTCGCCGATCCCGACGTGAGCTTCGACCTGGCGGGCAGCGGCGTCGGCGCCGTGCCGCTGCGCCAGGCCGGCATCGCGGCGCTCGACGTGGCGGCGAACGGCCGCTACCGCTCCGGCACGGTGACGCTCGACGCGCTGTCGGTCGACGGGCCGCAGGGCCTGTCGCTCGACGGCCGCGGCCGCGTGCCGCTGACCGGCTCCGGCCTCGGCGTCAACCTCGCCGGCAGCGTGCCGCTGGCGCTCGCCGACCGCTTCCTGGCCGAGCGCGGGGCCCAGGTGACCGGCACGCTGACGCTCGACGTCTCGCTGACCGGCAGCCTGGCCGATCCGGTCGTGCGCGGTTCCTTCGCCGTCAGCGGCGCCGAGGCGGTCGACCCGATGTCGAACCTGCGGCTTGAATCGATCGCCCTGTCGGGCCGCATCGAGGGCGAGCAGGTGGTGCTCGGCGACGCCTCGGCCGCGCTCGCCGCCGGCGGCACGGTGAGCGCCTCGGGGACGATCTCGACCAGCGCGGCGGCCGGCTTCCCGGCCGATCTCGCCATCCGGCTCGATTCCGCGCGCTATTCCGACGGCGACCTGGTGACGGCCACCGTCAGCGGCCGGCTGACGCTGACCGGGCCACTCGCCTTCGATCCACTGCTGGCCGGCGACCTGTCGGTGGCGAGCGCCGAGATCGTCGTGCCGGAAAGCCTCGGCGGCGGCGTGGCCGACATCGATGTCACGCACATCGCCCCGCCGCCGGAGGTCGCGCGCACGCTCGCCCGCGCCCGCGCCGACGACGGCACGGCCATGCCCTCGGACCGGCCGAGCGTGCTGCGCCTCGACATCCGCCTGTCGGCGCCGCGCCGCATCTTCGTGCGCGGCCGCGGCCTCGACGCCGAGCTCGGCGGGTCGGTCGAGCTGACCGGCCCGGTCACCGCGATCCGCCCGGTCGGCGGCTTCGACCTGATCCGCGGCCGGCTGTCGATCCTCGGCCAGCGCATCGTCTTCGACGAGGGCCGGGTGACGCTGGTCGGCGATCTCGACCCGTTCCTCAACTTCGTCGCCCGCATCGAGGGCGCCGACATCACCGCCTTCATCACGGTCACCGGCCGCGTCTCCGATCTGGCGATCGAGTTCTCCTCGCAGCCCGAGCTGCCGCAGGAGGAGGTGCTGGCGCGCGTCATCTTCGACCGCAGCGTCGGCGAGCTGTCGCCGCTGCAGCTCGCCCAGCTCGCGGCAGCCGCAGCGGAGCTGGCCGGCGGCGCCGAGACCTCGCTGCTCGGCCAGCTGCGCGCCGCCACCGGGCTCGACGATCTCGACGTGGTGACCGACAGCGAGGGCAACGCCGCCGTGCGCGCCGGCCGCTACATCCAGGAAAACATCTATCTCGGGGTCGAGGCCGGCGCCCGCGGCGACACCCGCGCCACCATCAATCTCGACATCACCGAGGACCTGAAGGCGCGCGGCACGGTCGGCACCGACGGCGATTCCAGCCTCGGCGTGTTCTTCGAGAAGGATTACTAAAAGCGTTTCCAGGCGAAGTGGACACCGGTTCGCCGTCCGGAAACGCGTGAAAACAAGAACTTGCAGCCGATCTGCGGTCCCGTCAAAGGCAGACCGGCTCCAGGAACGCTCGGCGATCCGGCCCTCGCCGGCCGGACAGCCGGCGGTCGGGGGGAGGCGCAGGGCATGGACGGCATCGACATCGCCTCGGCATTCGAGCGGCTGGCGGAGCGCGCGCCGCAGCTCGGCTGGACGTTGGCCATCCTGGCCGCGGCGATCGCCGCCGCCCTGCTCGTGCACTGGCTCGTCTATCGCATCACCCGGCGCCTGGTCGCCCGGCAGGACCTGGTGTGGCGCTCGATCGTCGCGCGCACGTCCGGGCCGACGCGGCTTGCCGCCGTCATCGTCGCCGTGGCGTTCGCCTCGCCCCTCGCGGCCCCCTCGGAAGCCGGCAGCGCCATGCTGCGGCACGCCCTGCTCGTCTTCTTCATCGTGCTGGTGGCCTGGGTGGCGCGCACCGCGCTGCACATCTGGACGACCGTGCACCTGCGGCGCTTCAAGCTCGATTCGCACGACAACCTGCTCGCCCGCAAGCACGTCACCCAGACGCGCATCCTGCGCCGCGTCGCCGACACGCTGATCGTCGTCATCGCCATCGGCGCGGTGATGATGACCTTCGAGAGCGTGCGGCAGTACGGCGTCAGCCTGCTCGCCTCGGCCGGCGCGGCCGGTCTCGTCGTCGGCCTGGCGCTGCAGCCGCTGCTGAAGAACCTGTTCGCCGGCGTCCAGCTCGCGCTCACCCAGCCGATCCGCCTCGACGACGCGGTGATCGTCGAGGGCGAGTGGGGCAAGGTGGAGGAGATCACGTCGACCTACGTCGTGGTGCGCATCTGGGACTGGCGGCGCATGATCCTGCCGCTCAGCTACTTCATCGAGCAGCCGTTCCAGAACTGGACCCGCGAGACCGCCTCGCTGATCGGGGCGGTGAAGCTCTATGTCGACTACACCGTGCCGGTCGAGGCGCTGCGCGCCAGGGTGGCCGAGGTGCTCGCCGAGACGGAGCTGTGGGACGGCGACGTGATGGCGGTGCAGGTGACCGATCTCGGCGAGACGACGATGACGGTGCGCGTCATCGCCAGCGCGGCCGATTCCGGCAAGGCGTGGGACCTGCGCTGCCTGCTGCGCGAACGCCTCGTCGCCTATCTGCAGGAAAACCACCCCGAGGCCCTGCCCCGGCTGCGCGCCGACGTGGCCGGCCGCCTGGCCACCGGGCCGGAGCCGGTGGACGACGCGCCGGGACCGACGCCCTGACGGCACGCCGGCCGGCCGCGCGTCGCGGCCGGACAAAAGAAAAGCCGGCCCTAGGGCCGGCTTACGACACGCAGTTCTGGGGTTGGGGGGCGTGGGGGGAGTGCGTGCCGCGTGCAGGGGTAATGCGCATCCGGCCGGCGGGTTCCCGCGCTCTTCGAAAAAAAACGCGCCGCCGTGAAAAAAAGTGCCGGCGGCGGTGCGCCGACCGCCGCCGGGCACCGCAGGCCTCAGTCCTTCAGGATGAAGGTCACCTTCATGTCGACGCGGTATTCGGCCACACGGCCGTCCTCGACCCGCGCCTTGATGCCGGCGACCCACACCTGCTCGATGTTGTCCAGCGTCTTGTTCGCCCGCTCGACGCCGTTCTTGATGGCGTCCTCGATGCTCGAGCCGGCGGCGTTGATTTCGGTGATGCGTGCGATCGACATGGCTGTCTCCTTTGCTCGGATCGCCGTTTCGTCCCCCGCCCGCAACGCGGACGGCGGCGTGCCGCCCGCCTCGCCTCGCGCGCGCCGTCAGGCGCGGTCGGCCACGCCGCTCTCGCCGGATTCGCCGGCGCAGTGGGCGCAGCAGTAGACGGTGCCGTCCACCTCGACGCCGTGGCCGATCACCCGGCAGCCGCAATGCGCGCAGCGCGGCGCAAGCGCGTGGATGGCGCATTCGAAGCTGTCGAAGACGTGGGTCTCGCCGGCCATCGTGACCTCGAAGGCCTTGTCGTAGCTGTTGCCGCAGACTTCGCATCTGGCCATGATCGTCTCCCCGGTTGGCTTTGCTTGGCGAACGGAGCCCCGCGCGGTTTTGTTCCCGATCAAGGCGCGCGAAATGGCGGCGTGCGACGCCCGAGACGCTCCGGAAACGAAGCGCGGCGCGACGCGTTTCGCCAACGGGGGCGAGACAGTTTGCAAGGAGAACACGGATGCAGGTGCCGCTCGAGATCGCCTTTCACAATCTGGAGAAGTCGGACTGGGCCGAGGCGGAGATCCGCGCGCGTGCCGAAAAGCTGGAGGACATCTACGACCGCATCATCGCCTGCCGGGTGCATGTCGACCAGCGCGCCAAGACGCCGCGCAGCACGCCGCCCGTGGTGCGCATCGAGGTGAGCATTCCCGGCGGCAAGCCGCTGATCGTCGCCTACGAGCCGCACCGGCTGCAGCAGCGCTACCAGAACCCGGACCTGCGCAACGCCATCAACGACGCCTTCGACGCGGCCGAGCGCCAGCTGCGCGACCTGAAGACCCGGCGCGAAGGGCGCACCAAGGCGCCGCAGCACGATTCCGCGCAGCGCTTCCGCGGCGAGGTCGCCGAGATGGCCGCCGAGCGCGACCACGGCTTCCTGCTGACCAAGGAGGGCAGCCTGCTCTACTTCCACCGCAACAGCGTGCTGGAGGGCGATTTCGACGCGCTCGGCCGCGGCGACACGGTGCACTACGTGGAGGAGATCGGCGACACCGGGCCGATCGCCAGCAAGGTCTGGGTGGCGGCGGGCTGACGCGCGGGGCCCGCGGCGCGACGGCGGCGCCGAGGCGCCGCCGTTGGCGGGACGCTTCACAGCCGATCTGCTTGTCACGGAACCGCAGATCGGCGCGAAGTCATTGTCTTGCCGCGTTTGCGAAGTCTTGCCGCGTTTGCGGACGGCGAACCGGTTTCCACTTCGCCTGGAAACGCGAGGGCCCGATGCGGCGCCGCTACTTCATCAGGTACTTGGCCAGCGCGGCGATCGCCAGCACCACCAGCACCACGATCAGCAGCATCCAGATCCAGCCGAAGCCCATGCCCCAGCCCATTCCGTAACCGTCCATCATCATCGTCGCCTCATCTCGGTTTTTCGTGGGGTGGTCGGCGGCAGGCAACTCACGGCTCGACGCGCGCGCCCTGCCCGGCCAGATCGTCGATGATCGGGCAGTCCGGCCGGTCGTCGCCGTGGCAGGTCTCGACCAGCCGGGTGAGCGTCGCGCGGAGCGCCGCGAGCTCGGTGATCTTGCGGTCGATGGCGCCGATCTTGCCGAGCGCGATCGCCTTGACGTCGCTGCTCGCCCGGTTGTGATCGTCGTAGAGCGACAGCAGCAGCCGGCACTCCTCGATGGTGAAGCCGAGGCTGCGGGCGCGCTGCAGGAAGCGCAGCCTGTGCAGGTCGGCCTCCGAATAGTCGCGATAGCCGTTCGGGGCGCGCGAGGGGCGAATGAGGTCGATCTCCTCATAGTAGCGGATCGTCTTGGGCGGGAGGTTCGCTTCCTCGGCGGCGCGTCCGATGTTCATGACGGTCTTCCTCGTGCTGCGATCGCGCACCGGCCGCCGCAGGGCCGCCGACGCGCCCCCGATATAGGGATTCCAGCAAATGGAAGGTCAAGCGCGGCCCGTGGCGGCACCCCCCTGCGAGCCGGCGGCGCGCCCGGGCATCGCGGCAGCCGCCGCGCGCGGCCCCGCGGCCGGCGGCTGTTCGCGCGGTCCGACGCGTCGGCCGGGCCACGACACCGGGAAGTTGTGGGCCAGCGGCCCGTCGCGCCGCGCCTGCCGCGGGCCGGGCGCGGCCGCGGTTGACGGCCGCGCGCGGCCGGCGCAGGAGTGGCGCGGCCCGCCACGGGGAGCCCCGCCATCGATCTCTTCGCCACAGACGCCGTTTCCGGCCTCGGCATCGCCGCCGTCTACCTCGCCGTCCTCGCCGGCGCCTTCGCCCAGGCCTCGACCGGCATCGGCCTCGGCCTGGTCGCCGCGCCGGTGATGGCCATCGTCGACCCGGCGCTGGTGCCGGGGCCGATCCTGCTGCTCGCCATCGGCCTGTCGGTGATGGTGGCGTGGCGCGACCGCGCCGCCGTCGACCGGCCGGCACTCGCCGCGGCGCTCGCCGGCCGGCTGCCGGCGACCGCGGCCGGCGTGCTGACGGTCGCGGTGCTGCCGGCGGACTGGTTTCTCGCCCTGTTCGCCGCCATCCTGCTCGCCGCCATCGCGCTCAGCGTCGCCGGCTGGCGGGCGCGGCGCACCCGCACCGGCATGGTCGTCGCCGGCGCGGCGTCGGGCTACATGGGCACCGTCACCGGCGTCGGCGCACCGCCGATGGCGATCGTCTTCCAGCACGGCCGCGGCGCGCAGGTGCGCGGCACGCTGGGCGCCTATTTCCTGGTCGGCAGCAGCCTGTCGGTCGTCGCGCTGTGGGCGGTGGTGGGCGGCGCCCGCGCCGACATCCTGGTCGCGCTACAGCTCGCGCCGGCCGTGCTGCTCGGCTACCTGATGTCCTACCCGGCGCGCCGCATCGTCGACGCCGGGCTGCTGCGCCCGGCGATCCTGGTCATCTGCACCGGCTCCGCGCTGGTGCTTTTGGCGCGCGCGCTCGCCTGACGGCGCGCCGCCCCGCCGCCGTTCCGCCTCTCGCGGAAGCGCAGCCCGGCTCGCAGTTGCCGGTCCGGCGCGCTTGCGAATGGCGAGCCAGTCGCCACGCCGCCTGGAAACGCGTCAGCCCGCCCTGCTTGTGTAGGTGTCGGCATAGCGCTCGCGCAGCGCCGCCTTCTGCACCTTGCCCATGGTGTTGCGCGGCAGCGCGTCGACGAAGAAGACGCGCTTGGGCTGCTTGAAGCGGGCGAGCGCCTCGGCCAGGCCGGCGACGACGGCCTGCTCCGTCAGCGCCGGGTCGGCGCGCACCACGACCGCCGTCACGCCCTCGCCGAAGTCGGGATGCGGCAGGCCGATCACCGCGCTCTCGGCCACCCCCGGCAGCGCGTCGATCACGCCCTCCACCTCCTTGGGGTAGACGTTGTAGCCGCCCGAGATCACCAGGTCCTTGGAGCGCCCGACGATCGACACGTAGCCGCGCGCGTCGATCGTGCCGAGATCGCCGGTGATGAAGAAGCCGTTGGCGCGCAGTTCCTCCGCCGTCTTCTCCGGCATCCGCCAGTAGCCGGAAAAGACGTTCGGCCCGCGCACCTCCAGCATGCCGATCTGGCCGTCGGGCAACCGCGCGCCGCTCGCCGGGTCGGTGACGATCACCTCGACGCCGGGCAGCGGAAAGCCGACCGTGCCGGCGCGGCGCTCGCCGTCATAGGGGTTGGAGGTGTTCATGCCGGTCTCGGTCATGCCGTAGCGCTCGAGAATGGCGTGGCCGGTGCGCGCGTGCCAGCGGTCGTGCGTCTCGGCGAGCAGCGGCGCCGAGCCCGAGATGAAGACGCGCATGCCGGCCGCCGCCTGCCGGGTCAGCCCCGGCTCCTCGAGAAGCCGGGTGTAGAAGGTCGGCACGCCCATCAGCGCCGTCGCGCCGGCCGCCATGTCGTCGAGCACGGATTGCGGCTCGAAGCGCTCGCGGAACAGCATCGAGGCGCCGGCCGCCAGCACCACGTTGGTCGCCACGAACAGGCCGTGCGTGTGGAAGATGGGCAGCGCGTGGATCAGCACGTCGTCGGCGGTGAAGCGCCAGTAGTCCTTCAGCGTCAGCGCGTTGGAGGCGAGGTTCTCGTGGCTCATCATGGCGCCCTTGGAGCGCCCGGTGGTGCCGGAGGTGTAGAGGATGGCGGCGAGATCGTCGGGCCCGCGCGGCGTCTCGGCGAAGCCCGCCGCCGTTTCCGGCAGCAGCGCCAGCAGGCTGCCGTGCGCGGCGCCGTCGTCGCGCCACACGCCGAGCGTCTCGAGCCGTGCGCCGGCGGCCTCGGCGACCGGGCGCAGCGCCGCATCGCGCGCCGGGTCGCACACCAGCAGCGCCGGCTCGGCATTGCCGACGAAATACTCGATCTCGGCGGTCGTGTAGCCGGTGTTGAGCGGCAGGATGGCGGCGCCGGCACGGATCGTGCCGAGGATCAGCATCACCGCCTCGATGCTCTTTTCCACCTGCACGGCGACGCGGTCGCCCGGCTTGACGCCGAGCCCGCGCAGCGCCTCGGCGAAGCGCGCCGAGACGGCGTCGACGTCGCCATAGCTGTAGCGGCGCCCGTCGGCCAGGCTGGCGAACGGCCGTTCGGCACGGTCGGCGCGGCCGAGGCCGAGGGCGGCGGAAAGGTGGTTGGTCTCGCTCATGGTCGTCTCCTGTTGCCGGCCGGCATGCTCGTCGTGGAAATCATCGGGCGTGTCGCGTCCTCATGCGGGGTTGCTTTGTGCGGCCGCCGGGCCGGCGTCTCAGGCCGCCGGGCCGAGACCGAGGCGCACGGCGGCGTTGACCAGATGGCTGCGCATCGCCGCGCGGGCGGCGGCCGCGTCGCGGCGGGCGATCGCCTCGCTGACGGCGGCGTGCTCGGCCTGCACCCGCGCGCCCCAGCCGGCGTGACGCGCGGTGTTGTCGCGCGCCACGGCGATCGAGGTGCGGATGCGCGCCGACAGGAAGGTCATGAACTCGTCGAAATAATGGTTCTTCGCGGCGCGGGCGATCGCCATGTGGAAGCCGGCGTCGGCTTCCGCGCCGTCCTCGCCGGCGTCGAGCGCCTGCTGGATACCGGCGAGCGCGGCGCCGATGGCGGCGAGCTCGGCGGCGCCGTGCCGCTCTGCCGCCAGCGCGGCGGCCTCCGCCTCAACGGTGGTGCGCAGCTCGAAGATCAGCGCCAGGTCGTCGCGCGCCAGCGCGCCGCCGGCGATGCGGAAGGTGGTGCCCTGCCCGGTCGCGCCGACGAAGGCGCCGAGGCCCTGGCGGCTGTCGACCAGCCCGTCATACTTCAATTTCGAGATCGCCTCGCGGACCACCGCGCGGCTGACGCCGTAGGAGCGCGCCAGGGCATTCTCCGTCGGCAGCCGGTCGCCGGGCTTCAGCGCGCCCGTCACGATGCTCTCGCGCAGCCGGCCGGCCAGCTCGTCGGCGAGCGGCTGCCGGGGGGCGAGCGGCGCGGCCTGGCGCATCACGGCTCTCCCGTCGTGGCACGGCCGGACCCCGCCCGGCCATCGCCGGCACCATGGAAGATCGTGCCGGGATTCATCAGGCTGCCGGGATCGAGCGCGGCCTTGATCGCCGCCATCTGGTCGCGCGCGACCGGCGGCAGATAGGTGGCGAGCGGCTCGCGGCGGAGCCTGCCGATGCCGTGCTCGGCGCTGAAGCTGCCGCAGTGCCGGGCGACGATGTCGTAGATCAGCGCCGTCAGCGCCGGCGCCGCTTCGAGGAAGCGCGCGCGGTCCTGGCCGGGACCGCTGCACACATTGAAATGAATGTTGCCGTCGCCGACATGGCCGAAGGCGACGACGCGCGCCTCCGGCGCCTGCCGGGCGACCGCCGCGCCCGCCTCCGCGATGAAGGCGGCGACGCGGCTGACCGGCACCGAGACGTCGTGCTTGACGCTCGGCCCGGCGAGCCGCTGCGCCTCCACGCAGGCCTCGCGGATGTGCCACAGGCCGGCGGCCATCCGCTGCGAGCGCGCCACCACGCCGTCGGCCACCGTGCCGTCCTCCAGCGCCTCGCCGAGCCAACCCTCCAGCAGGTCGGCCAGACCGATCGCCGTCTGCCCGGAGCTGACCTCGACCAGCGCATACCAGGGATGCGCCGCCGCCAGCGGATCCTGCGTCTGCGGCACGTGCTCGAGCGCCATGTCGAGGCCGATGCGCGGGATCAGCTCGAAGGCGGACAGGAACTCGTCGAGCCGCTCGCGCGCCGCGGAAAACAGCGCCACCGCCTTGTCGAGGCTGTCGAACGCGACCAGGGCGGTCTCCACCTGGCGGCGCCGCGGGAAGAGCCGCAGGGTCGCCGCGGTGATGATGCCGAGCGTGCCCTCGCCGCCGATGTGGAGCTGCTTCAGGTCGTAGCCGGTGTTGTTCTTGCGCAGGCCGCTGAGGCCGTTCCACACGCGGCCGTCCGGCAGCACGACCTCGAGCCCGAGCACCAGCTCGCGCGCGTTGCCGAAGCGCAGCGTGGCGTTGCCGCCGGCATTGGTGGCGATGTTGCCGCCGATGCGGCACGTGCCCTCGGCGCCCAGGCTGAGCGGGAAGAAGCGGCCGACCGCCGCGGCCGCCGCCTGCACGTCGGCCAGGATGCAGCCGGCCTCCACCGTCATGGTGAAGTCGGCCGCGTCGAGGCGGCGCACGCGGTTCATGCGCTCCAGGCTGACGACGATCTCGCCGCCGCTCTCGTGCGGCGTGGCGCCACCGACGAGGCCGGTGTTGCCGCCCTGCGGGACGAGCGCCACGCCCGCCTCGCGGCACAGCGCCACCACGCCCGCCACGGCGTCCGTGTCGGCCGGCCGCACGACGGCGCGGGCGCGGCCGCGGAAGGCGCCGCGCCAGTCGACCAGATAGGGCGCCATCGCGTCGGCGTCGGCGAGCAGCCCGCCGTCGCCGACGATCCGCGCGATGCGCCCGATCAGCCTGTCCTGCCCGCTCATGCCGTGCCGCATCCCTTCCTGCCGGTTCGCCGCCGCGATGCGCGGCCGCCGCGCCGCCGTGCGCAGCAACGCGACCCGCCCGCGGCCCGCGCCTCGCCACCGGCCGCCCTGTTATCAGCTTGTCAGGTTGTCAGGCAAGATGCGGTTTGCTAACCCTGCCGCCGACCGTCCGGCACCGCATGGCGCCGTTCTGCGCTTCACGGAATCGCAGATCGGCTGCAACTCCTTGTCCTGTCGCGGTTCCGGACGGCGAACCGGTTTCCACGTCGCCTGGAAACGCAACGGCCCGACACGGCCGTGTCGTGCGACGTCGCAGCAAAGAGGCATTTGCCTGTTTCGACACGGAAGACTACAGCATCGGCCTGGCCGCTTTCGTCCGGCGCGACACGCCGCGCTTCACCGGACGCCGAGCGCCGAACCGACCGCCGCAACCACAGCACTGGACACACCGATGGACGCACCCGCCCCCAAGCCCAACTCCGCCGCCGCCCGCGACGTCGCCTACCACCTGCATCCGGCGACCGATCTGCGCCGCCACGAGGAGGTCGGGCCGATGATCATCGAGCGCGGCCGCGGCATCTACGTCACCGACGACACGGGCAAGGACTATATCGAGGGGCTGGCCGGGCTGTGGAGCGTCGCCGTCGGCTTCGGCGAGCAGCGCCTGATCGACCGCGCCGCCGAGCAGATGCGTCAGCTGCCCTATTATCACAGCTTCGCGCACAAGGCGCATCCGGCGGTCATCGACCTGGCCGAGCGGCTGGTCGCCATGACGCCCGAGCGGCTGGAGAAGGCCTTCTTCACCAATTCCGGCTCGGAGGCCAACGACACCGCGATCAAGATGATCTGGTACTACAACAACGCGCTCGGCCGGCCGCAGAAGAAGAAGATCATCTCGCGCCGGCGCGCCTATCACGGCGTCACCATCGCCGCCGGCAGCCTGACCGGCCTGCCGATCAACCACAACGGCTTCGACCTGCCGCTGCCGGGCTTCCTGCACGTGTCGTGCCCGCACCACCTGCACGAGGCCAGGCCCGGCGAGAGCGAGGAGGCCTTCGCCGCGCGCCTGGCCGACGAGCTGGAGGCACTGATCCTGGCCGAGGGCCCCGACACGATCGCCGCCTTCTTCGGCGAGCCGCTGATGGGCGCCGGCGGCGTCGTCGTGCCGCCGGCGACCTACTGGGAGCGCATTCAGGCGGTGCTCAGGAAGCACGACATCCTGCTCGTCGCCGACGAGGTCATCAACGGCTTCGGCCGCACCGGCGCGATGTTCGGCTGCGACACCTTCGGCATCGACCCCGACATCATGGTGCTGTCGAAGCAGATCACCTCGTCCTACGCGCCGCTCGGCGCGCTGGTCGTCAGCGGCCCGGTCTACGAGGCGGTCGCCGACGGCTCGCACGCGCACGGCGCCTTCGGCCACGGCTTCACCGGCTCGGGCCATCCCGTCGCCGTGGCGGTGGCGCTGGAGAACCTCGACATCCTGGCCGAGCGCGACCTGGTGGGCAACGCGGCGCGGCTCAGCCCGCGCTTCTTCGAGCATCTCGACGGCTTCGCCGGCCGCGACATGGTCGCCGAGACGCGCGGCCGCGGCCTGATCGGCGGCATCGAGCTGTCGGCCGAGGCCGCCACCGCCGCCGGCTTCGCCAATGCGGCGGCCGCCACGCGCCGGCTGGCCGAGCTCGCCCAGGAGGAAGGCCTGATCATCCGCGCCATCGGCGAGACGGCGGCGTTCTGCCCGCCGCTGATCATCACCGAGACCGAGATCGACGAGATGTTCGCCCGCTTCACCCGCGCCTTCGACCGGCTGGCCGCCTGACCGGCGGCGGCGGGGCGGTCGCGGCCGCCCCGCCGCAGCGGCGAGAGCCGATCTGCTCACGCAATCGCCGATCGGCTCCAGGGTATCGAGCTGACGCGGTTGCGAACGGCGAACCGGTTTAGACTGCGCCCAAAAGCGCTTTACTGCACCTGCTCTTCCTCGATCTCGGACGGCGTCGCCGCCTGCATGTCGACGTCGAAGGGCTGGCAGTCGCTCATGCATGCCTCGGCCTCGGGCAGCGTGACGGTGTCCATCTGCTCGAAGGCGTCGCGATTGGGCATCTCGACCTGCGGCAGCGACTGCGCGTCCATCACCGCGTCCTGCGGCACCAGCTCGTTGAGGTGCAGCACGTAGGCCGTCACCGCATAGACCTCGTCGGCCGTCAGCGACTGCGGGTTGTCGAACGGCATCGCCCGGTGGACGTAGTCGTAGAGCGTCGTGGCGTAGGGCCAGTAGCTGCCGACCGTCTTCACCGGATCGTCGGTGTCGAGCGTGCCCTTGCCGCCGGCGAGCCGGTCCATCGGGCCGCCGGTGCCGTCGGCGCCATGGCACACGGCGCAGGACTGGGCGAAGATCGTCTCGCCCTCCGACACCGAGCCGCTGCCTTGCGGCAGGTTCTCGCCGTCGGGCGAGATGTCGATGTTCCAGGCACGCAGCAGCTCCTCCGACGGCCGCTCGCCGAGCCCGATGGGCGCCGTCCGCGCCGCCGGCCCGGCCGGCGCGGGCGCATCCGACTGGGCCATGACGGCGACCGGCGCGGCGAGGCCGGCGAGCGCGGCGAAGGCCACGGCCCGGCTAGCTTTGCGCGGCATAGGCATTGGTCACCTCCCCGTTCGCGCCGATCTTCCAAGGCGCGATGGCGTTGTAGTGGTAGACGTAGTTGGTGCCGCGCGCCTCCAGCAGCGCCTCGCGCGTCGGCTGCACATAGCCGGTCTCGTCGGTCACCCGGCTGGCGATCACCGTCGGCGCGCCGTCCCAGCGCCACGGCAGCCGGAAGCGCGTCATCGCCTTGGGCAGCGGCTCGCCGTCGAGCTGCGCCTGCTGCCAGGAGCGGCCGCCGTCGACGGTGACGTCGACGCGGCGCACCCGCCCCGCCCCCGACCAGGCGACGCCCGAGATCTCGAGCGGCCCGGGACCGCCGGCGATCGTGCCGCCGGCCGCCGGCCGGGTGATCACCGACTTGGCCTGCATGGTGAAGGTGAACTGGCGCGACGTGCCGTCCGGCATCAGGTCGGTGTACTTCGAGGTTTCCTCGCGCGTCATGAACGGCCGCTCGGCCACCTTCAGCCGGCGCAGCCACTTGATGCTCATGTTGCCCTCGTAGCCGGGCAGCATCAGCCGCACTGGGTAGCCCTGCTCGGGCCGCAGCATCTCGCCGTTCTGGCCGAAGGCGATCAGCGCGTCGTCGAGCGCCTTCTCGATCGGCACGGAGCGCGTCATGCCGGCGCCGTCGGCGCCCTCGGCGAGGACCCATTTGCCCTCCGGCCGCACACCCGCCTCGTCGAGCAGCGTCGACAGCCTGACGCCGGTCCACTCGACGCAGGAGACCAGCCCGTGCGAGGTCTGCACGCTGGCGGCGGGGCTGGCGTACTCGCTGAGCGAGTTGCCCGAGCACTCGAGGAAATGGATCACCGAGACGGCGGGAAAGCGCATCAGGTCGTTCATGGTGAAGACCAGCGGCCGCTCGACCAGGCCGTGCAGCATCAGCCTGTGCGCGTCGGGATCGATCGCCGGCACGCCGTTGTGGTGGCGCTCGTAGAACAGGCCGTTCGGCGTGATGATGCCGTGCAGGTCCTGCAGCGGCGTGAAGCTCCACGACGACAGCGCCGTCGGCGTCAGGTCGGTGGCGCGCCGCACCACGTCCTCCTCGAAGCGCGACGGCACGCCATAGGGCGGCGACAGGATCGGCTCGCCCTGCTGCAGCATGGATTCGGGCACCAGCGGCCCGGCGGCCTGGGCGAGCGCCGGGCGCGTAAGCACCGCCGGACCGGCGAGCGCCGCGCCGCCGAGACCGGCCGCGGCAAGCAGCCGCCGCCGGCTCCGATCGACCGGGGCGTGGTCGTCAGATTTCGTCATCGCCTCCTCCTTGTCTGGCTGTGGATGGCGGCCGCGCGCGCGGCAGCCACCGCAACACCAACGGCGGCACGATGCAGAAGTTCCCAAGGCGGGGAGAACGGCCGGCCGGCGGCCTGCGTCGGGCCCCGGATGCGTCCGGCCCCGGGCGGGAGCCGGACGCGCGGGATGCCGAAGCGGCGGCTACGAGCCGTCGCGCACGACCGCGAGCGTGCCCTTCATGCCGGCCTGGTAGTGGCCGGGCACGTTGCAGGCGAACTCGAAGCTGCCCGGCTCGGAGAACGTCCAGATGATCTCGCCGGTCGCGCCCGGCTCGAGCAGCACGGCGTTGGCGTCGTCATGCGCCATGCCGCCGTCCGGCTCGCCCATCATGGCCGTCATCTCCCGACGGTGCGCGGCCTGGGTGGCCGCATCGCCGATGGTGAAGTCGTGCACGATGGCGCTGCCGTTCTCGATGACGAAGCGCACGGTCTCGCCGGCTTTCACCTCGAGCCGGTCGGCGCCGTAGCTCATGCCGTCGACGGCAAGCCGCACGGTGCGGTCGACTGCCGAAGCCTCGCCCGGTTCGCCGAACGCCGTCTGGCCGTGGCCGGGAGACGCATCGGCCGCCGTGAGGCTCAAGGGCGGGCCGGCGAGCGCGGCGAGGCAGGCGGCGGTGAGGACTGTGCGGGGTTTTCTGTCGAACATGTGTCTCTCGTCTCTTGATCTCGTTGGGTCTCGGCCGTGCCGACGGCGGCGGAAGCCGTTTGGCGGGATTGCGCCGGCGGCACGCGATGCGCGATCAGCCGGTTCGCGGCACCGGCGGGTCGGGGGCGAGCGATGCCGGGCGAAGGTCCTGCGCGCGCGCCGACGCGGGTCGCGCGGCGCGGCCGGCGGGGCCGGCCGGGCCGCCGCTCCGCGGCATCGGCGCCAGCGCGTGTCCGCACGGCTGGACCAGCGGGCAGTGCGCCGCGCCGCCTGCCGTCCCGCGGTGCCCGAGGTGCGACGCCGGCCCGGCCGCCGGCGAAGCGGCGGCATCACCGGGCGCCGCGGCCGGGACGGTCGATACGGCGGCGAGCAGCGCCAGCAGCAGCAGAGCCACCGGCGCCAGCCGGCTTCGGCGAAGATGCACGTGTCCCCCTTCGGCACCTCTTGCGGGACGCTGCGCAGAACACAGGAATTTGGTGGGAATTTGAAACGCCGCGCCGCCGCGACCGCCGTCAGTCGACCAGGTGGCAGGCGACCTGGTGGCCGGGCGCGTGCGCGCGCAGCACCGGCGCCTCGGCATGGCAGCGCGGCTGGGCGAGCGGGCAGCGCGAGGCGAAGCGGCAGCCCGGCGGCAGGTCGACCGGGCTCGGCGGCTCGCCGGCCGAGCTGCGGACCGGCGAGCGGGTGCCGCCGGCCGGCTCGACCCGCGGCACGGCGGCGATCAGCGCCTTGGTGTAGGGGTGCTGCGGACGGGCGAACAGGGTGTGCCGGTCGGCCTGCTCCACGACGCGGCCGAGATACATGACCGCCACCTCGTCGCAGATGCGCTGCACGATGCCGAGATTGTGCGAGATGAACAGATAGGTCAGCCCGAACTCCTGCTTGAGCTCGCGCATCAGGTTGAGGATCTGCGCCTGGATGGCGACGTCGAGCGCGGAGACCGGCTCGTCGCACACCACGATGGCCGGCCGCGTGGCGAGCGCCCGGGCGATGCCGATGCGCTGCCGCTGGCCGCCGGAGAACTGGTGCGGGAACAGCGACATGTGCTCCGGCTGCAGGCCGACGCGCTCGAACAGCTCGGCCACGTGCCGGTCGCGCCAGGCGGCGTCGCCGATGCCGATCAGGTCGAGCGGCTCGCGCACCGCCGCGCCGACCCGGCGGCGCGGGTTGAGCGAGGAATACGGGTCCTGGAAGATGATCTGGATGCGCTTGCGCAGCTCGCGCAGCGCCGGCCCGTCGCGCTCGGTGATGTCCTCGCCGTCGATCCAGATGCGCCCGCCGGTCGCCTCCTGCAGCCGCATGATGGCGAGCGCGGTGGTCGTCTTGCCGGAGCCGCTCTCGCCGACGATGCCGAAGGTGGTGCCGCGCCTGACGGTGATCGACACGCCGTCGACGGCGTGCACGACGGCGGGCTTGGCGAACGGCGAGCGGCGGCGCAGCGGGAAGCGGACCTCCAGCTCCTCGGTGCGGATCGCGGCGGGCGTCTCGGGCGTGGCGGTCATTGGCGGGCCCCGATCGGGTCTTTCCAGCAGGCGCTGCGCCAGCCCGGCGCGCCGGCGAGCGGCGGCGCGGCCTCCGCGCAGTGCCGGTCGGCGAGCGGACAGCGCGGCGCGAAGGCGCAGCCGTGCCTGCGGTCGGCCAGCTCCGGCACCGTTCCGGCAATCGCCGGCAGCTCCGGCCATTCGTCGAAGGTGCGGTCGGCCATGTGCGGGATGCAGGCGATCAGCCCGCGCGTGTAGGGGTGGCGCGGCGCCGTCAGGATGTCGCCGACCGGCCCCTCCTCGACGACGCGGCCGGCATACATGACCACCACCCGGTCGGCCATCTCGGCCACCGCGCCCATGTCGTGCGTGATCATCATGATCGCGGTGCCGAGCCGCGCCTGCATGGCGCGCAGCACGTCGAAGATCTGCGCCTGCACGGTGACGTCGAGGGCGGTCGTCGGCTCGTCGGCGATCAGCAGGCCGGGATCGCCGGCCAGCGCCATGGCGATCATCACGCGCTGGCGCTTGCCGCCGGAAAGCTGGTGCGGGTATTCGCGCAGATGCCGCTCGGGATCGGGGATGCCGACCGCGCCGAGCAGTTCGCCGGCCCGCGCCATCGCCCGGCGCCTGGGCATGGCCTCGTTCTTGCGGATGCTTTCGACGATCTGGTCGCCGACCGTGTAGAGCGGATTGAGCGACGTCATCGGGTCCTGGAAGATCATCGCCAGCTCGCTGCCGCGCATGGCGCGCCGCCGCCGCTCGCTGGCGCGCAGCATGCTCTCGCCGGCGACCTCGATCTCGCCGGCCGTGATGCGCAGCGCCGGCGACGGCATGAGCTGCATGACCGCCAGCGCCGTCATGCTCTTGCCGCAGCCCGATTCGCCAACGATGCCGAGCGTCTGGCCGCGTGGCAGCTCGAAGCTGACGCCGTCGAGGATCCTGCCGACGCCGCCGAGCTCGACGGTCAGGTCGTGGACCCGCAGGGCCGGGCTCGCCATCCTAGCGCTCCCTCAGATTGGGGTTGAAGGCGTCGTTGAGGCCGTCGCCGATCAGGCTCAGGCCAAGCACGGTGACGAACACCGCGAAGCCGGGAAAGGTGACCGTCCACCAGCCGTCGATGATGTATTCGCGGTTGGCGCCGATGATCAGCCCCCAGCTCATCACGTTGGGGTCGCCGAGGCCGAGGAAGCTGAGGCCGGCCTCGAACAGGATCGCCATGCCGACGACGAGCGCGGCCGAGACGATGAGCGGCGGCGCGGCGTTCGGCAGGATGACCCGCCAGATCAGATAGCCGTCGCCGCCGCCGCCCGAACGCGTCGCCGCGACGTAGCCGAGCGGCTTGATCTTGAGGAACTCCGCGCGCGTCAGCCGGGCCATGGCCGGCCAGCTCACCAGGCCGATGGCAAACGCGATGATCGGGATCGACGGCGTGAACAGCGTCACCAGCGCCATGGCGAACAGCAGCGGCGGCAGCACCTGGAAGAACTCCGTCAGGCGCATCAGCAGGCCGTCGATGCGGCCGCCCCAGTAGCCGGCGCTGGCGCCGATGACGATGCCGATGGTCACCGTCATCGCCGCCGCCGCGCCGCCGACGAACAGCGTCACCCGGGCGCCGTGGACGATGCCGGCGAGCAGGTCGCGGCCGAGATAGTCGCTGCCGAGCGGCACCGCGGCGTCGTGCAGCGGCGGGGTGAGCGGTGCGCTGACGATCTCGAACGGGTCGACCGGATAGACGAACGGGCCGATCGCGGCGAGCGCGACCACCAGGGTCAGGAGCACCAGGCCGAGGACGCCGGCCTTGTTGCGGGCGAAGGCGGCGCGCGCCTCGCGCAGCGGCGAGGACGGCTTCTTTGCGGCGGCTTGCGGACGGTCGGCTGTCATCGGGCTTATCCGCTACCGGATGCGGGGATCGACGAGGCGATAGACGATGTCGGTCAGCATGTTGATGAGGATCACCATGACCGCCGAGAACGACAGGATGCCGAGCAGCGTCGGGTAGTCGCGGCGCAGCACCGATTCGTAGGCCAGCGTGCCGAGCCCCGGCCAGTTGAACACCGTCTCGACCAGCACCGAGCCGGACAGGATCTGGCCGAGCTGCAGGCCGGCGATGGTGATGACCGGCAGGATGGCGTTGCGCAGCGCATGCTTGCCGATGATGACCCGGTCGCTCAGCCCCTTGGCGCGGGCGGTGCGCACATAGTCCGACTTCAGCACCTCCAGCATGCTGGCCCGGCACAGCCGCGAATACTGCGCCATGTAGATGACGCCCAGCGTGAAGGCGGGCAGCACCAGATGGTGCGCGACGTCGAGCGCGCGCACCAGCGGCCCGCCGAACACGGTGATGTCGCGCATGTTGGAGATCGGAAAGATCGGCAGCACGGCGCCGAACACGATGATCAGCATCATGCCGGTCCAGAACACCGGCGCCGAATAGCCGACCAGCGAGATGACGGTGATCGCGTGGCTGAGCAGGCCGTCGGGCTTGAGCGCCGACATCACGCCGAGCAGGACGCCGACGACGATGGCGAAGGTCAGCCCGGTGAACAGCAGCAGCAGGGTCGGGCCGAGCCGCTCGAGGATGAGATCGATCACCGGCACGTTGTAATAGTAGGAATAGCCGAGGTCGCCGGTTGCGACCTTGCCCAGATAGCGCAGGAGCTGCACGTGCAGCGGCTGGTCGAGGCCGTAGCCGCGGCGGATCTCGGCCAGGATCTCCTCGCTGACGCCGCCCATCTCGCCGGCGATCACCGCCGCCGGGTCGCCCGGCGCGACGTGGATCATCAGGAAGTTGAGCACGATCACGCACAGCAGCAGCGTGGCTGCCGAGGCCAGCCGTCCGCCCAGGACGCTCATCGCATGCATCACGCGGCCACCTCGTCCCTTTCCGCCGCTACGCCGTCACGTAGCCGAGCGCCCGGTCGTTCGCCCGGGCCGCCGGACTGCGCCGCGACGGCTCACCATAGCCGCCGCCACCGCCGGTTTCGACAACCACCACGTCGCCGGTGCGCAGCACCACGGCGTCCTTCGACGCCAGCGCGATCTCCTCGCCGTCGCGCAACACGCGGCACGACGCGGTGGCCGCGTCGCCGCCGCCGGCCATGCCCGGCGCGGCGTAGCGGAAGCGGTCGGCATAGATCGACAGGCGCACGTCGTCGGCCCGGATCTCGTAGACGCGGCGGAAGCCGAGCCCGCCGCGGTATTCTCCGTCGCCGCCCGAATCCGGGCGCAGCGTGTACTCCGTGACGCGGAAGAAGTCGTACATCACGTCGAGCGCCTCGACCGGCACGTTGGTGCAGTTCGACAGCGGCGAGGCGACCGAATCGCAGCCGTCGCCGTGCATCGAGCCGCCATAGCCGCCGTAATAGACCTCCTGATGGACCTGGTAGCGGCCGTCGCGCTGGCAGGCGAGCGCGAAGGAGAACGAGGTGTCGAAGCCGCAGGCGCCGACGCGCTCGGGGATGACCGGCGCGAGCGCCTTCAGGATCGCGTCATAGGCGCGGTAGACCGCCTCCATGCGCGCACGCACCGGCGCCGGCGGCCGTGGGTTGAGCAGGCTGCCGAGCGGCGCCGTCACCGTCACCGGGTTCATCGCGCCCTGGTTGAAGGGAATGTCGGAGCCGGTCAGCACGGTCTTCAGGCAGGCCAGCGTCGCCGATAGCGTCGAGCACAGCGGCGCGTTGAGATTGCTCACCACCTGCGGGCAGGTGCCGGCGTAGTCGACCGCGAGCGACGAGCCGGACACCGTCAGCGCCACCTTGACGACCAGCGGCGCGTCGCCGCGGCCGTCGTCGTCGACCTTGTCCTCGCCGCGATAGACGCCGTCGGGAATGGCGGCGATCGCCGCGCGCATGCGCCGCTCGGAGTAGTCGATGAAGGCGTCCATCGCCGCCGCCACGCCGTCCGCGCCGTATTTCTCGCACAGTTCGCGCACCCGCAGGATGCCGACGCGATTGGCCGCGAACTGCGCGTTGAGGTCGCCGAGCGTCTGCTCGGGCACCCGCACATTCGCCCGGATCAGGTCCTCGAGCGGCCCGCCGTCCCAGTCGCGCGCGATGCTGTAGCGCGACGGCGGGATCACCAGCCCCTCCTGATAGTAGTCGGTCGCGGAATGGTTGATACCGACCGCCCCGCCGCCGATGTCGACGTGATGGGCGACCGAGGCGCTGAAGCCGACCAGCGTGCCGTCGACGAAGATCGGCATGAAGATGAAGATGTCGTTCGCGTGGTGGCCGCCGGCATAGGGGTGGTTGTTGATGTAGAAGTCGCCTTCGCCGAGCTCCTCGACCGGATAGCGGTCGATGCAGGCCTGCAGCGTGTGCGACAGGGCGCCGACCAGCATCGGCGTCAGGTGGTCGCTCTGCGCCACCGCCCGGCCGCGCGCGTCGAGAATGCCGGCCGACGCGTCCTTCACCTCGCGCACGATGCTCGAATAGGCCGAGCGGCACAGCTTGGTGCCCATCTCGCGGGCGGCGGCCATCAGCGACTGGCCGATGATGGCGATACAGACGGGATCGATGCTGCTCATGCGTCTTTTCTCAGGATCATGTTGTCGCGGTCGTCGACGCTCACCTGCCAGCCGGCCCCGACGAGCGTCGTCGACGTCGGGTCCTCGACGATGCACACGCCGCGCAGGCCCGGTTGCCCGGCCAGGCTCTCGCGCGGCACGATGGTGCAGTCGTGCCAGGCATCGGCACTGAAGACGCGGCCGGCGCGCGGCGCGGCGTCGCTGCCGGCCGGCAGGCTGAGATGCGGCGCGTGCGTCTGCGGCCGGCGCGTCTCCAGCCGGTAGGCGACGATCTCGATCGCCTTGCCGCGGTCCTCGCGGCCGTGCTGGTAGAGCCGGTGGTGCGCGTCGTGGAACAGCGCGCGCAGCGCCGCCGCGCTCAGGTCCGGCAGTTGCGCCGGGTCGAGCGGCACGCGGATCTCGAAGGCCTGGCCGACGAAGCGCATGTCGAGCGAGAAGGCGCGCTCGATGTCGCCGGCAATTCCGAGCGCGGCGAGGCGCCCGGCGGCCTGCTCCGTCAGCTCCGCCAGCACCGCGCGCACCGTGCCGCCCGCCTCCGCGTCGACCGGCGTGATCAGCGTGCGCGCGTCGCTGACATGGACATCGGACGCGAGCAGGCCGTAGGCCGACAGCACGCCCGGATAGGGCGGCACGATGACCGTGCCGATGCCGAGCTCGTCGGCGAGCTCCGTCGCATGCAGCGGGCCGGCGCCGCCGAAGGCGACCAGCGCATAGTCGCGCGGGTCCTTGCCGCGTTCGGTCGACACCGCCTTGATGGCCGAGATCATGTTGGCGTTGGCGATGCGCACGGCGCTCTCGCCGAGCGCCTCCGCGCTCATCGCGAAGCGCCCGGCCAGCGCCTCGACGCGGCCGCGCGCCGCCGCCACGGCGAGCGGCATGCGACCGGCCAGCAGCGCGTCCTGCGGCAGCGCGCCGCGCATGAGCTGCGCGTCGGTCAGCGTCGGCCGTTCGCCGCCGCGGCCGTAGCACACCGGGCCGGGATCGGCGCCGGCGCTGTCCGGCCCGACGCGCAGCATGCCGCCCTCGTCGGCCCACAGGATGCTGCCGCCGCCGGCGCCCACGGTGACGATGTCGATGACCGGCACATGCACCGGCAGGCCGTCGATCGACGTCTCGTTGATCATGTCGGGACGACCGTCGGTGACCAGGCAGACATCGGCGCTGGTGCCGCCGACGTCGAGCGTGATCAGGTTGTTGTGGCGCTCGGACGCCACCTGGCGGATGGCGCCGACGACGCCGGCCGACGGGCCTGAGAACAGCGTGACCAGCGCGTTGTCGCGGATGCCGTCGACCGGCAGCCGGCCACCGTTCGACTGCATGATGCTGAGCCGGCCGTCGAAGCCGTCGGCCGCCAGGCGCTTTTCCAGCCGGCCGAGATAGCGGTCGACGGTCGGCTGCACATAGGCGGCGAGCGTCGTCGTCGAGGCGCGCTCGTACTCGCGGAACTCGCGCCCCACCTCGGCCGAGCAGGTCACGTAGAGGTCCGGCCTGAGCGCCCGCAGCGCGTCGCGCAGCATGAATTCGTGCGTCGGGTTGCGATAGGCGTTGAGCAGGCAGATGGCGACGGCGTCGTATCCGCCGTTCTCGACGAAGGCGGCGAGCGCGGCGCGCGTCTCGTCGAGCACCAGGGCGCGCTCGACCGCGCCGTCGGCCAGGATGCGCTCGTCGACCTCCAGCGTGTCGACGCGCGAGACGACCGGTTCGGGCTTGCGGTAGAACAGGTCGAAGATGCGCAGCCGGTCGTGCCGCTGCAGCAGCAGGATGTCGCGGAAGCCGCGCGTGACGATGAAGCCGAGGCGCGCGCCCTTGCGCTCCAGGATGGCGTTGACCGCCACGGTCGAGCCATGCGTCAGCTCCTCGAGGGCGCCGACCTCGGCGCCGGCCGCCTGAAGGGCCGCGAACACGCCCTCGTCCGGGCGCTGCGGCACGCTCGGCACCTTGGAGATCGAGACCCCGGTGCCGTCGTACTGCACCAGGTCGGTGAAGGTCCCGCCGACCTCAACGCCTATCCGCATGGTTCCCCCGCTCCGCCTGATCGCGCACGCCCGCGCCGGGCACGGCCCAGGCGCAGGATGGATGCATGCCGGCCGCCGGGCACTGCGCCTGCAGCGCCGCACCGGCGGCAAGCAGCAGCCGCTCGTCGAGCTTGCGGCCGATGAGCTGGACGCCGATCGGCATGCCGCCCGCACCCGTCGCATAGGGCACAGCCAGCGCCGGATGGCCGGTGATGTTCCACGGCACGGTGGCGCGCAGCACGTGCCGCGCGTCCATCGCCGCGCCGTCGATCGACACCTCGCTGCGGCCGTGCTCGAAGGCGACGGTGGCGCAGACCGGGGTAAGCAGCACGTCGAAGCGCAGGAAGAACGCCGCCATCTGGCGGCGCAGCGCCTCGGCCACCTCGAGCGCGTCGATGTAGTCGACCAGCGGCACCTCGGAGACGGCGAGCCGGCGCCGGATGAAGGGGTGCAGCACGTCCTCCTGGCCGGCCACCAGCCGGCCGACGACCACCGAGCCCTCGATGCCCATCAGCACGCGCGACAGCTCGTTCCAGTTCTGCGCCGTCAGGCCGGGGATGGCGACCTCCTCCACGCCGCAGCCCATCGCCGCGAAGGCCTGCGCGGCCTGGCCGACGGCGGCCCGGACCTCGCCGGCGACCGGTGCGGCGCCGCCGTCGCCGATCCAGCCGACGCGCAGGCCCGAAACCGGCGTCGCCGGGCCGGCCGGCGGCATGGCCAGCGTGTAGGGATCGTTCGGATCGCTGGCGGCGAGCACCTCGAAGGCGAGCGCCAGGTCGTCGACCTGGCGGGCCAGCGGCCCGACATGCCAGTAGCGCGGCGCGTGCAGCGGCCAGTGGCCATGCGTGGAGATGACGCCATGCGTGGCCTTCAGCCCGGCCGTGCCGCAAAAATGCGACGGTACGCGCACCGATCCGGCGAGATCGCTGCCGAGCCCGAGCGGCGTCAGCCCGGCGGCGACCGCCGCCGCGTCGCCGCCGCTGGAGCCGCCGACGATGCAGTCCGGGTTCCACGGATTGACGGTGCGCCCGTAGACCAGGTTGTCGGTCTCCCACCACAGCCCGAACTCGGCCGCGTTGGTCTTGCCGAGCACGATCGCCCCGGCCTGCTTGAGCCGCGCCACGGTGCTGGCGTCGGTATCGGGCACATGGTCGGCGAACACCCTGGAGCCGCGCGTCGAGGGCAGCCCGGCGACGTCGATGCAGTCCTTGACGGTGACCGGCAGGCCGTGCAGCGGCCCGAGCGCGGCGCCCTCGCGCACCGCGCGCTCGGCCGCGCATGCCTCCTCCATCGCGCTCTCGTTGACGGCGACGATCGCGTTGATGGCCGGATTGAGCCGCTCCACCCGCGCGAGATGGCACTGCATCACCTCGACGGGCGACAGCGTGCCGTCGCGGATTTTCGCGGCCATCTCGGTCGCACTGAGCTGCACGATGGTCTCTTCGGGCATGGGTTCCTCTGGACGCCGGGGGACGATTCGGGCGGACCGGCTAGCGCAAGCCGTCCGCGCCGCTGATTTCGCTGGCCTTCAGGCCGCCGACCCGGGCATGCACCCTGCCCCCGGTCGTCATGACGAGCGCGACGAGCAGCTCGTCGCGGCGCGGCGCGCCCGGCTGGGCGATCTCCATCGTGTCGAAATGGCTGCGCACGTAGGAGGCGTTGACATGGGTGATCGGCACGTCGAGCGTCGCGCCGGGCGCGGCGACCTTCTTGGTCGACGGCACGATCGCCTTCGCCCCGTCCAGCACCGCGCGCATGGCGTAGCCGCCGGGCGCATGCCACAGCGCGCCGTGCTCGAGCTCGCCGTCGGCGCCGACGATGGCACCCTTGCCGAAGCCCTCGACCGCCTGCGGCGCCACGCCGAGCGCAGCAAGCAGGGTTTCGGCCATCGACCGGCCGAGCGGCTTCAGCGTCTCCATGAAGCCCTCGATGTCGGCGACGTAGCGCCCGGCGAAGGGGTTGCGGATCACCGTCAGGACGGCGGCGCGGCGCAGCGGCGGCCGCGCGGGCGGACCGCCCTCGTGGTGAACGGTCTCGACGATCGTGCGCTGGATCCTGGGGGCGATCTCGTCCATCGATGCCTCTCGCGCCGGCACGAACCTTCCGCTCCGGCGCCTCGCGGGGCGCCGGCCGCTTCGGTCCGCTGCGCGGCCGTGCCTTTCTTTCTGCTGCGGTGTCGACCGCCGGTCCGGGAACCGGACCCCGCCGGCCGGGGGCTGGAGCCGATCTGCTTGTCACCGACGTGCAGATCGGCTCCAGGTACTGTTTCGACGCGTTTGCGGACGGCGAACCGGTGTCCGCTTCGCCTGGAAACGCTTCAGTCCTCGGCGAGCCACACCTCGTCCATCGGGCTCATCGCGCCCCACACGCTGTTCGGCGGGTTCTTGACGGCCTTGGTGTAGATCGTCGTGTAGGGCTCCTCGTTGGTCCACACGAGCGGCAGATCGCCGGTGACGATCTTCTGCACCTCGGCATAGATCGCCTGGCGCTCGGCCATGTCGGTCTCCACGGCGGCGGCATCGAGCAGCTTGTCGACCTCCTCGTTGCAGTAGCCGCCGGTGTTGGAGAACACGACGCCCTTGCGCGGCGAGTCGCACAGGAAGCTGCGGTTGACGCCGATGACCGGGTCGGGATTGTTCCAGGTCCCGCTCATCGTCATGTCGTGCTCCCAGCTTCCCACCCGGCTCGCCCAAGTGGCGTAGTCCGGGCTGATGCGCACCGCGACGTCGAGGCCGATCTTGCGAAGCTGCGGGCGCAGATACTCGGCCACCGTGCGCATGCTGTCGGGGTGGAAGGTCGGCACGTCGAGCGTGAAGCTGGCGCGGATGCCGTCCTCGTCGGGCGCCAGCCCCGCCTCGTCGAGCAGCGCGCGCGCCTTGTCGAGGTCGTGCTCGTAGGTCACCAGGCTGTCGGGCGCGGCGAACGGGTTGCCGTGGTGGAAGGGCCCGCGCAGCGGCCGCGAGACGCCGTGATGCAGCTCCTCGGTGATGAACTCGCGGTCGATCGCATGGGCGATCGCCTGGCGCACCCGGGGATCGTCGAGCGGCGCCTTGCGCAGGTTGAACTCGAGGAAGTTGGTCGGCCCCAGCGCCTCGTAGCCGCGCGAGGTGACCACCAGGTCGGGGTCCTCCGCGAGCTTCTTGATGTCGGCGAACTTGATGCCGGAGAACGCCGTGTAGTGCGTCGTCCCGTTGGTGATCGCCAGCCGGCGCTTGGTCGGATCGTCGAAGGTCAGGAAGATGATGCGGTCGAGATAGGGCAGCCCGTCGCG
The DNA here is from genome assembly GCF_030398335.1 of Aquibium sp. A9E412. Classification (GTDB taxonomy): domain Bacteria; phylum Pseudomonadota; class Alphaproteobacteria; order Rhizobiales; family Rhizobiaceae; genus A9E412. The sequence goes on from NZ_JAOAOP010000014.1 coordinate 36,068, forward strand.
GAAGTAGTCGTCGTTGCGCTCCAGCACGACGTGCTGGCCGCGCTGCCACTCGACGAACTTGAACGGCCCCGAGCCGACCGGCGCGGCGTTGGCCGGATGGGTCTTGATGTCGCCCTCGCCGCCGAACACGTGCTCGGGAATGATCGGCGTGAGCGCCGGCGCCAGCGCCTGCAACAGGAAGGGGATGGGGTCGGACATGCGGATGACGACGGTGCGCGGGTCCGGCGTCTCGATGGCGCTGACCGCGCGGTACATGGTCGGCCCGACGGCGGAGTTGGCCTTCACCGTCTCGATCGAGAAGCGGACGTCCCCGGCGGTGATCGGCTCGCCGTCGTGGAAGGTCGCCCCCTCGACCAGCCGGAAGGTCGCCGACAGGCCGTCCTCGGCGATCTCCCAGCTCTCGGCGAGATAGGGCTGCGGCTCGAAATCCGCATCGATGCGCACCAGGCCGGCGAAGATCTGCGCGGCCGGCACGCCGGTCGAGTTGCCGGTCTGGATGGCCGAGTTGAGATGGCGGAAGGAATCGTGGCCGACGACCAGCGTGCCGCCCCTCTTCGGCGTCTCCTCCTGCGCCAGCAGCCCGGCACCCGGCGCCAGCACGGCGGCCAGGGTGAGCGCGCTGCCGAGCAGGAGCGCGCGGCGCGTCGCGGTCAATGTCGTCGTGAGCGTTCTCATCGTGCGGTCTCCCATTTGCTCCGGTTTTCCGTTGTTGTTGCACCGACGCTACCTGAACGCGGCTCCGGGGCAATCGTCCGGCGGCACAAAGAAGGCCGTCGCGAGGAACTTCATCAGAAAATCTGATGAGACGGCCGCAACGCCGCGCGGCCGGGCGCACGGCCGCCAGCTGACGCACGAAACCCTTGAAAAAGGTCGATAAAATGGTCGGCGCATGCGCCGGCGAGGCCGCGCTGCGGCCGGCCTGGCGCGTTTCCAGGCGACGTGGAAACCGGTTCGCCGTCCGCAAGCGCGTCGAAGCAACGCGCTGCCACCGGTCTGCGTGAAACGCAGAAAGGCTCTAGGAGCGGCCTGCCGGCGGCGGCTGGCCGGCGGCCTGCTCGAGCTCGCGGCGCAGCACGCCGAGCAGCGCGCGCGCCAGCCCGGCGAAGGCCTCCACGGCGCGCGTCTTGCGTGACTGGTCGGCATAGGCCAGCCCGAAGCGCGCCGTCGGCAGGTCCTCGCGGATCGGCAGGTAGCGCAGCTCGACGCCCTCGTGCGAACGCTCCGCCGGCGCCCGGAAGCCGAGCAGCGAGAAGCCCTGGCCGTTGGCCACCAGGCTGCGCACCATGTCGGTCGAGCGCGTGCGGAAGCGGATGCGCGGCTCCAGCCCGTAGCGGCGGAACACCTGCAGGAACCATTCGCGCGAGCCCGGCAGGTCGAGCATGATGTAGGGTTGCCGGGCGAGGTCGAACAGGCTGACGTCGCCGGCCTGGGCGAGCGGGCTGTCGGCCGGCAGCAGCACGTAGAGCGGCACCGACAGGAGCGGCTCGAAGACGACGCGCTCGTTGACCAGCAGGTCGTAGGTCAGGCCGATGTCGGCCGAGCCGTCGCTGAGCTTCTGGAACACCTCGTAGACGTCGCCCTCGAACAGCGAGATGGAGATCGCCGGATACTGCGCCGCCATGGTGGCGATCAGCCGCGGCATGACGAAGGAGGCGGCCGGAAAGAAGCAGGCGACGTTGATCGGGCCGGACAGGTGCTGGCTGAGCTGCGCGGCATGCGCCTCGAAGGTCTCGGCCTCGTGGACCAGCGCCTTGGCGCGCAGGACCAGGTCCCGGCCGAGCGGCGTCAGCGACAGGCCGCGGCCGGGCTGGCGCACGAAGACGCGCACGCGGAAGGCATCCTCGAGATTGTTGATCGCCGCGCCGACGGCCGCTTGCGAGACGCCGAGCTGGCCGGCGGCGCGCGCGATGCTGCCCTGCTCGGCGGCGGCCAGCAGATAGCGCAGGTGACGGAGGCTCCACTGCATCGCCCTGAAAACGCCTCCGCCCGCACGCTGCCTCTCGCCCGCCGCCGCGGCCGCCGCCGGCCGCCGCGCGCCCGCACCGCAAGCTCGTCCGGCGCGGATGCCGACAAGCCAAGCCCAGAGCGCACGCCGATGCAAGCCCGCACGCGCCGGCGGGCGGATGTGGTGGCAAGCAGCGCTCGCACAAAGCAGTAGCGACCCCTCAAAAGCCGATCGCTATCGATTGCGCCAAATGTTTGAAATTGGTGGGTGATGTAGGGATCGAACCTACGACCCGCTGATTAAGAGTCAGCTGCTCTACCAACTGAGCTAATCACCCGACCGGCCTTGCGGCGGCGCGGCGACCCCGGCCGCCGTGACGGGCGGGGCGCGTTGCGTGGCGGCTCATTAACCCGTTTCGCGCGGCCATGCAAGGCCTTGCCGTCACGCCGGGCGGCCTGCCGCGCAAGCGGGCCGAAGCGCCCTTCCCGCCCCCCGTGGCGCGCCGGCGGGACGGCGCCGTCCCCGCCCCTGCCGCCCGCGTGCCAGAGCGCTTCCAGGCGACGTGGAGAGGGTTCGCCGTTCGCAAACGCGGCAAGACAATACTCGGAGCCGATCTGCGATTCCGTGCATAGCAGATCGGCTCTAACAGGATGGTGGCGGTGCGTGATCGTGCAAGGGCCGGCGCATCGGGAAGAGACGGCAGGTCCACCATGGGGCTCCGGGCGCGCGGCCGGCGCATCGCCACCCGCGACCGGCCGCGGTCGGGCCCGCAAGCCCGCCGGGCGGACTGCTGCTGCCCGCCCGAGGCGGTCGCGGGGCCCGCTGCTCTCCTGCCCCAGAGCGCTTCCAGGCGACGTGGAGAGGGTTCGCCGTCGGCAAACGCGGCAAGGCAATAATCTGGAGCCGATCTGCGGACCGTGAAGGGCAGAGCGGCCCCGGCCCTCACACGAACAGCGTGCCCTCGGCGATGCGCACGGCCTGGCCTCCGATGCGCCCGCCGGCCAGCTTGCCGCCGGCCACGTCGATCTCGACGCGGATGCGCGAGGGCCGGCCCATCTCGATGCCCTGCTCGATCCACAGTCGGTGGGCGCCGTCGACCGGCGCGTCGAAGCGCAGCACCGCGCCGACGAAGGCGGCCGCCGCCGAGCCGGTCGCCGGGTCCTCGGCGATGCCGGCGTCGGGCGCGAACATGCGCGCATGGAAGGCGCAGTCGTGGTTCACCGTCTCGCGGCAGTAGACATAGGGGTCGGCCGTCACCGCCCCCTCGCGCGGCGCGATGGCGTCCCACAGCCGGGCGTCGATGCGGGCGCGGCCGGCCGCCTCCAGGTCGGCCACCGGCACGCAGACATAGGGCACGCCCGCGCTCCAGGCGCTGACGGCGTGGTTCTCGAAGCCGATCGCGTGGTGATCGAGGCCGAGCGCGGCGGCGACCGCCTCGTTCGAGGCCTCGAAGGGGACGGCGGCGGGCAGCCGCGGCAGGTCGAACTCGGCGAAGCCGGGGCCGCCGGCCGTCAGCGTCACCGCGCAGCGCACCGCGCCCACCCCCTCCTCGAGCACCAGCAGCGCCGTCTCGCCGCCGTCGCCCTGCGCGGCCCGGTCCTCGGCCAGCGCCACCGCGCTGCCGACCGTCGGGTGGCCGGCGAAGGGCAGCTCGTGCGCCGGCGTGAAGATGCGCACGGCCGCCGCGTGCACCGGGTTGCCGGGGCGGCAGAGGAACACGGTCTCCGACAGGTTGAACTCGCGGGCGATCGCCTGCATCGTCGCGTCGTCGAGGCCGTCCGCGTCGTCGACCACGGCGAGCGGATTGCCGGCCAGCGCCGTCTCGGCGAACACGTCGTAGATGCGGTAGCGCCTTCGGCCCATCGTCGCCCTCCCTGATGCCGTGTGCGGTGTGTCGGCAGCGGTCATCGGTTATAGGGGCGCGGCGGCGGCGGCGAAAGGCCGCGCGCGGGCTGGCCTCATCGGTCGGCCGGCCCTGCCGCAGGCGTCGCGAAGTGCCAGGCGAGCAGCGCCGGCATCTGCGGCGCCAGCGCCGCCGGCGCGGCCTGCGGCGCGGCGATCACCACCGGGCCGTCGATCTCCGGCTCGCCGACGGCCGCGACATGGGCGCGGATGCGCGCGGCCAGCCGCGCGGCCGGCTCGTCGAAGCGGTAGCGGCGGAACAGCACCGTGCCGTTCGGCGCGCGGTGCAGGCCGAGCGCCGGCTCGCGGCGCGCCCGGCCGAGGTCGAGGCCGGTCTCCTCGGCCACCTCGCGCGCCATGTTGGCGTCGATGTCGAGCCGGCCGTCGCTCAAGTCGGCCGGCTCGAAGGAGCCGGCGGCGAAGTAGACGCGCCCGGCATTGGCGGTATGGGCGGCCATGCGCACGGCGACCAGCGCGCCGTCGCTGCCGGCGATCACCGCGTGGGCATAGGCGTGCAGCGTCGGCGCATGGCCGTGCCGCGCGCGCCAGTGCAGGAAGGTGGCGAAGCGCACCGCGTGGCAGCGCCCGGCCAGCCGGCCGCCGGCATAGCCGAGCCGCGAGAACAGCATCACCCGGCCGTCGTAGAGCGCCGGATTGGCCGCCTTGGCGCGCGCCCAGGCAGCTGTGATGGCCGGCCCGTTGGCGCTCTCGAAGGGATGCGGCGCGGGGTCGAAGCGCAGCTCCGCCTCGTCGACCGGCGCCACCGCGCCCGGCGCCACGGCGAAGCCGGCCGGCGCGGCCGTCATGCGATGTCGAGGCTGACGGCCACCGGGCAGTGGTCGGAGGCCTTCGGCCGGTCCCAGCCGACGCGCGGGAAGCGCTCGACCTCCTGGCCGGGCGGAAACACCGTGCGCCAGGGCTGGCCGCCGCGCACGATGTCGGGCACGGCACGCGCGTTGTGGCGGGCGAGCGCCGGCGACAGCAGCAGATAGTCGAGCTGGCACAGATGCCGCTCGGCCGGCCCGCGCGTGTGGTAGAGCGTCCAGCGGTCGAGCGCCGGGCGCCGCTCGACGACGTTCTCGCAGAAGCCGCCGGCCGTCAGCACGTCGATCGACGAGCCGCGCTCCGTCACCGGGTCGAAGGTGTAGCCCTCATGCGCGTCGCCGCCGACGATCACCCGCTCGCGGTAGTCGTTGAGGTCGCCGACGATCATCCAGCGCTTGCGCGCCGCGCGCCCGGCACCGCCGAAGCGCTGCTCGACGATGCGCCGCACGGCCGCCGCCTCGGCATGGCGCACCGGCATCGAGGCCGCGCGCCCCGACAGCCCGTCGCGCGGCGGGCCCATCGACTTGAAATGCACCAGGAACAGCGTCAGCGGCCGACCGCCGACGGTGACGTCGATCTCCAGGCAGTCGCGCCGGAAGATGCGTTCGTGCGGCGCGATGCCGAGCGCGTCGAGCGCCGCGTTGTGCAGGCCGAAATCGGCGAAGGTGACGTGCGCGTGGCTGGTCATGCGCACGAAGTCGATCGGCTGGCCGTGCCGCGTCCGCTCGCGCAGCATCACCGCCACGTCGATGCCGCGCCCGTCATTGCCGGCGGCGGAGTACTTCTCGCGGTAGCCCTCGCCGACCATCTTGAACAGGTAGCCGTATTCGAACGCCTTGAGCGCGGCCAGGTTGTCGACCTCCTGCAGGCACAGGATGTCGGACCGCGTGGCGGTGATGGCGAGCGCGGTGAGCTGGCGGGTGTCGTCGGTGTGGGCGATGGTGCGGGCCCGCTCGAGCGCGCGGTACTCCTCCTCGTCGGCGACCTCGAACAGGGCCAGCGCCCGGTCCTGCCGCAGCTCGTTGCGGTAGCCGGAAAAGTCGAACCGGTTCATCAGGTTCTCGACGTTGAAGGTGGCCACGCGCACGGACATGGCCGGCCACTATGCGACAAAGCCGGGCTTGGCAACCATTGCGCGCGTTCATCGGCGGTTCAGGTCGCCGCAGGCAGGGTGCCGCCAGGGCGTTTGGGACACGACAGGCTCGGGACGCGCGCTGCCGTCGCGCACCCGGGCAACGAGGAGTCATGCGATGAGACTGAGAACCCTGATCCTGGCCGTCTCCGGCGCGCTGGCGCTTTCGGCGGCGGCAAGCCTGCCGGCTTCGGCCGGCCCGGCCCCGGCGATGGCCGCCGCGACCGTCGATGCCCGCGCGGCGAGCGGCCAGGCCGCCTCCGACGTCGTCGAGGTGCGCCACCGCGACCGCCGCCACTGGCGCCGCGGCGGCCGGCACGGCTCGCGGCACCACTGGCGGCCGCGCGGCCGCAGCGGCATCTTCCTGTATTTCGGCGTGCCGGACACCTATGTCCGCCCGCGCTACGTGCGGCCCCGCTACGTGCGGCCGGGCTATGCCCGCCCGGGCCTGCCGGCCGCTCATGTGCGCTGGTGCGACCGCCGCTACAAGACCTACCGGGCCTGGGACAACACGTTCCAGCCCTATCACGGCCCGCGCAAGGCCTGCCGCTCGCCCTACTACTGAGCCGCGGCCGGCGTGACCGGGAACCGGCCGGCGGCCCTGCGCCGCCGGCCGCCCCAGCCGCCCCGTCCCCACGGGACCCGTGCCGCGCCGCTCAGACGAAGGCGACGCCGACCTCGGTGAGCGAGCGCCAGCGCACCTCGGCCTGGCGCGGCGCCTCGCCGTCGATTTCCAGAACGAACCGTTCGGCCACGGCGCAGATGTCGCCGAAGCGGATGCGCGCGCCGGCGCTCGACATGTCGCGCGCGGTGCCGACCAGCGTGCACTGCCGGTTGCCGAAGACGAGACGCGCACCCTTGAGAACCCGGCGGCGCAGCGTGCCGCGCCGCTCGGCGAAGACACGGCCGTCGAGGCCGATCGACTTGTCGGTTATCGGGATCATGGCCGATCTCCTTCTCTGCCATGCCGGCAGAAGGAGCAAACGCCGTGCCAGACCGTTCTGTCCCGAAACGGGACGCCGCGCCGGAGGCGATCCGGCGCGGCGGGCAAAGGCCGGCCGCGACCCGCCAGGGGCCGCGGCGCCAGCCTCAGTTCTTGTCCTTGTCGACCAGCTTGTTGGCCGAGATCCACGGCATCATGCCGCGCAGCTTCTCGCCGACCGCCTCGATCTGGTGGCCGTCGTTGAGCCGCCGCGTCGCCTTGAAGCGGGCCGCGCCGGAATGCCACTCCTGCATCCACTCGGAGGTGAAGCGGCCGGTCTGGATGTCCTTCAGCACGCGCCGCATCTCGGCCCGCGTCTCGTCGGTGATGATGCGCGGCCCCGACACGTACTCGCCCCACTCGGCGGTGTTGGAGATCGAGTAGTTCATGTTGGCGATGCCGCCCTCATACATCAGGTCGACGATCAGCTTGACCTCGTGCAGGCACTCGAAATAGGCCATCTCGGGCGCGTAGCCGGCCTCGACCAGCGTCTCGAACCCGGCGCGGATCAGCTCGACCATGCCGCCGCACAGCACCACCTGCTCGCCGAACAGGTCGGTCTCGCACTCCTCGCGGAACGAGGTCTCGATGATGCCGGAGCGGCCGCCGCCGATGGCGCAGGCATAGGACAGGCCGAGATCGAGGGCGTTGCCGGAGGCGTCCTGATGGACGGCGACCAGGCACGGCACGCCGCCGCCCTTCTGATACTCGCCGCGCACGGTGTGACCGGGCCCCTTGGGCGCCACCATCAGCACGTCGATCGAGCCCTTCGGCTCGATCAGGCCGAAATGCACATTGAGGCCGTGCGCGAAGGCGATCGCCGCGCCGTCGCGGATGTTGGGCGCGATCTCGGCGCTGTAGATGCCGGCCTGCAGCTCGTCGGGTGTGGCCATCATCATCAGGTCGGCCCAGCCGGCCGCCTCGGCGACGGTCATCACCTTGAGGCCGTCGGCCTCCGCCTTGCGCGCGCTCGACGAGCCGGCGCGCAGCGCCACGGCCACCTCCTTGACGCCGGACTCCTTCAGGTTGAGCGCGTGCGCCCGGCCCTGGCTGCCGTAGCCGATGACGGCGACCTTCTTGCCCTTGATGAGATTGAGATCGGCATCGCGATCGTAGTAGACACGCATCGTCGTTTCCTTCCTTTCAGCGTTTCAGGATCAGGTCTGTCCGGCCCGGGCGGGCCGGCTTCGCACCCCGTAGAGGGCGAGAAACTGCGTGGTGGCGCGCGCCGCGTCGGCGGCGATCGCGGCCCCCTCGGGGCGCGCGCGGTCGCCGAGCAGCAGGCGGATCTGGACGTCGCGCACGACCAGGCCGAAGAAGGTGCGGAACGCCTCCTCCGCGTCGTCGAAGGCGACGAGGCCGGCCGCCCGCGCCGCCTCCAGCACCGGCTTCAGCCGGCGGGCGAGCGCGAAGCGACCGTTGGCGAGCACCGTGCGGCCGAGATCGGCCTCGCCGGTGCCGGCATGGCCGACCGCCAGCCGGTTGAGCGCGACGGAGGTCGGCGAGGTGATGACGGCGAGCCAGTCGGCGGCGAAGCGCTCGAGCCGGGCCGCCAGCGCCGGCCGGTCGATGGTGCCGGTGCCGACGGGCGCGATGCGCACGCCGGAGGCCTGCCACTGCACGATCGCGGTGAGCAGCCCGTCGCGGCCGCCGAACCACTTGTAGAGCGTTTCCTTCGAGCAGTTGGCGCACCGCGCCACGCCGGTCATGGTCAGCCGGTCGCCTTCGGCCACGAGCAGCGCGAGCGCGGCGTCGAGCACCTGGCGCTGGCGCGCGCTCAGCCCCTCACCGTCGCCCACCTCGATCACCATCGGCGCAAGTCCCCGTTGCCGGCCCGCAGCCGGTCTGCCGCGCCCGTGAACCGCGGCGCGGCCCCGAGGCACCGTCCCGCCGCGGTTGCGGCCGGCGAACCGGCCCGTGCTCCGCCCGGACACGCTCGAGCGGCACAGCCGTACCGTACGTTACGGTTCGGTTCAAGAGGCAGAAGACACGGGATCCGGCGCCCCGCCCTGCCGCGCGACGGGCCGCGACGGCACGAGCGGACCACGGTCGCCCGGCGCATGCCCGTGGCGGACGAATGCTGCCTCAGCCGCGCAGCCGGTCGAGCGCGGCCGACAGGGCGGCGACCTCCTCCGGCGCCAGCCGGTCGGCGATCAGCCGGCTGACCGACGGGCCGTAGACGCCCCACATGCGCCGGTGCATGCGCCGGCCGGCATCGGTGACGTGGATCACCTGGCCGCCGGCGCCGCCGCGCTGCACCAGGTCCTTCGCCTCGAGCGCGCCGAGCAGGCGGGCGAGATCGTCGCCCGCCATGACCATGCGCCGCGCCAGCGCGTCCTGACCGATGCCGCCCTCGGCGGCGGCGAGCTCGTGCAGGACGTCGTACCAGGCGAGCGGCGGCAGGCCGTGCGCCGACAGCCGCTCCTCCGCCGTTTCCGACAGGAGCCGCGAGACGCGCAGCAGCCGCGACCAGGCTTCGATCGGGGCGTTGTCGGTTCCGGGATCGTCGAGGAAGGCCATGGCTGGACGCGGACGGGTTGCGGGGTCGGCGCGTGGTGCTGCGCCGCAACGCAGCCTAGGCTATGCCGGGCTCCGTGCAAAGGGGCGGTCCGGCGTCGCCTCCCGCCCGAGCGCGGCGAGAAAGCGGCCGACGGTCGCCGCCATGCCGTGCTCCAGCGCGTCGGCGGTCAGCCCGTGCCCGATCGACACCTCGGCAAGCGCCGGGATGCGCGCGGCGAGCGCCGGCAGGTTGTCGACCGTCAGATCGTGCCCGGCGTTGACCCCGAGCCCGAGCGCGGCTGCCATGTCGGCCGTCTTGCCGAGCGTTTCCAGGGCCTTGGCGGCCTTTCCGGAGTCGTCGTGGCAGGCGCCATAGGGCCCGGTGTAGAGCTCGATCCGGTCGGCGCCGGTCGCCTTCGCCGCCTCCAGCGCCGCCCGGTCCGCATCGGGGTTCGCGAACAGCGAGACGCGGCAGCCGCCGCGCTTGAGCCGCGCGACGACCGGCGTCAGCAGCGCCGCCGCCTCGACGAAGGCCCAGCCGTGGTCGGAGGTCGCCTGCGCCGGGTCGTCGGGCACCAGCGTCACCTGCTCCGGCTCGGTCTCCTCGACCAGCCGCAGGAAGTCGTCCGACGGATAGCCCTCGATGTTGAACTCGGCCTGCGGGAACAGGTCGTCGATCAGCGCGCGCAGCTCCGGCAGGTCGGAAAAGCGGATGTGGCGCTGGTCGGGCCGCGGATGCACCGTCAGGCCGTGCGCGCCGGCCTCGAGCGCGATGCGGCCGAGCCGCGTGACGCTCGGCCACGGCAGGTCGCGCCGGTTGCGCAGCATGGCGATGGCGTTGAGATTGACCGAGAGCTTGGCGGGCATGGCGGGAACCTGTCTGGCAGAGCGCAGGCGCGACCCTATAATGGCCGCACCGGGAACGCCTAGGGCCTGTAGGTGTTGTTTCGTTGAACAAGATGCTGAAAATCCACGGGAAGAGGTCATGAGCGAGTACAGCCCGCCGCCGGTGGTCCGCCGCATCGAGACCGACCGCGCCGACGCCTATGCCTTCGAGATCACAGGCCACATCGCCGCGCCCGACGTGGAGAACGCCTACGGCCTGCTCGAGGCGGCCTATCGCCAGCACGACAAGATCGACCTGATCGTGCTGATCCACGACTACGAGGGCTTCGACTGGAACGCCATCCTCACCGATGCCACCATGCTCGGCAAGACCAACGCGCTGAAGCACATCCGCAAATACGCCGTCGTCGGCGGCCCGGGCTGGATGGCCGGCGCGATCGCCGTCTTCCGGCCCTTCGTGTCGGTCGAGATGAAGCATTTCGCGGCCGACGAGGCGGACGAGGCCTGGGCCTGGATCGACGCCCGGCCGCGCCCGGTGGCATGAGCCGGCCGCGGCCGGCTCAGCGCACGATGGTCAGCCGCTCCGCCGCCCGCGTGATGGCCGTGTAGAGCCACTGCTGGCGCGTGTCGCGGAAGGCGCGGCTTTCGTCGAACAGCACCACGTCGTCCCACTGCGAGCCCTGCGCCTTGTGCACGGTCAGCGCATAGCCGTAGTCGAAATCGTCGAAGCGCTTCCTGAGCTGCCAGGCGATCTCCTCGCCCGGCGCCTCGAAGGCGGCCTTGAGCAGCCGGATCTTGGCGACGCCGCGGTCGGGGTCGTCCTCCTCGGGCGACACCAGCAGGTTGATGCCCGGCTTCGAGGTCTCGCGCGAGGCGGTCATCACCTTCCACAGCGAGCCGTTGAGCAGGCCCTTGGCCGGGTCGTTGCGCAGGCACACCATCTTGTCGCCGGCCTGCGGCAGCAGGCCGTCGAAGTCCTTGAGCTCGCGCAGCCGCTGGTTGTAGCGCCGCCGCGTGCGGTTGGTGCCGACCAGCACCTGGTCGGCCGCCAGCACGCGCTCGCTGTCGACGTCGGCGCGGCCGATCACCTGCGCCGTGCCGTAGTCGCCATGCATGAACTCGCGGCCCTCGCGCACGTCGAGCGCCAGCCGCACGATCGGGTTGTCGCGCGCCTGGCGGTGGATCTCGGTCAGGAGGAAGTCCGGCTCGTGCTCGGTGAAGAAGCCGCCGCCGGAGATCGGCGGCAGCTGCGCGGGATCGCCGAGCACCAGCACCGGCGTGCCGAAGGACAGGAGGTCGCGGCCGAGCGCCTCGTCGACCATCGAGCACTCGTCGATGATGATCAGCTTGGCGCGCGACACCGGGCTCTGCCGGTTGAGCGAGAAGGCCGGCGAGACGAGCGTGCGGCCGGTCGTCTCGTCCTCCACCGTCTCCTCGCCGCGCGGCCGGTAGATCAGCGAGTGGATGGTGCGCGCGTTGGCCGCGCCGCGCGCGCGCAGCACCTGCGCCGCCTTGCCGGTGAAGGCGGCGAACTGCACGTCGCCGTCGACATGCTCGGCGAAATGGCGCGCCAGCGTCGTCTTGCCCGTGCCGGCATAGCCGAACAGGCGGAAGATCTGCGGCCGGCCCTCCTTGAGCCAGCGCGACACCGCCTGGAGCGCGGCATCCTGCTGCGGCGAGAACTGCATGGCCGTCTCAGACCGGATTCTCGCCGCGCGCGCAAGGCGAAACGACGGGGCCACGGGCCGCGCGACGTCACATGCGCTCGGGGTTGCGGTGGTAGCCGGGGCCCACGGTCAGCGCGCTGTCGGGCACCACCGTGTCGGCGATGCGGCTGGTGTAGGTCTTGTCGAAGCTCCACAGCACGGTGTCCTCGCGCCGGTCGAGCACGCGGATCGCCACCCGGTAGGGCCGGTCGGCCTCGACCCCGCGCACCGGCGGCGAGCGCAGCGCGTAGCGATCGGTCATGGTGCTGACGCGCTCGCGCACGACGAGCGGCGGCCCGCCGGCCGGGTTCTCGAAGGCCGCCTCGATCACCGCGCCCGATTCCAGCGGCCGCGCGACGCGCGCGGTGAAGCCGTAGCGGATCTCGGCGATGCGGTAGTTGAAGATGAAGCCGCCGCCGAGGATCTGCAGATAGGGCTGCTCGGCCGGGTCCTCGCGCGTCGCCCAGCCGACGGCGAACAGCACCGCCACCAGCGCGACGGCGGCGACGACGACACGCACGGGTGTGACGATCGCGCTCATGCAACCCATAATAGCCGCACGCCGCAGAGCGCGCCACGCCTTTCGCGCACCGCGCGTTAACGGCCCGGAAGGCGCCGCCGGGTTATGCCATGCTTGCGGTCGGACCGCGTCGTCCGCCGCCGCACCGGAGCGCCATGGCGTTGCCAGGCGAAGCGGACACCGTTCGCCGCTCGGCAACGCGTTGAGACCATGACTTGGAGCGGATCTGCGAGGCCGTGAGGAGCAGACCGGTTCTAGGAAAATCCATGGGGTGGACCACGATGCCGTCCGAAGGCCGCCCGGCGCCGTCCGGCCCGCCGCCCGCAGCCGGGCGATGGGGACCCGCCGCGCCATGACGACGGCCCCGCGACGCGGACGCCGGCGACGCTCGCCACGCCGGCTGATCTACGCCGCGCTCGGCGGCGGCGCGCTGTGGCTCGCGGTCGCCGCGCTCGGCGGCGGCGACGCGGCCCCGGCGCGGCCGCAGCCGGCGACGCCGCTGCACGTCAACCAGCTCGGCTATCTGCCGGACGGGCCGAAGCGCGCCACCCTCGCCACGCCGCGCCGCCAGCCGCTCGCCTGGCGCCTGCTCGACGCGGCCGGCGGCACGGTCGCCGAAGGCATGACCACGCCGCGCGGCGACGATGCCTCGGCCGGGCGCAACGTCCACGTCATCGACTTCGGCGCCGTCGAGGCGACGGGCGACGGCTTCCGGCTCGCCGCGGACGGCGCCCGCAGTCCGCCCTTCGCCATCCGCCCCGGCCTCTACGACGCGGCGGCGCGCGCGGCGCTCTCCTTCTTCTATCCGATGCGCTCGGGCGTCGCGATCGACGGCGCGGTGGCCGGCACTGCCTATGCCCGGCCGGCCGGCCACGCCGCCGCGCCCGGCGACGGCGCAACCAACAAGGGCGACCGGGCCGTGCCCTGCCTGCCGCCGGAGACGGCGGCCGAGCAGTACGGCGAGGCCTGGACCTGCGACTACACGCTCGACGTGGCCGGCGGCTGGTACGACGCCGGCGACCAGGGCAAGTATGTCGTCAACGGCGGCATCGCCGTCGCCCAGCTCCTGTCGGCCTACGAGCGCACGCTGCATGTCGACGGCGCCGGCGCCGAGGCGCTCGGCGACGGCGGGCTGGCCGTGCCGGAGGCCGGCAACGGCGTGCCCGACATCCTCGACGAGGCGCGCTGGCAGCTCGAATTCCTGCTCTCCATGCAGGTGCCGGAGGGCGAGCCGCGGGCCGGCATGGCGCATCACAAGGTGCACGACGACGCCTGGACCGCCCTGCCGACGCTGCCGCACGAGGACCCGCGGCCGCGCTATCTGCACCGGCCGTCGACGGCCGCCACGCTCAACCTGGCCGCCGCGGCCGCGCAGGGCGCGCGGCTCTACCGGCCGCACGACGCCGCCTTCGCCGAGCGGCTGCGCGCCGCCGCCGTGCGCGCCTATGCCGCCGCGCGGGCCGAGCCCGATCTGCTGCCCTCGCGCGATGCCTCGGCCGGCGGCGGCGCCTATTTCGACGAGCGGCTGTCGGACGAGTTCTACTGGGCGGCGGCGGAGCTCTTCGTCACCACCGGCGAGCCAGCCTATCTGGCCGACCTGGAAGCCTCGCCGCACTGGCGCGGCACGGCCTTCCGGCGCGACGGCTTCGACTGGGCCAACGTCGCCGCGCTCGGCCGGCTGACGCTCGCCACCGTGCCGAGCACGCTCGAGCCGGCGGCGCGCGCGGCGGCCCGCGCCTCGCTGGTCGACGCCGCTGAGCGCTACCTGGCGCTGCAGCAGGGCGAGCCGTTCGGCCAGCCCTATGCGCCGGAAAGCGGCCGCTATGCCTGGGGCTCCAGCCACCTGGTCGCGCAGAACGCCATCGTGCTCGCCCGCGCGCACGACCTGAGCGGCGACGCGCGCTTCCGCCGCGCCGCGCTGGAGGCGGCCGACTACCTGTTCGGCCGCAACGCCCTCGGCCTGTCCTACGTCACCGGATTCGGTGCCCGCCATGCCGAGAACCAGCACTCGCGCTGGTTCGCCGCCCAGCTCGACCCGGCGCTGCCGCATCCGCCGCGCGGCACGCTCGCCGGCGGCCCCAACTCCTGGCTCGGCGACGCGGTGGCCGATGCGGCGCTGGCCGGCTGCGCGCCGCAGCTCTGCTACATCGACCACATCGAGAGCTTCTCGACCAACGAGATGACGGTCAACTGGAACGCCGCGCTCGGCCAGTTCGCCGCCTGGCTGGCGGAGCAGTAGCGGCCGGCGCGGCCGGCTACATGCCCTCCGCGCCGCGGTTCATCGCCGCCACGCCGGTGCGGCACACCTCGACCAGGCCGAGCGGCGTCATGATGGCGATGAACTGCTCGATCTTCGACACCCGTCCGGTGATCTCGAAGATGAAGTGCTCGGTGTTGGCGTCGATCACCTGGGCGCGGAAGGCGTCGGCCAGGCGCAGCGCCTCGACGCGCGCGTCGCCCGCCCCGCTCACCTTGACCAGCGCCAGCTCGCGCTCGAGCGGCCGGTCGTGGCCGCGCTCCACCGCCACCGTGGTCAGATCGACCACCCGGTGCACCGGCACGATGCGCTCGAGCTGGTGCTTGATCTGCTCGAGAACGTGCGGCGTGCCGCGCGTGACGATGGTGATGCGCGACAGGTGTCGCTCGTGCTCGGTCTCCGACACTGTCAGGCTGTCGATGTTGTAGCCGCGGCCGGAGAACAGCCCGATCACGCGTGCCAGCGTGCCCGGCTCGTTGTCGACCAGGATGGCGAGCGTGCGCCGCTCGTGGCTCTCGGTTTCGCGGGTGATGAAGTAGGCCGAGCCGGTCGGCTGGAGCTGCGCGTTCATGCGGATGAATCTCTGTTGCAACGGACGCCGCCAAGACGCTGGCGTCATTGGGCTTGCCGCTGGTTTAGTCCCGATCGGCGCGGCCGGCAACCGGGCGGTCGGGCCGCGCCGGCGCGCCCGTGCGGACGTGCCGGCGCGGCGGCTGCGCTCAGACCAGCTCGCGGCCCCTGGCGTCGATGGCATTGGCCACCGCCTCGTCGGTCGCCTCGTCGGGCAGCAGCATCTCGTTGTGCGCCTTGCCCGACGGGATCATCGGGAAGCAGTTGGCGAGCGCGGCCACCCGGCAGTCGAAGATCACCGGCTTGTCGATGCTGATCATCTCGGTGATCGCCGCGTCGAGGTCGCCCGGCTTCTCGCAGCGGATGCCGTGCGCGCCGTAGGCCTGGGCGAGCAGCACGAAATCGGGCAGCGATTCCATGTAGGAGTGCGACAGCCGGTTGCCGTGCAGGAGCTGCTGCCACTGCCGCACCATGCCCATGTACTGGTTGTTGAGGATGAAGATCTTGATCGGCGCGTTGTACTGGATGGCCGACGACATCTCCTGCATGGTCATCAGCACCGAGGCGTCGCCGGCGATGTCGATGACCAGCGCGTCGGGATGCGCGATCTGCACGCCGAAGGCCGCCGGCAGGCCGTAGCCCATGGTGCCGAGCCCGCCCGAGGTCATCCAGCGGTTGGGCCGCTCGAAGCCGAAATGCTGCGCCGCCCACATCTGATGCTGGCCGACCTCGGTGGTGATGTAGGGGTCGCGGTCCCGCGTCAGCGCGTAGAGCCGCTGCACGGCGTATTGCGGCATGATGACGTCGTCGTTCGGCTTGTAGGCGAGCGAGTCGCGCGCCCGCCAGGCGTCGATCTGCTGCCACCAGGGCTCGAGCGCGCTCTTGTCGCTGTGCGCGGTCGCCCGCCACAGCCGCACCATGTCCTCCAGCACCCGGCCGACGTCGCCGATGATGGGGACGTCGACGCGGACGTTCTTGTTGATCGACGAGGGGTCGATGTCGACGTGGATCTTGCGCGAGTTGGGCGAGAAGGCGTCGATGCGGCCGGTGATGCGGTCGTCGAAGCGCGCGCCGATGCACAGCATGACGTCGCAGTCGTGCATCGCCATGTTGGCCTCGTAGGTGCCGTGCATGCCCAGCATGCCGAGCCAGCGCTCGCCCGAGGCGGGATAGGCGCCGAGCCCCATCAGCGTCGAGGTGACCGGAAAGCCGGTCAGCTCGACCAGCTCGCGCAGCAGGTGGCTCGCCTCCGGGCCGGAATTGATGACGCCGCCGCCGGTGTAGATGATCGGCTTCTTCGCCTCGCGCAGCATGGCGACCGCCGCCTTCATCTGCTCCAGGTCGCCCTGCACGCGCGGCTGGTAGCTCGGCCGCGGCGCCGTCTGCGGCGGCGTGTAGCGGCCCTTGGCGAACTGCACGTCCTTGGGAATGTCGACGACGACCGGGCCCGGCCGCCCCGTCATGGCGATGTGGAAGGCCTCGTGCATGACGGCGGCGAGCTGGTCGACGTCCTTGACCAGCCAGTTGTGCTTGGTGCACGGCCGCGTGATGCCGACCGTGTCGCACTCCTGGAAGGCGTCCGAGCCGATCAGCGTCGTCGGCACCTGGCCGGTGATGCACACCAGCGGAATGGAATCCATCAGCGCGTCCTGCAGCGCCGTCACGGCATTGGTCGCGCCGGGGCCGGAGGTGACCAGCATGACGCCGGCCTTGCCGGTCGAGCGGGCATAGCCCTCGGCCGCGTGGCCGGCGCCCTGCTCGTGGCGCACCAGCACGTGCTGCACATCCTCCTGCTGGAACAGCTCGTCATAGATCGGCAGCACCGCGCCGCCCGGATAGCCGAAGACGTGCTCGACGCCGTTGTCGCGGAGCGCCTGGACGACGATCTCCGCGCCGGTCATCTCGCCTTTGGCGGGTTCCGCTCCGCGCGGCTCGGACGCTGTCTTGTTCATTGGTCTTGTCCCGTCTCGTGCCCTGCCGGGCATCCTGCTCGTCTCGCGCGCCGCACCGCGTGCCGGGCCGGCGCCATTGCCTGTCCCTGAGCACGATTGTTGCCGAAAACCGGTCGGCAGCTTTCGGGATCATGCTCTAGCGGCCTTTCGGCCAATAAAAAAGGCCCCCGAAGGAGCCCTGACATCGCGCATGGGTGGCTGTCGCCCGGCGGCTACGCCGCCCTGCCCATCCGCATTCCAAGTACGATGATGTGATCCATAGCCATCGGCGCGGACCATACGGGCGGCGCGCGCCGCCTGTCAACCGGCTAGATGCGGCGCCTCAGGCGGGCGAGGACAGCTTGAGGCCGATCATGCCGGCGACGATCAGCGCCACGCTCGCCACCCTGAGCGGGCTCGCCGCCTCGCCGAGCACGGCGATGCCGACGATGAAGGCGCCGACGGCGCCGATGCCCGTCCACACCGCATAGGCGGTGCCGAGCGGCAGCGCGCGCATGGCGAGCGCCAAGAGCCAGAAGCTGGCCACCATCGCCACCAGCATGAGCGCCGTCGGCAGCGGCCGGGTGAAGCCGGCCGACTGCTTCATCGCCGAGGCCCAGACGACCTCGAGCAAGCCGGCGATCAGAAGTTGGATCCAGGCCATGTGACGCTCCCTGCCGCTGGCGTGTCCGCGCAGCCCGCGTCCCGTCGGCCGCGGGCTGCGCGGTGTCGTGATGCGGTCGGCTTAACCGGGTGTCAACCATCCCGCCACACGCCGCCTTAACCGCGCGCCCCCTAGCCTCGGCCGAGGTGGGACAGAAGGACGGCCCTTTGCATGTTTGTCGAACGCACTGAGACCCGAGGCGAGACGACGCCGCAGGAGCGGCGCGACCGGCACCAGCCGCAGTCGCGCGTGCTCGGACACGTCGTGCAGTGCGACGGCGCGCGCGCGGTGATCGCTGCCGAGGCGCAGGGCGACGACCTGTCGCCGGCCGCCGTGTGGGTCGTCGGCAAGCTGATCTCGATCAACCTGGGCGCCACGCGCACCGTCGGGCTGGTCTATGCCATCGAGCAGCCGGAGCGGCGCTGGAGCGAGAGCGCCGGCAACGCGATCTCCGTCGGCGTCGAGCTGATCGGCGAGGTGCGCGACACCCCCGACGGCCCGGTGTTCGACCGCGGCATCACCACCTACCCCTATCTCGGCGCGCCCTCGCACCGCATCCGCGCCCGCGACCTGCAGGCCGTCTACGACCTGGCCGGCCGCAAGTCCGTGTCGATCGGCCGGCTGTCGCAGGACGAGTCGATCGAGGCCTGCATCGCCATCGATTCCACCCTGACGCGCCACTTCGCGGTGGTCGGCACCACCGGCGTCGGCAAGTCGACGGCCGTCTCGCTGCTCGTGCGCAAGGCGATCGCGACCCGCCCCGACCTGCGTGTGCTGATCCTCGACCCGCACAACGAGTTCGCCGGCACGCTGCCCGACGACGCCGTGGCGATCGACACCGCGTCGCTCGACCTGCCGTTCTGGCTGTTCCGCCTCGAGGAGCTGGTCGAGGTGCTGTTCCGCGGCCGCGAGGCGGTGCCGGAGGAGGTCGAGCTGCTGCGCGACCTGATCCCGCACGCCAAGAACGCCTATCGCAGCGGCGGCAACAACCCGCTGCTGCGCCGCGCCAGCGACGGCAACGCGGTGACCGCCGACACGCCGGTGCCCTACCGCATGGCCGACGTGCTGCGCGAGATCGACGAGCGCATGGGCCTCTTGGAGAACAAGGGCGAGCGGCCGCTCTACCGCGCGCTGCGCACGCGCATCGAATCCGCGCTCAGCGACCCGCGCTACCGCTTCATGTTCGCCTCGCGGCTGATCGAGGACACCATCCACGAGACCATCGGCCGCATCTTCCGCGTGCCGCACGAAGGCCGCACCGTCACCTGCTTCCAGATGGCGGGCCTGCCGTCGGAGGTGGTCAACTCGGTGTGCTCGGTGCTGGCGCGGCTGGCCTTCGATCTCGCCATGTGGAGCAACGGCCGGCTCCGGCTCCTGATGCTGTGCGAGGAGGCGCACCGCTACATGCCGGCCGACAGCCGGCTCGGTTTCGCGCCGACGCGCCACGCGCTGTCGCGCATCGCCAAGGAGGGCCGCAAGTACGGCTGCTATCTCGGCGTCGTCACGCAGCGGCCCGGCGAGCTCGACCCGACCATCCTGTCGCAGTGCTCGACCGTCTTCGCCATGCGGCTCGCCAACGAGCAGGACCAGGCGATCATCCGCTCGGCGATCGCCGACACCTCCGCCTCGACGCTGTCCTTCCTGTCGGCGATGGGCCAGCGCGAGGCGATCGCCTTCGGCGAAGGGGTGGCGACCACCATGCGCATGAAGTTCGAGGAGCTGCCGGCCGAGCTTCTGCCGGGCGCCGGCAATCCCGGCGCCAAGGACGGCGCCGGCGCGCCGGTCGGCGACGGCGAGGTCGACCTGGTGTCGATCGTCAACCGCCTGCGCAATGTCGGCCGCCGCGAGACCGCCCCCTTGGGCAGCGGCCGCGGCAGCGCTTTCGACCGGACGAGCGAGCCGGAACCGGTGCCCGTCTACCAGGAGGAGCGGCCGCTGACGGGGCTGCGCCGCAGCCCGCTGCGCGCGCCCTGGGAGTAGCCGCAACGCCGCACCCGACGCGTGTGCCGCGCAGGCGCAGGGGTCCGGCGCGCAAGCAAACCGCTTCACTCCCTTCGGCGTCATGGTCTAGGCTTGCGTCCGGTCGCCTGAACGGACGGAGCAGCGCATGGCGCGGCGCGGCGTCCGTGTCGCCACCGGTCTCTGCGGGCTTGCCGTCGTCGCGCTGTTCGTGGCGGCGGACCTGACGGGTTCGGCGCTGCGGCACGGCTATTCGATGATCAGCCAGCCGATCAGCGAACTGGTCGAGACCGGCGCGCCCAACAAGCCGTTCATCGACGCCCTGCTTCTGGCCTATCACGGCCTCCTCATTCCCTTCGCGCTCGGCCTGCACGTCAGCGTCGCCGGCGCACGCGGCGACCGCGAAGGCCCGGCGCTTCTCGCGCTGGCCGGCGCGCTCGGCGTGCTGCTGACGCTGTTCTTTCCGTGCGATCCCGGCTGCGCGCCGCTCGTCTCGCTGCGCGGCACGCTGCACATCGTCATCGCCGTGCCCATGGGGCTGGCCATCCTGTTCGCCATCCTGGCCTTCGCCCGGCGGCTTGCCGCCGCACCCGCATGGGGCGCGCGCTATGCCCGCCACGCGCGCATCAGCTTCGCGGTGGGCATGGCGCTTGCCGTCCTCACCGTCGCACTGGCCGAGAGCGCCTGGGTCGGGCTGCTCGAACGGCTGCTGACGGCGAGCTATCTGCAATGGTATGCCGTGATCGGACTGGCGCTGCTGCGCGGCGCCGCCGGCCGCACGGCCTGACGCGCCGGCACCGGCCTCAGGCGCACACGCGGTTGCGACCGAGCCGCTTGGCCTTGTAGAGCATCTTGTCGGCGCGGCGGAAGAACTCGTCGGCCGACTCCTTGCCGTCCCACACGGCGAGCCCGACGCTGGTCGTCACCTTCAGACGCACGTTGCCGGAGGTGATGGCCAGGCCCGACACGGCCTTGCGGATGCGCTCGGCGAGCTTGTGCAGCATCGCCTCGTCCATGCACGGCGCCACCACGGCGAACTCCTCGCCGCCGAGCCGCGCCACCACGTCGTGATAGCGCGTCAGATCCTTGAGACAGCGGGCCACCTCGCGCAGCACCTCGTCGCCGATGTCGTGGCCGTGCGTGTCGTTGACCTGCTTGAAGTGGTCGAGATCGAGGATCATCAGTCCGACCGGCTTGTCGATGCGGCGGAACTCGGCGAGGTATTCGTGCAGCGCATCGTCGAAGTAGCGCCGGTTCTGCATCCCCGTCAGCCCGTCGGTCAGCGCCGCGTGCTCCAGCGTCTCGGAGCGCGCGCTGAGCGATTCGGTCATCGCGCGCAGCTTGCTTTCCTCGCGCACCTGCGTGCGGATCAGCGGATAGATGAAGAAGACGCCGAACAGCACCGACACGCCGAGCAGGATCACCGTGCTGAACAGCAGCTTGGCGAACAGGCCGACCTGCGGCAGATCGAGCGAGCCGGCCAGCGCCTCCGCGTCGGTGCGCAACAGGCCGTAGGCGAACACCAGCAGCGCGCCGGCGCCGAGGATCAGCGTGATGAAGACGATGAACGCCGTTTCGGCCTTGTGGAAGCGCATGGTTTGCCCTGAAAACCCTCGCCATTTATGCCACGAAACGACCTTACGGCAGGTTAACCCGCCGTGCCGAAACGCAGCTATCGCGCGGTTTGTCGAGGCTCAGGGCACGCCATGCGAGTCTTCCAGCGCGGCTTGCGCGCTGCGGTAGCGCCGCCAGGCCGGGCCGAGCTGGTGGCGGAACCACGTCGCCTGGCGCTTGGCGTATTGCCGCGTCGCCGCCTTGGCGCGCGCGGCCGCCTCGGCAAGCGTGCCCTGCCCGTCGAGCACGGCCGACAGCTCGCGCACGCCGATCGCCTTCATCGCCGGCAGCGCCGGGTCGAGCGCGAGCGCCCGCAGGGCCGCCACCTCCTCGAGCGCGCCGGCCTCGAGCATGGCGTCGAAGCGCCGCTCGATCGCCGCGGCGAGCGCCGCGCGGTCCGGTTCGATCACCAGCGCAGAGGCCTGCGAAAGGTCGACCAGCGGCGCCGAGCGCGCGGCCTGCCAGGCGCCGATCGGCCGGCCGGAGGCCTCCAGCACCTCGAGCGCGCGCACGATGCGCTGGCCGTCGCCGGGCTGCAGCCGCGCCGCCGTCTCCGGGTCGCGTGTCGCGAGCGCGCGGTGCAGCGCCGCGCTGCCTTCCGCCGCCAGGCGCCGGCGCAGCCGCGCGCGCAGCGCGGCCGGGATGTCGGGCATCGGCGCCAGGCCCTCCGTCAGGGCGCGGAAATAGAGCCCGGTGCCGCCGACGAAGATGGCGCGCCGGCCGGCGAGCGCGCCGGCCTCGACCAGCGCCGCCACGTCGGCGAGCCAGCGGCCGGTCGAATAGGCGCATGCCGGCGGGACGTGGCCGTAGAGCCGGTGCGGCGCGGCCGCCAGCGCCGCGGCGTCGGGCCGCGCCGTCAGCAGGTCCAGCACGCCATAGACCTGCATGGAATCGGCGTTGACGATGACGCCCCCGGTGCGCCGCGCGACGGCGAGCGCCAGCGCCGACTTGCCGCTGGCCGTCGGCCCGGCTATCAGGACCGCATCCCGCAACGCCCCGGCCCCGCCCGGTGAAGCCGCCTGTCCCATGTCCCTCGTCGCCACGCTGATCTCCGACCCGCTGCACCGCGCCGTGACGCCGCCGCTCGCCAATAGCGTCGCCGAGCGGCTCGGCGCAAGCCGCCTCGACTGGCTGGCCGAGGCGGTCGCCTGCGACATCGCCCTGCCGGCGGCGACCGATGCCGCGACGGCGCGCGAGGCGCTGCGCGCCGCGCTCGCCGGACAGGCCGTCGACGCGGTGGTGCAGCCGGCCGCCGGGCGGCGCAAGGCGCTGCTCCTGGCCGACATGGATTCCACCATGATCGACCAGGAGTGCATCGACGAGCTGGCCGACGCGATCGGCATCAAGGCGCGCGTCGCCGAGATCACCGCCCGCGCCATGCGCGGCGAGATCGCGTTCGAGCCGGCGCTGCGCGAGCGCGTCGCGCTGCTCGCCGGGCTGGAGACGACCGTCGTCGAGCGCGTCATCGCCGAGCGCATCACGCTTGCCCGCGGCGGCCGCGAGCTCGTCGCGACGATGAACACCGCCGGCGCCTTCACGGCGCTGGTCTCCGGCGGCTTCGACGTCTTCACCGGGCCGGTCGCCGGCCGCCTCGGCTTCCGCGAGCACCGCGCCAACCGGCTGATCGAGGAGGCCGGACGGCTCACCGGCCATGTCGCCGAGCCGATCCTCGGCCGCGCCGCCAAGGCCGCCACGCTCGACGAGCTCGCTGCGCGCCTCGGCATCGCGGCCGAGGCGGTGCTGGCCGTCGGCGACGGCGCCAACGATCTCGACATGATCCGCATGGCCGGCGCCGGCGTGGCGCTGCATGCCAAGCCGGCGGTCGCCGAGGCCGCGCCCTTCCGCATCGACCACGGCGATCTCACCGCGCTTCTCTACATGCAGGGCTACCGGCGGGACGAGTTCGCCGCGTGAGGCCGCTGTTCTCAGAGCGCCTGGTGATCCGCAACTGGCGCGACAGCGACCGCGCCTTCTTCCACCGCATCAACTCCGACGAGGCGGTGATGGCCTTCTTTCCGTTCCGCCGCAGCCGGGCCGAGACCGACCGGATGCTCGACCGTCTCGTCGCGCACATCGAGACGACGGGGCTCGGCTTCTTCGCCGTGGCGCTCGGCGACAGCGACCGGCCGATCGGCTTCGCCGGCCTCTGCCCGCAGGACGTGGTGCCCGACCTGCCGGCCGGCGCGGTGGAGATCGGCTGGCGCCTGGCGCCCGAGCACTGGGGCCGCGGCTACGCCACGGAGGCCGCGCGCCGCCTGCTCGCCTACGGCTTCGACACGCACGACCTGGCGGAGATCGTCTCCTTCGCGGTGTGGAACAACACGCGCTCGCTGGCGGTGATGGAGCGGCTCGGCATGCAGCCGGTCGCCGGCGGCGACTTCGACCATCCGCGCGTGCCCGACAGCCACCCGCAGCTGAAGCGGCACGTGCTCTACCGGCTGACGCGCACGGCCTGGCGGCGCGGGACGGACGGCCGGCCCGGCGCCTGACAGCCCGGGCCGCCGCCGGTCAGTTCATGCGCAGCGTGACGAAGCGCAGCTCGCCGGTGCGCGAGGCGAGCATCAACAGCGCGTTCTTGCGCCCCTCGCCGCGCAGCGCCTCGATGCGGTCGAGCACCTGCTGCGGCGTCGACACCGATTCCTGCGCGATCTCGACGATCACCTCGCCGGCCGCGATGCCCTTCTCGGCCGCCGCGCTGTTCTCGTCCACCTCGGTGATGACGACGCCGGCGACGTCCTCGGCGATGTCGAACTCCTGGCGCAGCGACTCGTCGAGGGCGGCGACCGTCATGCCGAGCACCGATACGGTCTCGACCGCGCCCTCGTCCTCGCCGCCGTCCTCGGCCGCGGCCTGGTCCATGTCCTCGAGCCGGCCGAGCGTGACGCTGACCGTCTGCCGCTCGCCCTTGCGCACGATGGTGACGGAGACCTGCTTGCCGACCGGGCTTTCGGCCACCAGGCGCGGCAGGTCGCGCATCGCCTCGACCGGCGTGCCGTCGAACTCGACGAT
The DNA here is from genome assembly GCF_030398335.1 of Aquibium sp. A9E412. Taxonomy (GTDB): domain Bacteria; phylum Pseudomonadota; class Alphaproteobacteria; order Rhizobiales; family Rhizobiaceae; genus A9E412. Next base: position 60,429 of record NZ_JAOAOP010000014.1, read on the forward strand.
CACGTCGCCCGGCTCGATGACGCCGTCGGCGATCGGGCCGCCCTCGATGATGCCGCTGACCAGCGCGCCCATGGCGCGCTCCATGCCGAGGCTCTCGGCGATGTCGTCGGTGACCGGCTGGATGCGCACGCCGAGCCAGCCGCGCCGCGTCTCGCCGAACTCGCGCAGCTGGTCGATCACCGTCACCGCCAGCTCGGACGGGATGGAGAAGCCGATGCCGATCGAGCCGCCGGTCGGCGAGATGATCGCCGTGTTGATGCCGATCACCTCGCCGGCCATGTTGAACAGCGGACCGCCGGAATTGCCGCGGTTGATGGCCGCGTCGGTCTGCAGGTAGTCGTCATAGGGGCCGGAGCCGATCTCGCGGTCGCGCGCCGACACGATGCCCACGGTCACCGTGCCGCCGAGGCCGAACGGGTTGCCGATCGCCATCACCCAGTCGCCGATGCGCATCGCCTCCGAATCGCCGAACGGCACCGCCTTCAGCGTCTTCTCGGCGGTGTCGACCTGCAGCACCGCGATGTCGGTCTTGGGGTCGGTGCCGACCAGCTCGGCGTTGAGCGTCGAGCCGTCGGAGAAGTTGACGACGATCTCGTCGGCGTCGGCGATCACGTGGTTGTTGGTGACGATGAGGCCCTGCTCGGCGTCGATGATGAAGCCGGAGCCGAGCGACTGGCTGCGCCGGCCGCCGGGCGGCGGCTCGCCCTGCCGGTCGCGGAAGAACTCGTCGAAGAAGTCCTGGAAGGGCGAGCCCTCCGGCACCTCCGGCAGCGGCACGTTGCCGCTCTCGCCGCGCGAGGAGGTCGAGATGTTGACCACCGAATCGAGCAGGGTCTCGGCCAGGTCGGCCACCGAGGCCGGGCCCTGCGCCCGCGCCTCGGGCGCTGCCAGCGGCGCGACGGCGGCGGCCAGCGCGACGCTCAGCACGACACGCGCCAGCGCGGCGCGCGCCGCACCGAAGGATGCAGTTGGGATCATTGCGGCTTGCCTCCCGCTTGCCATGTGGTGTCCGGCCGGCCCGGATGCCGGCGATTGTAGGACCCGAAATAAGGCACGGTTGCGGCCCGCACAGGGCACGGCCGGTCAACCGCGCTCACAACGTCTTTACCCGCGCACCAGCCACACGACGGCCACGCCGACCGCCATGGCGGTCAGCCCGGCCGTGCGCAGCACGCTGTCGGGAAGCCGGCTCGCCTCCGCGGCGAGCCGTCTGGCCAGGCCGGGCGCGCCGCCGTAGAGCAGGCCCTCGAGCACGAGGACCAGCCCCAGGGCGGCGAGGAAGTCCGCCACCGGCGCGGCCCTACTGCGTCGCGTCGGACGCCTGCTCGCCGGCCGCCGGCGCCGCCTCGGGCGCCGTCGCCTCTTCCTGCAGGCGGCGGAAGCCGTCCTGGCCCGCCGCGGCCGCGCCGCCGCCGGCGTCGCGGAAGAACCGGAAGAACTCCGATTCGGGCGACAGCACCATGGTCGTGCCGCTGTCCTGCAGCGCCTGGCGGTAGGCCGCCATCGAGCGGTAGAAGGCGAAGAAGTCCTCGTCGCGCTGGAAGGCGTCGGCGAAGATCGCGTTGCGCTCCGCCTCGCCCTCGCCGCGCAGCACCTCGGCCTCGCGCCGCGCGTCGGCCAGGATCTCGACGACCTCGCGGTCGGCGCGGGCGCGGATGCGCGCGGCCGCCTCGCGGCCACGGGCGCGCAGCCGCTCGGCCTCGGCCAGACGCTCCGCCTTCATGCGGTCGTAGGTCTGCTGCGAGACTTCGTCGGTCAGGTCGGTGCGGCGGATGCGCACGTCCTCGATCTCCAGCCCGAGCGAGGTGGCGTCGGGACGAAGCTGGTCGCGCACCTCGCGCATCATCGAGCCGCGCTCGTCCGACAGCGCCGCCTCGAAGCCGCGCAGGCCGTAGACGCGGCGCAGCGCGGCGTCGAGACGCGTGCGCAGCCGCTGCTCGGCCAGCGGCACGCTGCCCGAGACCGCCTGGCGGAAGCGCCGCGGGTCCTCGATGCGGTAGGCGACGAAGGCGTCGACCTCGTAGAACTTGCCGCCCGAGACCTGGACGCGGATGTCGTCGAGGTCGAAGCGCAGGATGCGGTCCTCGAGGATCTGCACGTTGTCGGCCTCGATGAAGCCGAACGGCAGCTTGAAGTAGAGGCCGGGCTCCTGCTTGACGTCGACGATCTCGCCGAAGCGCAGCACGATCGCCTGCTGGCGCTCGTTGACGACGAAGATCGAGGAGAAGCCGAGGAACAGGAGGACCGCGACGGCGATGACGATGATCGGAAGCCGGTTGGCCATCAGTTCTGCCCTCCCTGGGCGGTGTTCTCGCGCTGGCGCGCGCGCAGCTCGGGCAGCGGCAGATACGGCACCACGTCCTGCCCGCCGCCGCCTTCCACGATGACCTTGTCGGAGCCGCGCAGCACGTTCTCCATGGTCTCCAGGAAGAGGCGCTTACGCGTCACCTCGGGCGCCTTGGCGTATTCGTCGTAGACGGAGATGAAGCGCTGCGCCTCACCGCGCGCCTCCTGCACGACCCGGTTCTTGTAGGCCGCCGCCTCCTCACGCACCTGGGCCGCCTCGCCGCGCGCCTGGCCGAGCTGCTGGTTGGAGTACTGGTTGGCCTCCTCGACGAAGCGGTCCTCGTCCTGCTCGGCGCGCTGCACCTCGTCGAAGGCGTCGGCCACCTCGCGCGGCGGCGCGGCGTCCTCGATCGACAGCGCGTTGACCGTCAGGCCGGCGTCGTAGTCGTCGAGCGTCGTCTGGATGATGTCGCGCACCGCGTCGGCGATGCCCTGGCGGTCGTCGCGGAAGACGTCCTGCGCCGGGCGCCGGCCGACGACCTCGCGCACCGCGCTCTCGGCGACCTGGCGCACCATCTCGTCGGGGTTCGACACGTTGAACAGGTAGTCGGCGGGGTCGGACACCTGATAGGCGACAGAGAACTTCACGTCGACGATGTTCTGGTCGCCCGACAGCATCAGCCCCGAGGAGCCGCCGGCGCGCACCTCGCCGATGTCGACCAGGCGCTCGGCGACCGACGCCTTCTCGACCGTCTCGACCGGCCACCAGTGGAAATGCAGGCCGGGCTCCGACAGCTCGTCCTTGGGCTCGCCGAAGCGCAGCTCGACGGCCAGCTCGTCGGGCTGCACCGTGTAGACGGCCTTGAACAGCCACAGGCCGACGAGCACCACCGCGATCAGCAGCAGCATCGCCGGGCTGGCGCGGCCGCCGCCCGGCAGCGCCTGGCGCAGCCGGTCCTGGCCGCGCCGGATGATTTCCTCGAGATCCGGCGGTGATCCCTGCGGACCGCTCGGTCCGCGCGGTCCCTGCCCCCAAGGCCCGCCGCCGTTGCCGCCGCCCCACGGGCCGCCGCCACTCTGATTGTTCCAGGGCATTGTGATTCCTTTTCTTCAGCGGCCCTGCCCCGGCCGGGGCCCGGCGCCACACTCCCTGGGCGGTTTATAGGTACCCGCAGGAACCGTTTCAACGCGACCGCGCGCCGCGACGGCCGGCGCAACGGCTCTTGCGGACTGCCTCACGCCCTCTCACGGCGTTCGTAGACGACATGGCGGGTCGGGTAAACGTTCTTCTCGTCGGCGGGCAGCGATTCGCCGGCGACCGGCTTCCAGACGTCCGGGTCGATGGCGGGAAAGCGCGTGTCGCCGTCGAGATCGGCCAGCACGTGGGTGACGTAGAGCCGCGTCGCCTGCGCCATCGCCTGGCGGTAGATCTCGCCGCCACCGATGACGCACACCTCGCCCTGCGGCCCCGCCTCGGCGCGCGCGCGCTCGAGCGCGGCGGCGAGCGACGGCACCACCGCGGCGCCGTCGGCGGCATAGCCGGGGCTGCGCGTGACGACGATGTTGAGCCGGCCGGGCAGCGGCCGGCCGATGCTCTCCCACGTCTTACGGCCCATCACCACCGGCTTGCCCATGGTCTGCGCCTTGAAGCGCCGCAGGTCGCTCGACAGCCGCCCCCAGGGCAGCCCGCCGGCCCGGCCGATCACGCCGTTCTCCGTCATCGCCACGACGAGCGCGACGTCCATCACTGCGGCTTCCTGCGCACCACGGCGGGCGCGGCCGGCACCGCCGTCGGGTCGGCCTGCGGCCGCGCCAGGATGAGCACGTCGAGATCGCGCTCGGGATAGTAGTCCCGCGCCTCCATCTCGAAGGTCGTCGGGCCGGTCTTGCGCACGTTCTCGCCGCAGAAGCTGACGAGATTGCCGGGCGATCCCTTGTCGACGGTCAGCCTGAAGCGGCCGATGACGCCGTTCGCCCAGTTGCCGCCGGTCGTCAGCACGTAGCGGATGCGCTGCTCGAACAGCGCCGGATAGGCGCCGTCGCCTTCGCCGGCGATGCGCGCCACCGCGCGCTCGAAGGCGGCGTCCATGCAGTAGCGCGCCTTGTACTCGGCATGGCTGCCGCCGAACGTGCCGTTCCAGAAGAAGCTGAGGCCGGCCGTCGCACCGACGCTCGGCCGGTAGCGGTGGCTGACCGCCAGCGGCCGGCCGGCCGGAAAACTGGTGCGCCACCAGTAGGTCTGGCGCAGCGTCCAGTAGGGGCTGCGCACCCGCTGCCATCCCTGCCCGGCGTCGTACTCGTCGACCACGATGATGCCGCGCGTGATCCAGTCGGCCGCGACGCGGTCGGGCAGCGCGGCGAGCGCGGCCTCCACCGCCGCGCCATAGGGCTGCAGCGGCACGCCGTGGCGCGCCAGGTCGGCGGTCACGTCGAGGCCGACGGCGAAGGCGCGCTGCTCGAGCGCCGGCGTCACCGGCGTGCCGTCGACGGTCACCTCGAAGCCGAGCATGTTGTCGTCGGTCTGCTGCGGCAGCGCCGGGCGCTCGTAGGGGTTGGCCTCGATCTCGGGCATCGGGAAGGCGACGATCGCCTCGACGGCGGTCCCGGAGCGGTTGCGGAAGACGTAGTCGACGCGCACCTCCTCGCGCGACACGTAGAGGTCCTCGCTGGCCATCTCGATCATGTCGGTGCGCGACAGCACCAGGCCGCCGGTGCCGAGCTCGGCGATGGAATCGTTGGCCGCCGCCGGCACGGCAAGCGCCAGCACGCCCAGCACGGCACCCGTCAGGCGCCGCGCCGCCTCACACCGCGATCGGCGCGCGGATCGCCGGGTCGGCGACATAGCCCTCGAGGCGGAAGTCGGCGTAGCGGAAGGCGAACAGGTCATCGACATCGGGGTTGATCCACATGGTCGGCAGCGGCTTCGGCGTGCGCGCGAGCTGCTCGCGCGCCTGCTCGAAATGGTTGTGATAAAGATGCGCATCGCCCAGCGTGTGCACGAAATCGCCGGGGCGCAAGCCGGTGACCTGCGCGATCATCATGGTCAGCAGCGCGTAGGAGGCGATGTTGAACGGCACGCCGAGGAAGATGTCGGCCGAGCGCTGGTAGAGCTGGCACGACAGCCGGCCCTCGGCGACGAAGAACTGGAACAGGCAGTGACACGGCGGCAGCGCCATGTCGTCGACCATCGCCGGATTCCACGCGGTGACGATGTGACGCCGCGAGTGAGGATTGCGCCGCAAGCCGCTGACGAGATTCGCGATCTGGTCGATGTGCCGGCCGTCCGGCGCCGGCCAGGAGCGCCACTGATAGCCGTAGACCGGGCCGAGGTCGCCGTCGGCGTCGGCCCACTCGTCCCAGATGGTGACGCCGTTGTCGCGCAGATAGGCGATGTTGGTGTCGCCGGCGAGAAACCACAGGAGCTCGTGGACGATCGACTTCAGATGCAGCTTCTTGGTCGTCAGCACCGGAAAGCCGGCTTCGAGATCGAAGCGCATCTGGTGGCCGAAGATCGCCCGCGTGCCGGTTCCCGTGCGGTCGTCGCGGTCGACGCCGTGCTCGAGGACGTGGGCGAGAAGGTCGTGATACTGGCGCATGGGCGGCTTCCGATTCGCTCGCCGGCAAGCTTATCCCATCGCGCGGCCGGCGCGAGGGCCCGGCCCGGCATGTCTACAGCGTTTCCAGGCGAAGTGGGAACCGGTTCGCCGTCCGGAAACGCGTCAAAACAACAAGTTACGGCCGATCTGCGATTCCGGGAAAAGCAGAGCGGCTCTAAAGGGCGTCGAGCTTGCCGAGATGCTTGGCGACCAGGAAGTAGAAGGTGACGCGGCGCTTGGCCGCATCGCCGGCCATCGTCTCGCAGACCCATGCCACCGCGGCATCGCCGCGCGCGCGGTCGGTGATGCCGAGCTTCTTGGCGCACCATTTCTCGCGCACCCGGGCGCGTTCCTTCTCGTCGCTGCACGACACCAGCGCGGAATCGCGACCGTGCAGCGCCACCCCGAGATGCTTGACGATCCGCTCGACCACCGCGGCATCGGCGGTCGCGTCGTAGCGGCGCACGTCGGCGAGATGGTCGGCCATCGGTCCTTGTCCTCGATCCTGCAAATGGAGGAAGGGCCGCGCCGGCCGTCCGCCCCGGTCTTGCCCCCGGCATGTCGCCGCCGAGCGCCGCGGCTCGACGACGCGGCTGATGCGGCAGGCGCGAAACGGCGGGAAAAATCCGCAAGCCGGCCGGCAAGTCAAGCCCGCCCTCTTCAAATGCCGCGCGCAAGCGCCTATATTCGCCGCGTCAGCCTGGCTGACTATGGCGATAAACGGCCGATGCAATAAGCCAATCGGACCCGGGGGCGGTACCCGGCGCCTCCACCACAAGCCGCGCTGCCGGCGCGGTTTGTGATGGGGGCGAAACAGGATCGACGATGGTGTAAAGATCGGACTTTCGCCCGGCATGGTACCACCGTTATCGGGCCGAACACGATAGTTGCCAACGACAACTATGCGGAAGCACGTCTCGCTGCGTAAGCGGCGCGACAGCTTCAATTCAAGCCTCAGGCCGTCGCAGGTCTGAGCGGGGTTCGGAGGCACCTGGCAACAGAAGCCTCCACTTCCTCCCTTCCCCCGCTTCCCCCTTTCCATCGACGCCGCCCTGCCCCGCGGTGCGCGCAGGCGCGGCAGGCTGCCGGGCGTCGCGGGCGGCGCCCGGCACGGGCCTTCGTGCGCCGCTGCGCTATATCCGGTTTACGGGAGCGCGAAGCTTCATTAGACCTAGCACGATCACCCACGAACCCGCACAGCGCATGCCGATGGCCGACGACCAGATCCGATACGACATTCTCGCCCAGGAGGCGCTGCGCGGGGTCATGCGCAAGGTGCTGACGGAGGTGGCGCGCACCGGCCTGCCGGGCAACCACCACTTCTTCATCACCTTCCTGACCCATGCGCCGGGCGTGCGCATCTCCAGCCGGCTGCGCCAGCGCTACCCCGAGCAGATGACCATCGTGCTGCAGTACCAGTTCTGGGACCTCAAGGTGACGGAACAGGGCTTCGAGGTCGGCCTGTCCTTCTCCGACGTGCCGGAGAAGCTGGAGGTGCCGTTCTCGGCGGTGCGCGGCTTCTACGACCCGTCGGTCAATTTCGAGCTCGAGTTCGACGTCAAGCCCGACAGCGAGCTGGCCGAGCAGGAGGAGGGCGGACCGGACGTCGTTCCCGGCCCCGCCGCGGGCGCGCCGGCCGCCCCGCAGCCGCGGCCCGACAAGGCCGCGCCGAAGCGCGGCAAGGCGGCCGAGAAGGCCGCCGCGCAGGGCGAGGAGGACGGCGAGGAGGAGCCGGCCGGCGGCGCCGAGGTCGTCTCGCTCGACGCCTTCCGCAAGAAGTGAGCATGGCCGAGATCGTCAACCTGCGGCAGGCGCGCAAGCGCAGGGCGCGCGACGACAAGGCCCGCAAGGCGGCCGAGAACCGCGCCGCGCACGGCCGCAGCCGCGCCGAGCGCGAGCGCCTGGCCGCCGAGACCGAGCGCCAGGCGCGCCACCTGGCCGGCCACCGCCGCGACGACGCCGCCAAAGAGCGATGAACCGGCCGCACAAGCGCTCGGTCACCATCCGCGGCCACCGCACGAGCCTGTCGCTCGAACAGCCCTTTCTCGACGAGCTGCGCGCCATCGCCGCCGAGCGCGGCATCGCGCTTGCCGCGCTGGTGGCCGAGGTCGACGCCGCCCGGCGCGGCGACGAATCGCTGTCCTCGGCGCTGCGCGTGCACGTGCTCGGCTGGCTGAAGGCGCGCGCGGCCGGCGCGGCCGCGCAAGCGGACGGGGGCGCGCCTACTCGGCCGGCTCGATGAGCCGCCGCAGCCCCTCCACCGTCAGGTTTTCCGGCCGGAAGAACTCCGACACGTCGTCGCCCGCCGGCGGCGCCGGCGTGGCATCGGGCGGCGGCAGCGGCGCGCGGCGGATCGCCTCCGCGTCCGGCGTCTCCGGCGTCGCGTCCGGCGGCGGCGCGGCGGCGTCCGCCGGCGCATCGCGCGTTGCCGGCGCTGCCGGTTCGGCGTCGTCGCCCGGCGCGGCCTCCTCGGCGGCGCGCCGCGCCTCCTCGGCGGCCTGCCGGGCCGCCTCCTCCTCGAACCGCCGGCGCTCGGCCGCGGCCCGCTCGCGGCGTTCCTCGAGCGCGGCATAGTAGCGCGTCTCGCGGCGCAGCCGCTGCTTTTCCAGAAGCACGGCCTGCATGTGCTCGACCCGCGCCTGCTCGCGCTCGAGCGCGCGCTGGGTGAGGTACTGCGCCAGCGGCTGCGTGTCGAAGCGTGCCGACATGGCCCCGAGCGGACCCTCGGCGACGAAGCGCACCGCGGGCTCCGAGCCGGCCAGCGCCTCCAGCCCGGCATCGTAGGTCAGCCGCCCCTCGGCGCTCGCCGTGCCGGCGGTCAGGTCGGCGCGCAGCTCCGCCGTCAGCACGGCGCCCTCGCGCACCAGCCGGACGGGCGGCGTGCGCAGCGTGCCGCCGGCCAGCGTGAAGGCGATCTCCGCCGCGCCGACGCGGAACGCGCCGGCCCCGACGATCGGCGGCGCGAAGCCGGCCGTGTCCTCGGCGTCGACCTCGTGGCCGATCGCATCGGCGCGGCCGAGCAGCGCCGGCAGGGCGCGCGGATTGAGGCCGTCGATCACCAGCCGGTCGAAGGTCGCCGTGCCGGAGCCCGACAGCGCCGCGACCAGCCCGCCGACCGACTTGCCGTTGGCGGTGACGCTGGCGCTGACGTCGGCGCGGCCGTCGAGCGCGCCGACCGGCAGCAGCGAGCCGACGTCGGCGCCGACGAGGCGAAGCTGCGCCGACAAGAGCCCGGTGCCGGCATTGTTCTTCAGCTCCGCCAGCCCTTCCAGGCGGCCGTCGTGCAGCGTCGCCGAAAGGTCCGACAGCGCCAGGCCGTCGTCGCCGAAGCGCAGATGCACGGTGGCGTCGCGACCGAGCGGCTCGGCGCCG
>NZ_JAOAOP010000150.1 GCF_030398335.1 Aquibium sp. A9E412
GTCGCCCAGCACGATCAGGTCGACGCCGCCGGCGATCGCCTCCATGCCGAAGGCCATGGTCGCCGCGCAGCCGCGCTCGTCCATCGCCGGCTCCCGCGTGATGTCGCCGACCGGGTGATCGAGCGCCAGGTCGTAGACGCGCAGCCCGAGCCCCGCCTCGCGGCACAGCCGGCCGACCGGCCCCTGGCCGGTGCCGATCCGCTCGACCCGGGCGCGCGCCGCCTCCGGCCCCTCGGCATCGTCGAGATGCCGGGCGACGCCGTGCGTGCCGGCGTAGAGCGCCACCAGCGGCCGCGTCACGCGCGGCGGCCGCCGGCCGCCGACCAGCGCCAGCCAGTCGGCCAGCGCGCCGAGCCGGCCGAGCCCCGGCGGCGCCACCGGGCCGTGCGCCGCCCCCTTGAGCGCCGGCAGTCGCGCCAGCAGCCGGCGAAAGTCGTCGAAGGGCAGTCCGCTGGTCGTCATCGTCGCATCCGCACCGGTTGGGGTCGCGCCCGGCATAGCGGCCCCGGCGCGGCGGCACAACGGTGGGCGCGCCGGCGAGACTTGCGCGCCGGCGCGCC
>NZ_JAOAOP010000151.1 GCF_030398335.1 Aquibium sp. A9E412
CCGAAGAAGCCGTTGCCGCCCTCGAAGCGGTAACCGATCAGGTGGCGCTGCTGGTAGCCGTAGTACATGCCACCCCAGGAGTGCGAGCCGTAGTTGGCGGCGCCGCCGATCTTGGAGTCGGCCCAGAACGACTCGGTGTAACCCATGATGAGGCCGCCGAGCTCGATGTAGGCCTGGTCGACCGTGGCGTTGCCGTCGGCCGGGGCGCCCCAGGTGGCCTGGTAGCGCAGATAGGCGCGCAGCGTGCCCCACTCGGTCTCCGAACGCGCGTCGACGTTCAGACGGGCGCGGGTCGAAACCATCCAGCCGTCGTCGGCGACGCTGTCGTTGTAGCCGACGGTCTCGGTGCCGATCGAAGCGAACGGCGCCAGCGGAGCGCCACCGCCCGCGGTCAGCGCGTCGCCGCCAAAGGTGCCGGCGGCGATCTGGTACCAGACGTAGCCGGAGACGCGCAGGCAGGTCTCGGTGCCCGGGATGTAGAAGAAGCCGGCGCCGTAGACGTCGCAGATGCGCACATATTCCATGGGCTCGGGCTCGGGGATCA
>NZ_JAOAOP010000152.1 GCF_030398335.1 Aquibium sp. A9E412
TGATCCCCGAGCCCGAGCCCATGGAATATGTGCGCATCTGCGACGTCTACGGCGCCGGCTTCTTCTACATCCCGGGCACCGAGACCTGCCTGCGCATCTCCGGCTACGTCTGGTACCAGATCGCCGCGGGCACCTATGATGGCGATGCCACCGCGATCGGCGGCAATGACTTCATCGGCAACGAGACCGTCGGCTACTACGACGGCACCGCCGGCGACGGCTGGATGGTTTCGACCCGCGCCCGTCTGAACGTCGACGCGCGCTCGGAGACCGAGTGGGGCACGCTGCGCGCCTATCTGCGCTACCAGGCCACCTGGGGCGCCCCGGCCGACGGCAACGCCACGGTCGATCAGGCCTACATCCAGCTCGGCGGCCTGATGATGGGCTACTCCGAGTCGTTCTGGGCCGACTCCAAGAACGGCGGCCCGTCGAACTACGGCTCGCACTCCTGGGGTGGCATGTACTACGGCTACCAGCAGCGCCACCTGATCGGTTACCGCTTCGAGGGCGGCAACGGCTTCTTCGG
>NZ_JAOAOP010000153.1 GCF_030398335.1 Aquibium sp. A9E412
CGGCTATCCGAACCGACAACGGGGTGCCCTTTGCCTCCGGCAATGCCTTGTTCGGCTTGTCCAGGCTCTCCGTCTGGTGGCTCAGGCTCGGCATCGCGATCGAGCGCATCAAGCCCGGCCATCCGCAGCAGAACGGACGCCATGAGCGCATGCACCTGACCCTCAAGCAGGAGGCCACCAAACCCGCCTCCTTCAACTTCCTTCAGCAGCAGGAGCGCTTCGATGACTTCGTCCAGATTTACAACAATGAGCGGCCACACCAGGCCCTCAACGGGGCATGTCCCGGCGACATCTATACACCCTCCTCGCGGCTCTATCGCCCGCTCGAGGAGCCGGATTATCCCTTCCATGATCGAACCGTGCGCGTCACACGCTGCGGACGCATCTGCATCGGAAGACGCAAGATCAACCTCTCAACCGTCTTCGCAGGCCAGCTCGTCGGCATCCGACAGATCGATGACCAGATCTGGCTTGTCAGCTTCCTAAACTATGACTTGGGTTTCTTTGAC
>NZ_JAOAOP010000154.1 GCF_030398335.1 Aquibium sp. A9E412
GGGACGGCCGCCGAAGACGCGCGCGACCTCACCCTCTCCCCGCCTGCGGGGAGAGGGCAGGGTGAGGGGCAGCGTCGACCTGGCGGCGGGGCGCGCGGTTTTCGCAGCGATGGCGGTGCACGCGCCGCGGATGCCGGCACAGCCCCTCATCCGCCCCTGCGGGGCACCTTCTCCCCGCAGGCGGGGAGAAGGGGGCGCCCCGGTCTCGCAGGTCTCGGCACGGCGGCCGGCCGCAAACGCCGACCCGATCTCCCGCCCTTGAGGGGGAGATGTCGGCGAAGCCGACAGAGGGGGTGCCAGAGGGGACGGCCGCCGAAGACGCGCGCGACCTCACCCTCTCCCCGCCTGCGGGGAGAGGGCAGGGTGAGGGGCAGCGTCGACCTGGCGGCGGG
>NZ_JAOAOP010000155.1 GCF_030398335.1 Aquibium sp. A9E412
AGGCGCCGGACGATCCGGCCGGCTGGCAGCGCCTGGTGCGCTCCTACGCCGTGCTCGGCCGCGCCGAGGCGGCACAGGACGCGCTGGCGCGCGGCGTGGCGGCGCTCGGCGCCGACACGCCGGAAGGCGCGGCGCTGCGCGAGGCCGCCGCCGCACAGGGCATCGGCGCTGCCGGCGCCGCGGCCACGACCGCGCCCGCCGACGCGCCGGGACCGGCCCGCGCGGAGATCGAGGCGGCCGGCGCGATGAGCGACGAGGACCGCGCGGCGATGGTCGAGGGCATGGTGGCGCGGCTCGACGCCAGGCTGCGCGAGGCGCCGGACGATCCGGCCGGCTGGCAGCGCCTGGTGCGCTCCTACGCCGTGCTCGGCCGCGCCGAGGCGGC
>NZ_JAOAOP010000015.1 GCF_030398335.1 Aquibium sp. A9E412
TGGCGGCGGCGAAGCGGGTCCCGCTTCGCCGGCAGGAGCCTCAGAGCGTGCGCGTGACGTGCTCGACGCGGAAGGCCTCGATGACGTCGCCGGCGCGGATGTCCTCGTAGCTCTCGAAGGCCATGCCGCACTCCTGGCCGGCCGGCACCTCGGCCACCTCGTCCTTGAAGCGCTTGAGCGTCTTCAGCTTGCCCTCATGGATGACCACGTTGTCGCGGATCAGGCGCACGCCGGCGCCGCGCTCGACCTTGCCCTCGGTGACCCGGCAGCCGGCCACCTTGCCGACCTTGGTGATGTTGAACACCTCGAGGATCTCGGCGTTGCCGAGGAAGGTCTCGCGCCGCTCGGGCGACAGCAGACCCGACATGGCGGCTTTGATGTCGTCCACCAGGTCGTAGATGATGTTGTAGTAGCGGATCTCGATGCCGGCCTGCACGGCGGCCGTGCGCGCCTGCTTGTTGGCCCGCACGTTGAAGCCGATGATCGCCGCCTCCGAGGTCTCGGCCAGCGAGACGTCGCTCTCGGTGATCGCGCCGGCGCCCGAATGCACGATGCGCGCACGCACCTCGTCGGTGGAGATCTTCTCCAGCGCGTTGGCGATCGCCTCGATCGAGCCCTGCACGTCGCCCTTGATGATGAGCGGGAACTCCTTGAGCCCGGAGCTCTGGAGCTGCGACATCATCTGCTCGAGCGAGCCGCGCTGGCCGGCCTGGCGGGCCACCGCCTTCTCGCGCGCCTTGCGCTGGCGGTACTCGGAGATCTCGCGGGCGCGCGCCTCGTTCTCGACCACCGCGAAGCGGTCGCCGGCCTGCGGCGTGCCCTGCAGGCCGAGGATCTCGACCGGCGTCGAGGGCGGCGCCTCCTTGACCTGCTCGCCGCGCTCGTCGACGAGCGCGCGCACGCGGCCCCACTCGTTGCCTGCGACCAGGATGTCGCCGGGACGCAGCGTGCCGGCCTGCACCAGCACGGTCGCCACCGGGCCGCGGCCGCGGTCGAGCTTGGCCTCGACCACCACGCCCTCGGCACTGCGCTCGGGGTTGGCCTTGAGCTCGAGGATCTCCGCCTGCAGCAGGATCGCCTCGAGCAGACGGTCGAGATTGGTGCCCTTGGTCGCCGAGACCTCGACGTCCTGCACCTCGCCGCCCATCGATTCGACGAACACCTCGTGCTGCAGCAGCTCGGTGCGCACCTTCTGCGCGTCGGCCTCCGGCTTGTCGACCTTGTTGATCGCCACGATGATCGGCACGCCGGCCGCCTTGGCGTGGTTGATGGACTCGATCGTCTGCGGCATCACGCTGTCGTCGGCCGCCACCACGAGCACCGCCACGTCGGTCACCTCGGCGCCGCGCGCGCGCATCGCCGTGAAGGCGGCGTGGCCGGGCGTGTCGATGAAGGTGATCGGCTGGCCGTCCTTCTCGACCTGGTAGGCGCCGATGTGCTGGGTGATGCCGCCCGCCTCGCCGGACACCACGTTGGTACGGCGGATGGCGTCGAGCAGCGACGTCTTGCCGTGGTCGACATGGCCCATGATGGTGACGACCGGCGGCCGCGGACGCAGGTCCTCGGCGCTGTCCGCGACATCGAACAGGCCTTCCTCGACGTCGGATTCCGCCACCCGCTTGACCGAGTGGCCGAACTCGGCGGCCACCAGCTCGGCGGTGTCGGCGTCGATCACGTCGCCGGGCTTCATCATCTGGCCCTGCTTCATGAAGTACTTGATGACCTCGACCGAGCGCTCGGCCATGCGCTGGGCGAGCTCCTGCACGGTGATCGTCTCCGGCAGCACCACCTCGCGGGCGATCTTCTCGCGCGGCTCCTGGTGCTGGGCGCGCTTGAACTTCTCCTGGCGGCGGCGCATCGACGACAGCGAGCGGCCGCGCGCCTCGTCGCCCGACAGGGCGCTGTTGAGGGTCAGCTTGCCGCGCCGGCGCTCGGCCTCGCCGCGCGGCTTGGCCGGCCGCGCCGCTTCCGGGCGGGCGGCGGTGCGCCGCGGCCCGGCGGGTCCGCGGCCGCGCTCGCCGGCGTCGCTCTCCGCCTCTTCGGCGGCCGGCGCCTCGGGCTTCGGCGCGCGGCGGCGCGCCTCCTCCTCGGCGCGGCTGCGCGCCTCGGCCTCGGCCTTCAGGCGCGCCTCCTCCTCGGCCTGGCGGCGGGCGGATTCCTCGCGCTCCAGGCGGCGGCGCTCCTCTTCCTCGGCGCGGCGCTTGGCGTCCTCGGCGGCGCGCTGGCGCTCCTCGGCCTCGCGCACCTTGGAATCCTGCAGCGCGCGGCGGCGGGCCTCCATCTCGTCGGTCGACAGCTCGTTGAGCACCACGCCCATGCGGCCCTGCTGCGGGCGCGGACGCGGCGTCTCGGCCGCCGGCGGCGGCGCGGCCGGGCGCGGCTTGGGCTTCGTCACGGCGACGGGCGCCGGCGCCTCGGGGCGCTCGTCGGGGCGGGCGAACTTGCGCTTCTTGGTCTCGACGACGACGGACTTCGAGCGCCCATGCGAGAAGCTCTGGCGCACGGTCCCCTGCTCCATGCCGGGGCGCTTCAGCGTCAGAGTCTTCTTCTTGTTGACGCTCAGCGTCTTGTCGTCACCCGTCTTCGTGTCGCTCATTCCAAATCCTCTGCGGCGTTCGCCGCAAGTGTCGTCCGGTTGTCCGGGGTGCCGCCTCGATATGTGTCGAGCCGCACCACGCGCTTCAAGGCCGCAGCGCCCGCATCCCTATCGAGCACCGCAGCATGTATCACATTTGTGCCCCCCAATGCCAAACCCAATTCGGCCGCCGAAAAGAGTTTGAACGCCGGGATGATCGGGCCGCCCTGCCGCGCCACGGCGCGGCGCGCCTGGTCGATGCGGCGCAGGCCGTTGTCGGAGGCTTCCAGCGCATGCAGCACTGCGCGTGCCTTGCCGCTGCGCACGGCGGCCTCCACCTTGGTCGCCCCCAATGCCACGGCTGCCCCCTTGCGCGCAAGGCCGAGCGCCCCGAGCGCGGCCCTGGCGAGCAGCGCGTCGACCTGGGCGCCGAGCTCCTCCGGCGCCGTGACCGGCGCCTTCAGCGCGCGCGGAAAGAGCTTGCGGCGCACCGCCTGGTCGACCCGGTCGCGGCGCGCCGTCACCCAGCAGCCGCGGCCGGGCAGCCGGCGCTTGAGGTCCGGCACCACCGTGCCGTCGGGCGCCGCGACGAAACGCAGCAACGCCTCCGGCGGCGCGCTGTCGCGCGTCACGATGCAGGTGCGGTCGTTCATCTCGCCAGCCGGTGCGCCGGACGCGGCCGCCGCCATGGCGCTCAGGCCCCGGCCTCCGCGCCGGTCTCCTCGGCCTCGGCCTCGCCCTCTTCGCCCTCTTCGGCCTCTTCCCCGGCCAGCTCCTCCTCGGTGATCCAGCCGATGGCGAGCCGCGCGGCCATGATCATCTGCTCGGCCTCCGCACGCGAGACGTCGAAGCCGTCGAGCACGCCGGGGAAGAACTTGGTCTCGCCGTCCTGGCGCTCGCGCCAGCCGACCAGGTCGTCGACCGCATAGCCGGCGAAGTCCTCCATCGTCTTCACGCCGTCCTCGCCGAGCGCCACCATCATCGCCGTGGTCATGCCGGGCACGCCGCGCAGGTCGTCCTCGACGCCGAGCTCGCGCCGGCGGGCGTCGTGCTCGGCCTCGATGCGCTCGAGATACTCGCGCGCGCGGGTCTGGATCTCCGTCGCGGTGTCCTCGTCGAAGCCGTCGATCGAGGCGATCTCCTCGAGATCGACATAGGCGACCTCCTCGACGCTGGTGAAGCCTTCCGAGGCGAGCACCTGGCCGACCATCTCGTCGACGTTGAGCGCCTCCATGAACAGCGTCGAGCGCTCGACGAATTCCTTCTGCCGGCGCTGCGATTCCTCCTCCTCGGTCAGGATGTCGATGTCCCAGCCGGTGAGCTGCGAGGCCAGCCGCACGTTCTGGCCGCGCCGGCCGATGGCCAGCGAGAGCTGGTCGTCGGGCACCACCACCTCGATGCGCTCGGCATCCTCGTCGAGCACCACCTTGGCGACCTCGGCCGGCTGCAGCGCGTTGACGATGAAAGAGGCGGCGTCCTGCGACCACGGGATGATGTCGATCTTCTCGCCCTGCAGCTCGCCGACCACCGCCTGCACGCGGCTGCCGCGCATGCCGACGCAGGCGCCGACCGGATCGATCGAGGAATCGTGGCTGATCACCGCGATCTTGGCGCGCGAGCCGGGATCGCGGGCGACCGACTTGATCTCGATGATGCCGTCGTAGATCTCCGGCACCTCCATGGCGAACAGCTTGGCCATGAACTGCGGATGGGTGCGCGACAGGAAGATCTGCGGGCCGCGCTGCTCGCGGCGCACGTCGTAGACATAGGCGCGCACGCGGTCGCCATACTTGAACATCTCGCGCGGGATCAGCTCGTCGCGGCGGATGATCGCCTCGCCGCGGCCGAGGTCGACGATCACGTTGCCGTACTCGACGCGCTTGACCGTGCCGTTGACGATGTCGCCGATGCGGTCCTTGTATTCGTCGTACTGGCGGTCGCGCTCGGCCTCGCGCACCTTCTGCACGATCACCTGCTTGGCCGACTGGGCGGCGATGCGGCCGAAATCCATCGGCGGGAGCTGCTCGGCGATGAAGTCGCCGACCTGGGCGTCGGGGTTGCGCTGGCGCGCCTCGGCGAGCGGGATCTGGCGGGCCGGGTCCTCGATGTCCTCGGCGACCTCCATCAGCCGCTGCAGCTTCATCTCGCCGGTCTGCGGGTTGATGTCGGCGCGGATGTTGGTCTCCTGGCCGTAGCGCGAGCGCGCCGCCTTCTGGATCGCGTCGGCCATCGCGGCGATGACGATCTGCTTGTCGATGGACTTCTCGCGCGCCACCGCGTCGGCGATCTGAAGAAGCTCTAGCCTGTTTGCACTGACTGCCATGTCCGTCTCCCTGGCAAATCCGCGGGCGCCCGGCGCCCCGATGTCACGCGGCGTCGCCGCCGTCCTCGCTGCCGCCGCCGCGGCGCGCGCGGCGGCGCGCCTGGCGGTCCTGCTTGTCCTTCTTGAGCGCCTCGCGCACCAGATCGTCGGTCAGCACCAGCCGCGCCTCGGCGAGCGCCTCGAAGGGGATGTCGAGCCGCGGCTCCTCGCCATAGGCCGGCTGGTCGCGCTCCAGCGTGATGCCCGTCTCGCCGGCCTCGGCGATGCGGCCGCGGAAGCGCTTGCGCCCGGCGATCGTCGCCGCGGTCTCGAGCTTGACCAGATGGCCCAGCGCGGCGGCGAAGTCGGACTTGCGCACCAGCGGCCGGTCGATGCCCGGCGAGGAGATCTCGAGATTGTAGGCGGTGTCGAGCGGGTCCTCCACGTCGAGCACCGGCGACAGACCGCGGCTGACCTCCTCGCAGTCCTCGACCGTCATCGAGCCGTCGTCGCGCTCGGCCATGATCTGCAGCGTGTGGCCGTTCTGCGCCGTCAGGCGCACGCGCACCAGCCGATAGCCCATGCCGCGCAGCACCGGCTCGACGATCGCCGCCAGGCGCGCGTCGATGCCGCTCTCGCGGATGATGCGGTCGTCGCCGGTCGTCGCCCGGCCGCCCTGTTGCGGATCGCCCTCAGCCATCGCTCACCCAAACGGCCGCAACCCAACAAAAAAGAGCGGGTCCCGGGGGCCCCACTCTTCGCCGTTACGACCAAGAATTGTGCTTCTCACGTAATCGAAAGCGCCGATCTTTTCAAGCCCCGAAGCGACGGCGCGCCGCGCCGGCTATTCCTCGAACACCAGCCCGTCGGGATCGGCGCCCAGCGCCTTCAGCGCGCTGGTGATGTCGGCGACCATCTTGTCGGGGCCGCAGACGTAGAAGCGCTGGCCGAAATCGGCGACGTGGCGCTCGAGGAAGTCGCGGTCGACCGGCCCGCCCGACAGCGGGCTTTCCGGCTCGTCGGTGACGACGAACAGCGTGTCGAGCCCGTCCATCGCCTCCCACGTCTCGCGCATGATGATGTCGGCCTCGGTCTTGTTGGAGAAGACCAGCCGGTTGCCGGCGATCTCGCCCCTGCGCGCCAGGTCGCGCAGGATGGCGATGAAGGGCGTCAGCCCGGCGCCGCCGGCGATGAAGGTGCCCGGCCCCTTGTAGCGGATCGTGCCCCACGGCGCGTCGATCAGCAGCGCCTCGCCTGCCGCGATGCGGCCGAGCGCGTCGGTCACCCCCTCGTGCTCGGGATAGATCTTGATGGTGAACTCGAGCTGCGGGTCGTCGGTCAGGCCGGTGAAGGTGAACGGCCGCTTCTCCTCGCGCCAGCCGTCGCGGTCGATCGCCACCTCGGTCGCCTGGCCCGGCGTGAAGTCGTAGCCCTGCGGCCGCTCGAGCCGGAAGCGGCG
Source organism: Aquibium sp. A9E412 (assembly GCF_030398335.1). Lineage (GTDB taxonomy): Bacteria > Pseudomonadota > Alphaproteobacteria > Rhizobiales > Rhizobiaceae > A9E412. The sequence continues at coordinate 6,337 of NZ_JAOAOP010000015.1, forward strand.
CACGTTGTGCGTGACCATCTCGGTGTCGAGGATCCTGACGCTGTGGGGCATGGCTTGGCTCCTTCCATCGCTTGGCCGCTGCACCGGACCCGCCACCGGCGGCGCGGATCAGCGCCGCACGAAGGTCAGGTAGGCCGGCACCCGCCCTTCGCCGAGCGCCTTCTTCTCGTAGCGCGTTCCCGGCCAGCCGGCAAAGGGGCGGCGCCAGTCGTCGGCCGTCTCGGCCTGCCAGGCGAAGGCGGGGTGGTCGCGGCAGACGAGCAGCGTCCAGTCGACATAGCTGGCGATGTCGGAGGCGAAGCGGAAGCGGCCGCCCGGCCGCAGCACGCGGGCGAAGCGGTCGAGATTGGCGCGGTTGACGAAGCGCCGCTTCCAGTGCTTCCGCTTCGGCCAGGGGTCGGGATAGAACAGGTCGATGCCGTCGAGCGAGGCCTCCGGCAGCCAGTCGAGCAGACGCGTGGCGTCGTCGTCGAAGAGGCGCAGATTGCCGGGCGACGCGCCGTCGAGCGCGGCCGCGAGCTTGGCCATGCCGTTGACGAAGGGCTCGACGCCGATGAAGCCGGTGTCGGGGTGCCGCGCCAGCGCGTCGAGCAGGTGCTCGCCGCCGCCGAAGCCGATCTCGAGCCGCACCGCGGCGACCGGCACGGCGAACAGCGCCGCCGGATCGGCCGGCGCGGGGCGGGCCAGATCGAGGCCGAGCGCGGCCAGCGCGGCATCGAGCGCCGCGCGCTGCGCCGGCCGCAGCCGCTTGCCGCGACGGCGGCCGAAGAAGGCCTCGCTCGCCCTGCTCGGGTGCTCCTCGGCCATGGCGGCGCCGGCGGCCCGGATCAGACCTCGGCGACCGCCTTCCTGAGCGCCTTGGCGAGGTCGGTGCGCTCCCACGAGAACGAGCCGTCGCGCCCGGCCTTGCGGCCGAAATGGCCGTAGGCGGCGGTCTTGGCGTAGATCGGCTTGTTGAGGTCGAGGTGGCGGCGGATGCCGCTCGGCGACAGGTCCATCACCTTGCGCAGCGCCATCTCGACCTGCTCCTCGGTGACCTTGCCGGTGCCGTGCAGGTCGACATAGACCGACAGCGGCTGGGCGACGCCGATGGCGTAGGCGAGCTGGATGGTGCAGCGCTCGGCGAGACCGGCGGCCACCACGTTCTTGGCGAGGTAGCGCGCGGCATAGGCGGCCGAGCGGTCGACCTTGGTGGTGTCCTTGCCGGAGAACGCGCCGCCGCCATGCGGCGCGGCGCCGCCATAGGTGTCGACGATGATCTTGCGGCCGGTCAGGCCGGCATCGCCGTCGGGGCCGCCGATGACGAAGGTGCCGGTCGGGTTGATGTACCAGGTGCAGTCGGGCGCGATCGACAGGCCGCCCGACGACAGCGCCTCGACGATGTAGGGCTCGACGACGGCGCGCACCTTCTTGTTGTCCCAGCTCGGATCGAGATGCTGCGTCGACAGCACGATCTGCGTCGCCTCGTGGGGCTTGCCGTCGACGTAGCGCACGGTGACCTGGCTCTTGGCGTCGGGGCCGAGCCGGGCGGCGTCGCCCTCGCCCTTCTTGCGCGCGGCGGCGAGCAGCTCGAGGATCTTGTGCGAATAGTAGATCGGCGCCGGCATCAGGTCGGGCGTCTCGCGGCAGGCGTAGCCGAACATGATGCCCTGGTCGCCGGCTCCCTCCTCGCCCTGCCGGTCGGCGGCGCTGTCGACGCCCTGGGCGATGTGCGCCGACTGGCCGTGCAGCAGCACGTCGACCTTGGCCGTCTTCCAGTGGAAGCCGTCCTGCTCGTAGCCGATGGCGCGGATGGCACGGCGCGCGGCGGAGCGGAAGCGGCTCGGATTGATCGCCGGCTCGCCCTTGGAATCGGTCAGGAAGCGGCCGTCCTTGCCCTTCTTGAGCAGCGTGTCGGGCACCCGCACCTCGCCGGCGATCACCACCCGGTTGGTGGTGGCCAGGGTCTCGCAGGCGACGCGCACCTTCCACGGGTCCATGCCGGCCTTCTTGGCCTCGCGGTAGACAAGGTCGACGATCTCGTCGGAAATCCGGTCGCACACCTTGTCGGGATGGCCTTCGGAAACCGATTCGCTGGTAAACAGATAGTTGCTGCGCGCCACGGGTGTCCCCTCTCGAAACAAAGGCCGGCGCTGCTGCCGGCCGGAGCGCGTCCTGTTAGCCAAGCGGCGCGAAGAACGTCAAGCGCAACGTCGCCCGGCCGGGCACGGAATCGCCGGCGCGCCGCATTCCCGCAGCGGCGCGCGGGGCCGGCCGCGCACAAACGCCGGCCGCTGCGGTGCGCACGGGCACGACCGGACCGTGCCCCGGCGCGCAGCATCCGTGCTCTGCCGGACGAGACCATGCCGCGGAGAGGCGCTCGAGCCGCTCCGCCCTCCAGCCAACCGCAGACCGGCGCCAGCGCGTCGGCGCCCGGGCGAGCGGTTCCCGCGTCGCCCGGGAACGCGCTAGGTCTCTTCGGCCAGCGCCCGGACGAGGTCGATCACCCGCCGCCGCACCTTCGGATCGCTGATCCGGGCAAAGGCGCGGTTGAGCTGGATGCCCTCGGCCGAGTTGATGAAGTCGACGACATAGGCGGTCGGACTGTCCTCCGCCATGCCGGTCACTTCCTCGCCGTCGTGACCGGGCGCGCCTTCGAAGAAGAAGGAGACCGGCGTCGACAGAAGGGAGGCGATCGCCTGCAGCCGGCTGGCGCCGACCCGGTTCGTCCCCTTCTCGTATTTCTGGATCTGCTGGAAGGTGATCCCCAGCCCTTCGCCGAGCTTTTCCTGGCTCATGCCAAGCATGTTTCGGCGCAGCCTGATGCGGGCGCCCACATGGGCGTCGATCGGATTCGGTCGTTTTTTGTTTGGATTCATAGCCCCTTGCCGCCTTGATGCCGGCTTGTTTTTGAGGCCACCGGAACCGCGAAACCCTTGTTTCGAAGGCCCCAACGATCAAGAAGCTAGGCGGCATGCCCGGCGGCCCGACTACTATGGGTGCCGCAGGCACAACCTGTCAATTCGCGCGAGGTCGCCCGCGCATGCTACCCACAAGCGCGACAAGCGCGAGAAGCGCGAGGATCGCCGCGCCGTTGCGCGCCGGCGGGCCGAGGGTGAGGGTGCGCACGCGGCCGACCGGCAGCGCCCCCTCCAGCGTGCCGTAGGCGTCGAGGTCGAGCGCGTCGATCACCCGGCCGTAGCCGTCGACCAGCGCCGAGATGCCGTTGTTGGCCGCGCGCACCAGCGGCAGGCCGGCTTCCACGGCGCGCAGCCGCGCCTGGCGGAAATGCTGGTAGGGGCCCGGCGTGCGGCCGTACCAGGCGTCGTTGGTGACGTTGACCATCAGGTCGGCGCCGGCCGCCTGCGCCAGCACCAGCGAGGGAAAGATGATCTCGTAGCAGATCAGCGGCAGCGCGTTCGCGCCGTCGCCGACGGCGATCGTGCGGCGCGGCCCGCCGGCCGAGAACGGCCCCACCGTCTCGGCGATCTCCTCCAGGCCGAGCCGGCCGAGCAGGCCGGACAGCGGCAGGTACTCGCCGAACGGCACCAGATGCACCTTGTCGACCGCGCCGGCGATCTCGCCGGCATCGTCGACGGCGACGACGGCGTTGTAGTAGCGAGTCGGCGCGGCCCCGGCGCCGAGCTCGCGCCGCACCGCGCCGGCAAGCAGCATCTGCCCCTCGCCGAGCCGCTCGCCGAGCGCGGCCAGCGCGTCGGGCCGGTCGGTGAACAGGAAGGGCACGGCCGTCTCCGGCCAGACGATCAGCGGCACCGGGGCGGCGTCGGGCGGGAACGACAGGTCGAGATAGGTGGCGAAGATCGCGTCGCGCGCGTCGGTGTCCCACTTGCGGGTCTGGTCGATGGACGGCTGCACGACGCGCATCGCGAGCGTGCGCTCGGGCGCCGGCGCCAGCTCGAGGCGCACCAGGCCGTAGCCGGCGTGCAGCGCGGCGAGCAGGGTGGCGAGCGCCAGGCCGGCATGGGCGTGGCGGCCGGAGCCGAGCAGCGCCGGCATGGCGAAGACGAAGACGGCGAGCGCGTTCATGCCGAAAAGCCCGGTCACCGCGACCGACTGCATCAGCGGCTCGACCGGCATCGCCGCCTGGCCGATGGCGTTCCAGGGAAAGCCGGTCAGCACCACCGCGCGCAGCCACTCGGCCAGGCCGAAGCCGAAGGCGAGCGCGGCGATGCGGCCGATGCCGTCGCTCCACATCAGCCGCGCAACGAGCGTGGCCAACCCGTAGAAGACGGCCAGCACCGCCGGCAGGCCGATGACGGCGAGCGGCAGCGCCCAGGCGAAGGCCTCGGCGTCGACGAGCAGCGCGCGGCCGATCCACCACAGCCCGGCGACGAAATAGCCGAAGCCGAACCACCAGCCGACCGCGAAGGCGGGCAGCAGACGGCGCGGCCAGCGCGCGTCCGGCGCCCCCTCCGCGCCGTCGGCGAGCCACACGAGGACGGGGAAGGCGACGAAGCAGGCGGCGAAGAAGTCGAACGGCGGCTGCGCCAGGGCGGCCAGCGCGCCGGCCGCGACGCCGACGAGCGCGCGCTGCCAGCCCCACAGCAGAATCACTCGCCCGGCTAGGCTCTCCATGGCCGCTCCCACCGCCCGCGAATCACGGCATGAGACTTACCAGCACTGGCGGGCGGCTGAAAACGGCGGACATCAGCCCTCGGCCGGGCGCGCGCCGCGCCGCCGGCGCTCGCCGCCGCGGCCCTGCACGATGCGCACCCGCTTGACGCGGCGCGGATCGGCGTCGAGCACGTGGAACTCGAAGCCGGGCACCGCCTGCACCACCTCGCCGCGCGCCGGCACGCGGCCCAGCGTGTTGAAGATCATGCCGCCGACGGTGTCGACGTCCTCGGCGTGCTCGCCCGGCGTGAAGGCCTCGCCGATCATCTCGGCGACCTCCTCGATCTCGGCCTTGGCATCGACCACGAAGACGCCGTCGCCGACCTTGGTCACCATCGGCTCGTCGTCGTCGTGCTCGTCCTCGATGTCGCCGACCACCATCTCGACCAGGTCCTCGAGCGAGACCAGACCGTCGGTGCCGCCATACTCGTCGATGACCAGCGCGATCTGCACGCGGCCGGCCTGCATGCGCGCCATCAGGTCGGAGGCGAGCATCGACGGCGGCACGAACAGCACCGGGCGCAGCAGGTTGAGCTCGCCGATGGTGCGCGACAGGTCGACATGGCTGAGATCGAGCGGCAGCGCCGCCGCCTTGGCCGTGCGGCGCTTGCCGTTGCGCGCGGCGCGCGTGACGTGGGCGAGCACGTCGCGGATGTGCACCATGCCGCGCGGGTCGTCGAGCGTCTCGGCAAAGACGGGCATGCGCGAATGGCCCGACTGCTCGAACAGCTTGAGCAGGTCGCCGAGCGTCGTCGACAGGTCGACGGCGGTGATCTCGGCGCGCGGCACCATCACGTCCTCGACGCGCACCTCGCGCAGGCGCAGGATGTTGTTGAGCATCGCCCGTTCGCCGGGCGAGAACGACGTCGTGTCGTCGGTCTGGTGGGAGAGCGCGTCGGCCAGGTCCTCGCGCAGCGAGTTGCCGTTGCGCCAGCGGAAGAAGCCTGCCAGGCGCTCGCGCAGCGAGCGGTCGGGCGCGCCTCCCGCGGGGCTACTGCTACTAGAGCCGTCTTCGGCGTCGGCCTTGGCCGGTGGATCACCGCCCGGGGTGTCGCCGGCGGTCGCGAGTGTGTGCTGGTTCATCGTCTTTCGGTTGTTTCAAAGCTCTAGCTAGGCATACGGATCGGGAATCGCAAGACCCGCCAGGATGCGCGTCTCGCGCTGCTCCATCGCATCGGCCTCGGCCGGCGTCTCGTGGTCGTGGCCGAGCAGGTGCAGAAAGCCGTGCACGACGAGATGCGCGACGTGGTGGGCGAGCGGCCGGTCCTGCGCGGCGGCCTCGGCGGCCACCGTCCCGGCGGCCAGCACGATGTCGCCGAGCGGCGGCGCGGCGCCGCCCGGCAGCGCCGGCGCGGCGGCGGGAAACGACAGCACGTTGGTCGGCCGGTCCTTGCCGCGCCAGCGCGCGTTGAGCGCGCGCACGGCCGCATCGTCGGCGAACACGACGGTGACCTCGCCGGCCGGCGCGCCCTCGGCCGCCGCTGCGGCGCGGACCGCCGCCTCGGCGCACGCGACGAGCGCCTCCGGATCGGGCCAATCGCCCGCCTCGAGCAGGCATTCGACCGTCAGCAGCGCGTCGGCGCCCGCCGGCCGGTCCGCCACGGCCATCGCCGGCGCGCTCAGCCGTCGTCGCCCGCCGGGGCGGGCGGCAGGCCGGCGGCGTCGCGGTCGTAGGCAGCGACGATGGCGGCGACCAGCGGATGGCGCACCACGTCGCGCTCGTCGAAGCGCACGGTGACGATGCCCGGCACGTCGGACAGGACGCGCAGCGCCTCGACCAGGCCCGACTTGGTGTGCGGCGGCAGGTCGATCTGGCTCGGATCGCCGGTGACGATCATGCGCGCGTTCTCGCCCAGCCGGGTGAGGAACATCTTCATCTGCATGGTGGTGGCGTTCTGCGCCTCGTCGAGGATGACGACCGCGTTGGCCAGGGTGCGCCCGCGCATGAAGGCGAGCGGCGCGATCTCGATCACCTCGGCGGCCAGCGCGCGCTCCACCTTGTCGGCCGGCATCATGTCGTAGAGCGCGTCGTAGAGCGGCCGCAGGTACGGATCGACCTTCTCGCGCATGTCGCCGGGCAGGAAGCCGAGCCGCTCGCCGGCCTCCACCGCCGGGCGCGACAGCACGACGCGCTCGACCATGCCGCGCTCGAGCAGCATGGCGGCATAGGCGACGGCGAGGAAGGTCTTGCCGGTGCCGGCCGGGCCGATGCCGAAGACGAGCTCGGCACGCTCCAGCGCGCGCATGTAGGCGTCCTGGTTGGCCGAGCGGGCGTGGATGGTGCGCTTGCGGGTGGCGATCTGGGCGGCGGCCATGCGGCCCTTGCGCTCCATCGTCGGCAGGGTGAGCTGGTCGTCGGCGGCGATCGCCAGGCGCAGCGCGCCGTCGACCTCCGACGGGGTGAGCTCGGCGCCGCCCTGCAGCAGGCCGTAGAGATAGTCGAGGGCGCGGCGCGCCTGCTCGGTGGCGCCGGGCTCGCCCTTGATGGCGAGCTGGTTGCCGCGCGATCGGATGTCGACGCCGAGGCGCTGCTCGATGCGGGCGAGATTCTCGTCGAACGGCCCGTAGAGGGCGCCGGCCAGCTTGTTGTTGTCGAAGGTCAGTACGATATGCGCCATGTCCGACGCCCCTGCGGGCATCTCGTTCACTTGCGTGGCGGCGGTCAATCGCGTCTCCCTCAGGCGCAGGGTTGCGAGAACAGGCTGTTCGCGCCAGCCTCCGTGATTCGAACCTTCACAATGTCACCGATTTCGCCGGCCTTTTCATCAACAATGACCGGCTGAAGCCACGGCGAGCGGCCGACACGCTGGCCCTCGTGGCGGCCCGGCTTTTCCAGAAGCACGTCGATCCGCTTGCCCACGGTCGCCTCCGCGAAGGCGCGCTGCTGCTCGCCGAGCAGCGCCTGCAGGCGCTGCAGGCGCTCGGCCTTCACCGGCTCGGCCACATGGCCGTCCAGCTCGGCGCCCGGCGTGCCGGGGCGCGGCGAATACTTGAAGGAGAACGCCTGGGCATAGCCGATAGTTCGCACGAGCTGCATCGTCGCCTCGAAATCGGCCTCCGTCTCGCCGGGGAAGCCGACGATGAAGTCGCCCGACAGGGCGATGTCGGGCCGGGCGGCGCGGATGCGCTCGATCAGCCGCAGATAGTCGGCCGCCGTGTGGCGCCGGTTCATCGCCTTGAGGATGCGGTCGGAGCCGGCCTGCACCGGCAGGTGCAGATAGGGCATCAGGCAGTCGAGATCGCGATGCGCGGCGATCAGCGCGTCGTCCATGTCGCGCGGATGGCTGGTGGTGTAGCGCAGCCGGTCGAGGCCGGGCACCGCGGCGAGCCGGAACAGCAGCTCGCCGAGCCCCCAGGCGCGGCCGTCCGGCCCCGCGCCGTGCCAGGCGTTGACGTTCTGGCCGAGCAGCGTGACCTCGCGCACGCCGGCGGCCGCCAGCCGCTCGGCCTCGGCGACGATCTGGGCGACCGGGCGCGAGACCTCGGCGCCGCGCGTGTAGGGCACGACGCAGAAGGTGCAGAACTTGTCGCAGCCCTCCTGCACGGTGAGAAAGGCGGTGACGCCGCGCGCGGCGACGGCGCGCCGCGGGCCGGCCGGCAGATGCTCGAACTTGTCCTCGACCGCGTGCTCGGTCTCCACCACCTTCTCGCCGGCAGCAACGCGCGACAGGATCGCCGGCAGGCGGTGATAGGTCTGCGGCCCGACGACCAGATCGACGGCCGGCGCGCGGCGCAGGATCTCGCTGCCCTCGGCCTGGGCGACGCAGCCGGCGATGCCGATCACCGTGTCGCGGCCGGCGCGGGCGCGCGCCTCCTTGATCTGGCGGATGCGGCCGAGCTCGGAATAGACCTTCTCGGCCGCCTTCTCGCGGATGTGGCAGGTGTTGAGCAGCACCAGGTCCGCCTCCTCGGGCGTGGCGGCGCTCTCGTAGCCCTGCGGCGCCAGCGCGTCGGCCATGCGCTGGGAATCGTAGACATTCATCTGGCAGCCATAGGTCTTGACGAAGACCTTGCGCGGCGCGCGGCCGTCGGCCGGCCGCGGCGCGGCGGCCGCCTGGCGGTTCTCGCTGTCGAGCGTCACATCCTGCTCCATGGCGGCTGTCTAGCGTCTTTGGCCGGCCGATGCCAAACGGTTTCGGGCGGCGGCGATCACAACTGTGTCACGCGCCGTTTCACGGCTCGCGCGGCCGGCGCAACGCCGCGGCCATCATGGCGCGCACGCGCGCCTCGGCGAGGCGGGCGACCTCTTTGCGGCTTGCATCCTCGGCAAAGGGCAGCGGCTCGCCGAAATGCACCTCGACGTCGAGCGCGCCGACGCGCAGCAGCTCCTTGAGATGCGGCCACAGCGTGGCGTCGCCGATCCACGCCACACGGCCGCGCTGGCGCCGGTCCATCGGCAGGCCGTGGCGCCGGGTGTAGGCGAGCGCCACCGGCTGCACCAGGACGCTGTGCTCGGGCAGCGCGCGCAGCGCCATCTGGGCGGCGCCGAACAGCGTGCTCTTGAAGGGCAGCAGGCGGTTGCCGTCGCCGGTGCTGCCCTCGGCGAACAGCACCATCGGGTCGCCGCCGGCCAGCCGCTCGGCGATCTCGCGCGCCTGCGCGCCGGCGCTGCGGCGGCGCTCGCGGTCGACGAAGACGGTGCGCTGCAGCGTCGCCAGGCGGCCGAGCACCGGCCAGCGCGCCATGTCGGCCCGGGCGATGAAATGCACGTCGGCGATCGCGCCGAGCACCATGATGTCGGTCCACGAGACGTGGTTGGCGGCGATCAGCAGCGGCCGCCCCTCGGCGAGCCGGCCGGCCACGGTGATGCGGATGCCGAGCACGCGCACGATCAGCCGGTGCCACAGGCGCGGCGCCGCCGCCTCGCCGATCAGCCCGGTGCGCAGGGCGACGACCTGGGTCAGCGCCAGCGGCAGCGTCGCCGCCGCCACCGCGGCGAGGCCGACGGCGATGCGCAGGCGGCCGATCATCGCGGCGGCGCCCGGCCGGGCGCGGGCTCAGCCGGTCGCACGGTCCAACGGCCCCGCGAGCGACAGCTCAAGCCCTTGGAGAAGCATGGGAAATCTTTTCCGTTCGGCGCCATGTCCCGGCCGTCGCCCTAGCGGAGATCGCGGCGCATGACCAGCGCGGCGCTGCGCCGCCGGGCGGCATGCAGATAGTAGTCGGGCCGCCGACCGACCTCGCGGAAGCCGAGCCGGCGATAGAGCGCGACCGCCGCCTTGTTGGTCTCGTCGACCTCGAGGAACAGGGCCTCGGCGCGCTGCTCGTGCAGGTGACGCAGCACCGCGTCCATCAGCAGCCGGCCGATGCCGAGGCCGCGGCAGGCGCGCGCCACCGCGATCGTCAGGATCTCCGCCTCGCCGGCGGCGAGCCGGGCGAGCACGAAGCCGACCGGCGCGGCGCGCGCACGGCCGACGAGAACCGCGACGAAGCCGAAGACCGGCGGCTGGTCGAGCAGCGCGGCCAGCTCGCCGTCGCTCCACGGCCGGGCGAAACCCTCCTCGTGCAGCGCGGCCAGCGCGTGCAAATCGCCCGGCTCGAGCGGGCGCACGACGAATTCGCGACGGCGGCCGAGCAGCGAGAAGCGCACCGTTCAGCCCCTGCGCGGCACGGCGAAACCGGCCTGCGGCACGGCCGCCGGCGGCCGCAGATAGAGCGGCCGCGGCTTGTCGCCGGCAAAGCCGCGGCGCGCGGCGAGCCGGGCATAGGTGGCGATGTCGGCGGTCGCCGCCAGCCCGTCCGCGTCGAGCGCCAGCGCCGCGTCGGCCGCGCGCACGGCCTCGGCCGCGCTGCCGCACAGCACGGCGCCGGCGCGGCCGGCGACGGCCGCCGCCTCGGCCGCCGACAGCAGGGCCGGCGCCGCGACCTCGGCGCCGTCGGCGTCATAGAGGGCGGCGGCAAGCGCGGCCGGGCGGTTGCCGACCGCCGCCAGCACCGGCCGGCCGGGATGGCGCGCGGCGGTCTCGGCCGCCAGCCCCTCGAGCGTCGTCACGCCGGCCGAAGGCAGCGAAAGCGCCAGCGCCAAGCCGCGCGCGGCGGCCACGCCGACGCGCACGCCGGTGAAGGAGCCGGGGCCGACCGTGACGGCGACGGCCGACAGCGCCGCGTAGTCGAGCCCGGCCGCGGCGAGCGCGGCGTCGATGACGGCGACGACGTGCTCGGCATGGCCGGTCTGCATGGCGCGTTCGGCACGGCCGGCCGTGCGGCCGGTCCCGGCGTCGAACAGGCAGGCCGCGCAGCGGTCGGCGGCGGTGTCGATGGCGAGCAGGGTCATGGTCTTCGCGTCAGGCGCCGGCCGGGCGGCCGCGCGGCGGCCGGCCCGGGGGCGGACGGTGCGGTGTGCGGCTAGCCGGCGTCAGCGGCCTTGAGCTCCAGACGCCGGGCGTGCAGCACCGGCTCGGTGTAGCCGCTCGGCTGCGCGCGGCCCTTGAAGACCAGGTCGCAGGCGGCCTGGAAGGCGATCGAGGCGTCGAAGTCGGGCGCCATCGGCCGGTAGGCCGGGTCGCCCTCGTTCTGCTTGTCGACCACGGCGGCCATGCGCCGCATCGTCTCCATCACCTGGTCGGTGGTGCACACGCCGTGATGCAGCCAGTTGGCGATGTGCTGCGAGGAGATGCGCAGCGTGGCGCGGTCCTCCATCAGGCCGACATCGTTGATATCGGGCACCTTGGAGCAGCCGACGCCCTGGTCGATCCAGCGCACGACATAGCCGAGGATGCCCTGGGCGTTGTTGTCGAGCTCCTTCTGGATCTCCTCCGGCGTCCAGTTGGGCCGCGTCGCCACCGGCACCGCGAGGATGTCGGACAGGCTGGCCGGCCGGCGCGTCTTCAGCGCCTCCTGCACGGCGCGCACGTCGACCTTGTGGTAGTGCGTGGCGTGCAGCGTCGCGGCCGTCGGCGAGGGCACCCAGGCGGTGTTGGCGCCGGCCTCGGGGTGGCCGATCTTCTCGTCCAACATGGCGGCCATCTTGTCGGGCATCGCCCACATGCCCTTGCCGATCTGCGCCCGGCCGGCGAAGCCGCAGGCCAGGCCGACGTCGACGTTGCGGTTCTCGTAGGCCTGGATCCAGGTCGACTGCTTCATGTCGCCCTTGCGGATCATCGGTCCGGCCTCCATCGAGGTGTGGATCTCGTCGCCGGTGCGGTCGAGGAAGCCGGTGTTGATGAACACCACGCGCTCGGCCGCCGCGCGGATGCACTCCTTGAGATTGACGGTGGTGCGCCGCTCCTCGTCCATGATGCCCATCTTCATGGTGTTCGGCGCCATGCCGAGCGCCTCTTCCACGCGGCCGAACAGCTCGACCGCGAAGGCGACCTCCTCGGGGCCGTGCATCTTCGGCTTGACGACGTACATGGAGCCGGCCGGCGAGTTGGCGCGGCGGCCGTCGGGACCGATGTCGTGCAGCGCGATCAGCGCCGTCACCATGGCGTCCATGATGCCCTCGGGGATCTCCGTGCCGTCGCGCAGCAGGATCGCCGGATTGGTCATCAGGTGGCCGACGTTGCGCACCAGCATCAGCGAGCGCGCCCGCATGGTCTTCTGTGCGCCGTCCGGCCCGGCATAGGGCTGGTCGGGGTTGAGCGTGCGGCGCACCGTCTTGCCGCCCTTGTCGACCTCGGCGGCCAGGTCGCCCTTCATCAGGCCGAGCCAGTTGCGGTAGACCAGCGTCTTGTCCTCGGCGTCGACGGCGGCAACCGAATCCTCGCAGTCCATGATCGTCGTCAGCGCCGATTCCAGCACGACGTCGGCGATGCCGGCGGCATCGTCCTTGCCGATCGGGTGGTCGCGGTTGACCTGGATGCCGATCTTCAGGCCGTGATTGGCGAGCATGACGGCGCGCGGCGCCTCCGCCTCGCCCTTGTAGCCGTCGAAATGGCCGGCATCGCGCAGCCCCGCCGTGCCGCCGCCGGCGAGGCTCACCACGAGCCTGCCGTCGCGCACGGCCAGGCCCGCGACGTCGGCCCAGCCGGCGCCGTCGAGCGGCGCGACCTCGTCGAGGAAGCCGCGCGCCCAGGCGATGACGCGGGCGCCGCGCGCCGGATCGTAGCCGCCGGCCTGCGGCAGGTCGCCGAGCGCGTCGGTGCCGTAGAGCGCGTCGTAGAGCGAGCCCCAGCGCGCATTGGCCGCGTTGAGCGCGTAGCGCGCGTTGGAGATCGGCACGACGAGCTGCGGCCCGGCGATGCGGGCGATCTCGTCGTCGACATTCTGCGTGGCGATGGCGAAGTCGGGTCCCTCGGGCACCAGATAGCCGATCTCGCGCAGGAACGCCTCGTAGGCCTCGGGATCGCCGACGCCGCCCTTGTCGCGGCACCAGGCGTCGATCTTCTCCTGCATCGCCTCGCGCGTGGCGAGCAGCGCCCGGTTCCGCGGCGCCAGCTCGTGCGCGATGGCGGAGAAGGCCTGCCAGAAATGCGCCTCGTCGACGCCGGTGCCGGGCAGCGCCTCGCGGCCGATGAAATCATGCAGGACGCGGGCGACCTTCAGGCCGTCGACCTCGACGCGTTCGCTCATTCTGCTTGCCTCCCTGGTTTCTCGCCCTCGGCGTGTCGGCGCTTTCCACCACGTTGCGCACGCCCGGTCAATTCGCCGAACGGTCGAGCGCGCCGGCGGCCACCGCGAAGCGCGGCCGCCCGCTCGCCGTGGCACCGATCACCGCCTCGACGAAGCGGCGGCTGCCCTCCACCGTGACGGCGCGCACGTCGCGGTCGACGGCGACCTCGAGCGCCTCGCCGCCGGCCGCGCGCGCCTCGTCGGCGACCTGCCGGCTGAGCTCGCTTTCGGCCCAGTCGAGCGCCGCGTTCTCGTCGCTGAAATCGGCCACCGCCGCGCCGGCGCTGGCGCGGAAGCGGCCCTCCTGCGGCTCGACGACGCGCGCCTCGCGGCGGATCGAGACGCGGCCGACCACGGCGCCGAGCGCGTTGGCCACGTCGGCATCCGGCGGCAGCACGCAGTCGGTGCCGAGCCGCGCGCCGAGGCCGCGATAGTGCAGCGCCGCCGAAGCGCCGAGGCCGACCACCGGACGGTCGAGCGCCAGCGCCAGCCGGGCCACGCCGGCGCGCCCGTCGAGCGCCCGGGCGACCAGCGGATGGCCGGCATGCCGCGGATCGAGCCCGTCCTCGGCAAAGGCGGTCTCGACCAGCGCTTCGGCCGAGCGGCGCTGCAGCGCGTCGAGCACGCGGCGGCTGATCGCCGCCGCGTCGTCGGCGACGGCCAGGCCGCGCGCGTCGCGCCGGCGCGCGAACAGCGTCGCGCCGAGCCGCGCGGCGGCCGCGTCCCAGGTGGTCTGCAGGCCGAGGACATGCGCCGCGTCGGTCGGCGTGAAGCCGGCGATCTGGGCCAGGCCGCGCGCCACCAGCCGGTCGAGCGTCGCCGGCCGGGCGCCACCATCAAGCAGGCGGTCGAGCGGCACCGGCGCGTCGCCGAGCAGCGCGTAGAGCCGCGCCTCGGCCGGCGTCAGGCCGCTCGACAGGCGCTCCGACACGCCGGTGCGCAGCGCGAAGCGTCCGTCTAGGCGCGTCGGCATGGCCGCCCGCGCCTGGCGTTCGAGCGTCTCGCGCACCGCCGCGCCATGCTGATGGCCGACGAGCGCCAGCGGCACCAGGCGGCGCGGCCCGAGCAGCAGGCCGCGCACGAGACCGGCGGTCTCCAGCGCCACCTCCGAATCCCCGCCGAGGCCGAAGGTGCGCATGGCGACCGCCTCGACCATGGTGCGGTGGCCGCCCACCGTGGCGCCCTCCGGGTCGAGCCGCGGCCGGCCGCCGTCGAGCATGGCGACGTCGGTCGTGGTGCCGCCGATGTCGGAGACGAGCGCGGCGTCGAGGCCGGTGAGATGGCGTGCGCCGACCAGGCTGGCGGCCGGCCCCGACAGGATGGTCTCGATCGGCCGGCGCCGCGCGAAGGCGGCGGAGACCAGCGCGCCGTCGCCGCGCACCATCATCAGCGGCGCGGCGATGCCGCGCGCCGCGAGAAAGCCCTCCGTCGCCGCGACGAGCCGGTCGACCAGGCCGACGAGGCGGGCGTTGAGCAGCGTGGTGAGCGCCCGGCGCGGCCCGCCGAGCTGCGAGGACAGCTCGTGGCTGGCGGTCGCCGGCAGCCCCGTCGCCCGGCGGATCAGGCCGCGCGCGGCGTTCTCGTGCGCGGGGTTGCGCACGGCGAAATAGGCGCACACGGCGAAGGCGGAGACCGCCCCGGCGAGGTCCGGCAGCGCGGCCTCGAGCGGCGCCAGGTCGAGTGGCGTCTCGTTGCCGTAGACGTCGTGGCCGCCGGGCAGGAAGACGACCGGATCGCCGCCGAGCGCGGCGCCCAGCCCGTCGCGCGCCAGGTCGGCCTCGCCGAAGCCGATCATGACCAGCGCGACGCGGCCGCCGACGCCCTCGACCAGCGCGTTGGTGGCGAGCGTGGTCGACATCGAGACCAGGCCGATGGCGGCCGCCGGCACGCCGGCCTCGGCCAGCACCGCGTCGACGGCGCCGGCGATGCCGACGGCGAGATCGTGGCGCGTGGTCAGCGCCTTCGCCTTGGCGACGACGCCGCGGCCCTCGGCATAGAGCACGGCGTCGGTGAAGGTGCCGCCGGTGTCGACGCCGAGCGACAGCGGTGCGGCGGGCGCTTGCAATGCGGTCATCGCGGCGCGATCGAAAACTTGGTCATGCGCTGCATCCACACCAGGCTGACGAAAAGTGTGACGCGGCTTCCGGGCGCCATCATGGTCCATCTCGTTGATTGTGCCGCATGCATGCAACGCCCGGCGACGTCGCCGGGCTACAGCACGCTATAAAGCATGTTGCGGCCGAGGAAAATCGCGCGGCGAGCCCGACGCGCGGACGCCGCGTCGCGACGCCCGGAGGCCCGTCGGTCTCGCCGTCACTCGACGAGCTCGATCTCCTCGGTCACGCCGTCGTCGCAGACATAGCAGCAGCGCTCGCAGCCATCGGTGTCGTCGGGCCCGACGCCCCAGTAGGTGCCGGGATCGCCCGACACCCAGGCGCCGTAGCAGATGGTCTCGCCGCCGAGGCAGGCGATCGGCATCGACTGCGCCTCGCCGTCGTCGAGATAGTAGACCTCGCCGTTGCCCGGCCACACATGGTCGCGGTCCTGGCTGTAGAGCTCGACCTCGACGGCATAGGGATGGCTGTTGCGCATGATGACGGTCATCTCGTCGGCGAACGCCGGTCCGGCCGCCGCCAGGGCAGCCAGCACGGCGAGCGACAGCGCGCGACGGCGCGTCGAAGCTTTCAGGGACATGGTCCGTTTTCCCCACCGGTGCGGGTGCGGCGTATCCGGCCGCACCGGGGCGAAGTGTGCCACGCCGGCGGAAAAAGGGAAGCGCGATCTGCGCGTCACCTGCAAGACGAAGGGGCCGCCCCGATGGAGCGGCCCCCGCGAATACCGGTGGCGGAACCCGGCCCTGAGGCCGGGTCCGGTCCGCCCGCCGCCCGGTCAGCGCACCCAGACGACCGTGCGCGTCTCGGCGTCGACCAGCGCCGGGCCGCCGTCGAGATAGACATAGGCGTAGTGCGGATCGCTCGGCACCGGGCGCAGCTCGACCTCGGCCGGCACCTGGACGCCGACGCGCGCCTCGACCTGGACCGGATCGACCGGGTTGGCCCGCACGTACTCGATCGTCTGCTCCGGCACGACGTAGCCGGGCGAATAGACGATCTCGCGCGTGTCGGCGCGCACGATCAGCGGCCGGCGCTCGGTGTAGACATAGGCGTAGTCGGGATAGTCCGGAATCGGCTGCAGCGTGACGCCCTGCGGCACGGCGGTGCCGGCGGCGACCTGGCCTTCCAGCGTCACCGGCTCGACCGGGTTGGCCTCGACATAGGCGACGGCCTGCTCGGGCACCGCGGTCTCGGCGCCGAGCACGGCACCGGCGAAGCCGCCGACGATGGCGCCGATCGGACCGCCGACCACGGCGCCGGCGATGGCGCCCGTGGCACCGCCCGCCGCGGCGCCGAAGCCGGCGTCCTCGGTGGTGGCGTCAGCGCCGGCCTCGGTCTGCGCGCCGACCTTGGCCTTCGGCTCCATCGGGGTTTCCTGGGCGAGCGCCGGGCCGATGCCCAGCGCGGCGATGGCGGTGGTTGCGAGAAGAATCTTGCGCATCTTTGGTGGTCCTTTCCTCGTAGAGGGGTTGGGTCGTCCCTCGCGGCCGACAATCGCGACCACCCGCTGCGCGTTCCAAAACTCTGCCTTTCAGCCGGCAATGTTGCGTGATCGGCGGTGCGCGACCGGCGGCTCAGCGGCGCGCCGCGCCGGGCTCGTCGAGCGGCTCGCCGCTGGCCAGCGCGTCGAGCTCGCCGGCGAGATCGGCGCGCACCAGCGCGGTCAGCAGCGCCGGCAGCGCCGCGCGCGGCACCAGCCGGGCAAGCGCGGCGGCATCGTCGCCGAGTCCGAGCCGGCCGGCCGCCTTCAGCGCGCGGCCGTCGGCATAGGGCGCGAATTCCGGCCACGCCGCCTGCGCCTCGCGCAGGAAGATGGCGGCGCCGGTCGGGCCGATGCCCTTGAAGGCGGTCAGCCGCTTCTCGGCCGCCGCGACGTCGCCGTCGGCGGCCGCGCGCAGCCGGCGCAGGTCGCCGCCATAGGCGTCGAGCAGATGGTCGCTGGCATCCTTCAGCATGCGTGAGGTGCTCTCGTCGTAGCGCGCATAGCCGTGCGCGTTGAGCACGTCGACGCGCTCCTTCCAGGTGGCGGCGGCCATCTTGCGCGGCGTGCGCCAGCCCGCGTCCGACAGCGCCCGCGCCGCCTTCACCGCCTGGCCGGCGGAAATGCGGGCGGAAAACAGCAGCGCCGCGACCAGCCAGCGGAACAGCGGCGACGGCGTGTTCCTGGCGATCGGGATGCCGAGCTCGTCGCAATAGGTGCGGCCGTGCCGCGCCATCAGCCGCTCGACGACCGTCTTGCTGCTCGGCTTCGTCATGGCGCGCGCTCCTCCGGCTTGCGGTTCCGACACACCGGCCGGATACCGGGTCAACCGCCGAGACCGCCGCCCGTTCCCGCGCCGCCGCGGCTCAGCGCTGGGCGGTGTCGAGCCAGATCGTCACCGGGCCGTCGTTGACGAGCGCCACCCGCATCGCGGCGCCGAAGCGGCCGGTGGCGACCGGCACCCCGTGCGCGCGCAGCGCCTCGGCGAAGTGCGCGTAGAGGCGCTGCCCGTCCTGCGGGGCGGCGGCGGCGGAAAAGCCCGGCCGGTTGCCCCTGGTCTCGGCGGCGAGCGTGAACTGGCTGACGACCAGGGCCTCGCCGCCGGCATCGCGCAGCGACCGGTTCATGCGGCCGGCCGCGTCGGCGAAGATGCGCAGGTTGGCGACCTTGCGCGCAAGACGGCCGGCCTCGCCCTCGCCGTCGCCCTGCATGGCGCAGACCAGGACGAGGAGGCCGGGGCCGACCGCGCCCACCGTCTCGCCGTCGACGGTGACGGCGGCCTCGCTGACACGCTGGATGAGGGCGCGCATGACAATCTCCCGCTTCGCTGCGGCCAGCCATCGTTCGGGCCGCGCCGCGGCGGCCGAGCCCGCGCCCGCGGCGAGACGGGCTCAGTCGCCCATCTTGAGCGCCTGGATGAAGGCCTCCTGCGGGATCTCCACCTTGCCGAACTGGCGCATGCGCTTCTTGCCTTCCTTCTGCTTCTCGAGCAGCTTGCGCTTGCGCGTCACGTCGCCGCCGTAGCACTTGGCGGTGACGTCCTTGCGCAGCGCGCGGATCGTCTCGCGCGCGATGATGCGACCGCCGATCGCCGCCTGCACGGGGATCTGGAACATGTGCTGCGGGATCAGCTCCTTGAGCTTCTCGCACATGGCGCGGCCGCGGCGCTCGGCCTGCGAGCGGTGCACCAGCATCGACAGGGCGTCGACCGGCTCGGCGTTGACCAGGATCTGCATCTTGACGAGGTCGCCCTCGCGGTACTCGGTGATCTGGTAGTCGAAGGAGGCGTAGCCCCTGCTGATCGACTTCAGGCGGTCGTAGAAGTCGAACACCACCTCGTTGAGCGGCAGGTCGTAGACCAGCATCGCCCGGCTGCCGGCATAGGACAGGTCGGCCTGGATGCCGCGGCGCTCCTGGCACAGCTTGAGGATGGCGCCGAGATGCTCGTCCGGCGTCAGGATGGTGGCGCGGATCCACGGCTCGGCGATGGCGGCGACCTTGACCGGGTCGGGCATGTCGGCGGGGTTGTGCAGCTCGACCTCGCTGCCGTCGGTCAGCGTGATGCGGTAGACGACCGAGGGCGCCGTGGCGATCAGGTCGAGGTCGAACTCGCGCGCCAGCCGCTCCTGCACGATCTCCAGGTGCAGCAGGCCGAGGAAGCCGCAGCGGAAGCCGAAGCCGAGCGCGGCCGAGGTCTCCATCTCGAACGAGAACGAGGCGTCGTTCAGCCGGAGCTTGCCCATCGCCGCGCGCAGGTCGTCGAAATCGGCCGCGTCGACCGGGAACAGGCCGCAGAAGACCACCGGCTGGGCCGGCTTGAAGCCGGGCAGCGGCGCCGCCGTCGGCCGCTTCTCCTCGGTGATGGTGTCGCCGACGCGGGTGTCGGCGACCTCCTTGATCGAGGCGGTGATGAAGCCGAGCTCGCCGGGGCCGAGCCCCTCGACCATCACCATCTTCGGCGTGATGACGCCGACCCGGTCGACCTGGTAGCGGGCGCCGGTGCCCATCATGCGCACCGTCTGGCCCTTACGCAGCACGCCGTCGACGACGCGCACCAAAACGATGACGCCGAGATAGGCGTCGTACCAGGAATCGACCAGCATCGCCTTGAGCGGCGCCTGCGCGTCGCCCTCGTGCGGCGGCGGCAGGCGGGTGACGATCGCCTCCAGCACGTCATCGACGCCGAGGCCCGACTTGGCCGAGATCATCAGCGCGTCGGAGGCGTCGAGGCCGATCACCTCCTCGACCTGCTCGCGCACGCGCTCGGGCTCGGCCGCCGGCAGGTCGACCTTGTTGAGCACGACGACGATCTCGTGGTCCTTGTCGATCGCCTGGTAGACGTTGGCGAGCGTCTGCGCCTCGACGCCCTGGCTGGCATCGACGACGAGCAGCGAGCCCTCGCAGGCGGCCAGCGAGCGCGACACCTCGTAGGCGAAGTCGACATGGCCGGGCGTGTCGATCAGGTTGAGCACGTAGTGCTTGCCGTCGCGCGCGTCGTATTCCAGGCGCACGGTGTTGGCCTTGATGGTGATGCCGCGCTCGCGCTCGATGTCCATCGCGTCGAGCACCTGCTCCTTCATCTCGCGCTCTTCGAGCGAGCCGGTCATCTGGATCAGCCGGTCGGCCAGCGTCGACTTGCCGTGGTCGATGTGGGCGATGATCGAGAAGTTGCGGATCTGGGAAAGCGGGGTGTCGGTCATGGGCGGCGCTTTATCAGCCGGGCGGCGAAAGGCAAAGCGGGAAAAGGCGCGCACGGCCGGCCGCCGCCGGCCGCGGCCTCAGTCGTATCTCAGGTCGGTCGCCTTGCCGCCGAACACGCGGTAGGCGTAGAGCGTGTAGCCGGCGATGACCGGCAGCACGAAGGCGGTGCCGACCAGGATGACGGCGAGGCTCTCGGTGGCCGCCGCCGCCTGCCAGATGGTGATCTGCTCCGGCACCACATAGGGGTAGAAGGAATAGGCGAGCCCGGCGAAGCCGAGGGTGAAGACCAGCGCCAGATAGAGGAACGGCTTGAGCGCGTGGCGGTCGCCGCGGTCGGGCAGCCGGAAGGTGAGGAAGAACAGCCAGCCGAACAGCGCGGCCGCGGCGATCGGCAGCGGCGCCAGCAGCGCCACCTCCGGCCAGGTGAACCACTTGTCGAAGATGCGCGGCGAGGCGAAGGGCGTGGCCAGCGAGACGGCGGCCATGCCGGCGGCGGTGAAGACCAGCGCCTGGCGCAGCCACACCACCGCCTTGGCCTGCAGCCCGTCCTCCGTCTTGTAGATCAGCCAGGCCGCGCCCATGGCGGCGTAGGCGGCGGCCAGGCACACCGCGACGAGCAGCGCGAAGGCGACCGCCGCCCAGCCCTGGTTGAGGCCGAGCACGTAGACGCCGAGCATGTAGCCCTGCGACAGCGCCGCCGTCAGCGAGCCGACGCAGAACAGGAAGTCCCAGCGCCGCTTGCGGTGGGTCGGCACCTTGGCGCGGAAGTCGAAGGCGACGCCGCGCAGGATGAGGCCGACGAGCAGCGCGAAGACCGGCAGGTAGAGCGCCGTCAGGATGATGCCGTGGGCGATCGGGAAGGCGACGAGCAGGAGGCCGACGGCGAGCACCAGCCAGGTCTCGTTGGCGTCCCAGAACGGGCCGATGGCCGCGATCATGGTGTCCTTCTCGTCCGGCCGGGCGGCGGCGAACAGGATGCCGATGCCCAGATCGAAGCCGTCGAGGATGACGTAGACCAGGATCGACACGCCCATCAGCGCGGCGAACACCAGCGGCATCATGTAGCTCCAGTCGATCATCGGTGTGCCTCCGCCTTGCCGTCCGGCCGCCCGCTCATCCGCTCGCCACCGGCTGGTCGAGCGGCCGCTCGGAAACCGCCGGATCGGGCGAGCGGTCGCCCTCGCGCGCGGCCTTGAGCGACAGGTGCACGAGCACGCCGAGATAGACGAGCGTGAGCACGACATAAAGCGTCAGGTAGCCGGCCAGCGTGAAGGCGACCGAACCGCCGGCGACGGGGCCGACCGCATCGGCGGTCGCCAGCACGTCCTGCACCAGCCAGGGCTGGCGGCCGATCTCGGTGGTGTACCAGCCGGCCAGCACCGCCACCCAGCCCGACAGCGCCATCGGCACCATGACGAGCGCCAGCGGCCGCGGCAGGCGCTGCCGGCGGAACAGGTAGTAGACGCCCGCCCAGGAGACGAGCAGCATCAGGAGGCCGATGCCGACCATGACGCGGAAGGCGAAGAAGACCGGCGCCACCGGCGGGTGCTCGCCCTCGAAGTCGTCGAGCCCCGGCACGACGCCCGACGGGCTGTGGCGCAGGATGATGGAGGCGCCGTTCGGGATCGACAGCTCGAAGCGGTTCTCGCGCGCCTCCTCGTCGGGCCAGGCGAACAGCACCAGCGGCACGTGCGAGCGCGTCTGCCAGTTGGCCTCCATGGCGGCGACCTTGGCCGGCTGGTGCTCGAGCGTGTTGAGGCCGTGCAGGTCGCCGACGACGATCTGCACCGGGATCAGCAGCGCGCCGAGCGCGGTGCCGGTGCGCAGCGCCTTCCACATCGCCTCCGACCGGTCGCCGGCCAGGTAGCGCAGCGCCGACAGGCCGGCGACAAGGAACGCCACGGTGAGGCCGGAGGCGAGCAGCATGTGGGTGAGCCGGTAGGGGAAGGACGGGTTGAAGACGATCGCCAGCCAGTCGGTCGGATAGGCGACGCCGTCGCGCATCTCGAAGCCGGCCGGCGTGTGCATCCAGGAGTTGAGCGACAGGATCCACACCGCCGACAGCGTGGTGCCCGCCGCGACCAGCAGGGTGGCGAGCGTGTGCACCCGGCTCGACACCTTGCGGAAGCCGAACAGCATGATGCCGAGGAAGACCGCCTCGAGGAAGAAGGCGGTGAGCACCTCGTAGGCGAGCAGCGGGCCGGCGATGTTGCCGACGCTCTCCATGAAGCCCGGCCAGTTGGTGCCGAACTGGAAGCTCATGGTGATGCCCGACACGACGCCGAGCGCGAAGGTCAGCGCGAACACCTTCACCCAGGTGAAGTAGAGCCGCATCCAGGCGTAGTCGCCGCTGCGCGCGTAGCGCAGCTTGAAATAGAGCAGCACCCAGCCGAGCGCGATGGTGATCGTCGGAAACAGGATGTGGAAGGAGATGTTGGCGGCGAACTGAATGCGCGACAGAAGCAGCGGGTCCATGGGTCAGCCTTGCCTTTCTGAGCGGCAAGATAGGTCTGCCCGCCGGGCGGGTCAAAGCGGCGCCCGGTCGCGCGCGGCCCGTGGTCGCGGCCCCTTGCCGGAGCCGCCGGGCGGCCCGTTCACGGCCAGTCGGAGGGGAAGGGAACTGGTGGAGCCAAGGGGAGTCGAACCCCTGACCTCTTGAATGCCATTCAAGCGCTCTCCCAACTGAGCTATGGCCCCACACGGACCCCTTTCGGAGCCGGCGCCTGACGGCGCTTGCAAAGGGCGCGGGCTGGGTCCGCGCCGAACGTGCTGGCGGCTTCTAAACCCGCCGCCGGGGAATATCAAGCCCCGATCTGGGGCTTTTGCGGGCGTCGCGCAAGGGCCGCGCGACGGCCGGCCGGCAGCCGCTGCGGGCGGGCGCTATTCCTCGTCGTCCTCGCCGACGCCGATGATGCCCTTGACGTCGTCGTCGTCCTCCTCCTCGTCGTCGGCGAGAAAGGTGTCGTCGTCGCTGTCGTCGTCGATCTCGACGTCGTCCTCGTCGTCGACGTCGGTCGACTTGGAGCCTTCCTTGGTCTCCTCGTCGGCCTCCTCGAGCGAGACGACCTCGGCGCCCTCTTCCGCGTCGACCTCCTGATCCTCGATCTCCTCCTCCTCGTCGCGGCCGCTGTCGGCGCCCGACTCGAAGTAGCTGCGCGGATAGGTCTGGCCCGTATAGGGCGAGACGATCGGATCCTTGTTGAGATCGTAGAACTTGCGGCCCGTCTCCGGGCAGATGCGTTTGGTACCGAGCTCCGGTTTAGCCACCTTGCCGCCTCATCCTGCTTGCTGCCCGCGCCGCTCGCTCCGGTCGCGCCAGGCGCCGGGACCGGAAGCGGCTTGTTGTCCTGAAATTCGACGGCCCCCATAACCACAAGCGCCGGCCGTGTCAAAGGCTATGAAAGGCCGATGCGGCACGGCCGGCACGGCGGTGCCGCACAGCCCGCCCGGCACGGGGGATGACCGCCCCGGGCAGGCATGATAGGAGACCGCGCGACAGGCCGGGCGCACCGGGCGCCGGGCCGGGGAATCCCGCCATGACCGAGCCTTTTGCACCGCGCCCCGCCACCGCCAGCAAGTCCGCGCCGCTTTCGGGCACCGTGCGCGTGCCGGGCGACAAGTCGATCTCGCACCGGGCGCTGATCTTCGGCGGCCTGGCCTCCGGCGAGACCCGCATCGCCGGCCTTCTGGAGGGCGAGGACGTGCTGCGCACGGCCGCCGCCATGCGCGCCATGGGCGCGGCGCTGGCGCGCCGGCCCGACGGCACCTGGCAGGTGACGGGCACCGGCAACGGCTGCCTGCTCGCGCCGGAGGGGCCGCTCGACTTCGGCAATGCCGGCACCGGCTCGCGGCTCGTCATGGGGCTGGCCGGCGCCTACGCCATGCGCACCACCTTCGTCGGCGACGCCTCGCTGTCGCGCCGGCCGATGGGCCGCGTGCTCGACCCGCTGCGCGCGATGGGCGTGCAGGTGGTCGAGGCCGCGCCCGGCGACCGCATGCCGATCACGCTCGAAGGCCCCAAGCACACCGCGCCGATCAGCTACCGCGTGCCGATGGCGTCGGCCCAGGTGAAGTCCGCCGTGCTGCTCGCCGGGCTCAACGCGCCGGGCGTGACGACGGTGATCGAGCCGGTGATGACGCGCGACCACACCGAGCGCATGCTGACCGGCTTCGGCGCCCAGCTCGAGGTGACGCGCGGCGCCGACGGCGCGCGCCACATCGCGCTCGAGGGCCAGGGACGGCTCGCCGGCCGGACGCTGACGGTGCCGGGCGACCCCTCGTCGGCCGCCTTCCCGCTGGTCGCCGCGCTGCTGGTGCCCGGCTCGCGGGTGACGATCGAGAACGTGCTGATGAACGAGACGCGCGCCGGGCTGATCGAGACGCTCGTCGAGATGGGCGGCGACATCGCCGTCGACAACCGGCGCGAGGAGGGTGGCGAGACGGTCGCCGACCTGACCGTGCGCGGCTCGGAGCTGCGCGGCGTCGCCGTGCCGGCCGAGCGGGCGCCGGCGATGATCGACGAGTATCCGGTGCTGGCCGTGGCCGCCGCCTTCGCCGAGGGCGAGACGCGCATGGCCGGGCTCGGCGAGCTGCGCGTCAAGGAATCCGACCGGCTTTCGGCGGTGGCCGCCGGCCTTGCGGCCAACGGGGTCGACTGCCGCAGCGGCGCGGACTGGCTCACGGTGCGCGGCCGGCCGGGCGGCGCCGGGCTCGGCGGCGGCACGGTCGAGACGCATCTCGACCACCGCATCGCCATGGCCTTCCTGGTGATGGGGCTCGCCAGCGAGCGCCCGGTGACGGTCGACGACCGCACGATGATCGCCACCAGCTTTCCCGATTTCGAGCCGCTGATGGCGCGGCTCGGCGCCACCATCGCCGCGCCCGACGGCGTGCCGGCATGAGCGATGTCGCGGCGCCGCAGGACGCGCCGGAACCCGTGCTCGCCATCGCCATCGACGGGCCGGCCGCCTCCGGCAAGGGCACGCTGGCGCGCCGCCTCGCCCGGCACTACGGGCTGCGGCACCTCGACACCGGGCTGACCTACCGCGCGGTGGCCGCGCGGCTTCTCGAGGAGGACCTGCCGCTCGACGACGAGGCGACGGCCGAGGCGGCGGCGCGGACGCTCGATCTCGGCGCGCTCGACCGCGCGCGGCTCGCGCAGCACCACATCGGCGAGGCCGCCTCGAAGGTGGCGGTGATGCCGGGCGTGCGCCGGGCGCTGGTCGACAAGCAGCGCGCGTTCGCCGCAGCGCCGCCCGGCGCCGTGCTCGACGGCCGCGACATCGGCACCGTGGTGTGTCCGGAAGCGGCGGTGAAGCTCTACGTGACGGCGAGCGCGGAGGTGCGCGCGGTGCGCCGCTTCCGCGAGATCACCGACGGCGGCGGCGCGGCGGACTACGAGGCGGTGCTGGCCGACATCCGCCGGCGCGACGCGCGCGACATGGGCCGCGCCGACTCGCCGCTCCGCCCGGCCGCCGACGCCCACTTGCTCGACACGAGCGAAATGGATATAGAGGCCGCGTTTATGGCCGCATGCCGCCTGATCGACGCGGCGCTGGCGGCCAGAAGCGGGACCTGAGACGCGGCGGGCGGCGCCCACGCCTTCCCACGGGAAGGCCGGGGCGAACCGCCCTTTGGCTTTCGGGTCCGTCGACGAACCGGTCTGCCCGCATCGCCAAGCGCCGGACGGCCGCCCGTGAAGGCGGCAGGGGCCCGAAAGGGCCAGATGCGCGGCCAGGCCTGAAGCAACGCCAACCCCCGGCGCCGCCCCGAAGACGGGGCCATCAGGAGATTCAATGTCACAAGCTAACCCCACGCGCGACGAGTTCGCGAGCCTTCTCGAGGAATCGCTGGCCGACCGCGACGCCGTCGAAGGCACCGTCGTCAAGGGCATCGTCACCGCCATCGAGAAGGACATGGCGATCATCGACGTCGGCCTGAAGGTCGAGGGCCGCGTGCCGCTGAAGGAATTCGGCGCCAAGGCCAAGGACGGCGAGATGAAGGTCGGCGACGAGGTCGAGGTCTATGTCGAGCGCATCGAGAACGCGCTCGGCGAGGCGATGCTGTCGCGCGACAAGGCACGGCGCGAGGAGAGCTGGGTCAAGCTCGAGGCGAAGTTCAACAATGGCGAGCGCGTCGAGGGCGTGATCTTCAACCAGGTCAAGGGCGGCTTCACGGTCGACCTCGACGGCGCCGTCGCCTTCCTGCCGCGCAGCCAGGTCGACATCCGGCCGATCCGCGACGTCACCCCGCTGATGCACACGCCGCAGCCCTTCGAGATCCTCAAGATGGACAAGCGCCGCGGCAACATCGTCGTGTCGCGCCGCACCGTGCTCGAGGAGAGCCGCGCCGAGCAGCGCTCGGAGATCGTGCAGAACCTCGAGGAAGGCCAGGTGGTCGAGGGTGTCGTCAAGAACATCACCGACTACGGCGCCTTCGTCGACCTCGGCGGCATCGACGGCCTGCTGCACGTCACCGACATGGCGTGGCGCCGCGTCAACCACCCGACCGAGATCCTGTCGATCGGCCAGACGGTCAAGGTGCAGATCATCCGCATCAACCAGGAGACGCACCGCATCTCGCTCGGCATGAAGCAGCTCGAGGCCGACCCGTGGGAAGGCATCGGCGGCAAGTACCCGCTCGGCAAGAAGGTCAAGGGCACGGTGACCAACATCACCGACTACGGCGCCTTCGTCGAGCTGGAGCCGGGCATCGAGGGCCTCATCCACGTCTCCGAGATGTCGTGGACCAAGAAGAACGTGCACCCGGGCAAGATCCTGTCGACCACCCAGGAGGTCGAGGTCGTGGTGCTCGAGGTCGACCCGCAGAAGCGGCGCATCTCGCTCGGCCTCAAGCAGACGCTGGAGAACCCGTGGGAGGCGTTCGCCCGCAACCATCCGTCCGGCACGGTGGTCGAGGGCGAGGTCAAGAACAAGACCGAGTTCGGCCTGTTCATCGGCCTCGACGGCGACGTCGACGGCATGGTGCACCTGTCGGACCTCGACTGGGTGCGGCCCGGCGAGCAGGTCATCGAGGAGTTCAACCGCGGCGACGTGGTCAAGGCGCAAGTGCTCGACGTCGACATCGACAAGGAGCGCATCTCGCTCGGCATCAAGCAGCTCGGCCGCGACGCGGTCGGCGAGGCGGCGGCCTCGGGCGAGCTGCGCAAGGGCGCGGTGGTGACCTGCGAGGTGACCGGCATCCGCGACGGCGGCCTCGAGGTGCGGCTGGTCGACCACGACGTCGACACCTTCATCCGCCGCTCGGACCTGTCGCGCGACCGCGACGAGCAGCGGCCGGAGCGCTTCGCCACCGGCCAGCGCGTCGACGCCCGCGTGATCTCCTTCGACAAGAAGACGCGCCGGCTCACCGTGTCGATCAAGGCGCTGGAGATCGCCGAGGAGAAGGAGGCGG
Source organism: Aquibium sp. A9E412 (assembly GCF_030398335.1). GTDB lineage: Bacteria > Pseudomonadota > Alphaproteobacteria > Rhizobiales > Rhizobiaceae > A9E412. The sequence goes on from NZ_JAOAOP010000015.1 coordinate 33,709, forward strand.
TGGCCCAGTTCGGCTCGACCGATTCCGGCGCCTCGCTCGGCGACATCCTGGGTGCCGCGCTCAAGAAGCGCGAGAACGACTAGACGCGCCCGACGGGCCGCCCGGCGGCCCGGCCGGCAGACACGCGAAGGCCCGGCGGAACCTCTCCGCCGGGCCTTTTTGCGTGCCGGCCGCGCTGCCCGCCGGCGGCCGGCGACGCGCGGCCGCGGCTTTGGCGCGGCTGCACGAATCGCGCTAGACGAAGACCGTTCTCGCCGTCTGCTTGCGATCCCGCCCATGAGCCCCTCGACCCGGCGCGCCGGCGCCCTGCTTCTGCTGCTCCTCGCCGGCTTCCTGGCCGGCGCGCAGCTCGGCAAGATCGCGCCGCTGACCCACTGGCTCGGCGAGGCGCGCGGGCTGTCGCTGACGCTGATCGGCTGGCTGACGGCGGCGATCGGCCTGTTCGTCGCGCTGGTGGCGCTGCCGGTCGGTCTGGCGGTCGACCGCTTCGGCGCCCTGGCGAGCTTCTGGGCGGCGACGGCGATGCTGGTCGTCGGCGGGCTGGGCGTGGCGCTGTTCGCCGCGCCGGCCTGGCTGATGGCCGCGCGCCTCGCCGAGGGCGGCGGCTATCTCGTCCTCGTCGTCACCATTCCCGCCATGCTCAACGCCGTGGCGCCGCCGGCCTGGCGGCCGGCCGCGCTGGCACTGTGGGGCGGCTTCGTGCCGATCGGCTTCGCCATCGCCGATTTCGTGGCGCTCGCCGTTCTGCCGGTCGCCGGGCCGCCGGTCTATCTCGCCGTGCTGAGCGCCGGCTTCGCGCTCGCCGCGCTGGCGGCCGGCCTGCTGCTGCGCGGCCTCGACGGCACCGGCCGGGCGATGGCCGGCCAGGCCGGCGCCGGTCTCGCCGGCGTGGCGGCCAGCGCCAGCGGCCCGGTCGTCGCCGTGGCGCTCGCCTTCGGCCTGTTCGTCGTCCTGTCGATGGGCTTCCTCGCCTTCCTGCCGGCCTATGCGCCGGTCGCCGCGGACCGGCTGCTGCTGACGCCGGGCGTCGTGGCGCTGGTCGTGCCGGTCGGCAACCTGATGACCGGCGCGGCGATGCGCGGCCGCGGGCTGAGGCTCGCCGGCCTGCTGACGGTCGCCGGCTTCGTCGCCATGGCGGCGGCGGCCTGGCCGCTCTATGCCGGCGGCACCGCGCTGGAGGTGACCGGCGGCGCGGTGCTGTTCGCCTTCGCCAGCGGCATCGCCTCCTCGGCGCTGTTCGCCGCCATCCCCTTCATCGTGCCGGCGGCCGGCTCGGCGGCCGTCGTCATCGGCCTGGTGGCGCAGGCCGGCGGCGTGGCGACCATCGCCGGCCCGCCGCTCTCCGGCTTCGTCATCGAGAGCTACGGCTGGACCGTCTTCGCCGCCTTCCTGGTCGTCGTCGCGCTCGCCGGCCTCATCGCCGCCGCCCCGCTGACCAGGCGCCGGTGAGGCTTACCAGTGCGGCGGGCGGGTGACCGGCACGTCCGCGCCGGTGCGCTCCTCGAGCTCGACGAGGCGGCGGGCGAGCGCCTCGAGCCGGCGCTCCAGCCGCTCCACCGTCTCCCACTGCTTGGCGAGCTCGCCCGACAGCGTCTCGATGGTGCGCTCCTGCTCGGCGGCCAGCATCTCGAGCCGGTCCAAACGCTCCTCGCTCATGCCGCGATTCCCTCCAGCGCCGCGCGCAGGGCGGCGCCGAGCGGCTTCGGCCGCCGCGTCGCCCGGTCGACATAGACGTGCACGAAAAAGCCCTCCGCCGCCGCCTCGGCCGCGTCGTTGCGGAACAGGCCGACCTCGTAGCGCACCGACGAGGTGCCGAGCCGGGCGACCCGCAGACCGGCCGTCACCGTGTCGGGAAAGGCGATCTCGGAGAAATAGCGGCAGCCGGTCTCCACCACGAGGCCGATCTGGTCGCCGCCGGCGATGTCGAGCACGCCCCGCTCGATCAGCCAGCCGTTCACCGCGGTGTCGAACAGCGCATAGTGCACCACGTTGTTCATGTGGCCGTAGACGTCGTTGTCCATCCAGCGCGTGGAGATCGTGCGGAAGGCGCGATAGGCGGCGCGCGGCGCGGGGGCGGGGCGGTCGGTCATGGCGTCTCATCGGCGGGCGCCGGGGCCGGCCGTCCGGCGCCGCGGCGAAACGACGGGGCAACGCGGTGGCGCGGCCCTGCCCGCATCGGCGCCCCTACCACGCCGCCCGGTAGATCGCCAGCGCGTCGGCCTGCGTGACCGGGCGCGGGTTGTTGACCAGAAGCCGCGTCTGCTTCATCGCGTCGGCCGCCATCTTCGGCAGGTCCGCCTCGCCGATGCCGACCTCGCGCAGCCGGGTCGGCATGCCGAGCCGCTTCGACAGGTCCGCAAGCGCCTCGATGAAGGCCGCGCACAGCGCCTGGCCGCCGGCGCCGCGGTCGAGCGCGGGAAACGCGTCGCAGGCGATCTCGGCGTAGAGATGCGCGGCGTCGGGCGCGTTGAAGCGCAGCACGTGCGGCAGGACCAGCGCGTTGGACAGGCCGTGCGGCACGTGGAAGGTGCCGCCGACGGGATAGGCGAGCGCATGCACGGCGGCGACCGGGGCGTTGGCGAAGGCCTGGCCGGCGAGCATCGCGCCGAGCAGCATGGCGCCGCGCGCGGCGAGATCGCCGCCGTCCGTCACCGCCGTCTCGACATGGGCGCCGAGCAGGCGCAGCGCCTCGCGCGCCAGCATGCGCGAGAGCGGGTTGTTGTTGGGCGACCTCGAGGCGTAGGCCTCGATGGCGTGCACCATGGCGTCGACGCCGGTCGCCGCGGTGGTCGCCGGCGGCAGGCCGAGGGTCAGCTCGGCGTCGAGCACGGCGAGGTCGGGCAGGAGGAGCGGCGAGGAGACGCCGCGCTTCTCCCCGTCGCCGACGGTGATGATGGCGACCGGCGTGACCTCCGAGCCGGTTCCCGCCGTCGTCGGCACGAGCACCAGCGGCAGGCGCGGGCCGACGGCATTGCCCACGCCCCAGGCTCCCTCGAGCGGCTCGCCGGAGCCGGCGAGCAGGGCGGCGAGCTTGGCCACGTCGAGCGAGGAGCCGCCGCCGAAACCGATCACCGCGCCCGCCCCGGCCCGCCGCGCGGCCTCGACCGCCGCGACCAGCGTCGCCTCCGACGGGTCGGCCTCGACCCGGTCGAACACGGTGACGGCGATGCCGGCGTCGGCGAGCGCTGCGAGCGCCGGGCCGGCGAGGCCGAGCGCCACGATGCCCGGGTCGGTGACGAGAAGCACGCGCGCGGCCAGCCGCCCCTTCGCCACCGCGGCAAGCCGCGCGGCCGCGCCCGGCGCGAAGACGATGGCCGGCGTCGTGCTGAAGGCGAAGGGGGCGAGCGGCGCGTGCGACATGGCGGCAGGGAAATTGACAAGCGGCGGCGGATTTGTCGAGAGTGACGGCCGGGAGCGGCCGGCCGCCGCAGCGCCCGCCGGGCGGCGCGGCGAAGCCGGTCGATTGGCAAGGCCGCGCACCCGTGCTAGGCCTTGACCAATTGATAAAAAATTGCAGGGGAAGGCGGGCCGGCGCATGGCTGAAGCGGCGATCGAGCTAGTCGGCATCAACAAGAGCTTCGGCGCCGTCCATGCCAACAAGGACATTGACCTGACGGTGCCGGCCGGCACGATCCACGGCATCATCGGCGAGAACGGCGCCGGCAAGTCGACGCTGATGTCGATCCTCTACGGCTTCTACCAGGCCGACAGCGGCGAGATCCACGTCGGCGGCAGGCGCACGGTCATCAACGCGCCGAGCGACGCCATCGCCTGCGGCATCGGCATGGTGCACCAGCACTTCATGCTGGTGCACAACTTCACGGTCCTGGAAAACGTCATCCTCGGCGCCGAGGGCGAGCCGCTGTTGAAGACCAGCGTCGCCAAGGCACGCTCCGAGCTGGAACGGCTGGAGCGCGACTACGGCCTGGAGGTCGACCCCGACGCCATCATCGAGGAGCTGCCGGTCGGCCTGCAGCAGCGCGTCGAGATCCTCAAGGCGCTGTTTCGCGGCGCCGACATCCTGATCCTCGACGAGCCGACCGGCGTGCTCACCCCGGCCGAGGCCGACCACCTGTTCCGCATCCTGCGGCAGCTCAAGGACGAGGGGAAGACGGTCGTCCTGATCACCCACAAGCTGCGCGAGATCATGGCCGTCACCGACAACGTCTCGGTGATGCGCCAGGGCAGCCTGGTGGCGACGCGCAAGACCGCCGAGACGACCGTCGAGGAGCTCGCCGAGCTGATGGTCGGCCGCCGCGTGCTGCTGCGCGTGGAGAAGGGCGAGGCGAAGCCGGGCGACTTCCTGCTGTCGGTCAGGAACCTGACGGTGAAGGATTCGCGCGGCGTGACCATGGTCGACGACGTCTCCTTCGACGTGCGCGCCGGCGAGATCGTCGGCATCGCCGGCGTGGCCGGCAACGGCCAGTCGGAGCTGCTGGAGACGATCGCCGGCATCCGCAAGGCCGAATCGGGCGAAGTCACGCTCGACGGCCGGCCGGTCGACCTGACCGGCGGCGCCGACCCCGGCGACCTGCGCCGGCGCGGCCTGGCGCACGTGCCGGAGGACCGCCACACCATGGGCCTGGTGCTGCCCTTCGAGGAGAACGAGAACTCGATCCTCGGCTATCACGGCGACCCGGCCTATCTGAAGGGGCCGTTCCTCGACGTCGACGCCATCCGCTCCGACGCGCGCGACAAGATCGAGAAATACGACATCCGCCCGGCCGACTGCCGGCTGCGGACGGCCAACTTCTCCGGCGGCAACCAGCAGAAGATCGTGCTGGCGCGCGAGATGGAGCGCGACCCCAAGGTGCTGATCGTCGGCCAGCCGACGCGCGGCGTCGACGTCGGCGCCATCGAGTTCATCCACAAGCGGCTGATCGACATGCGCGACCAGGGCAAGGCGGTGCTGCTGGTCTCAGTCGAGCTCGACGAGATCCGCGCGCTGGCCGACCGCATCCTGGTGATGTTCGACGGCCGCGTCGTCGGCGAGCCGCCGCGCGAGGCCAGCGAGGGCGAGATCGGCCTGCTGATGGCCGGCGTCGAGACCAGGGAAGCGGCCGAATGAGCGGGCCCTATGCCAGGCTGCCCGGCTGGGCCGATTACGGGCTGATCCCGATCATCAACCTGCTGGTCGCCTTCGCGGTGGCCGGGCTCGTCGTGCTGCTGGTCGGCGAGAACCCGCTGCGCGCCGCCGTCATCCTGGTCGAGGGCGCCTTCGTCGGCGGCCAGAACATCGCCTACACGCTCTACTACGCGACGAGCTTCATCTTCACCGGGCTGGCCGTGGCGGTCGCCTTCCACTGCCGGCTGTTCAACATCGGCGGCGAGGGCCAGGCCTATGTCGGCGGGCTCGGCGTGGCGCTGGTCTGCCTGTCGTTCGACGCGCTCTTTCCCTGGTGGATCAACTTTCCGCTGGCCATCCTCGGCGCGGCCGCCTTCGGCGCGCTGTGGGCGCTGATCCCGGCCTATCTGCAGGCCAGGCGCGGCTCGCACGTCGTCATCACCACGATCATGTTCAACTTCATCGCCGCCAGCCTGATGGTCTATCTGCTGGTCGACGTGCTCAAGCCGCCGGGCTCGATGGCGCCGCAGACGCGCACCTTCCTGGAGGGCGGCCAGCTTCCCAAGCTCAACTGGCTGATCGAGGCCTTCGGCCTGTCGGTCCGCTCCGCCCCGTTCAACATCTCCTTCCTGCTGGCGCTGCTCGCCGCCTTCGGCGTGTGGGTGCTGATCTGGCGCACCAGGCTCGGCTACGAAATCCGCACCCAGGGCCACAGCGCGCGCGCGGCGCGCTACGCCGGCATCGGCCAGGCGCGCATCATCATCGTGGCGATGACCGTGTCCGGCGCGCTCGCCGGCATGATGGCGCTCAACCCGGTGATGGGCGACCAGCACCGGCTGCAGCTCGACTTCGTCACCGGCGCCGGCTTCGTCGGCATCGCGGTGGCGCTGATGGGCCGCTCGCATCCGGCCGGCATCGTGCCGGCGGCGGTGCTGTTCGGCATGCTCTACCAGGGCGGCGCCGAGCTCGCCTTCGAGATGCCCAACATCTCGCGCGACATGATCGTCATCATCCAGGGGCTGGTCATCCTGTTCGCCGGGGCGCTGGAGAACATGTTCCGGCCCTACCTGCAGACCGTCTTCGCCAGCCTGCGGCCGCGTTCTGCGGGGCTCGCCGAAGACCGGGCGGGGGGCGCCTGAGATGGACGCCTTCAACACCGTCATCCTGGTGCTCGATTCCACCATCCGGCTGTCGGTGCCGCTGCTCTTCGCGGCGCTCGCCGGGCTCTATTCGGAGCGCTCGGGCGTCTTCGACATCGGCCTCGAGGGCAAGATGCTGGCCGGCGCCTTCGCCGCCGCCTCGGCCGCCGCGGTCACCGGCTCGGCCTGGCTCGGCCTCGGCGTGGCGATGATCGTGTCGATCTTCTTCGCCCTGGTGCACGGCTTCGCCTCCATCACCCATCGCGGCAACCAGATCGTCTCGGGCGTGGCGATCAACTTCATCGCCGCCGGCGCCACGGTGATCCTCGGCCAGGCCTGGTTCCGGCAGGGCGGGCGCACGCCGTCGCTGGGCGCCGACGCGCGCTTCGGCGCCATCGAGCTGCCCTTCGCCGAGGCGCTGCGCGGCTTGCCGGTGCTCGGGCCGATCTACGCCGAGCTGATCTCCGGCCACTCGCTGCTCGTCTACATCGCCTTCTTCATGGTGCCGTTCACCTGGTGGGTCCTGTTCCGCACCCGCTTCGGGCTCAGGCTGCGCGCGGTCGGCGAGAACCCCGCCGCGGTCGACACCGCCGGCATCTCGGTCGCCTGGCTGCGCTACCGGGCGGTGATCTGCACCGGCGTTTTGACCGGCTTCGCCGGCGCCTATCTGGCGATCGCCCAGAACGCCGGCTTCGTGAAGGACATGACCGCCGGGCGCGGCTTCATCGCGCTCGCCGCGCTGATCTTCGCCAAGTGGCGGCCGCTGCCGGTGATGGTCGCCTGCCTGTTGTTCGGCTTCCTCGACGCCTTCGCCATCCGCCTCGGCGGCACGCCGCTGCCGATCGTCGGCCGCGTTCCGGTGCAGCTCATGCAGGCGCTGCCCTACATCCTCACCGTCGTGCTTCTGGCCGGCTTCATCGGCCGCGCCATCCCGCCGCGGGCCGGCGGCGAACCCTATGTGAAGGAGCGCTGATGGCGCAGGACCTGTTCGAGGCGGCGCGCGCCGCCATGGCGCGGGCGCACGCCCCCTACTCGCACTTTCCCGTCGGCGCGGCGCTGCGCGACGGCGCCGGCGGCATCCATGCCGGCTGCAACGTGGAGAACGCCTCCTACCCCGAGGGCTGGTGCGCGGAGACGACCGCGCTCGGCCGCTTCGTGATGGCCGGCGGCGGCCAGATCACCGAGATCGCCGTGGTGGCCCAGAAGATGGCGCGCATCATGCCGTGCGGCGGCTGCCGCCAGCGGCTCGCCGAGTTCGCCGCGCCGGATGCCAGGCTGCATCTGTGCGACGCCACGGGCGTGGTGGAGACGGTCGCCTTCGCCGACATCTTCCCGCGCGGCTTCGGGCTGGAGCGCCCGGCGTGAAGGCGGCGGTCGACCGGCTGGTCGAGCGGCTCGACGGGCTGGCGCCGGCCACCGGCCTGGTGCTCGGCTCCGGCCTCGGCGCGCTGGTCGAGGCGGTGGAGGACGCCGTGCGCGTGCCCTATGGCGAGCTGCCCGGCTTTCCCGGCAGCGGCGTCAGCGGCCATGCCGGCGAAGTGGTCGCCGGCCGCCTGTCCGGCACGCCGGTCATCATGCTGTCGGGCCGCGCGCACTACTACGAGAGCGGCGATCCGGCGGCGATGCGCCCGGCCCTCGAGGTGCTGGCCGGCATCGGCGTGACGAGCCTGGTGCTGACCAACGCGGCCGGCTCGCTCGACCCCGCGATGCCGCCCGGCTCGGTGATGCAGATCACCGACCACATCAACCTCTCCGGCACCAACCCGCTGATCGGCGAGCCGAGCGAGGCCCGCTTCACCGGCATGACGGGCGCCTACGACGCCGCGCTGGCCGCGGCCTTCCGCACGGCGGCGCGCACCGCCGACGTGACGCTGCACCAGGGCGTCTACATGTGGTTTTCCGGCCCCAGCTTCGAGACGCCGGCCGAGATCCGCATGGCGCGCACGCTGGGCGCCGACGCGGTCGGCATGTCGACGGTGCCCGAGGTCATCCTGGCGCGCTTCCTCGGCCTGCGCGTCGCCGGCTTCTCGGTCATCACAAACCTCGCCGCCGGCATGACCGGAGCGGAGCTGTCGCACGCCGAGACCAAGGAGATGGCACCGCTCGGCGGCGCCAGGCTGGCCGCCGTGCTGTCGGCCGCCTTCGCCGCCGGCCTGCCCGAGGCATGAGCATGCGACGGACGGAACGATGACGCTGCCGCAGGAGATCATCCGCAGGAAACGCGACGGCGCCGCGCTGTCGTCCGACGAGATCGCCGACGTCGTCGACGGGCTGACGACGGGCGCGATGACGGAAGGCCAGATCGCCGCATTCGCCATGGCGGTCTTCCTCAACGGCATGACGCGCGACGAGGCGGTCGCGCTGACGCTGGCGATGCGCGATTCGGGCACGGTGCTCGACTGGTCGGACCTGCCGGGACCGGTGACCGACAAGCACTCGACCGGCGGCGTCGGCGACAACGTCTCCCTGATGCTGGCGCCGATCGTGGCGGCGTGCGGCGCCTTCGTGCCGATGATCTCCGGCCGCGGCCTCGGCCACACCGGCGGCACGCTCGACAAGATGGACTCGATCCCCGGCTACACCAGCCAGCCCGACACGGCGCTGTTCCGCCGCACGGTGCGCGAGGCGGGCTGCGCGATCATCGGCCAGACGGCCGACCTGGCGCCGGCCGACAAGCGCTTCTACGCCATCCGCGACATCACCGGCACGGTCGAGTCGATCCCGCTGATCACCGCCTCGATCCTGTCGAAGAAGCTCGCCGCCGGGCTCGGCTCGCTGGTGCTCGACGTCAAGGCCGGCAACGGCGCCTTCATGGCCAGGAAGCGCGACGCACGCAAGCTGGCGACCAGCCTGGTGGCGGTCGCCGAGGGGGCGGGGCTGTCGACCACCGCGCTGGTCACCGGCATGAACCAGCCGCTGGCGCCGGCCGCCGGCAACGCGCTCGAGGTGGCGGTGGCGGCCGATTTCCTGACCGGCCGGGCGCGGCCGCGCCGGCTCACCGACGTGACCGTCGCGCTGGCGAGCGAGATGCTCTACGCCTCGGGCGTCGCCGGCAACACGCGGGAAGCGACCGAGCGCGCGCTCGACGCGCTGGAAACCGGCCGCGCCGCGGAGGTCTTCGAGCGCATGGTGCATGCGCTCGGCGGGCCGGCCGACTTCCTCGCCGGCCATGCCGACCACCTGCCGAAGGCGCGCGCGACGCTGGCCGTGACGGCCGAGGCGGAAGGCTACGTGCAGGCGATCGAGACGCGGCGCATCGGCATCGCCGTCGTCGAGCTGGGCGGCGGCCGGCGGCGGCCGGAGGACACGATCGACCATGCGGTGGGCCTCGCCGAGCTCGCGCCGCTCGGCACCAAGGTGGCGCGCGGCGACCCGCTGGCCATCGTGCATGCGCAAACGCCGGCGGCGGCCGAAGCGGCGGCAGCGACGGTGCGCGCCGCCTACACCCTCGGCGAGGCGCGGCCGAAGCCCGACAAGGCGGTGATCCGGCGGGTCACGGCCGACGGCTGATGCGGCGGGCGCAGGCGCCCGACCGCTACTGTTCCAGCAAGAGCGCGCCGTCGGCGATCTGGAAGCGGCGCAGCCGGGCCAGGAAGCTCATGCCGACGAGCGTCTCCTCGAGCGCGGCGTCCTCGAGCACGACGGCCTCGACGTTTTCCAGGCGGATGCGGCCGAGCTGGATGCTGTCGAGCGTCGCCGCGGCGGCGCGCGCGGTGCCGTTGGCGGTGTTGACCGCGTGGCGGAAGTCCGACGGCGACAGCCTGATGCCGAGATCGCGCGCGGTCGAGGCGTTGAGCGCGACGAGCGTCGCGCCGGTGTCGACCAGGGCGCGGGTGCGCCGGCCGTTGATGCGGAACTCGCCGTAGAAATGGCCGAGCCGGTCCATCGTCAGGCGCACCTTGCGGCCGGCCAGCACCTCGGTCTGCGATTCGGCGCGCAGGGCATAGACCGTCGGGCGCTCCGGCTCGGGCGCGGCGCGCCGTTCGAAGGCCTGCCGGACCACCGCCTGGAAGGCCTCCGGATTCTGCTGATAGAGGATCGGCACCGAGGCGAGGCTGCCGACGAGGGCGCTCAGGGCGACGAGCTTGCGCATGGGGGCTCCCGCTTGACCATCGCGCGGCAGCCTAGCGGCGGCGCGTCACCAGCCGTTTAACGACGGGCGGCCGGCCGCGCGGGTGGTTAAGCCGCGGTAAACGCCGCGAGAGCCGATCCGCTGTTCACGGACTCGCAGCTCGGCTCCGAGTCGTTGCCTTGACGCGCTTTCCGAACGGCGAACCGGGTTCCACCTCGCCTGGAAACGCTACTTGGTGCCGTACATGCGGTCGCCGGCGTCGCCCAGCCCCGGCACGATGTAGCCAAGCTCGTTGAGCCGCTCGTCGATCGCGGCGGTGAACACCGGCACGTCGGGATGGGCGGCGGTGAAGCGCTCGATGCCTTCGGGCGCGGCGAGCAGGCACAGAAAGCGCAGGTTGGTGGCGCCGCGGCCCTTCAGCTTCTCGACCGCGGCGATCGCCGAGTTGGCCGTCGCCAGCATCGGGTCGACGACGATCACCAGCCGGTCGGCGAGGTCGCTCGGCGCCTTGAAGAAATACTCCACCGCCTGCAGCGTCTCGTGGTCGCGGTAGAGCCCGACATGGGCGACGCGGGCGGCCGGCACCAGGTCGAGCATGCCGTCGAGCAGGCCGTTGCCGGCGCGCAGCACCGAGGCGAAGACCAGCTTCTTGCCCTCCAGCGTCGGCGCCACCATCTCGGCCATCGGCGTCTCGATGGTGCGGGTGGTGAGCTCGAGGTCGCGGGTCACCTCGTAGCACAGGAGCAGCGAGATCTCGCGCAGCAGACGGCGGAAGCTGGCCGTCGACGTGCCCTTGTCGCGCATGATGGTGAGCTTGTGCTGCACCAGCGGGTGATCGACGACGGTGACGCCCTGCATGGTCCCTCCTCCTTCGTGTCGTGCCGGCGATCCTAGAGCATGTCGCGCCGCAGGGGAATCGCCTGACATCGCATAGATGCGGCAAATCAATGGGATAGACCCTCGCGTCGGAGGCGGCCCGGCGGCCGCATCGTGGCGCGTCAGCCGGCGGCGGCCGCCGGTGCCGTCGCGAGACGCGCGAGAAGGCGCCGGCGGGTCGCCTCGTCGACGAAGGCGGCCTCCAGCGCCGTGCGCGTCAGGGCGATCAGATCGGCCGGGCCGAGCCCGAAATGACGCTCGGCGAGCGCATATTCGCGCGCCAGGCTGGTCCAGAAATAGGGCGGATCGTCGGCGTTGAGCGTCACCCGGCAGCCGGCCTCGCGCAGCGCGGGGAAGGGATGGGCGGCGAAATCGGGATAGATCGACAGCGCCACGTTGGAGCCCGGGCAGCATTCCAGGACCGCGCCCTCGGCGGCGATGCGGCGCACCAGGTCGGGGTTCTCGATGGCGCGCACGCCATGGCCGATGCGCGCCGGGGCGACGTGGTCGAGCGCGTCGGCGACGCTCTGCCAGCCGGCAAGCTCGCCGGCATGCACGGTGATGCCGAGGCCGGCCTCGCGGGCGATGGCGAAGGCGCGGGCGAAATCGGCCATGCGCCCGGCGCGCTCGTCGCCGGCCATGCCGAAGCCGGTGACCAGCGGGTGGCCGCAGCCGGCCGCCAGCCGCGCGGCGGCCTCGACGGCGGCAGCGCCGAGGTGGCGCACGCCGATGACGATCATGCGCGCCTCGATGCCGGCCACCGCGCGGGCGCGCGCGATGCCGGCGGCCAGCCCGGCGAGATAGGCCTGCGGCGTCAGCCCGGCCTCGCGCGCATGATCGGGCGAGACGAAGATCTCGGCGTAGAGCGCGCCGTCGCGGGCGAGCCCGGTCAGATAGGTCTCGGCCAGCGCCGCATAGTCCTCCTCGCTGCGGAACAGCGCCGAGGCGGCGTCGTAGGCGGCCAGGAAGCTGGTGAAGTCATGCCAGACATAGCGCCCGTCGCGGATGAAGGCGCTCGTGTCGGCGCCGTATTTCGCCGCCTGCCGCTCGACCAGCGCCGGCTGGGCGGCGCCCTCGATGTGGCAGTGCAGCTCGGCCATCGGCACCATGTCGTCCACCCGCTCCTTGCGCGCCGCGAGCGCGGCGCTACATCGCGGGCATGACAATAGCGCCGGCCGGAACCATGGGCTATGGTCCGGCCGATTTTTCGGACGGACGGGCACATGGCGACACGGCGCACCACCGCCACCGGCGGGATGGAGACGGCTTACGGCTACCGCGAGGTGGGCGCGGGCGAGAAGCAGGGGCTGGTCAACGACGTCTTCCACCGCGTGGCCGAGCGCTACGACGTGATGAACGACCTGATGTCGGGCGGCCTGCACCGGCTGTGGAAGGAGGCCATGGTGACCTGGCTCGCGCCGCCGAAGCGGGCCGGCTGGCGCGCCCTCGACGTGGCCGGCGGCACCGGCGACATCGCCTTTCGCATCCTCGACGCGTCGGGCGGCCGGGCCGAGATCACCGTGCTCGACATCAACGGCTCGATGCTGGCGGTCGGCCGCGAGCGGGCCGAGCGCAGCGGCCGTGCCGCGCAGCTCTCCTTCATCGAGGCGAACGCCGAGGACCTGCCCTTCTCCGACGGCACCTTCGACGCCTACACGATCGCCTTCGGCATCCGCAACGTGCCGCAGATCGACCGCGCGCTGGCCGAGGCCTTCCGGGTGCTGCGGCCGGGCGGCCGCTTCCTGTGCCTGGAGTTCTCCGAGGTCGATTCACGGCTGCTCGACAAGGCCTACGAGGCGTGGTCGTTCCAGGCGATCCCGCGCATCGGCGCGGCGGTCACCGGCAGCGGCGAGCCCTACCGCTACCTCGTCGAATCGATCCGCAAGTTCCCCAACCAGGTGAACTTCGCCGCCATGCTGCGGCGCGCCGGCTTCGAGCGGGTCGCCTGGCGCAACCTTTCCGGCGGCATCGCGGCACTGCATTCCGGCTGGAAGCTTTGACCCGCCCGGCATGAGCACGCCCGGCGCATATCTCCGCCTGGCGCGGGCCGGCTGGATCCTCGTGCGCGAGGGTGTGGTCGCCGCGCTGCCGGGCGAGCAGCTCACCGGCCTGCCGCGGTTCGGCTGGCGCGTGGCGCGCGCGCTGTCGCGCCGGCGTGTCGCCGGCCAGGACCGCTCCGAGCGCATGGCCAAGGCGATCGACCGGCTCGGCCCGTCCTACGTCAAGCTCGGCCAGTTCCTCGCCACGCGGCCGGACGTGGTGGGCCGCGACGTGGCGCTCGACCTGGCCAGCCTGCAGGACCGCATGTCGACCTTTCCCTCCGCGGCGGCGCGCGCGCAGATCGCCGAATCGCTCGGCGCGCCGGTCGAGACGCTGTTCGAGGGGTTCGACGAGCCGGTCGCCGCCGCCTCCATCGCGCAGGTGCATCCGGCGATCGTGACGCGCGACGGGGCGCCCGCGCGCGTCGCCGTCAAGGTGATCCGGCCGGGCGTGCGGCGGCGCTTCCACAACGACCTGGAAAGCTACTTCCTCGCCGCCCGGCTGCAGGAGCGCTACATGCCCGGCGCCCGCCGGCTGCGCCCGGTCGAGGTGACCGAGACGCTGGCCCAGACGACGAAGATCGAGATGGACCTGCGGCTCGAGGCGGCGGCGATCTCCGAGCTCGGCGAGAACACGCGCGACGATCCCGGCTTCCGCGTGCCGTGGGTCGACTGGCAGCGCACCGGACGCGACGTGCTGACGCTCGAATGGATCGACGGCATCAAGATGTCGAACCTGGAGGCGCTGCAGGCGGCTGGCCACGACCTCGAGCGGCTCGCCGCGACGCTGATCCAGTCCTTCCTGCGCCACACGCTGCGCGACGGCTTCTTCCACGCCGACATGCACCCGGGCAACCTGTTCGTCGAGGGCGACGGCACCATTGTGGCGGTCGATCTGGGCATCATGGGACGCATCGGCAAGAAGGAGCGCCGCTTCCTCGCCGAGATCCTGTACGGCTTCATCAACCGCGACTTCCGGCGCGTGGCGGAGGTGCATTTCGAGGCCGGCTACGTGCCGGCGCACCACGACGTCGCCGCCTTCGCCCAGGCGCTGCGCGCCATCGGCGAGCCGATCCACGGCCAGTCGGCCGAGACGATCTCGATGGCGCGGCTCTTGACGCTGCTGTTCGAGGTCACCGAGCTGTTCGACATGCAGACGCGGCCGGAGCTGCTTCTGCTGCAAAAGACGATGGTCGTGGTGGAGGGCGTGTCGCGCGCGCTCGACCCGCATTTCAACATGTGGAAGGCGGCCGAGCCGGTGGTGTCGGACTGGATCGCCGCCAATCTGGGGCCGCGCGGCGCGCTGGCCGACCTGCGCGAGGGCGGCGCGGCGCTGGTCTCGCTCGCCCGCCAGGCGCCCGAGCTCGCCGCCCGCAGCGAGAAGCTGGCCCGCGAGATCGACCACATGGCCGAGCACGGGCTCAGGCTCGATGGCGAGACGGCCGACGCCGTCGGCTGGGCGGCGGCGCGGCACGGCCGGCTCGGCCGGCTGGCGCTGTGGGTGATCGCCGCCGCGCTGTTGTGGATCGCCTGGCAGGTGAGCTGAGCCGGCGGGCGCGGCGCGCCTCGCCGCGACACGCTCAGGCGGTGACGCGGCGCAGCGTCAGGTTGATGCGGCCGCCGTTCTTCAGCAGCGTCGAGGTGGCCGGATAGATGCGGTCGACGCCGTGATAGCAAAGCCGCCCCTCGCCGCCGAGCACGACCACGTCGCCGCTGTTCAGGCGCAAGGAGACGGTGCGGCCGCCGCGGCGCGGCTCGCCGACGCGGAACAGGCAGGTGTCGCCGAGCGACAGCGAGACGACCGGCGCCGACAGGTCCTGCTCGTCGCGGTCCTGGTGCAGGCCCATGCGGGCGCTGTCGGCATAGAAGTTGACGAGACAGGCCTGCGGCGGCCGCGCATCGCCCGCCACCGCCTCCCACAGCGCGACCAGCGGCGCGGGGATCGGCGGCCAGGGCCGGCCGGTCTGCGGGTGCTCGGCTTGGTAGCGGTAGCCGCGCGCCTGGTCGGTGACCCAGCCGAGCGGGCCGCAATTGGTCATCCGCACGCTCATCGGCTTGCCGGTGCGCGGCATGCGCGGCACGAAGAGCGGTGCTGTGGCGACGACGGCGCGGATCTCGTCGACCAGCGCCTCCTGCGCGGCCCGGTCGAGATAGCCGGGCATGTGGCGCACGCCGCGCGGCAGAACCAGCATCGCCCGGCCCCTAGTCCGCCGCGACCTTGCCGCGCATCTTCTTGACCCGGGCGCGGCCGGCCTTGGCCTTGAGGCGGCGCTCGACCGCGCCCTTGGAAGGGCGCGTCTTCTTGCGCGGCTTGGGCGGCGGGGCGGCCGCCTCGGCCAGGAGCCCGGCCAGGCGGCGGCGCGCGTCGGCCCGGTTCAGCTCCTGGCTGCGGTGACGCGCCGCCTCGATGACGATCGCGCCCTCCTTGGTCGCCTTCTGCCCGGCCAGCCGCAGCGCCCGCTCGCGCACCCGCTCGGTGAGCGGCGCGGCATGCGTGTCGAAGCGAAGCTGCACCGCGGTCGCCACCTTGTTGACGTTCTGGCCGCCCGGCCCGGAGGCACGGATGAACTGCTCCTCGAGGGCGTCCTCGGGGATCGTCAGCGTGGCGGTGATGCGCAGGCCCTCGCCGCGGCTCATCGGGCTCCTCGTCGTTCGACATGGCGCCGCGGCAACGCGGCGACGGCCCGCCGCGCCGCCGGCGCAAACGCGAATCTGGAGCATGACGCGGGCTTTGTCATCCCCGCCGGCGCGCCGTGCGGGCGCGGTGGCGACGGCGCGGGCCGGATCGCCGGCCGCGCGGAGAGGCGCGCGAGAGCGGCGGGCGCGCTACTCGGCCGCCTCGCCGACGCGCGGCGCGGCGGCGCGCACGGCGGCGTCCACGTTGGTCTCGAACTTGGCGAAGTTGTCGATGAACATGCCGACCAGCCGGCGCGCCTGGCGGTCGTAGGCGGCGGTGTCGTCCCAGGTCGAGCGCGGATCGAGCAGGGCGGCGTCGATGCCCGGCACGGCGACCGGCACGGCGAAGCCGAAATTGGCGTCGGTGCGAAACTCGGCGTCGAGCAGCGAGCCGTTGAGCGCGGCGGTGAGCAGCGTGCGGGTGGCGCCGATCGGCATGCGCCGGCCGGTGCCGTAGGCGCCGCCGGTCCAGCCGGTGTTGACCAGCCAGCAGGCGACGCCGTGCTCGGCGATCAGCGTGCGCAGGAGATTGCCGTATTCCGACGGATGGCGCGGCATGAAGGGCGCGCCGAAGCAGGTCGAGAAGGTCGCCTCGGGCTCGGTGACGCCCTTCTCGGTGCCGGCCACCTTGGCCGTGTAGCCGGACAGGAAGTGATACATCGCCTGCGCCGGGGTGAGCCGGGCGATCGGCGGCATGACGCCGAAGGCGTCGGCGGTCAGCATGATGATGTTGGTCGGGTGGCCGGCGCGGCCCGTCTCGCTGGCGTTGGGGATGAAGGCGAGCGGGTAGGCGCAGCGCGTGTTCTCGGTCAGCGAGCCGTCGTCGAAATCGGGCACGCGGTGCTCGTCGAGCACCACGTTCTCGAGCACCGTGCCGAAGCGCCGCGTGGTGGCGAAGATCTGCGGCTCGGCCTCCTGCGACAGGCGGATCGTCTTGGCGTAGCAGCCGCCCTCGAAGTTGAACAGGCCGTCGGGGCCCCAGCCGTGCTCGTCGTCGCCGATCAGCGTGCGCGCCGGGTCGGCCGACAGCGTGGTCTTGCCGGTGCCCGACAGGCCGAAGAACACCGCCGCGCCGCCGTCGGGGCCGGCATTGGCCGAGCAGTGCATCGGCATCACGCCCTTCGGCGGCAGGATGTGGTTGAGCGCGGTGAACACCGACTTCTTCATCTCGCCGGCATAGGAGGTGCCGCCGATCAGCACGATGAGGCGCGACAGGTCGACCGCGATCACCGTGCCGCTGCGGCAGCCGTGCCGCTCGGGATCGGCGCGGAAGGACGGCAGGTCGATCACCGTCATGCGCGGCACGAAGGAGCGCAGGCCGGCGCCGTCGGGGCGGATCAGCAGGTTGCGGATGAACAGCGAGTGCCAGGCATATTCCGTGACGACGCGGGTCGGCAGGGCGTGCCCGGCGTCGGCGCCGCCGACCAGGTCCTGCACGAACAGGTCGCGGTCGGCGGCGTGCGCCAGAAAATCCTCGAACAGCCGGTCGAACGCCGCGCGCGGCATGGCGCGGTTGTTGTCCCACCACACCTGGTCCTCGGTGTCGACGTCGCGCACGACGAACTTGTCGCGGGCCGAGCGGCCGGTGTGCTCGCCGGTGCGCGCCACCAGCGCGCCGTGCGCGGAAAGCTGCGCCTCGCCGCGCCGGATCGCCTCCTCGTAGAGCGCGCTTTCGCCGAAATTGTAGTGGACCGTGCCGCTGGTCCGCAGTCCGATCGTCTCGATGCCGCACTGCGGATTGCGTTTGCCGGTCTCTGTCATCGGTCCACCACCAAGCTTTGTGCCAACAGCCGGTCGGCCGACCGGAGCCTGCCCTTACACAGGGGCAAGCCGCCTCACAATCAGAAAAGCGAAACGATTTCAAATCATTAATCGATTTAAACTTTGGCCACGGCGATAAATCCTTTATATCCGGTGAAAACGGTCCGCCGGCGCCGGCCGGCGGCGGGCATGCGCCGTGACTTCGCCGGCGGCATATGCCACATTTTGTACCCAATTTGTCCTGCATCTGCGGGCCGACGCGCAGCAGGAAGGGACGCCCGCTCATGAGGGAGCCACAGGACATGGCAACGATCGCGCTTGTCGACGACGACCGCAACATCCTCACCTCGGTCTCGATCGCGCTGGAATCGGAAGGCTACCGGGTCGAGACCTACACGGACGGCGCGTCGGCGCTGGAGGGGCTGTCGGCGCGGCCGCCGAACCTCGCCATCCTCGACATCAAGATGCCGCGCATGGACGGCATGGAGCTGTTGCGCCGGCTGCGCCAGAAGACCGACCTGCCGGTCATCTTCCTGACCTCCAAGGACGACGAGATCGACGAGCTGTTCGGCCTCAAGATGGGCGCCGACGACTTCGTGCGCAAACCGTTCTCGCAGCGCCTGCTGGTCGAGCGCGTGCGCGCGGTGCTGCGCCGGGCGAGCGCCCGCGAGGCCGGCGCCAAGGCGCCGAGCACGCAGTCGCGCTCGCTCGAGCGCGGCCAGCTCGCCATGGACCAGGAGCGCCACACCTGCACCTGGAAGGGCCAGCCGGTGACGCTGACGGTGACCGAGTTCCTCATCCTGCACGCGCTGGCGCAGCGCCCCGGCGTGGTGAAGAGCCGAGACGCGCTGATGGATTCGGCCTATGATGAGCAGGTCTATGTCGACGACCGCACGATCGACAGCCACATCAAGCGGCTGCGCAAGAAGTTCAAGTCGGTCGACCGCGAGTTCGACATGATCGAGACGCTCTACGGCGTCGGCTACCGCTTCCGCGAGGTCTGACGCCGCGCGACGGCAGACGGGGTCATGGATCAGGACGTCAGGAGAACGATGCCGGGACAGCGGCGCGCGCCGCGCGCCGCGCCGTCCGGAGTCGGCCGGCTGTCGGTGCCGCTGCGCCGCTTTCTCGGCCACCACGTCTTCTCCAGCCTCACCCGGCGCATCCTGTTCCTCAACCTGGCCGCGCTCGGCGTGCTGGTCGTCGGCATCCTTTACATGAACCAGTTCCGCGACGGGCTGATCGACGCCCGCGTGGAAAGCCTGATGACCCAGGGCGAGATCATCGCCGGCGCCATCGCCGCCTCGGCGACGGTGGAGACCGATTCGATCATGATCGACCCGGACAAGCTGCTCGAATTGCAGGCCGGCGAGAGCCTGCCGCCCGGCTCCGACCAGCTCGACAGCTTCGATTTCCCGATCAATCCCGAGCTCGTCGCCCCGGTGCTGCGGCGGCTGATCTCGCCGACCCGCACCCGCGCGCGCATCTACGACCGCGACGCCAACCTGCTGCTCGATTCGCGGCATCTTTATTCGCGCGGCCAGATCCTGCGCTACGACCTGCCGCCGGTCGAGGAGGAGGAGACCGATCTCCTCGAGCGCGTCGGCGACTTCCTGAGCGAGCTGTTCTGGCGCTCCGACCTGCCGGTCTATCAGGAGCAGCCGGGCGGCACGGGCGCGGCCTATCCGGAAGTGATGACGGCGCTGACCGGCGTGCCGGCGACCATCGTGCGCATCAGCGAGCAGGGCGAGCAGATCGTCTCCGTCGCGGTGCCGGTGCAACGCTTCCGCGCCGTGCTCGGCGTGCTGATGCTGTCGACCCAGGGCGGCGACATCGACAAGATCGTCGCCGCCGAGCGGCGCGCCATCCTGCGCGTCTTCGCCGTGGCCGCGCTGGTCACCGCCATCCTGTCGATGCTGCTCGCCTCGACCATCGCCAATCCGCTGCGCCGGCTGTCGGCGGCGGCCGTGCGGGTCCGGCGCGGCGTCAAGGACCGCGAGGAGATCCCCGACTTCTCCGAGCGCCAGGACGAGATCGGCAATCTGTCGGTGGCGCTGCGCGACATGACCAACGCGCTCTACGCCCGCATCGAGGCGATCGAGAGCTTCGCGGCCGACGTCGCGCACGAGCTGAAGAACCCGCTCACCTCGCTGCGCAGCGCGGTGGAGACGCTGCCGCTGGCGCGCGACGAGCGCTCGCGCGAGCGCCTGCTGGAGGTCATCCAGCACGACGTGCGCCGGCTCGACCGGCTGATCACCGACATCTCCGACGCGTCGCGGCTCGACGCCGAGCTGGCCCGCGAGGACGCCGGGCGCATCGACCTGAAGCGTTTCGTCGGCGACCTGGTCGAGACGCTGCGCGCCACCACCGCCGGCGCCAAGAAGCCGGTCGACATCAGCTTCCACGCCGACAAGCCGCCGGCCGGCGTCAAGGGCTACTACGTGGTCGGCCACGACCTGCGGCTCGGCCAGGTGCTCACCAACCTGATCGAGAACGCGCGCTCCTTCGTGCCAGAGGAGAACGGCCGCATCCGCGTCGTGCTGTCGCGCGCGGGACGGCGCAACGTGATCGCGGTCGAGGACAACGGGCCGGGCATCCGGGTGGAGAACATCGAGCGCATCTTCGAGCGCTTCTACACCGACCGGCCGGCCGGCGAGGCGTTCGGCCAGAACTCGGGCCTCGGCCTGTCGATCTCGCGGCAGATCGTCGAGGCGCATGGCGGCTCGCTGTCGGCGGAGAACATGCCCGGCGCGAAACCCGGCGACATCCGCGGCGCGCGCTTCGTCGTCACCCTGCCGTCGGACGGCTGAGCCGTGCCGGCGGCGGTCAACCGCCACGCCACGGCCGTCGTCGTCGGCGAGCGCGGCATCCTGATCCTCGGCCCGTCGGGCAGCGGCAAGAGCCGCCTGGCGCTCGCGCTGCTCGGCCATGCGCGCGGCCACGGCCTGTTCGCCCGTCTCGTCGCCGACGACCAGGTGTATCTCGCTGCCGCCGGCGGCCGGCTGCTCGCCGCCGCGCCGGCGCCGATCGCCGGGCTCGTCGAGGTGCGCGGCGCCGGTCCCGTGCCGCTCATGCATCAGCCGCGCGCGGTGATCGACCTCGCCGTGAGCCTGGTGCCGGCGGCCGAGGCGCCGCGCGTTCCGGAGCCAGGCCGCATGGCGCTTGCCGGCGTCGACGTGCCGCACCTGGCGCTCGCCGAGCGCGATACCGGCGCGGCGACGGCGGTGTTCGCGGCGCTCGGCCTCGCGCCATTTTGCCGCGCAAGCATCGTCTGAGCGGGCGAATCCGCGCGGCGTGTCGATTTTGGGCTTGTCAATGCCCGGCGGGCTGACAAGATAGCGGGTCATGTGCGCGGTCGCGACGCGGCCACGCATCCTCCGGTCCGCACCCGGCGGGGCGGCCGGCAACCACAAGACCCAATGCCGTATGGCAAAGTGACGGGATAGGCACGTGACGAGTTCAACCGCCGGACCGGCCGGGGCATCCGGGTCCGACGCAAGCGGCAGTCCCGCGCGCGGGTGCCGGGGAAACGCGGGCGCATGATCGGCGTCGTACTGGTGACCCACGGCCGGCTGGCCGACGAGTTCCGCCATGCGGTGGAGCATGTCGTCGGCGCGCAGGACAATTTCGAGACGGTGTCGATCGGCGCCGAGGACGACATGGAGCAGCGCCGCCGCGACATCATCGACGCGGTGGCGCGCGCCGACACTGGCAGCGGCGTCGTCATCCTGACCGACATGTTCGGCGGCACGCCCTCCAACCTGGCGATCTCGGTGATGGAGCCCGGCCGCATCGAGGTGGTCGCCGGCATGAACCTGCCGATGCTCATCAAGCTGTCGAGCGTGCGCAGCCGCGACGACATGGCCGCCGCGCTCGACGAGGCGCAGAACGCCGGCCGCAAATACATCAACGTCGCCAGCCAGATCCTCAACGGCAAATGACCGCGCTCAGCCCTCCGCACGGCACCGACGCCATCCGCCGCCGCTTCTCGATCGTCAACCAGCGCGGCCTGCATGCCCGCGCCTCGGCCAAGTTCGTGCAGATCGTCGGCAGCCACGACGCCCGCGTCGAGGTCGAGAAGGACGGCATCACGGTCGGCGGCACCTCGATCATGGGGCTGATGATGCTGGCCGCCAGCCCCGGCTGCTGCATCACCGTGACGGCGCGCGGCCCGCAGGCCGAGGCGGTGATGGCGGCGCTCGAGGGCCTGGTGGCGGGCCGCTTCGGCGAGGAGAGCTGAGGCGGACGCGGGCGGCTGCCCGGCACCATATGCAGGGATAAAGATTTCTTTATATCCCGTTGTCGACCGGCCGGCGATCTGCTAGGCAGACGGCGGTTTGGCGCCGGCCTTCGGCCGCGCGCGCAGGATTCTTTCGACAGGAGAGGCGCAATGGCCGGCAGCAAGGACTATGTGGTCGCCGACATCGGACTGGCGGCCTGGGGCCGCAAGGAAATCGAGATCGCCGAAACGGAGATGCCGGGCCTGATGGCCTGCCGCGACGAGTTCGGCAAGGCCAAGCCGCTCGCCGGCGCGCGCATCACCGGCTCGCTGCACATGACGATCCAGACCGCCGTGCTGATCGAGACGCTGAAGGCGCTCGGCGCGGAGGTGCGCTGGGCCTCGTGCAACATCTTCTCGACGCAGGACCACGCCGCGGCGGCGATCGCCGAGACCGGCACGCCGGTGTTCGCCGTCAAGGGCGAGACGCTGGAGGAGTACTGGACCTACACCGACAGCATCTTCCAGTGGCCGGACGGCGAGCCGTCCAACATGATCCTCGACGACGGCGGCGACGCCACCATGTACATCCTGCTCGGCGCCCGCGCCGAGGCCGGCGAGGACGTGCTGTCCAACCCCGGCAGCGAGGAGGAGGAGGTCCTGTTCGCGCAGATCCGCAAGCGCATGGCCGCCACGCCCGGCTTCTTCGCCCGCCAGCGCGACGCCATCAAGGGCGTCACCGAGGAGACGACGACCGGCGTCAACCGGCTCTACCAGCTCCAGAAGAAGGGGCTGCTGCCGTTCCCGGCGATCAACGTCAACGATTCGGTCACCAAGTCGAAGTTCGACAACAAGTACGGCTGCAAGGAATCGCTGGTCGACGGCATCCGCCGCGCCACCGACGTGATGATGGCCGGCAAGGTGGCGGTGGTGTGCGGCTACGGCGACGTCGGCAAGGGCTCGGCGCAGTCGCTGCAGGGCGCCGGCGCGCGCGTCAAGGTCACCGAGGTCGACCCGATCTGCGCCCTGCAGGCGGCGATGGACGGCTTCGAGGTGGTCACCCTCGAGGAGGCCGCGCCGAGCGCCGACATCATCATCACCGCGACCGGCAACAAGGACGTGGTGACGCTCGATCACATGCGCCAGATGAAGGACATGGCGATCCTCGGCAACATCGGCCACTTCGACAACGAGATCCAGGTCGCCGCGCTGCGCAACCTGAAATGGACCAACGTCAAGCCGCAGGTCGACCTGGTCGAGTTTCCCGACGGCAAGCGCATGATCCTCTTGTCGGAGGGCCGCCTGCTCAATCTCGGCAACGCGACCGGCCATCCGAGCTTCGTCATGTCGGCCTCCTTCACCAACCAGGTGCTGGCGCAGATCGAGCTCTATGCGCGCGGCGCCGACTACGAGAACAAGGTCTACGTGCTGCCCAAGCATCTCGACGAGAAGGTCGCCCGCCTGCACCTCGGCAAGCTGGGCGTCAACCTGACCGAGCTGTCGGACGAGCAGGCCTCCTATATCGGCGTGTCGCAGCAGGGACCGTTCAAGCCCGAGCACTACAGGTACTGATCCTTCGCGATCGAACCACAAGATATGGCGGCCGGGGGCTTGACAATCGCCCCCGGCCTTCTTTTTGCCGCGGCGCCCGCTTCACGCCGATTCGGCGAGCAGGTACAGTGGAGTGATTCGCGTCGTCGCCGGTTTTCGGGGTCCGGCGGTGTGCCGCGGCGCGGGTGGGCGGTCTTGATGATCACGCGGCGGAGAGGGACAAGACATGCCAGGGTTGGACCCGCGGGGCGGCGGGATGGAGCGAGCCCGTGCATGAGGCGAGACCGGCACGGCCCCTGAGGGCGTGGGCGCTCGCAACCACGCTGCTGTGGCCGGCGAACGCCTGGTCGCAGTCGACGGAGACGGGCGCCGGCCTGTCGGTCGGAACGCTCGAGGTGATCCAGCTTTCCATCTTCGCCGGCGTCATGGGCGCCGCCCTCCTGTCGGCCATCTGGCTGATCCGCGAGCGCGCCCGCACCGCCGCACAGAACCACGCGCTGCGCGAGCGCATCGCCGAGCTGTCCGGCGCGCTGCAGCGCTCCGACGCGCTGCTCAACCTGAACGACCAGCGCGTCGTGCTGTGGGAGCGCGACAGCCGCAAGCCGGCCGTCGTCGGCACGCTGCCCGGCGACAGCGGCGCGCCCGACGAGCGCGGCGCCTTCCTCGCCTTCGGCCGCTGGCTGACGCCGGCCTCGGCCTTCGCGCTGGAGCGCGCCGCCGCCGCGCTGCGCGAGCGCGGCGAGGCCTTCGACCTGGTGGTCGAGACGTCGCGCGGCGGCCCTATCGAGGTGCACGGCCGCAAGAGCGCGCTGCACACCGCCATCCGCTTCGTCGCCCCGGCCGAGAGCCGCCGCGAGCTCGCCCGGCTGCGGCTCGAGGCGCAGCGCCTGCGCGCCGAGCACGACAGCCTGCTGGGGCTCGCCGAGGCACTCGCCATGCCGGTCTGGGTGCGCGACGGCGAGGGCCGCCTGGCCTGGGCCAACCGCGCCTTCGCCGAGGCGGCCGAGGCCGGCGCGCCGGGCACCGCCGTCAGCGAGGGCCGCGAGCTCCTGACCACCGCCGCGCGCAGCGAGATCGCCCGCGTGCACGCCGCCGAGGCGGTGTTCCGGCAGACCCTGTCGGCGGTGGTCGGCGGCGAGCGGCGCATGTACGCGGTCACCGACGTCGCCCACGCCGGCGGCTCGGCCGGCATCGCCGTCGACGTCAGCGAGATCGAGGCGATCCGCCGCGAGCACCAGGACACCGTGCGCAGCCACGCCGACACGCTCGACCAGCTCAACACCGCGGTCGCCATCTTCGACGCCGAGGCCAAGCTGCGCTTCTTCAACCAGGCCTTCCAGAAGCTGTGGGACTTCGAGACCGGCTTCCTGGAATCGAGCCCCGACAACGCGCTGCTGCTCGACCGGCTGCGCAGCGAGGGCAAGCTCGCCGAGCAGCCGGAGTGGCGCCGCTGGACCGAGGCCGTGCTGTCGGCCTACCGCTCGATGGACTCGCAGGAGCACTGGTGGCACCTGCCCGACGGCCGCACGATCCGCGTCGTCGCCACGCCGCAGCCCAAGGGCGGCGTCACCTGGGTGTTCGAGGACCTGACCGAGAAGATCGACCTGGAAAGCCGCTACAACGCGGCACGGCGCGTGCAGGGCGAGACGCTCGACAACCTGGCCGAAGGGGTCGCGGTGTTCGGCCCGGACGGCCGGCTGCGGCTGTCCAACCCCGCCTTCCGCTCGCTGTGGGGCCTGCCGGCCGAGGCCACCGCGCCCGAGGCGCACATCGCCACGGTGCGCGCGGCCTGCGACGCGCTGGCCAAGGACGGCCCGTGGAGCGAGTTCGTCGCCGTCGTCACCGGCTTCGACGACGAGCGCCGCGACCGGCACGGCCAGACCGAGCTCGTCAACGGCACGATCCTGAGCTACGCCCTCATCCACCTGCCCAACGGCCAGGTGATGATGACCTTCGTCGACGTCACCGACACCGTCAACGTCGAGCGCGCGCTCAAGGACAAGAACGAGGCGCTGCAGAAGGCCGACCAGCTCAAGAACGACTTCGTGCAGCACGTCTCCTACGAGCTGCGCTCGCCGCTGACCAACATCATCGGCTTCACCGAGCTGCTGACGCTGGAGACCACCGGGCCGCTCAACCCGCGCCAGCGCGACTATGTCGACCACATCTCCTCCTCGTCGGCCGTGCTGCTGACGATCGTCAACGACATCCTCGACCTGGCGACCGTCGACGCCGGCATCATGCAGCTCGACATCGGCGAGGTGCGGCTCGGCAACGTGGTGCAGTCGGCCGCCGATCTGGTCGCCGAGCGGCTGCGCGAGCACGACATCCGCCTGGCGCTCGACATCGACCCGCCCGGCGCGGTGTTCCATGCCGACGAGCACCGGGTGCGCCAGATCCTGTTCAACCTGCTGAGCAACGCGGCCAACTACGCGCCGGAGGGCAGCACCGTCACGCTGACGGCGCGCGGCGCGGACGCCTGGGCCGAGTTCCGCGTGCACGACGACGGGCCGGGCATCGCGCCGGACGTGCTCGACTCGATCTTCAAGCGCTTCGAGCCGCGCGCCGGCGGCGGCCGCCGGCGCGGCGCCGGCCTCGGCCTGTCGATCGTCAAGAGCTTCGTCGAGCTGCACGGCGGCAGCGTCGACATCGAGACCGGCGAGGGCCGCGGCACCTCGGTGATCTGCCGCTTCCCGCTGGTTCCCGCCGGCATGCGGGTCGCGGCGGAGTAGCCGCCGTGGCGCCGGGCCGGATCGAGCGGCCGCTTGCCGGCGAGGCCGACACGCTGATCTTCGGCCAGGACCTGGCGCGCGCGCTGCGCCGCGGCGACCGGGTCGGGCTGGCCGGCGACCTCGGCGCCGGCAAGACGACGCTCGCCCGCGCCGTCATCCGCACGCTCGCCGACGATGCCGGCCTCGAGGTGCCGAGCCCCACCTTCACCCTGGTGCAGGCCTATGACGAGACGCGCATTCCGGTGCGCCATTTCGACCTCTACCGGCTCGCCGCGCCCGAGGAGATCGAGGAGCTCGGCCTGGCCGAGGCGGCCGGCGCCACGCTCGACCTCGTCGAATGGCCCGAACGCGCCGGCGTGGACTGGCCGGGCGACGCGCTCATGGTGCGGCTCGAGCAGGCCGGCGCCGGCCGCCGCGCAGTCGTCACCGGCCCCGACGAGGCGCTGGCCCGCGTCGCCCGCTCGCTCGCCATCCGCGACTTCCTGGCCGCCGCCGGCCACGCCGAAGCCACGCGCCGGCCGCTCGCCGGCGACGCCTCGCCGCGCGCCTACGAGACGGTGCATGGCGGCGACGGCATCGCGCGCGTGCTGATGGACGCGCCGGCCCGGCGCGACGAGCCGCCGGTGCGCGGCGGCCGGCCCTACAGCGCCGTCGCCCGCATCGCCGGCTCGGTGCATGCCTTCGTCGCCGTCGACCGGCTGCTGCGTGCGGCGGGCTTCGCCGCGCCGCGCATCGACGCGGCCGACCTCGACCAGGGCCTGCTTCTGACCGAGCATCTGGGCAGCGAACCGGTCGTCGACGCCGCCGGCCGGCCGATCGCGGCGCGCTACCTGGCCGCCGCCGAGCTGCTCGCCGCGTTGCACGCCCGGCCTTGGCCGCGCACGGTCGACCTCGACGGCGCCGCCTACCGCATCCCCGACTACGACCGCGCCGCGCTGGCCATCGAGACGGAGCTGTTTCTCGACTGGTACGTGCCGTTCGCCACCGGCCGGGCGGCGGACGAGGCGATGCGCGCGACCTTCGCGCGGCTGTGGCAGGCGCTGTTCGAGCGCCTCGAGAGCCACGAGCGCAGCCTGGTGCTGCGCGACTTCCACTCGCCCAACCTGATCTGGCGCGGCGACCGGAGCGGTCACGACCGGCTCGGCCTGATCGACTTCCAGGACGCCGTCATCGGCCCGGCCGCCTACGATCTCGCCTCGCTGGCGCTCGATGCGCGCGTCACCGTGCCGGCGGCGCTCGAAAGCGCCGTCCTCGCGCGCTACCGCGCGGCGCGCGGGCCGGGCCTCGACGCCGCCGCGCACGGCGAGGCCTATGCGATCGCCGCCGCGCAGCGCAACACCAAGCTGCTCGGCATCTTCGTGCGGCTCGACCGGCGCGACGGCAAGCCGGCCTATCTCGCCCACCTGCCGCGCATCCGCGCCTATCTCGCGCGCGCGCTCGCCCACCCGGCGCTCGCCGCGCTCGCCGCCTTCTATGCCGAGGCGGGCGTGCTCGATCCGACGACGGAGGACGGGGCGTGAGCGGCACCGTGCCGCGCCGGGCGATGGTGCTCGCCGCCGGGCTCGGCACCCGCATGCGGCCGATCACCGAGCGGCTGCCGAAGCCGCTGGTGCCCGTCGCCGGCCGGCCGCTGATCGACTGGGGCCTCGACGCGCTGGCCGCGGCCGGCGTCGAGGAGGCGGTAATCAACGTGCACCACCTGGCCGACCGGCTCGTCGCCCATCTGGCGACGCGGACGCGGCCGCGCATCGCGATTTCCGACGAGCGCGCGCGGCTGCTCGATTCGGCCGGCGGCATCGTCAAGGCGCTGCCGCTGCTCGGCGACCGGCCGTTCCTGCTCGTCAACGCCGACACCTTCTGGATCGACGCCCCCGGCACGGCCAATCTCGAACGTCTGGCGCTTGCCTGGCGCGCCGGGCGGATGGATAGTCTGCTGATGCTCGCGACGCTCGACCAGGCGACCGGCCACGGCACGAAGACCGACTTCGTGGCCGACGGCGACGGCCGGCTGCGCCGCACCGCGCCCGGCGAGACCGGCCTCGTCTATGCCGGCGCGGCGATCGTCGATCCGCGCGTCTTCGCCGGCGCGGCGGCCGAGCCGCACTCGCTCAACCTGTATTTCGACCGCGCCATCGCCGCCGGCCGGCTCTACGGCATGCCGCTCGCCGGCGCCTGGATCACCGTCGGCACGCCCGAGGCGATCGCCGCCGCCGAGGCGGCGGTGGCACGCGCCGGCACCGCATGAGCGGCCGCCCGGCGCCGCGTGTGCTGTCGGTGCCACCCGGCGCGCCCTTCCTGCCGACGCTGGCCGAGGCCTTCATGACGGGTGCGCTGGTGCCCGCCTTCCGCTTCGACGGCGACCCGCTGGCGATGGCCGACGCCACCATCTACGTGCCGACGCGGCGCGCCGCGCGCGAGCTCCGCAGCGTGTTCGTCGAGCGCGCCGGCGGCCGCGCGGCGGTCCTGCCGCGCATCCGCCCGCTCGGCGAGTTCGACGAGGACGCCGCCGCCTTCGAGCCGGAGGGCGCCGACGTGCTCGACCTGGCGCCGCCGATCGCCGCGCAGGAGCGCATCCTGATGCTGGCGCCGCTGGTCCAGGCGTGGAAGCGCCGCGTGCCGGCGCATGTCGCCGCGCTCTACGAGGAGGGCGTGGTGGTGCCGGCCTCGGCGGCCGACGCCATCTGGCTGGCGCGCGATCTCGCCGCGCTGATCGACGAGGTGGAGACGGAGGGCAGCGACTGGTCGAAACTGTCCGGCCTGGTCGCCGACGACCTGGCCGGCTGGTGGCAGGTGACGCTCGACTTCCTGCGCATCGTCACCGCCGCCTGGCCGGCGGCGCTGGCCGAGCGCGGCCGCTCCAACCCGGCCGCGCACCGCAACGCGCTGATCCTGGCGGAAGCCGAGCGGCTGCGCCGCAACCCGCCGCCCGGCCCCGTCGTCGCCGCCGGCTCGACCGGCTCGATCCCGGCAACCGCGACGCTGCTGGCCGCCGTCGCGCGGCTCGACAAGGGCGCCGTCGTGCTGCCCGGCCTCGACGGCGAGCTCGACGAGCGCGCCTGGGCGGCGATCGGCGCGGCGGAAGATCCGGCCGGCTTCGGCCATCCCCAGTTCGGCCTCAAGACGCTGCTCGCCGCGCTCGGTGTCGCGCGCTCGGAGGTGCCGCAGATCGGCGCGCGGCCGCCGGCCCGCGCCGCCCGCGCGCGGCTCGTCGGCGAGGCGCTGCGCCCGGCCGAGACGACCGACGACTGGGCCGAGCGCCGGCCGCTGGCCGAGACGGCGGTGGCGGCCGGCGCGCTCGACGGCGTCGCGCTGGTCGAGGCGGCCAACGAGCGCGAGGAGGCGCTGGCGATCGCCGTGGCGCTGCGCCGCGCCATCGCCGCCGAGGGCGCCAGCGCCGCCCTGGTGACGCCCGACCGCGCGCTCGCCCGCCGGGTGGCGGCCGAGCTCGGCCGCTTCGGCATCGAGGCCGACGATTCGGGCGGCCGGCCGCTCGCCCAGGGGCTCGGCGCCGGGCTCATGCGGCTGCTGCTGGAAGCGGTGTTCCGGCCCGGCGACCCGGTCGCCGCCATCGGCCTGCTCAAGCATCCGCTGCTGCGCCTCGGCCGGCCGGCCGAGACCGTGCGGCGCGCCGCCGGCGCGGTCGAGCTGGTGGCGCTGCGCGGCGGCACCGGCCGGCCCGACGCCGCCGACCTCGCGCCGCTGCTGGAAAGCCGGCTCGCCGCGCTGGCCGCCGGCCGCCGGCCGCCCTGGTTTGAGCGGCTCACCGCCGCCACCCTCGCCGAGGCGCGCGCGCTGGTCGCGGCGCTGACCGGAGCGCTCGCGCCGCTCGCTGCGCTGCGCGCGCAGGAAAGCGTCGATCTCGCCGCCATCCTGCGCGTCACCGTCGAGACGCTGGAGGCGCTCGCCGCGACACCGGACGGCCGCCGCGCCGGGCTCTACGAGGGCGATTTCGGCGAGGCGCTGGCCGGCTTCCTGCGCGGCCTGGTCGACTGCCGCACGCCGCTCGCCTTCCGGCCGGCCGAATGGCCCGACATCCTCGCCGCGCTGATCGCCGGTGAGACGGTCAAGCCGCCGGTCGGCGCCGACCCGCGCATCGCCATCTGGGGCACGCTCGAGGCGCGGCTGCAGAGCGTCGACACGCTGGTGCTCGGCGGCCTCAACGAGGGCACCTGGCCGCGCCAGGTGGAGGCCGACCGCTTCCTGTCGCGCCTCATGAAGGGCGGCCTCGACCTCGAGCCGCCGGAGCGGCGCATCGGCCAGGCGGCGCACGACTTCGTCATGGCGATGGGCGCGCCCGCCGTGGTGCTGACGCGCGCGGCGCGCGCCGGCGACGCACCGGCGGTCGCCTCGCGCTGGCTGCAGCGCCTGACCGCCTTCGCCGGCGAGCGGGCCACGGCGGCCATGCGCGAGCGCGGTGCCGCGATCGCCGGGGCCGCCCATGCGCTGGAGCGCGTCGCGCCGGTCGACTACGCACCGCGGCCGCAGCCGACGCCGCCGCTCGCCGCGCGGCCGACGCGCTTTTCCGTCACCGAGGTCGAGACGCTGCGGCGCGACCCCTATGCCGTCTACGCGCGGCGCATCCTCGGCCTGCAGCCGCTCGAACCGCTGATCCGCGACCCCGGGGCAGCCGAGCGCGGCACGCTGTTCCACGCCATCCTGCAGCGCTTCGTGCAGGCGGGCACCGATCCGGCCGCGCCCGACGCGCTCGACGCGCTTCTCGCCGCCGGCCGCGCGGCCTTCGCAGAGGCGGCGCTGCCGGCCGACGTCGCGGCGGTGTGGTGGCCGCGCTTCGCGCGCACCGCCGAAGGCGTGATCGCCTGGGAGCGCGGCCGCGCGGCGGCGATCGCCACGCGCATCGCCGAGGCGCGCGCCGCGCCCTTCGCCACCGCCGCCGGGCCGACGCTGTCGGGCTATGCCGACCGCATCGACCTGCGCACCGACGGCGCCGCCGAGATCATCGACTTCAAGACCGGGGCCGGCCCCTCGAAGGTGCAGGCGCACACGCTGGTGGCGCCGCAGCTCGCGCTCGAGGGCGCGCTCCTGGCGCGCGGCGCCTTCGCCGACATCGGCCCGCGCGAGCCGGCCGAGCTCGCCTATGTGCGGCTGCGGGCGAACGGCACGGTCGGCCAGGAGAGCGTGCTCGAACACAACCGGCGCACGCGCAGCGCGGCCGACCTGTCGCAGGAGGCATGGGAGCGGCTCGAACGGCTGTTCGCCCATTACGGGCGGGCCGAAGCCGGCTACCTGTCGCGCGCCCTGCCGTTCCGCGAGGGCGACACGGAGGGCGACTACGACCACCTGGCGCGGGTGCTGGAATGGTCGGCCGGCGCCGACCGCGACGGCGACAGCGGCGGCGGCGAGCCATGAGCCTGCGCTATCCCGTGCCCGACGACACGCGCGCCGAGCAGGCGCGCGCCTCCGACCCCTCGGTCTCGGCCTGGGTGTCGGCCAATGCCGGCTCGGGCAAGACGCATGTGCTCGCCCAGCGCGTCATCCGGCTTTTGCTGTCGGGCACCGACCCGGCGCAGATCCTGTGCCTGACCTACACCCGCGCGGCCGCCGCCAACATGGCCAACCGCGTCTTCGAAAGCCTGGCGCGCTGGAGCCTGATGCCCGACGACGCGCTGGCCGAGGCGATCGCGGCGATCGAGCACCGCCGGCCGGGGCCGGACAAGCTGCGCATGGCCCGGCGGCTGTTCGCGCGCGCGCTGGAGACGCCGGGCGGGCTCAAGATCCAGACCATCCACGCCTTCTGCGAGGCGGTGCTGCACCGCTTCCCGCTCGAGGCCAACATCGCCGGCCATTTCGAGCTGCTCGACCCGCAGATGGAGACCGCGCTCGTCGCCGAGGCGCGCCGCGCGCTTCTCACGCAGGCGGCGGCGGCCGACGACCCGGCGCTCGCCGAGGCCTTCGCCGAGGTTCTGGCGCGCGGCGGCGAAGCCGGGCTCGACGGCCTCATGTCGGAGGTGGTGGCCAAACGCGAGCGCCTGCGTGGCGTGATCGACGCGCTGGCCGGCGACACGCCGCCCTTCGCCGCGCTGTTCGCCGAGTTCGGCTTCGCACCGCACGAGACGGCCGAGACGGTGGCCGCCGCCTGCTGGCCGCTGCCCGGCTTCTCGGAGGCCGACTTCGCCGCTCTCGCCGAGGCCGCCGCCGCGACCGGCGCCGCGCAGGTGGAAAACCGCATCCTGCCGGAGGCGCGCCGCGCCTTCGCCGAGACCACCGCGACGCGCCGGCTCGAGGCGCTGGCGGCGGGCTTTCTCAACCAGAAGGGCGAGCCCTACGGGCCGACGACCTTCAAGAAGGCGCTGCGCGAGCGCCTGCCGGACCTGGAGACGCGCTACGAAAAGGCGGCCGAGGCGATCAGGGCGACGGCCGACCGGCTGGCGCTCTACCGCATGCTGCAGGCGACGCGCGCCGCCCTCACCCTCGCCGACCGGCTGATCGAGCGCTACGAGCGGCTCAAGCGGGCGCGCGGCTTTCTCGATTTCGACGACCTGATCGCGCGCACCGTGCGGCTTCTGTCGCGCGCCGATGTCGGGCCCTGGGTGCAGTACAAGCTGGACCGCGGCATCGAGCACATCCTGCTCGACGAGGCGCAGGACACCAGCCCCGACCAGTGGCGCGTGGTGCGCCGGCTCGCCGAGGAGTTCTTCGCCGGCCTCGGCGCGCGCGACCACGTCCGCCGCACCATCTTCGCCGTCGGCGACGAGAAGCAGTCGATCTATTCCTTCCAGGGCGCCGCGCCGGCGGCCTTCGCCGAGACCGGCGCCGCCTTCGCCGAGGCGGTGCCGGCGGCCGGCGGCGCCTTCGCCCAGGTCCGCCTGCAGCGTTCCTTCCGCTCGACCGAGGACGTGCTGGCGGCGGTCGACCTGGTGTTCTCGCGCGCCGAGGTGCGCAAGGGGCTGACGCGCTACGACGACCCGGTCGACCACAAGGCGATCCGCCGCGGCGCGCCGGGCTATGTCGAGCTGTGGTCGATGCTGCGGCCCGAAACGGTCGAGGAGCCGGACGACTGGACGCTGCCGGTCGACCACGCCTCGGCGCCGGCGGTGCGGCTGGCCGAGACCATCGCCGCCACCATCGCCGGCTGGCTGGCCGACGGCGAGACCATCGAGGGCACCGGCGCGCGGCTGACGCC
Organism: Aquibium sp. A9E412; assembly: GCF_030398335.1. GTDB lineage: Bacteria > Pseudomonadota > Alphaproteobacteria > Rhizobiales > Rhizobiaceae > A9E412. The sequence continues at coordinate 66,980 of NZ_JAOAOP010000015.1, forward strand.
GGGCGACGTCATGGTGCTGGTGCGCAAGCGCGACCGCTTCGTGCACGCGCTGTCGCGCAGCCTGAAGAACCGCGGCGTCGCGGTGGCCGGCGCCGACCGGCTGCGCCTGACGCAGCACATCGCGGTCAAGGACCTGATCGCGCTCGGCCGCTTCCTGGTGCAACCGGAGGACGACCTGGCGCTCGCCGCGGTGCTGCGCAGCCCGCTGTTCGACGTCTCCGAGGCGGCGCTGTTCGCGCTGTGCTGGCCGCGCGCCGACGGCGGTTCGCTGTTCGCCGCGCTCAACGCCACCGCGCAGGACGACGCCGCGCTGGCGCCCGTCGCGGCGATGCTGGAGCGCTGGCGCCGGCAGGCGGCGGTGCGGCCGGTCTTCGAGCTCTATGCCGGCATCCTGGCCGGCGCCGGCGGCCACCCGCCGATGCGCGGCCGCTTCGTCGCCCGGCTCGGCCACGAGGCGAACGACATCCTCGACGAGTTCCTCGGCTTCTGCCTGGCCTGCGAGCGCAGCGGCCTGCCCGGCCTCGAGGCCTTCCTCGCCGACGTCGAGACCGCCGCGCCGGAGATCAAGCGCGAGATGGACCAGACGCGCGACGAGGTGCGCATCATGACCGTGCACGCGGCCAAGGGGCTGGAGGCGCCGGTCGTCTTCCTGGTCGATCCCGGCAGCGCGCCGATGAGCGACAGCCACCTGCCGCGCCTCATCCCGTTCACGCCGCAGGGCGGCGGCTGGCCCGGCGACGGCGTCCTGTGGCGCGCCGGCAAGGACGTCGCCAACACCGCCTCGAGGGCGCTCGAGGCGGAGGCGCGCGCCAAGGGCGAGGAGGAGTACCGCCGGCTGCTCTATGTCGGCATGACGCGGGCCGAGGACCGGCTGATCGTGTGCGGCTACAGCGGCACCAGGGGACCGGCGGCGGGCTGCTGGCACGCCATCGTGACGGGCGCGCTCGAGGGCAGCGAGGCGGTCGAGAGGCGCGACGCGCCGGAGGCCTGCCGGCCGGTGCTGCGCTACCGGGTGACGCCGCAGGTGGCGGCGGCCGGCCCGGCCGAGGCCGCGCCGCCGCAGGCGCCG